>DATIOD010000025.1:0-103740 GCA_035473635.1 Gaiellaceae bacterium | reverse complement strand
TTGAAGCTCGCCGGCGGGCTCGCGTCGGTGCGCGTCGAAGGAGACGAGCTCGTCGCGGGCGGCGGCGCGGCCAACGCGGTGTGCCTGCACCGGGCCCGCGACGCCGGGCTCGGCGGCTTCGAGTTCGCGTCCGCGATCCCGGGCACCGTCGGAGGCGGCGTCCGCATGAACGCCGGCGCCTACGGCCGCGAGTTCTGCGATGTGCTCGTCGACGTGCTCGTCGTCGACTCGGATGGCGCGAGGCGAATCCCCGTGGACCAGCTCGACCTCTCCTACCGCCACTCGGGCCTGCGCGCAGGCCAGGTCGTCGCCGAGGTGCGCTTTCGACTCGAGGCGTCGTCGAGCGAGGTCGTGAAGGCACGGGTGGCGGAGCTGCTGGGACAGCGAAAGGCGACGCAGCCGACCAACAAGCGGACGTTCGGCAGCGTCTTCAAGAACCCGGAGGGGTCGCCGGGGGCGGGGCGGATGATCGAGGAGTGCGGCCTCAAGGGCCACACGATCGGAGGCGCGCTCGTCTCGCCGCGGCACGCGAACTTCATCGAGAATGCGGGCGGTGCGACCTCCGCGGACTGCATCGCGGTGATGGCGGAGGCCCGCTCGCGGGTCGCCGAGCGGTTCGGGTACGAGCTCGAGCACGAGGTTCGCCTGCTCGGCCCGCTCGAGCTGCCCGCCCTGTAGGGAAGCGCCGGCCCGCGGCGAACACCGCTTCGTGGCAGCCCCGAAGAGGCCGACCGCGCAGCCCGCGGCGCTGACCGCCGGTCCGCAACTCGGCGCGGTCGCCCGCATCCTGCCCTCGGGGCGCTCGATCCTGATCGGTCTCGTGATCGCCGTGCTCGGCGTGCTCGCCTACGTGGGCGCGCGCGAGACGTCGGTGTTCGCGGTCAAGACGCTCGAGGTTCGCGGCGGAACCGCGGCGACACGCGCCCACGTGCGTGCGGCGCTCGAGAGCGAGCTCGGGCGCAGCCTCCTGCTCGTCGACCGCGACACGATCGCCGGGAAGCTCTCCGCGCTGCCCGACGTCCTCGAGTTCACGTACGACCGCAACTTCCCGAACACGCTCCGTGTCACGGTGCGGCGCGAGCAGCCGGTGCTCGTGCTGCGCCAGGGCGCCGACGCGTATCTCGTCGCCGCGACCGGGAGGGTGCTCAAGGCGTTGCCTCACCCGATGCTGTCCCACCTGCCCCGGCTCTGGGTGAAGAAGGACGTCCCGGTGTCGATCGGCGAGGCGCTCCCGCCCACCGAGACCGCCTCGGTGCGCGCGCTCGCGGTTGCCGAGCGCGCCGGGCTGCCGGGCGGGGTCCGCTCGATTGTGCAGAGCCAGGGGTCGTTCGCGCTCGAGCTCGGGCGCGGGCTCGAGCTCCGCCTGGGGCAGCCCGGCGACGTCCGGCTGAAGCTCGCAATCGCGAAGCGGATCCTGCGCGCGACCGGCTCCGCGGTCGACGCCGGCTACCTCGACGTGAGCGTCCCGGAGCGTCCCGTGCTCTCCGTCGAGTCTCTACCATGAGGTTGAGCTTGAGGGTGAGGTACATCGAGCTTTCGGCAAGATGCGTTGACAGAGCAGGAAACCGTCCGTACCCTCACGAAGGAAGGAGGCGCTCGACAGCCCCACTCTGCACTCGAGCTTGAGGTCGAGCCACATCGAGATGAGAGAACGCTCCGGAAACTACCTCGCAGTGATCAAGGTCGTCGGCGTCGGCGGCGGCGGCACGAACGCCGTCAACCGCATGGTCGACGCGGGGCTGACGGGCGTCGAGTTCGTCGCCGTGAACACGGACGCGCAGGCGCTCTTGATGTGCGACGCCGACGTGAAGATCCACATCGGCGCGAAAGCGACGCGCGGCCTCGGCGCCGGCGCCGACCCGACAGTCGGCCGCGAGGCGGCGACGGAGTCGCGCGACGAGCTCAAGGAGGCGCTGAAGGGCGCAGACATGATCTTCGTGACCGCCGGCGAGGGCGGCGGCACCGGAACGGGCGGCGCGCCGATCATCGCCGAGCTCGGCCGCGAGCTCGAGGCGCTGACCGTGGGCGTCGTCACGCGCCCCTTCAACTTCGAGGGCCGCCGACGCGCACAGCAGGCCGAGCAGGGGATCTCCGAGCTCGCCGACAAGGTCGACACGCTGATCGTGATCGAGAACGACCGCCTCCTACAGGTGGTCGAGAAGAAGACGCCGCTGTCAGAAGCGTTCAAGCTGGCCGACGACGTCCTGCGGCAGGGCGTGCAGGGCATTACCGACCTGATCACCGTGCCCGGCATCGTCAACCTCGACTTCGCCGACGTCCGGACGATCATGCGCGACGCCGGCTCGGCGCTGATGGGCATCGGCGTCGGACAGGGCGAGAACCGCGCGTCCGAGGCGGCCCGCACCGCCGTGTCGTCGCCGCTGCTCGAGTCGTCGATCGAAGGCGCGACCGGGATCCTGCTGAACATCACCGGCCCGCCTGACCTCGGGCTGTTCGAGGTCAACGAGGCGGCCGAGGTCGTCACCGGCGCCGCCGACCAGAACGCGAACGTCATCTTCGGCGCCGTGATCGACGACCAGGCCGGGGCGGATGTCCGGGTCACCGTGATCGCGACCGGCTTCGGCGCCCAGCGCCGCCGCCGGGCCCGCAGCTCGGCCGCCGAGAGCGGCTCGACGCTGGGCGAGCGCGTTCCCGAGTTCGATCCGGGCGACACGCTCGACGTGCCGTCGTTCCTGCGCGAGACCTGATCGCTTCTCCGGGGCCGGTCGCCCGAGAGCGACGGTTAGCATCGCGGGCGCATGCAGACGCTGCGCCGGACACCCCTGTACGAGAAGCATGTCGCGCTCGGCGCGCGCCTGGTCCCGTTCGCGGGCTGGGAGATGCCGGTGCAGTACGCCGGCGTGATCGAGGAGCACATGGCCGTGCGCACCGATGCCGGCGTGTTCGACGTCTCGCACATGGGGGAGATCGAGGTCGAGGGCCCGACGGCCCGCGACGTGCTTCAGGCGGCGCTGTCGAACGACATCGACCGGCTGTCGCCGGGCGACGCGCAGTACACGCTGCTGACGACCGAGTCGGGCGGCATCGTCGACGACCTGATCGTCTACCGCCTCGACTCGCACCGGTACCTGCTCGTCGTGAACGCGTCGAACCGCGAGGCGGCGTTCGCGTGGCTGACGGAGCGCGAGGCGCGCGGCTCGGACGTGCGCGACGTCTCGGACGACTACGCGCTGCTCGCCGTGCAGGGCCCGCGCGCGCTCGAGCGGATCGGGCTCGAGCACGGCCGCGCGTTCACCTGGGAGATGGGAGAGGTCGGCGGCGTCGAGGTGATGATCAACCGCACCGGCTACACCGGTGAGGAGGGGGTCGAGCTCGCGTGCATGGCGGACGATGCCGAGGCGCTCTGGGACGCCGTGATCGCGGCCGGAGTGACGCCGTGCGGCCTGGGCGCCCGCGACACGCTCCGCCTCGAGGTCTGCTTCCCGCTCCACGGCAACGACATCGGCCCTCAGTGGGACGCCGTCTCGTCCGGGCTCGCCTGGGCGTGCGCGCTCGATACCGGGTTCACGGGCGCCGACGTCCTGCGCGCGATCAAGGAGGCCGGACCGAAGCGCCGCCTCGTCGCGTTCCGGATGACCGACAAGGCGATCCCGCGGCAGGGAATGGGGTTCGGGGACGGCGGCGAGGTGACGTCCGGCTCCTACTCGCCGGTGCTCGACGTCGGCATCGGGCTCGGCTACGTGCCCGCCGCCGATGCGAAGGTTGGGACCGAGCTCGCGGTCGACGTGCGGGGGAAGCCGCGCGGCGCCCGGGTCGTGAAGAAGCCGTTCTACACGCGAGAGGAGAAGGCGTAGTGGCCGCAGGCGAGTCGTATCCGGAGGAGCTCTCCTACAACGCCGAGCACGACTGGGCGCGCATCGACGGCGACGAGGCGGTGCTCGGGATCAGCTGGTACGCGCAGGACTCGCTCGGCGAGCTCGTGCACTTCGAGCCGCCCGAGCAGGGTGCCACGGTCGCGAAGGACCAGAGCTACGGCGAGGTCGAGTCCGTGAAGGCCGTATCCGACCTGATCTCGCCGCTCTCCGGGGAGGTGCTCGAGGTCAACCAGCGGGTCGTCGATACGCCCGAGACCGTCAACGAGGACCCCTACGGCGACGGCTGGCTGATCCGCATCCGCATGACGAACCCGTCGGAGCGCGACCGCCTCCTCGACGTCGCCGCCTACCGGAAGCTCATCGAGGAAGCATGAGCCGTAGGCTCGACGGAGGCTCACGCCGGCGTAGGCTCGCCGGAGCCGGTGAAGAGCGGAGGCGCCGGCTTTGCCGGTGCCGGAGCGGGAAGGGAGCGGAGGTGCCGGCTTTGCCGGTGCCGGAGCGGGTATGAGCTACCTGTCGCTGACCGAGTCGGACCGCGAGGCGATGCTCGCGGCCGTCGGCGTCGGGAGCGTCGAGGAGCTCTTCCGCGACATCCCCGAGGCCGTGCGCCTGCGACGTCCGCTCGACGTTCCGCCCGCGCTGTCGGAGGCGGAGCTCGAGCGCCACCTCGGCGAGCTCGCCGCGCGCAACGTCGTCGACGAGGTGTGCTTCCTCGGCGCCGGCATCTACGACCACCACGTGCCCGCCGTGGTCGACGCGATCCTGCAGCGCGGCGAGCTGCTGACGGCGTACACGCCCTACCAGCCCGAGATGAGCCAGGGCGTGCTGCAGGCGATCTTCGAGTACCAGACGGCGATCTGCGAGCTCACAGGCATGGACGTCTCGAACGCCTCCGGGTACGACGGGACGACGGTCGCCGCCGACGCATGCTTCGTCGCGAAGCACGCGACCGGGCGCAGCCGTGTCGTCGTGACCGAGGCGACGAACCCGCAGGTGCGCCAGGTCGTGAAGACCTACGCGCCCGGCTTCGGGCTCGAGGTGGTGGAGGTGCCGCACGAACAGGGCGCGACCGATCCGGATCGCGTGCGCGAGGCCGCCGCCGGCGCGGCCGCTGTGCTGTTCCAGCAGCCGAACTTCTTCGGCTGCCTCGAGCCGGCCGCCGAGCTCGCGGCCGCGGCGAACGACGCGGGCGCTCTGCCGATCGCGCACGTCGACCTCGTGTCGCTCGGCCTGCTCGCCCCGCCGGGGTCGTACGGCTGTGCGATGGCGATCGGCGAGGGACAGTCGGCCGGGAACGCGATGAGCTACGGCGGCCCCCATTACGGCTTCCTCGCGTCCCGCGCAGAGCTGGTGCGGCGGCTGCCCGGGAGGATCGTCGGAGAGACCGTCGACGCGGACGGCGAGCGCGGCTTCGTGCTCGCGCTGCAGACCCGCGAGCAGCACATCCGTCGCGAGAAGGCGACGTCGAACATCACGACCAACCAGACGCTGCTGGCGCTCGCCGGGCTCGTGCACCTGAGCCTGCTCGGGCCCGAAGGCCTGCGCGAGCTCGGGGAGACGTGCCTGGCGCTCACCGGTTACGCGAAGTCGAGGCTCGCCGACGCCGGCCTCGAGCTCGCGTTTCCCGAGCGGCACACGTTCAAGGAGTTCGTGATCCGCACGGGGCGCGACGCGAGGAAGGCGCTGCAGGCGGCGCGCGCGAACGGGATCTACGCCGGCTATCCGCTCGGCCGCGACTATCCCGGTCTCGACGATGCGCTCCTCGTCGCGGTCACCGAGAAGCGAACGGTCGCGGAGATCGACCGGCTCGCGGAGGCGCTCGGCGCATGAAGCTGATCTACGAGAAGTCGAAGTCCGGGCGCCGCGGCCTCGCCGTGCCCCGCCCCGACCTTCCGGTGCCCGAGCTTCCGGAGGAGCACCGGCGCGCGTCGCCGCCGCGCCTTCCCGAGCTCTCCGAGCCGGAGGTGCTGAGGCACTTCACGGCGCTCTCGACCCGCAACTTCGGGATCGACACGGGCTTCTATCCCCTCGGCTCGTGCACGATGAAGTACAACCCGCGGATCAACGAGCGGCTCGTCGGGCTGCCGGGCTTCGCGGGGCTGCACCCGCTCGTCGAGGACGATGCCGCGCAGGGCGCGCTCGAGCTCGAGTGGGAGCTGCAGGAGATCCTGCGCGAGCTGACCGGGCTCGACGCGGTGAGCCTGCAGCCGGCGGCGGGCAGCCAGGGCGAGCTGACCGGGCTGATGCTCTTCCACGCCTACTTCGCCGCCCGCGGCGAGGACGAGACGCGGCGGAAGATCGTCATCCCCGACACGGCGCACGGCACGAACCCGGCGAGCGTGACGATGGCCGGCTACGAGCTCACGCCGGTCAAGACCGACGCGCGCGGGAACATCGACCTCGACGACCTGCGCGGGAAGGTCGACGCGCAGACCGCGGGCCTGATGCTCACGAACCCGTCGACGCTCGGGCTGTTCGACGAGAACATCCAGGAGATCGCGCGCATCTTCCACGAGGCCGGTGCGCTTATGTACTACGACGGCGCGAACCTGAACGCGGTCTGCGGGATCTCGCGCCCGGGCGACATGGGGTTCGATGTCGTCCACATCAACCTCCACAAGACGTTCTCGCAGCCGCACGGCGGCGGCGGGCCGGGCGGCGGCCCGATTGCGGTCCGCGATGTGCTTGCGCCGTTCCTCCCCGTACCCGTCGTTGCACGGACGGATTCGGGCTTCGTGCTCGACTACGACCGGCCGAAGTCGATCGGCCGCGTGCGTGCCTTCAGCGGCCCGTTCGGCGTGTTCGTCCGCTCGTACGCGTTCATGCGCGCGTGGGGGCCGGCGCTCACCGAGATGAGTGAGGTCGCCGTGCTGAACGCGAACTACCTGCTCGCCCGGCTGAAGGAGGCCTACGAGCTGCCGTTCGACCGGCTGTGCATGCACGAGTTCGTGCTCAGCGCGCGGGCGTTCAAGCGCGAGCACGGGATCGCCGCGGTCGACGTCGCGAAGCGGCTGATGGACTACGGCTTCCATCCGCCGACCGTCTACTTCCCGCTGGTCGTCCCGGAGGCGCTGATGATCGAGCCGACCGAGACCGAGGCGAAGGAGACGCTCGACGCGTTCGTCGACGCGATGCTGGCGATCGCGCGCGAGGCGGCCGAGAGCCCGGAGCTTCTGCGCGAGGCGCCGCACGGACGGCCGGTGAAGCGGCTCGACGAGGTGCGCGCCGCCAAGCAGCCGGTCCTGCGCTACGACTTCGGTGTAACGAACGGCGACGTCCCGGACTCTGTACAGGCGAGACGGAACGACGAAAAGGAGCTTGCTTGAACAAGATCGAGAAGATCGAGAAGACCGACGCGGAGTGGCAGGCCGAGCTGGATCCCGAGGCGTACCACGTTCTGCGGGAGAAGGGCACGGAGCGGCCGTTCAGCGGCGAGTACGACCACGTCTTCGAGCCCGGCACGTACCGCTGCGCCGGGTGCGGCACCGAGCTGTTCGAGTCCGATGCGAAGTACGACTCGGGGTGCGGGTGGCCGGCGTTCTCCGCGCCCGCGTCCACCGACGCGGTCGACGAGGAAACCGACACGACCTACGGGATGGTCCGAACCGAGGTGCTCTGCGCCGCGTGCGGCGGCCACCTCGGCCACGTGTTCGAGGATGGGCCTCATCCGACCGGACTTCGCTACTGCATCAACTCGGCCGCGCTGAAGCTGGACGAGAAGTGACGGAGCGCGTCGCCCCCAGTTCGAGTGGCATGAGCTAAAGAGCCCGGCGCTCGCAGCCGATCTATTCGACCTGATGTCGACGGTCGACTATCGGCTGCTCGAGCGCTGGGAGGCATCGCAGCGCTGGCGAAAGCGCGCCCGCGAGCGCGACGCGCCGGACGACGGCGTCGAGGAGCTGCTGATGCGCGCGCTGCGTCATCTCGACCGCCGCCGCGCCGACGCGCGCCCGTCGCTCCGCCGGCTCGAGCTCGACGACCGCTAGCGGTTCCCGCTAGAGCGGGGCGTACCGGCGCGAGCTGCTCCAGCCCGCCCACAGCCACGCGGCAAACCCAAGCGCGGCGACGGCGAGGAACAGCAGGATCCACTCGACAGGCGCCGAGGTGTTCGCCTGCAGGACGTGCTGGTCCGGGGCGGGCGGCACGAACGTCGCCGTCGGCGGGAAGAGCCGAGCCTTCGGATTCCCGGACGCGACCATCGTCACCGTCGGCCGCCCGCTGAGGAGCAGCAGCGCGGCGACGATCACCGTGGTCGCGGCGAGAGCGGTGAACACCACGAGGACGACCGGTTTACGAGCGATCCCTCGTCTCTGCGGCGCGGGGACGATTCCGCGCTCGGCCGCCCAGGTGGCGGCGAACGAACTCGGATCGAAGGCACTGCGGCCGAGGAGCTCCTCGGCAGAAACGCCTTCGCCCTCGGCTTCCGCGAGGTCGGAGGCCAGGTCAGCCGCCATCTCGTCCGCGAGCGGATCGGGGACGCCGAGACGCCTCCACTCGCGGCGGCACTGCTCGACGAAATCACTCATCACGTCACCTCGACCTTCACTGGAGCGAGCACCGCGTCGACCGCATCGCGGGCAGTTCGCCATTCGGACACTCCGAGCGCGAGCGCGAGTCGCCCGGCACTCGACGGGCGGTAGTACTTTCGCGGCGGCCCACCGTTGCTCGCGGCCCGGTACGTGTCGACGAGGCCGTCACGTTCCAGGCGTCCGAGCAGCGGATAGATGGAGCCCTCGCCGACGATCGCGAGCCCGCGCTCGCGCAGCCGCTTCGTCATCTCGTACCCGTAGGCGGGGCCGTCGTCCATCACCGCGAGCAGGCAGAGATCGAGCACACCGCGGAGCAGCTCCGTTCGCCGCTGTGCTGCAGGTGCCATGCATCGCAAGGTACCAGCCGGAGCCTTGCGCCGCAAGTGTCCCGTCAGGTCGTCACGGCCAGCTGGCCGCACGCGGCGGCGATGTCGCGGCCGCGGGTGAGCCTCACGGTCGAGGGCAGGCGGGCCTTGTCGAGCACCGACTTGAATGCGGCGATCCGGTCGCGCGAGGAGCCCTCGTACATGCCGGTCGGGTTGTACGGAATCAGGTTCACCTTGAAGACGGTGCGGTCGAGCACCTCCGCGAGCGCGGCCGCGTGCTCGGGCGCGTCGTTCACGCCGTCGAGCATCACGTACTCGACGAAGACCTTGCGGTGGCGCAGCGCGTGATAGCGGCGGCACTCGCCGACCACGTCCTCGAGCGGGTAGCGGTCGTTCACGGGCATCAGTTCGCTGCGCAGCGCGTCGAGCGGCGCGTGCAGGCTGAGGGCGAGGCGAATCGGCTCCTCGACCTCGTCGACGAAGCGCGTGAGCCCGGGCAGCCAGCCCACAGTCGAGATGGTCGTGCGTCGGTGGGTGACGCCGGCATCCGGCAGCCGGCGCGCGGCTCCGATGACCGAATCGAGGTTGAGCATCGGCTCGCCCATGCCCATGAAGACGACGTGGTCGATCGGCTCGACGCGCCGGAAGTGGAGCGCCTGGTCGAGGATCTCCCACGCGTCGAGGTTGCGGCGAAATTGCATCTGGCCCGTCGCGCAGAACGTGCACGTCAGCGGGCAGCCGGACTGCGACGAGACGCATACCGAGCGCCTGCCGTCGCGGTAGCGCATCAGCACCGCCTCGACCGGATGCCCCTCGTGGGTGTGGAAGAGCGCCTTCACCGTCCCGTCCTTCGCGCGCGCCTCGTGGGCGAGCGTCAGCGTGCTGAACGGCGCCTGCTCCTCGAGCAGCGCGCGCGTCCCCGCCGGCACGTTCGTCATCTCGGTGTACGACGACGCGCCGCGCGCCGCCCACTCCCAGACCTGCCGCACCCGATACGCGGGCTCGCCGTCGAGCACCTCGGCCACGCGGTCGAGGTTCATCGCTCACGCAGCCACGCGACGACCTCGCCCGCGTTGCGGTCGGGCGGGAACACCGGATAGAACGCCTTCACGATCGAGCCCTGTTCGGCGACGAGCGCGAGCCGCTTGTAGAGCGTCATGCCGGCGATCTCGAAGGTCGGGAGGCCGAGCGCGTCACGCAGCGCGAGCCCGGGGTCGGCGATCACCGGGTACGGCATGTGCGTCCGCTCGGCGAACTCGACCTGCTCGGGCAGCGTCTGCGCGGAGAGGCCGGCGACCTCCGCGCCGAACGCCTGGAGCTCGGCATGGTGGTCGCGAAACGCGCACGACTGCGGTGTGCACCCGCGCGCGCCCGGGAAGGCGTCCCACCCGTCGGGCGGATCGACGCCCGGCGTGCCGGTGCGCGGGTAGACGTAGAGGACGAGCCGCTCCGCCGCCACTTCTGCGAGGTCGACGGGCCCGCGGGACGAGTCGAGCGTCAGCGCCGGGATCGCCGCGCCGGGCAGGTGGTCGGCGCCGCCGTCGTCCACCGGCTCCGGCAGGCCCTGCGGCAGCGTGTACGGATCGTGGGCCATGCCGCGACCCAGTCAAGCATGCGGGTCGCTACAGGTGCTTGCCGGACGAGACGATCTGCGCGAGGGCGACGTCGGGCAGCGTGGGCCCGGTCGCGACCAGCTTGACGGTGCGGCCGCCGGGACCGCTGACACAGCGCCACGCCGCCTGTCCGTCCCAGTAGACCTTGTTGCCGTCGTACTGGATCGTCTTCTGCTTGCCGTTGCTGCAGGAGGCGAGCGACCCGCCGTACCACGACGCCGTGAAGGTCGCCGTGTGTCGGGCGTTGCCGGGCCGGTAGTGCTTGTCGTGAAGGCGGATGGTCAACGTCGGCTTCGTCGAGCTCCAGCTGTAGTTGAGGTAGCGGTACCCGGACGGCGAGCGGGTCGGCGCGTACGCGAGCGCGCCCGCCCGCTTCTTCACTATCAGCTTCGTGAACGGCGGGACGAGCGGCGAGGGGCCGGCGGCTGCGCTCGACGCGAGCGCGAGCGCGGCGACGACCGAAAGGGCGAGGAACCTCATGCGTGAAGTGTCGCCAGCGGATGTGAGCAGGCCGTTAGATTGCGATTAGGTGATCGACCTTCGTTCGGACACGCAGACGCGTCCCTCGCGGGGCATGCGCGAGGCGATGATGGCCGCCGAGGTCGGCGACGAGCAGGAGCGCGAGGACCCGACGGTGCTCGAGCTCGAGCGGCGCGTCGCCGCGCTGCTCGGCCAGGAGGAGGCCGTCTACCTGCCGACGGCGACGATGGGCAACCAGATCGCGCTCGCGATCCTCGGTGAGCCCGGGACGGAGCTGGTCGTCGAGGAGAAGGCGCACATCATGATCTCGGAGCTCGGCGGCGCCGCGCGGTTCTCGGGCCTGCAGACGCGCGGCCTGCCCGGCTACCGCGGCCGCCTGACGCCCGAGCAGGTGCGCGCGACGACGCATGCCGACGGGACGTTCCATACCCCGCGGACGTCGGTGGTCGCCCTCGAGAACTCGCACAACACGGCGGGCGGCGCGGTCTGGCCGCTTGACGAGCTGCGCGCGGTCGTCGCGGTCGCGCGCGAGCTTGGGATCCACGTGCACCTCGACGGCGCGAGGCTGCTCAACGCGACCACCGCTCAGGGCTCGTCGGCCGCCGAGATCGGCGCGTTGTTCGACACCGTCACGCTCTGCCTCTCGAAGGGACTCGGCTGCCCGCTCGGCGCGCTGATCGCAGGCTCGGAGGAGCTGATGCACCGCGCGCGCATGGAGAAGCACCGCTTCGGGGGCGCGATGCGCCAGGCTGGGATCGTGGCGGCGGCCGGCCTGTACGCGCTCGACCACAACGTGGCGCGGCTTGCGGACGACCACGCCCGCGCGCGGACGCTCGCGCAGGGCTGGGCGGCGGCCGGGCTGCCGATCGAGCTCGAGCAGGTCGAGACGAACTTCGTGCAGGTCGACGTCGGGGCGCTCGGGCTCGGCGAGTGGGAGGCGGTCGCCCTGATCCGCGAGCAGGGAGTCCTGCTCTCGCGCACGATGAAGCCCGGCGTGCTGCGCGCGCTGACGCATCTCGACGTCGACGACGACGACGTGGCAGCGGCGCTCGAGCTCGTGCCGCGGGCGCTCGGAGCGGGTGTCCGCGCCGCCTGACACGCTCGCGCCCGCGCTCGAGCGCATCGTCGCGGAGCGCCAGGCGACGCGCCTGCCGTCGGTGGCGGCCGCCGTCGTGCGCAAGGGCGAGCTTGTCTGGTCGGGCGCGGTCGGCAGCGCGAGCTACGAGGACGACCTCACGGCGACCGCCGACACGCAGTACCGCGTCGGGTCGATCACGAAGACGTTCACGGCGACGGCGATCATGCAGCTGCGCGACGCCGGCGAGCTCGACCTCGACGACCGGCTCGAACAGCACATCGACGGCGTCGTCAACGGGACGCCGACGATCCGCAGGCTCCTCTGCCACCTGTCGGGGCTCGAGCGCGAGGCGGGCGACATGTTCGTGACCGGGCACTCGCCGACGGAGCAGCAGCTGGTCGACTCGATGCAGTCGGTCACCTTCGTGCTCGCCCCGGGCGAGGCCCACCACTACTCGAACCTCGCGTTCGCGCTGCTCGGGCAGGTGGTCGCCCGCAAGTCGGGGACGGCGTACACCGACTACGTCGACGAGCGCATCATCCGCCCGCTCGGGCTGACGCGCACGACGTGGCACCCGGTGCCGCCGAAGGCGCAGGGCTACCTCGTCGACGAGTACGCGCGCACCGTGTGGCGCGAGCCCGAGAGCGATCTCTCCGGGACCGCGGCCGCCGGCCAGCTCTGGTCGACGGTGACCGATCTCGGCCGGTGGGCGACGTTCCTCGCGCGCGGAGCCGACGGTGTGCTGCCGGCCTCGACGCTCGAGCAGATGTGCTTCCCGCAGGTGATGTACGACCCCGAGGAGTGGCGGCTCGCCTGGGGCCTCGGGCTGATGCTGCACAACCACGAGGGCGCGATCTACGCCGGGCACGGCGGCGCGATGGCCGGCCACCTTGCCGGCGTCTACGTCAACCGTAAGACGCAGATCGGCGCGGCCGCCCTGACGAACTCGGGCACGCGCGGCGAGATGGACCTGACGGCGATCCGGCTCGCGGGGAAGACCGCCGAGCTCTGGCCCGAGCCGATCGAGCCGTGGCGGCCTGAGGAGGACCCCGGCGACGTGCGCGCGCTGCTCGGCCGCTGGTGGTCGGAGGGGAACGAGTTCGAGTTCTGGTGGGAGGACGGCACGCTCAAGGCGCGCTTCGTCGCTGGCACCACGCGCACCGCGGAGACGACGTTCGCGCGGGACGGCGACGGCTGGGTTGCCGCCGCGGGCCGGGAGCGGGGCGAGCGGCTGCGGATCGACGGCGAGCGGCTGATCTGGGCCGGCTACGAGTTCACGCGCACGCAGCAGCCGTTCCCTGGTCACACGACGTAGTAGACGACCACGATCACGGCGTAGACCGCGACGAGGGCGAAGCCCTCGACCTGCCGCGATCTGCCGTCCCAGATCATCGCGGCCGCGACGGCTGCGGCGACCACCATCGTCACGATCTCGACCGGCCGGAACGCCAGCGGCAGCCCGGGGCCGACGAGCCACGAGAGCAACGCGACGGCAGGCGTCACGAGCACGGCGACCTGCATCGACGAGCTGACCGCGATCTCGGACGCGAGGCGCATGTTGCCGCGATGTGCGATCACCACGGCACCGCCGTGCTCGGCCGCGTTGCCGACGATCGCGACGATCACCGCGGAGATGAAGAACTCGTTCAGTCCCACCGACTTGCCGAACGCGTCGAGCGAGTGCACGAGCGTCTCGGAGATCAGCGCCGTGACGACGGTCGCTGCCGCCAGCAGCAAGAGCGCGCGGCGCATCGTCCACGCGCTCTCGCGCGGAGCGCGCAGGTCCTCGTGGCTGTGGATGCGCAGGTTGCGGACCGTGATCACGATGTAGGCGGCCAGCAGGACGACCGCGACGGGGATCGTCACCAGGAACAGTGAGTGCCGGTCGCGCGAACCGTGAAGCCCGAGGATCGACGGGACGAGCATGAGCCCGACCGCCGCGAGCACCGTCACGAGCTGCAGGCGCAGCGAGCGCGCGTCGACCTCGAGCGACCGGTTGCCGCCGGCGATCATCGCCGCGCCGAGCACGAGCAGCACGTTCGAGACGACGGAGCCGGTGAGCGACCCGCGAACGACGTTGGGCAGCCCGTCGGCGATCGCGAAGACCGCGATGATCAGCTCGGGCGCGTTGCCGAAGCTCGCGTTGAGGAAGCCGCCGATGCCGGCGCCGGTGTGCTCGGCAACGTGGTCGGTCGCCTCGCCGATCAGCCAGGCAAGTGGGATCAGCGCGATCGCCGACAGCACGAACAGCGTCGTCGCATCGGCGTGGAACACGTACCGGGCGATCAGCGCGATGGGCGAGAGGGCGAGGGACGCCCAGAGGATCCGCCGCGCCACCCGGCTAGCCTAGACGCTTCGTGCTGCGCGCAGTCCTCTTCGACTGGGGCGGGACGCTGGTCGACTTCTCGTGGAGCGACGGGCTGCTCGCGGCCGGGCACCGCGCGGGGTTGCGCGCGCTCGCACGCGAGGACGAGGCCGACGCGTTCACGTCGCGTTTCGTCGACGAGCTGCTGCCGAGGCTCGCGCCCGGCGACGACTACGCGGGCCTGCTCCGGCGCGAGCTTGCGGCGAGCGATGAGGAGGTCGACCGCTTCCTCGACGCCGAGTACGGCGTGTGGACACCTGCCCACGCACTGCTCGGATCGGCGCACGCGCTGCTCGAGGCGCTCCGGTCACGCGGCCTGCGGCTCGCCGTCGTGGCGAACGGCTGGCCCGAGCCTGCGCGCCTGACGCGGCGCCGCATCTCCGAGTTGGGCGTCGCCGAGCGCGTCGATGCCGTGGTGCTCGCGGACGAGGTCGGCTGGCGCAAGCCCGATCCGCGCATCTTCGAGGCGGCGCTCGCCGCGCTCGGGGTCGACGCGGCGGAGGCCGTGCACGTCGGCGACAGTCTCGACGCCGACGTCCGGGGCGCGTCCGCGGCCGGCCTTGCGACTGTGCAGGCGTTGTGGTTCTCGGCCGACACCGATGGGGCCGACGTCGAGCCCGACTTCGCCGCCTTCACGCCGATGGACGTACTGAATCTCACGCAGCGACTAGCCGCAAACACGCTGTAAGTCAAGTCTTGCGAGCGTCCGGCAGCGTTCGGACAATGCCCATATGACACCCGAGCAGATCGCCGCGACGCCGGCACTGCCGCTCCATCCACAGGACGAGATGGAGTGCCGCCGCTGCGGTGTCCACTGCGACAAGGTCGTCTATCCGGCGGCGTGTCTCGGGCGGGCGTGCCCCTTCGTCTACTCGTACGAGGCCTGGGGCCATACGTACGTCGGCTGCATGCAGAAGGTCTTCGACGTCGAGATCGACCTCGACATGCTGCGCGCGGCAGAGCGGCGGCGCCCCGGCTTCGGCGCGATCCGCGCGGTCAGGCAGCCGCTTCCGATGTGCCGGGCCGAGGTCGAACGGACCTACGAGTCGCGCTTCGACGAGCTCGGGTGCGTGAACCCGGAGTTTTCGGAGCTGCCCGTCGGCAAGCCGACGTTCCGCGTCTTCGCCCAGCTCACGGCCGGCTGAGCAGCGCGTCCACGCGCCGACGCCGGACGGTGCGAACGACCAGCCAGACCAGCAGCGCGAGCGCGAGCAGCGGGATTCCGAACGCGAGCGCGTAGGCGCCGCCGACTGCCGTCCAGTATGCGGCCGTCCCGATCCCGTGCAGCGGCCCGTGGCCGTGATGGACGGGCTGCACGGACGGCGGCGTCGCGACGTGGAGACGGACGGTCGCGAGCTGCGCGCTGCGGACGGTCGCCGCCTCGCCGCGCTGCAGCCGCTCGACCAGGGAGGTGATCGAGGCGATCGCGCGGTCGCGCTCGGGCGTCTGCGGCTCGGCCCGCAGGGTCGCGAGCTGCCGCTGCAGGCGCGCGATGCGCCGCGCGGTGGCATCGAGCCCCGCCTGGAGATCCTGGACGTCGACCTGCTCCGAGGTGATCGTCCCGAGCTGCGAGAGCCGCGTCACCGCCTCCTGCACGTGGCGGCGCGGGATGCGCAGGACGAGGTCGGCGGCGCCCGCCTTGTCGGCGGACGACGCGTGCACCGACGTCGGGTGCCCGCCGAGCGCAGCCGTGATCGCGAGCGCCCGCTTGACGGCGTTCGAGACGGCGTTCGGCGACGCGACCTGCAGCCCGATCGTCGCGCCGTAGCGCTGCACGCGGGTCGACGACGGCGCGGGCGCCAGGGCCTTCGCGGAGGGTGCCGGCACGGCAGTGCCGGTGCTCGGCGCCGCCTCGGCACGGTACGGAACGGTCGCGATGGCGCCTCTCTGCGCGAGCCGGTCGTTCTCGCTGCCGTTGTTCCGCGTGAGCACGATGGCGCCGACGAGCGCGGCGGCGATCGGCACGAGCAGCACGAGCGAGCGGCGGCGCCGGAAGCGATGCGGGTGCGAGGGAGCACCGGCCTCGGCGGCGATCGCGCGAACGCGCTCGCGCACCTGGGAGGGTGCCTGGATGCGCGCCGACCGGAGCTCGGCGACGAGGTCACGCTGCGACATGGAGGGCCTCCTCGAGCTTCTTGAGCGCGCGGCTCAGACGGGTCGTGCAGTTGGTCTCGGAGATGCCGAGCACGCGCGAGGCGGCGGCGGCGTCGAGGTCGAGCAGGATGCGGAGCGCGACGACCTCGCGCTCTCCGGCGGAGAGGCGGCCGAGTGCCGCCTCGAGGTCGGGCGAGAGCCCCTCGCCGAAGCGCGCGTCGACGCGCTCGGGCGGCGCCGCGAGCTGCTCGCGCCGCGAGCGGCGGCGCTCGGAGCGGAAGTGGTCGAGCGCGACCGTCCGCGCGACCTGGCAGAGCCACGTCCGCACGGAGCCGCGCTGCGGGTCGAACCGGTGCCAGAGCCGGAGCGCGCGCTCGAACGTCTCGCCCGTCAACTCCTCCGCGACGAACGTGTCCGACGTGAACCATGCGAGGTAGCCGTACACGTCGTCGAGGTGCCGCTCGGCGGCCTGGGAAAAGGTCATCTCGCTCACATTTACGCCGCCGGGGCGGCCGTCGTCACACTTTCGTGTGTCAGACCGCGGTCAGACCGCGGGCATGGAGCTTCCGCGCCTTCGCGAGCTCCTCGGCGGTGACGCCGCTTCTGTTGACCCCGGGCACCTCGAGGTAGGCGTCGAGGTGCTGGAGCGCCGGGTGGGCGAGGAAGACGGCCATGCCCTCGCCGATCTCGCCCTCGAGGAGGTTCGCGTGGCGGTCGCGGTTCGAACCGAGCGGCGTGGCGCTGTCGTTGACGTGCAGTGCGCGCAACCGGTCGAGGCCGATGCCGCCGTCGATCTCCTCGACGAGGGCATCGACGGCCGCGGGGTCGGTGATGTCGTAGCCCGAGGCGAACAGGTGGCACGAGTCGAGGCAGATGCCGAGGCGAGGGTGCCCGTCGAGTCGCTTGACCAGCGTCTGCAGCTCCTCGATCGACCGCCCGATCGTCCCGCCCGTCCCCGCCGAGTTCTCCATGCACAGCCACGCGTCGCCGTCGTAGCCGCCCAGGATCTGCTCGAGCGCGTCGGTCGTCCGGTCGAGCCCGACCTCGAACCCGGCGCCGAGGTGCGAGCCGACGTGGAAGATCACAGCCTCGGCGCCGATCGCGTTCGCGGCATCGAGCGTGTGCCCGATCGTCTCGATCGACTTGCGATGGATCTCGTCGTCGGGCGCCGCCAGGTTCACCAGGTAGAGCGCGTGGCAGACGACACCGCCGATCTCGGCCTCCTCGCGGCGCTCGCGGAACCGCGCGACCGCCTCGGGCTTGTGGTTCGTCGGCCTCCACATGCGCGGCGACTGGGTGAACACCTGGACGCACTCGCCGCCGATCTTCTCGACGCGGTCGATCGCGGTGTCGATGCCGCCGCTCGCCGACACATGAGCCCCGAACCTCACGCGTCCCTACGATAGAGCGACCGTGACCGTTCGCGTCCGCATGGCTCCGAGCCCGACCGGGTTCCTGCACATCGGCGGCGTGCGCACGTTCCTGTTCAACTGGCTGTTCGCGCGCCACCAAGGTGGCGAGATCCTCCTGCGCATCGAGAACACGGACACGAGCCGCGAGGTGGAGGAGGCGACCGAGCAGATCCAGTCGTCGCTGCACTGGCTCGGCATCGACTGGGACGGCCCGGTGTCGTTCCAGCTCGACACCGCCGACCGGGCACGCGAGCTCGCCCGGCGCCTCGTCGACGAGGGGAAGGCCTACGAGGACGAGGGCGCAATTCGCTTCCGGCAGCCGCGCGAGGGGACGGTCTCGTGGGACGACGCGGTCCGCGGGCGGATCGAGTTCCGGAACGACCAGCTCAACGACCTGGTGATCCTGCGCTCGGACGGCCGCCCGACGTACAACTTCGTCTCGCCGGTCGACGACGTCGAGGACCGCATCACACACGTGATCCGCGGCGAGGACCACGTCTCGAACACCCCGTCGCAGATCAACATCCTGCGCGCCATCGGCGCCGACCTGCCGGTCTACGCGCACGTCCCGAACATCATGGGCGAGGACGGGCGCAAGCTCTCGAAGCGCCGCCAGGCCGTGTCGCTGGACGACTTTCGCGCGCGCGGCTACTACGCGCCGGCGCTGATGAACTTCCTCGCGCTGCTCGGCTGGAGCTACGACGACCACACGACGGTCATGCGCCGCCATGAGCTGGTCGAGCGGTTCTCGCTCGAGCGCGTCGGTCCGAGCCCGGCTACGCTCGACGTGCAGAAGCTCGACTGGTTGAACGGCGTGTACCTCCGCGACCTGCAGCCGGACGAGTACGCGCTGCAGCTGTGCCACTGGCTCGACGAGCAGGGAAACGAGTGGCCGCGCGATCTCGTGCATGCGACGGCCCCGCTCGTGCAGGAGAAGATCGAGCGGTTCGACCAGTACCCGGCGTTCGTCCGCTTCTTCTTCGAGCCGGTCTCACCGGACGGCGCCGACCCGGCGACGTGTGCGGCGGCAGCCGAGCGGCTCGCGGGCGTCGAGCCGTGGTCGGCCCCCGCGATCGAGGAGGCGCTGCGCGCGTTCGCGGACGACCGGGGCGAGAAGCCGAGGGTCGCGTTCCAGCCGATCCGGATGGCCGTGACGGGATCGAAGGTGTCGCCGGGGCTCTTCGAGAGCATCGAGCTGCTCGGGCGCGAGGAGACGCTGCGCCGTCTCGGCGCTGCCGCTCAGGGCTTGTAGGCGAGGATCGCCGCCACGACGGCGATCAGGCCCGCGGCCCACACCGGCCAGAGGCCGATCGTCGCGCCGGCGACGAACGCCAGCGCGCCGCCGAGCGCGAGCGCGACGGCGAGCAGCACGGGTGCGAGCGCGGCAGGCGCCGGTGTCGGCTCGGGCTTCGCCGGCTGACTCGGCGTTGCGAGCCGCAGCCGCGCGAGGCGCACGCGGAAGAGCGAGCCGCGCCACTCGGGCAGGAGCGGCCGAACGCCGTCGGCGCCCCACACCGCCGCCGCCTCGGCGACCTCGGCCGTCGCGTCACGAGCGCATGCGAGGGCGTCGGCGAGCTCGGCGTGCGCGGTCGCCGCCCCCGGTGGGGGAACGAGCCCGTGAAGCTGCTCCCCGGCGATGTGCAGCGAGTACTGGAGCCGCCGCAGCGCGGCCGTCGCGCTCGACTCCTCGAGCTCGGCGGGCTCGCCCGCGAGCACGTCGAGCCGCGACAACGTACGGGCGAGATCCGGCCAGAGCTCGCCCATCGCGACGTCGTACCGCTCCCCGCTGCCGATCTTCGGCACCAACTGTCAGATCGTATCGTTACCATCGCCCGCCGATGACTCCTCTGGCGCGGGTGCTGGTGGTCGACGACGACGAGTCGCTTCGCCTGCTCGCACGCGTCAACCTGGAGATCGAGGGATTCGAGGTCAGCGAGGCCGGCACGATGGCGGAGGCCGAGGCCGCGCTCGAGGAGCGCCCGGACGTCGTGCTGCTCGACGTCCACCTCGGCGGTGACGAATCGACGGCGCTGCTCGCGCAGATCCACGAGGCCGGGATCCCCGTGGCGATCGTCACGGGCTCGGTCGACGTGTCGGAATTCCGTTCGCTGGCCGACGCGGTGCTGACGAAGCCGTACCAGCCCTCGACGCTCGTCGAGGTGACGCGCCGCCTCGCTAGGGTGGAGTCGTGAGCACCACCGGCGTCCTGAGCCCGACCGAGTTCGAGTCGCGGCTCGAGCGGTATCTCTTCGAGCGCTCGGAAGAGGGGAGGGCGGTCCGCGTCGGTGAGAAGGAGATCTCCGAGCAGGCCGCGATCGTCGACCGCTACCGCGACCTCTTCACGCGCGAGCAGCTGGAGGCGCTCCGGAGTGCCGAGGACGCCGCCGAGGGCGAGCAGCGCGAGCTGCTCTTCCGGCTGCGGAAGACGTGCGAGGGCGGGCTGGTGGCCAACGAGCTGACCGAGGCCGAGGACGAGCTCGAGAACAGCCTGCTCGCCGAGCGCATCGTGTTCAAGGGCGAGGAGATGCCCCTCCGCACCGCGCAGGCGCGGCTCGCCGTGCTCACCTCCTACGCGGATCGAGAGGCGCTCGGGCGGATCCAGGCCGAGGCCAGCGAGACCTTCAACCCGGACCGACTCGACCTGCTGCGGCGGAGCGACGACCTCGCCGCCGAGCTCTCGGGCATCGCGGGCGCGGTCGAGCGGAACGAGGACGAGAAAGGGATCTCGCTCCGCGAGCTCTCGGCGGCGCTCGAGCGCGCGAGCGAGGCGCTGAACTTCAGCTACTCGCGCCTCAAGGACAAGTGGCTCGCGGAGCTGCTGGGCGACGAGCGCGAGGAGGTGCCGACGAACGCGCACACCGCGTACGTCCGGCGGCTGTCGCCGCTCGAGGCGACATACACGAAGGAGCGCGCGACCGAGGTGTGTCTCGAGACGCTCACTGCGCTCGGCTTCGATCTCGCCGCACAGCCGAACATCCGGCTCGATCTCGACGACCGGCCGCAGAAGTCGCCGCGCGCATGTGTGATCGCGAGCGACCCGCCGAAGGTGGTGCACCTGATCACCCGCGCGCAGGGCGGGCTGCACGACTACCAGGCGTTCCTGCACGAGGCCGGGCACGCGCTGCACTACGGCGGCTGCGACCCGTCGCTGCCGTACGTCTTCCGCCGGATCGCCCGCGACCACGCGCTCACCGAGATCTACTCGTACATCGTCGAGGCGATCTCACGCGAACCGGCGTGGCACGCGCACTACTTCGAGCTCTCTGAGGACGAGGCGCGCCACAACGCCGAGGCGACGACGTTCCTCGAGGCGTTCCTCTACCGCCGCTACGAGGCGAAGCTCCGATTCGAGCTCGACTTCTGGACGCGCTTCCCGGAGGACGGCGGAACGTCGACCGGCTACGCCGATCGGTTGACGGCCGCAACCGGCTTCCGGTACCGGCGGGAGGGCCATCTCGGCGACATGGACGAAGGCTTCTACTCGGCGGACTACCTCCGCGCGTGGATCCGCTCGGCGCAGCTTCGCCGGTACCTGATCGACGAGGTCGGCGAGGACTGGTGGCGGAGCACCGCTACCGGCGAGCTCCTTCGCGGGCTGTTCCGGGAGGGGACGAAGCCGTCGAGCGAGGAGATCGCCACGCGGCTCTCGTTCGACCCGCTCGACACGGAACCGCTCCTGCACGAGCTCAACGCCTAGCTGAGAAGGAACGTGGACGAGAACCCCGAGGCGGCGCGACGGCGTCCTCGGCGGGTCCGGGGAGGGGTACGCCTCGCGATCGAGATCGCGGCCTTCGCCGTTCTCTCGATCGTCGTCCTCGTGTTCATCGGCGTCGTGATCGCGTCGGGACGCAACGGACTGAAGCCCCCCGCCGACACGCTCGTGATCGCCCAGACGCAGGACTTTGCGTCGCTCGACCCTGCGCTCGCGAACGGCGACCAGTCGTGGGAGCTCGAGTACGCGACCTGCGCGAAGCTGCTCGACTATCCGCCGGCCGCGGGCTATCGCGGCACGCAGCTCGTGCCCGAGGTGGCGGCGTCGATGCCACGCGTGTCGGCGGACCGGCTCACGTACACGCTCACGGTTCGGCCGGGGTGGCGCTTTTCGGACGGCTCGCCGGTGACCGCCGCCTCGTTTGCGCGCGCGTTCGAGCGCGCACGCTCGCCGGTGCTGGCATCGCCGGCGGTCACGTATCTCCGCGAGGTGGCCGGCTGGCATGCATCGGGGCGCACGCTCACCGTTCACCTCCGCGACATCGCTCCGGACTTCGTGCAGAGGCTCGCGCTCCCGTACTTCTGCGCCGTGCCGAAGAACGCCCCGAACGAGCAGACCAACGACCTGCCGTCCGCGGGGCCGTATGCGGTGGCGAGCTACCGCCCGGGCCGCTCGCTGCTCCTCCGCCGCAATCCGTACTACCACGGCACGAGGCCGGGCCGGCCGCCCGCGATCCTGTACCGCTTCGGCGCGTACCCGGCGCAGGTGCTGCTCGAGCTCGAGCGCGGCGACGTCGACTACGGTGTCGTCGACGCGGCGTCGTTCCAGGCGCTGCAGGCGCGGTTCAAGGCCGACCGCAGCAGGTTCCACGTCGCCCGCGAGACGACGGTGGCGTACCTCGCGTTGAACACGCAGCGGCCGCTGTTCAAGGACAACCCGCAGCTCCGCCGCGCGGTCAGCTACGCGCTCGACCGTCCCGAGCTCGCGCGGCAGTTCGGAGTCGGTGGCGCGGTGCCGACGGACGAGTACCTGCCGCCGGGGTTCCCGGGCTACGAGCCGAGCCATGTCTATTCCGTTACCGGACCCGACCTGGACATGGCCCGCCGGCTCGCGCGCGGCCACCTCCGCGGCGGGCACGCCGTGTTCCTCGCCTGCGGCACGCTCGACTGTCAGAACCGCGCGCTGGTCGTCGCCGACTCGCTCGCCAAGATCGGGCTGCACGTCGACATCCGCTCCAGCGTCGGCCTCGGGCAATCGACGCTCGCCTCGGTGCGCGGCACGCGCTTCGACCTCGCCGACGTGATCACGAAGCCCGACTACGGCGACCCGTACGGGCTGCTGGAAAAGCTGCTCGACGGCCGCGCGATCCAGTCGGTCGGGAACACGAACCTCGCGTACTTCTCGAACCACCGCCTCGACGCGCAGATCGACCACGCGCAGCGGCTCGAGGGTGAGGCGCGCGAGCGCGCCTACGGCCGGCTGGGGATCGAGGTCGCGCGGCAGAGCGCGCCGCTCGCCGCCTACGCGGTGCTGAACGCGCGGGTGTTCGTCGCGAAGCGGGTCGGGTGCGTGACGTATCAGCCCGTCTACGGCCTCGACCTCGGCGGCGTCTGTCTGAAGCGGCTGCAGGATTAGCGTCCGGAGGTAGTCCGGTACACTGCGCGCGCTTAGACGGCCCATTCGTCTAGTGGCCTAGGACACCGCCCTCTCACGGCGGCGGCACGGGTTCGAATCCCGTATGGGCCTTCTTGCTGTGCCTGGATAGACGGGTTTGGCTTGAAATCGTGTGTCAGGCGTGCCGTGCGTGTCGCTGAGTACCACTCGGTCCACACTCGTGGGTGGCGTCAGTCGTCGGGCACGGGTTGCCGATTCATGCGCTTGAACGCCCACACGAGTACATAGACGACTGAACCGACGAATGGGAGCAGGAGGATGACGATCATCCAAATGACCTTTCTTCCCCACCGAATGTCTCGTCGGAGAACGATGTGGACGAACAGCAGGATCAGCAGGACGATCCAGGCGAGCCATAGCGCAAGCGCCCAACCGGTCGGAAAGGCTCCGATGATCACTGAGGTCCCGGCAACGGGTACGCGCTGAGGCTACTTGCCGGGTCGAAGAGGACTCGAGTTAGGCCCTCCCATGCACGACCCGCGCAGGGCTCGGGTAGGGGCCACTAGGCTAGGTGTGTTCCACACAGCCGACTCGATCAGAGGAGGATGCGGCGCGTGGTGGTGAATGCCATCTTGGTGATCGTGCTACTGGGGCTGGTTGGCTTGGGAGGGTGGTTCGTCATTCGAGCATTCGGCGGCCGTCGCCGGTAAGAGCACCAATTCCGGGCGAAAAGCGGCGTCCCGGGGCCGAGCTCGCCGCCGATTGTCAGGAGACCGTCCTGGGTGGGAGTATCCGGCCCACCGCAACCGACAGGAGGTACGGCCTGATGGCTGATCCCAAGCACGTCGTCGAACGGCATGTCGAGGCATTCAACGCGCGAGACGCGGACGCCGAGCCGTGGAGCAACGACGGCGAGCTCGTCGCACCGAATGCGTCGATGCATGGCCGCGAGCAGGTTCTGGGCTTCCTCGGCGTGTTCTGGGCCGCGTTTCCGGATGGGCGTCTTGAGACTTCGCGCCTGCTTGCCGAAGGATCCATCGTCGCCGCCGAAGGCCGGTTCAGGGGCACGCACACTGGTGTCATGCGCACGCCGGCTGGAGATGTCGCGGCCACGGGACGGAACGTCGACTTGCGCTGGATGTCGAGTTATGAGGTTCGCGGCGACGAGCTGGCCTCGGAACACCTCTACTTCGATCAGGCAGAACTGCTCGGCCAACTCGGACTGATGCCGGCGACCTAGCGCGCTCCGCCTCGCCTGAGGGCGGCTGCTGCCTTCAGGCGAAAGCAGATCGACCATCGCGTGCTTGGTTCGAGGCGGTCGTAGGCCACGACGAGCACGCCGTCAGCGCAGGAGTGCCCGCGGCGAAGAGCTCACGCCCCCTGACCGGCGGCCGCGACTGGTGACCCGGCCATGCCCGGGGCCGGGATCCTGTCGGTACGCCGAAAGAACAGGATGCTCGCGACCGCCGACCAGATTGCGAGCAGCATCAGCCCGGGGACGCCAGTCACCGTGGCGACGCCGACGGCAATTGCAGCCCAACCGAGCCACCGAGGAAGGAGCGATCCGCGAACGATCATCAGCCCGGCTCCTACGCCGAAGATCAAGCCGCCCGCACCTACGGGGAAGAAGAGCTTCAGCGCGAGGAGATTGATTGCTTGCGCTGCCGTCGGGGTCAGATCGGAACGGGAACTGGCGAGTACGAAGTCGAAGCCGAAGTAGACGGCCGCACCTGCCATCAGCACCGCCGCCCCGCTGGCGACAACCCAACGCAACCCGCCCGTTGGCGTGCCTCCGCCGCGTGAGCACACCGTCGCCGCGAAGAAGACAAAGAAGACAAACGCGAGCACCCACAGCTGATCAGAGGCCCGAGCACTAGAGCCATGTGAGTTGTAAAACGCGATCACCTTCGCGCCGCTGTCGCCTGCTTTTGGAGCACCACTGGCGGTGGCGAACGCAACGAACGATAGAACCGCATACACAAGCCCCGTCAGCGGAGCGAACCGGATCAGCCTCATTGTCATGCGCCCGAGTTCGTTCAGATTGCGTGAAAACCTCTCGAGGGCGTCGCGCCGGCTCCTCTCGCGTCGTTCCGGAACGCTCGCGCAGGCCACGCGCCCACTATTGGAATACAGTCGCTAGCGACCCGACGACAACGGAGCTGAACCATGCCGATCGCATACGTGCAGGAGTTCGAGATCAAGGATGGCGACACCAGCACCACCAACTACGACGCGGTCACCGCCGCGCTCAACCTTCAAGACGCACCCGAAGGACTTCTGATCCACACGGCCGGATTCGACCTCGACGCCGGCCTCTTCCGGATCTTCGATGTCTGGGAGACACGCGGTCACGGCGAGAGGTTCATCAACGAACGACTCAATCCCATCATCGAGCCGATGGCCGCTGCGGCCGCCCAGGACCCGAATGCAAGCTTCGACCCGCCCAAACGCGAAGCCTGGTACGAACTCCACGACTCGATCAGCGGCTGAGAGCACAAGCCGGCCGACTCACATACCTCGACGGCGTGGTCGCCAGCCATGGCGCATGATCGGGAGCAGATCGAGCAGCTCGCACGCTCGTATACCGAGGCGTGGTGCAGCCACGATCCCGCACAGGTCGCCGGCCACTACGTCTCGGGCGGCACGATCGTCATCAACGGCGGTGATGCGAGCGGGATTGCCGACGTGGCGGAGGCATTCAT
This sequence comes from Gaiellaceae bacterium, assembly GCA_035473635.1. Lineage (GTDB taxonomy): Bacteria > Actinomycetota > Thermoleophilia > Gaiellales > Gaiellaceae > PALSA-600. Next base: position 77,979 of record DATIOD010000025.1, on the reverse strand, counting down.
CGCCGCCTTCCCGGACATTCAGGTCTTGATGGACGATGTCGTACTCCGGGATGACGGCAGCGTCGAGTATCGGTGGACATTCACCGGGACGAGCGCCGAGACCGGCAAGAGCGTACGCGTGCCGGGATACGAGGAGTGGACGATTTCGTCGGACGGCCTGATCGCCGAGTCACGCGGTCACTACGATCAAGCCGACTACGACCGCCAGCTCCGGCACGGCATCGGCGCAGCCACCTAGCGCATCTCAGCCGTCACCGGCGAACGTCGGCGCAGGCGAGCCGTCGAATCTCAGCTTGCGTTCCGAAGAAGCCTGAGCCTTCGCGCAGTCGAGTCAGGCGTCAGTGCGGAACGCTGGCCCAGGCCAACCATCCCGACCGCCTGGAACATCGATCCTGGCGGGCGAACCCCGCGGGGAGCCATAAGAGGATCGCAGTACCCTTGGAGTATGTTCCGTCGGTCTTTCGTTGCAGCGGTCCTTGTTCTCGCGCTTCTCTCGAGCGCGCCGGCAGTCTTGCCGGCGGCCGCCAAGGCGGACAAGGCGGACAAGGCGGTTGTCACCCACAAGCTGATCGTGGCAGTGAAAAAGAACCTGGCCTCGGCGGCCGAGAAGAAGCTTGCGGTGTTGGTTCTGATCAGCCAGAACGGCGGCGCTCCTGCCGGAGCCGTGGCCACTCCGAGCAAGCCCCTTACTGTTCTCCTCGACAAGAGCGGCGTCTACCGCGTACGGGCCGAGATCGACTCCTCCTGCAAGGGCAGCTGTGATGCGAGCTATCGCATTTCCGGCTCGGCCAACCACAAACTCGAGGTCGTCTCCAGCTGTCAGCCCAAGGGCTCAGGCTTCGTCTGCAGCAAGCTCAAGTTCGTCAGGGTCTACTGAACACCAGGGTCCGGTCATCGACACTCAAGGCCAGACCCGCCCTGGCATTTGCCTAGGATCGAGCCGTGAACGAGTAGTGGTCGAGACCGCGATCGATACCTATTGCGACGCGTTCGTCGCGCGTAACCGTCACGAGTTGGACAGACCTGTCGTGCGAATTGCACCGGGTGTCCGTGGCGTCGCGCACGTACGTCTGCTCGTTACCGACGACTCTGGTTACGACCGACTCGTTGCCGAGGTCTCGAGCGCCCAGCCCGGAGTCGTGTTTGTCTTCGATCGAGCTTCGCGTTGTAACCGCTTCTTAGGCGACCGGCCCGGCTGGAGCGCAAGAACGGAGATGGCGATGGTCCTCCGCGACATCCGGTCCGTGAAGGGTAAAGCCGCGCTTCCGGACGGTCTCGATCTCCGACCCGTGGATCGGGTCGGTTCCGGGGCGCCGGACGCCGTCCGGCTGACAGACGCGGTCGCTGCTGCGATTGCGTCCGATCCCGGCATAACGGACTCCCCTGACCGCGTCGCCGAATACCTGAGCGGTTTGCCGCCGTCTGTCCAGCTGTTTGCCGCCGTCGACGAGACTGGGGTCGCGCGAGCGACATCGGCCTGCCACGTGTTCGGCCCGTACGCGCAGGTCTTCTTCGTCAGCACCGAACCGGCCTGGCGTCGCCGAGGGATCGGCGGCGCAATGACCGCATGCGCGCTACGAGGCGCTGCCGCCTTGGGAGCGCGCTCCGCCCTTCTGCACTCGACAGCCGACGGTGCTTCTCTCTACAAGCGCCTCGGCTTCGAGGCTGTCGGGCTGCTCACGCGGTACTCGTACGCCGACTGACGCGTTACGCCGCAACCTGCTCAGGCGTCATTCCGGAACGGTGGCGCAGGCGACGGGATGGACGTCACGGCAGCCAACCCTCACGGTACGCCGACCGCTCCTCGGGTCCGAAGCGGGCGTGGGCCTCGGCCGGTTTCGACGTCTCCTCGAGCACGCTCGCGCCGTGCTTCGCCGCCACCTCGTTCACCGGATAGACCACCTCGAACCCGCCCGCCCGGCCGCCGGTCATGACGATGACGCACGGCCCCTCACCGGCGCCGACGAAGACGTGGTGCGTCCAGGGCGGGCAGTGCACGAAGTCCCATGTCTTCAGGCGGCGCTCCTCACCCTCGATCACGAGCACGCACTCTCCGGCAACGAGAAGGAAGTCCTCCTGGCCGCGCTCGCGGTGATACATGCCGTTTCGCTGGCCAGGCATGAGCACATGGATGCGGAAGCCGAGCTGAGGCCACTCCTGTCCGCCTTCAAAGTCGGTGTCTTGCCCACGCTCCTCGCTCCGGATCCACGAGACGTCGTGCGCGTTGAGAACGAACCAACCCTCACCCTGGGGGATGAGCCCGGCCTCGGTTCTCTTCAATTGTGCCTCGCGAACTGATTCGGTCATGCGTGGATCTTTGCAGGAGCGATACACGGCGAACTCGTCACGTGTCATCGCCGAACAGTGGCGCAGGCATCCCGTAGGAGAGGCATTGCTCGGCTTCCGGGATCACCGCCAGAATCGACTGCCGCAGCGCTTCCAGCGACCCCCGTTTCGGCTCATCGAGCCTCGCGAGGTAGTCATCGACGTCCTGATCTGACACAAGCCGATCTTCTCAGTCCGACGTCCGGCCGTCATCGAGCAGCAGTCCCATCTCGACGGAGTCCCACAGCTCTCCGTCCGCGCGGCGGTACTGCTTGATCCGTCGTCCTTCCTCAACGAAGCCGAACTTCTGGTAGAGCGCGATCGCGGCATCGTTGTGAGCGAAGACGCTGAGGCTCATCTTGTGCAGTCCGTGTTCGCGACTCCAGTCGATCGCCGCCGCCATCAGCATCGAACCAATGCCGCGTCCTCGCCATTCGCGTGCCACTGCCATTCCGATCTCGCCGTATCCGTGACGGCTCGCTTGAACGTGGATCGAACCGACAACCTCGCCTTCCGCCTCCGCGACGATGTCCCCTTCGAGCGTCCACGCCGCCGCCCGGGCCTCGACGTCGACAGGAGGCTCTGTTGCGATCCCTGTTCGCTCCGCAGCGACGGCGGCGAAGAGGATCGCCAATGGCATTCGATCCTCGTCCCGCGCCGGACGGACGAGAACCGGAACATCACGCACGCAGCGATCTTCGCAGATCCGTTTCAGGCGTCAGTGCGGAACGCTGGCCCAGGAAGCTAGCGAGCGTGGTCCTCGTACTGCGGCAACTCGTCGCGAATCTCCTCCCACGGCGCCTTCGAGCCTACGAAGATGTGGTGGTCGGGTAGCCGCGCCGGCACGTCCAGGAGCGATCCCAGCGTGACATGAGCCCATTTTCCCTGGCGGACGATCGAGTACAGAAAGGACCCGCAGACGCCGCAGCGGAAGTCTCCGGCGTCCACCTCACCCCAGACGAACAGCGGCACGTCTTCTCGCGTCATTCGCAGCTTCTCGCGCTCGATGCCACCCATTGGCTTGTACGCAGCGCCCGTCGCGGCACGACACTTCGAGCAGTGGCAGTTCATGGAGTACACGAACGCATCCTCGACCTCGTACTCGGTTGCGCCGCACGCGCACCTGCCGCGCAGCACGGTCACAAGCTCGCTCCGAAACGTCCGCCACGCGCCTGTTCAGTCACCGTCGCAGCGACCACGACACCGAACGTAACCACATCGCTCGAACACTCCCTTTCGGCCGCGCGGACCATGTCAGATGGTGATGACGATCTTGCCGCCGGGCCGTCCGTCTCTGAGGTAGCGGATCGCTTCGGGAACCTCGTTCAGCGGGAACGTCCTGTCGACTACCGCCGTGATGGTGCCGGATTCGAGAAGCGCCCGTAGCTCCTGCAGGTCCTGCTCGCGCTGCTTTGAGATGTAGGTCACGAGGTTCTGGTGGAGGAAGGGCGAAAGCGCCGCTGCTCGCAGTGAGCGTCGGACGCCGAGCCAGTTGCCGGCGTCTTCTGCACCGACAATGACGAGCGTTCCCCGCGGCGTCAGCGCACGGCGCAGCTTCGAGAGCGGGCGGTTGCCCGCGATGTCGAGGATGACGTCGTACCGCTCTCGACCGTCGATGGGGTCGTCGCGGGTGTAGTCGATCACGTGGTCGGCTCCGATCGAGTACACCAGGTCGATCTTGGCCGTACTGCAGACGCCGGTGACCTCTGCCCCGTAGGCCTTCGCGATCTGGACTGCGAACGTGCCGACACCTCCTCCCGCACCGATGATCAGCACCCGCTGCCCACTCTTGACCTTGCCGTGGTCCCGGACCGCCTGGAGCGCGGCGTAGCCGGAGACCGGTGTCGCCGCCGCCTGCTCGAAGCTGCAGTTGCTCGGCTTGGCCGCCAGACGGTCGGGGCGGGCGGTCGCGTACTCGGCGAACGAACCACCGCACGTGCCGAAAACCTCGTCCCCCGGCCGAAACGCGCTGACCTCTGCCCCGATCGCCTCAACCTGCCCAGCCACGTCGTAGCCGAGGAGCGCATTCTTCGGAGCGCGAAGCCCGAAGCCGGCGAGTCGCATCACGTACGGCATTCCCGCCATCAGGTGCCACACACCCTGGTCAACGCCGGCCGCACGCACCCGCACCAACACCTCGCTCTCGCTCGCGACCGGCATGTCAACGTCGGCGAGCCGCAGAGCATCGACCGAGCCGTACGTGTCCCGAACGATTGCCTTCATCGACTGCTCCATTCCCTCGACTCTCGTGATCCTGAAACCGCCAGGCCTCGATCATCGCGCTTCAGGAGCAGCGATGAGTCGGCCCGCCTTCGCGGGTCTACATTCCGTGGGTGGGCGGCGCAGAGGGCGCTGTCGTACGGAATCCGAGGGGAGACGATGCATTCGACGGTTCAGTCGTTCCGCACGCCCGACGGCGTCAGGCTCGGGGTCGAGCACTTCGGCGATGCGGCAGCGCCGCTCGTGCTGCTCGCGGGCGGCACGACCATGCTCTCCTGGCCCAACGCGCTCTGCGATGCGCTCGCTCGCGGCGGCCGTCATGTCGTGCGCTATGACCTGCGCGACGCCGGCGCGTCGACGACCGTCGACCCCGAGGCGCCGACGTACACGCTCCGCGACCTCGCCGGCGATGCCGCCGCCCTCGCCCGCGGGATCGACGACCGGCCCGCGCACCTCGCGGGCACCGGCGTCGGCGGGATGGTCGCGCAGGTCGCCGCGCTCGACCACCCGGACGCGTTCTCGGCGCTCACACTCGCCGGGACGCGGCCCGTTGCCCCGGGCCCCGTCGACGATGACCTGCCCGACCACGACGCGGCATCGACGAACCGACGGTTCGCCCATCCGATGCCTGACTGGTCCGACCGCGCTGCCGTGGCGGAGTTCGCCGCCGCACGCGCCGAGATCCTGGGCGACGATCCCGCCGCCGCACGCACGACCGCCGAGCGCATCTTCGACCGCACGCCGGGCACTCAGCCTGCGGTCCAGATGGCCAACCAGCTCGGCATGGTCTTCTCCAAGCTCGACTGCAAGCCGCGCTGGCGCGAGCGCCTGCCCGAGCTCGCGATACCGGCGCTCGTGGTGCACGGTCGCCGGAACCGGTTCTTCCCGGTCGGCAACGGCGAGGCGCTCGCGCACGAGATCCCCGGCGCGCGGCTGCTCGTGCTCGAACAGGCCGCGACCACGATCCCCGACGCGGCCGCCGATCACGTCGCGGCGGCGATGCTCGCGCTGTAGCCGGTCGTTGAGCAGGTATCGGCGAGCCTGAACCCGGCCGAACAGCAAAGGGACGACATCGCGGAGCACTGGCGCGAGGGTCTTGTAGCTTCGGCCCGGTGATTCTCGTCCGGGAGGGGTGCGCGTGGGTCAAGCGTTAGGAAGCGTCCTGCCGATCGCGGTCGCGGTCGCGATCTTCCCCATCCCGATCATCGCCTCGGTGCTCTTGCTTGGGTCTGCTCGCGGCACCGCAAAGGCGCTTGCGTTCATTCTCGCCTGGAGCGCCGGCCTCGCGACGGTCGGCGTGGCCGGTCTCGTCGTGGCGGCGTTCGCGGATGCGAGCGACGAGAGCGAGCCTGCCACGTGGGTGAACGCTCTCCTGCTCGCGCTCGGCATCCTGCTCGTGGCGCTCGCGATCGGGCAGTGGCGGAACCGCCCGCGCTCGGACGACGAGACGCAGGTCCCCGGCTGGATGCGCAGAATCGACGACTTCACGGTGGCGAGAGCCGGTCAAGTTGGCTTTGCGCTGTCTGCGCTGAACCCCAAGAACATCCTGCTGACGGTGGCCGCGGCAGCGGAGATCGCCGAGCATGGTCTCCCGGCGAGCCAGCAGGCCGTCACGATGCTCGTGTTCGTGCTGCTCGCGTCGGCCGGGGTCCTGACGCCGCTCGTTCTCTCCCTCGTGCTCGGGGAGCGATCGCGCGAGGTTCTGGACGGTTTCCGAGGTTGGATGGCTCGCCACAACGCGGCGATCATGGCCGCGCTTTTCCTCGTCATCGGTGCGAAGCTGATCGGCGACGCCATCTCGGGCTTCACTGGCTGAGCGTCGTCCAGCCCTCTCTCCGGGCTACGCGCGACCCGCGGCGCGCTTACGCAGTCATGGTCGGCTCGCCGACCTTCCCGCCGGCCGCGGCGGGGATCCGCAGCGCCGCCACGAGGCCGACGAGCGCGAACCCGACGAGGACGATCAGCGCGACGGCATAGGACCGTGTCCCGAGCGCGACAGCCGAGATGAGGATCGTGCCGGCGATCGCGGTGCCGAAGGACGAGCCGAGGTTCGAGACGGCGCGTGAGAGGCCCGAGATCTCGCCCTGCATCGACTCGGGGAAGCTCGACTGCACGACGTTCACCGAAGGCGTCAGCATCGCTCCGAGCCCGAAGCCGACGAGGAACAGCCCTGGCACGAACGCGAGGACCTTCGACGACGCGTGGACGAACCCGAGCAGCAGCAGGATCCCCGCCAGCGTGACCGCGAAGCCGGCGATGATCAGCGTCCGCTGCGCGCGCCGCTTGGCGAATCGCTCGGCGCCGAACGACGAGATGAGGATGCCGACGGTCGCGGCGGTGAAGACGACACCCGTACCGATCGCGCTGTAGCCGCGCACCTCCTGCAGGAAGACCGATACGACGAACGACACCCCCATCAGCAGCAGCCACTGCATGTTCTGCGTCACGAGCGCGAGGTTGCAGGTGCGGTTCTTGAACAACCGCGTCGAGAGCAACGGCTCCTTGCCTGCTCGTTCACGCGAGCGGATGAAGAGGAAGAACGCGACCAGGAACGCGACGCCGAGGACGAGGAGCACCGCCATCAGCACGTTGTTCGTGCCGGCCTGCAGGATCCCGAACACGACGAAGAACATGCCGACCGCGGAGAGGACCGCACCGACTGCGTCGAAGGGCCGCGTCGGGTCGGGCGGCAACGGATCGACGAGCCGCCGGCTGAGCCAGACGATCGCCGCGACGACGACCGCCTGGAAGACGAACGCGGCGCGCCAGCTGATGGCCGTGGTAATGATCCCGCCGATCAGCGGGCCCGCAGCGGCGCCGATGCCGCCCAGGCCGCTGATCGCGCCGAACGCCCACGCCCGCGCCGTCGTGTCGCTGAACCAGATCGTCGCGAGGATGTAGACGGGCGGGATCAGGAGCGCCGTGCCGACGCCCTCGAACACCGAGTTGCCGAGGATCAGGATCCCGAGCCCGGGCGAGACCGCGCTGAGCAGCGCGCCGATCCCGTAGAGGACGAGGCCGATCGTGAAGCACCGCTTGCGCCCCCAGCGATCGGTCAGCTTGCTGCACGGGATCATCAGCACCGCCATGATCAGGAGGAACAAGGTGATCGCCGTCTGGACGCCCTTGACGGTCGTGTCGAGGTCGTCGCTGATGTCGCTGATCATCACGTTCATGTTCGAGCCGGCGAAGCTGCAGATGAACTGCGCGAGCGCGAGCGGGAGGATCAACTGGCGCGGTGAGATCGAGCGGCCCCCGGCGCCGAGTGCCTGACTGGTGACGACGTTCGCGGCCACCCGGGGATCGTACGGGTCACGGCGGCGTAGAATCGACCGACGCGAGCAAAGGAGGACCCGGTGGTCGGCGTGATCGTGACGTTCAAGTTCGACGACGGCTTCGACCGTGCGAAGGTGGAGGGCGTGGCGCGCGAGGCAGCACCCATGTTCGAGGGAGTCCCGGGGTTGCGCTCGAAGCTCTTCACGCTCGACGAGGGCTCGGGCCGAGCGGTCAACGTCTATCTCTGGGAATCGCGGGAGGAGGCGGCGGCGTTCTTCACGCCGGAGCTCGTCGAGCGCGCCACGGCCGCATACGGCATTGCGCCGAGCGTCGAGTTCTTCGACGTCGCGGCCCTCGTCGACAACTCGCGGACCGCAGCGCCTGTCGCCTAGAACTGCTGGCGGTCGCGCGCACCCTGCGCGATGATGCCGGGCCTTGGGCGAATCGGTCGCGAGCACGAGAGAGACCCGCAAGCAGCGGCCCCGCCTCCCTTCGGTGCGGGTCGGGGCGGTGGTGGCGGTCGCGGCGCTCGTGGGAATCGGCACGTGGCTGCTCGTCCGCGGAGGCGACAACCCCAAGCCGGCGGCGGTCGAGCTGCCGCGCAACGGCGCCGTCCGCGCGCCGCTCGCTCTCCTGACGGCGCTCGCCTCGGCGTCGTCGACCCCGATCTACTGGGCGGGGCCCCATGCGGGCGACCGCTACGAGCTGACGAAGTCGGCCGACGGCCGCGTCTTCATCCGCTACCTGCCGCTGGGTGCTCCGATCGGCTCCGAGCAGCCCTACCTCACCGTCGGCAGCTATCCGGTGCCGAATGCGTTCTCGGTCACGAGTCGGCTCGCCGGCCGCAGCGGAATGGTGAGAGTGGCGACCGGCGGCGGGGGAGTCGCGTTCTACGACGAGCGGAAGCCGACCAACGTGTTCCTCGCCTATCCGCGCTCGCGCGTGCAGGTCGAGGTCTTCTCGCCGGTCGCGCACGAGGCCCAGTTGCTGGTCGGCTCCGGTGGCGTCGTCCGTGTCCCGAAGGCGGGCGAGACGGCGAGGCCGACCGCGGCGGCGGTGCCCGCGGCGGCGCTTCCCGGCATCGCGGCGCTCGCGCGGCACCCGGTCTACTGGGCGGGACCGCGCGCGCGAACGACCTATGAGCTCACACGCTCGTCCGACGGGCGGCTGTTCATCCGCTACCTGCCCCCGGGGGTCGCCGTCGGCAGCACGCAGCCGTTCCTGACGGTCGGGTCGTACCCGATCGCGAACGCGTACGGCGTCACGCTCGCGCAATCCAAGACCGCCGGCGCGGTCGCGCTGAAGCTCGCGCGGGGTGGCATTGCGTTCTACCGCTCGAGGCGTCCGACGAACGTCTTCGTCGCGTACCCACGCACGAACGTGCAGGTCGAGGTCTACGACCCGGCGCCCGGCCGCGCCCGCTCGCTCGTGACCGCCGGCGCGGTCACGCCGGTCGGCTGACCTCTTCGCCGCGGCGATGCTGATCGCGTGGGTCGTCTTCCCGCTCGTTCTCGCGCTGCTGTCGCTCGGCTGCGGACTGCTCGTCGCCCGTCTCGTTCCGCTCGACGTTCCGGGCGCGCTGCTCGCGCCGCTCGGCTTCGCGGCCGTCTCGGTGATCGGACAGTTCGCGCTGCTCGGCGGGTCGGCGACGATATCGCTCGCCGCACCCGTCGCAGTGGCATGCGCAGTCGCGGGGTTCGGGCTCTCTCTGCCGTTGCGCCTGCCGCGTCGCCCGTGGTGGGCGATCGCGATGCTTGCGGTCTTCGTCGTCTTCGCAGCGCCGTTCGTCCTCTCGGGGACGACGACGTTCGGCGGCTACATCAAGCTCGACGACACCGCTACCTACCTCGCGATGCTCGACCGCGCGATGCATTACGGGTACGACGTCGGAGGCCTTCCACCGTCGACGTACCAGGCGACGCTCGCGACGAGCCTCGGCTACGGCTATCCGCTCGGGTCGCTGGCGCCGCTCGGGATCGGCCGCGAGCTCGTGCGCCAGGACCTCGCGTGGCTGTGGCAGCCGTACCTGGCGTTCCTCGCGGCGTTGCTCGCGGCCACGCTCTACCAGCTGACCGCCGGCGTCGTCCGTTCGGCGCGGGTCCGTGCGTTCGTCGCGTTCGTCGCGGCGCAGGCGGCTCTGCTCTACGGCTACGCGCTGTGGGGCGGCGTCAAGGAGCTCGCGGTCGCGGTGCTCGTCGGACTGCTGGCGTTCTTCTCGGTCGAGGCGGTGCGCACCGACCGGGGTGAACTCGCGGTCGTTCCCGCGGCGCTCACCGCGGCTGCCCTGGTCGGCAGCCTGAGCGTGGGGGGCAGCGTGTGGTTGACGCTGCCGCTCGTCGCACTGCTCGTGATCGCCGTCCGCGCGGGCGGGTGGGCGTTCGCTGCGCGACGAGCGGCGGTCCTCGCCGGGTGCGCGCTCGTCCTCGGCGTGCCGGCGCTCGTGCTCTCCGTCGAATGGCTCGGGCGATCGGGCGCGTTCACGAGCTCGGACGAGCTCGGGAACCTGCTGCATCCGCTCAGCCGCCTCGAGGTGTTCGGCGTCTGGCCGGCCGGTGACTTCAGGGTCACGCCGCACAGGCACGACGTCGTCCGCGTGCTCGTCGCGGTCGTCGCCGTGGCTGCGGTCGTCGCCGTGGTCGTCGCAGCGAGACGGAAGGCGTGGCCGTTCGTGATCGCGCTCGCGACGTCGGCGCTCGCCTGCGTCGTCTACGTCGGAGCCGGTTCGCCGTGGATCGGCGGCAAGGCGCTCGCCTCGGCGTCGCCGTTCGTGCTCGCGGCAGGCCTCGCCGGCGCCGCCGCGACGTTCGAGGCTGGCCGCCGTGTCGAGGCTTCGGTCGCCGGCGGCGTCATCGTCGTGGGTGTTCTCTGGTCGAACGCGCTCCAGTACCGCGCGGTCGATCTCGCGCCGCACGCGCGGCTCGCGGAGCTCGCCCGGATCGGAAGCAGCTTCGCCGGTGACGGGCCGACGCTGATGACCGAGTACGAGTCGTACGGCGCGCGCCACTTCCTGCGCTCGCTGAGCCCGGAGGCGGCGACCGAGCTGCGGCGGCGCATCGTGCGCCTCCGAACCGGGGGCATCGCCGCGACGGGCGAGTCGCCCGACATCGACGAGCTCGCGCTCTCGTCGATCCTCCCGTACCGAACGCTCGTGCTGCGGCGCTCGGGTCTTGCGAGCCGCCCGCCCTCCGCGTACTCGCCGGTCTGGAGCGGGCGGACGTACCAGGTCTGGCAGCGGGAAGCCGGTCGGAGCCGGATCATCGAGCACCTCTCGCTCGGCGACCGCTACCAGCCGGCGGCAGTACCGCGGTGTGCGGACGTCGTGCGGCTCGCGCGGCGCGCAGCGGCGGCGCACGGAGTCCTCGCGACGGTGTTTCGCCCCCGGGCGGTGCTCCTCGAAGCCGACGGCAGTCGCGGGCCGCCGAGGTCGTTCGGCGCGTACGGTGAGCCGTCCGGTGCGCTCTACCTCTCGCGTCCGTTCGCGTCGACGTCGGCGCTCGAGCTTCCGGCTGGGGGCACCTACGGCGTCTGGGTCGGAGGGTCGTTCAAGGGAACGGTCGAGGTCGACGTCGACGGGCGGCGTGTCGGCGCGGCGCGGGATCGACTGAACTGGCCGGGAACGTTCTCGCCCCTCGGATCGGTTCGCCTGCCGGCAGGGAGGCACACGCTCCAGTTCCGCTACGCCGGGGCGAGCTGGCGCCCGGGGAGCGGCGGCGAACCGCCGTTCGGCGTGGGGCCGATCGCGCTCAGCCGGGCGACCGACGATCGAAGAGTCACGTACGTCAACCCCGCCGACGCGGAGAGCCTGTGCGGGCGGAGTCTCGACTGGGTGGAGGCGCTGCGCGGCTGAGCCGCTACTGGCAGAGCGCGAAGGCCTGGACGGTCATGGTCACACCGGCGGCAAGGGTCGTTGTCACCACGCCGACTCCCGTCCACTGGGTGGCCGAGCTCGGATACGACTGCGACATGGTCACGCGCTGCACTGCGCCGCCCGTCGTGACGCGGGCCCCGCCACCGAGCAGCTTTCCGGTGGCACAGGTGGCCGTTGCGGTTACCGCCGTGCCCGCCGCTGCAGCCGCGCCGCTCGCAACCGCGGTGCCGGGTACGAGTGTCGGATTGGACGGCCCGGCCGGGCCCGTCGCGCCCTTGGCGCCGGTCGTGCCCTTGTTCCCGGTCGTTCCCTTGTTCCCCGTCGTTCCCTTGTTGCCGGTCGTTCCCTTGTTGCCGGTGGCGCCCTTGGCACCCGTGTTGCCGGTCACGCCCTTCGGGCCCTGAACACCCTGCGGGCCCTGCGTGCCGGTCGGCCCCTTCGATCCGGTCGCGCCCTTCGCGCCGGCGGGGCCTGCGGGACCCGTGTTCCCGGTGGCGCCCTTCGCACCCGTGTTGCCGGTCGCGCCCTTGGCGCCCGCCGGGCCGGTGCTGCCGGTTGCGCCCTTGGCGCCTGCCGGGCCTGCGGGACCGGTGCTGCCGGTCGCGCCCTTGGCACCGGCTGCCCCTGCCGGGCCGGTGTTGCCCGTCGTGCCCTTGGCTCCCTGGATGCCCTGCGGTCCTTGCAGGCCGGTCGGCCCCTTATTGCCGGTAGCGCCCTTCGCGCCGGCCGGTCCGGTGTTGCCAGTGGTGCCCTTTGCGCCGGCGGGCCCTGTGTTGCCGGTCGCCCCCTTCGCGCCGGCGGGGCCGGTGCTACCCGTTGCGCCCTTCAATCCCTGGATGCCCTGCGGCCCTTGAACGCCGGTCGGCCCGCGCGCGCCCGTCGCTCCGGCGGCACCGGTCGCGCCCGTCGCCCCGGTCGCGCCCTTGGCGCCCGCCGGTCCTGCGGGCCCGGTGTTGCCGGTCGCGCCCTTCGCGCCGGCGGCCCCTGTGCTCCCCGTCGCACCCTTGGCGCCCGCCGGGCCCTGCGGGCCCGCCACACCTTGCGGCCCGGTCGCGCCGACCGCGCCGGTCGCTCCGGTCGCGCCCTTGGCGCCGGCGGCGCCCGCCGCACCGGTCGCCCCGGTTGCGCCCTTCGGGCCGGCCGCGCCGGCTGCGCCCGTCGCGCCGGTCGTGCCCTTCGCGCCGGCAGGCCCCGACGGGCCGGTCGGCCCGGTTGCGCCACGCGCGGCAGCCGTGCCGGGCGGACCTGCCGGGCCCTGCGCCCCCGCGGCGCCCTGTGCGCCGGTGACGCCTTGCGCACCCGTCGGTCCGCGCGCCCCGGCCGGCCCTTCGGGTCCGGGCGGTCCGCTTCCGGCCGCGATCAGCGGGATCCTGTAGACCTTGCCGCCGCTGCAGGCGTCGAGCCTTGTGTTGAGGTCGCCGACACTCTCCGACGAGCCCTTCTTCTGGATGCAGACCGTCAAGTACTGCGGCGTCGCCGTGTGGGCATCGGAAGCCACACAGGCCGACGCCAGGCCTGCGGCGACAACTGCAATGCACCCGCGAGCCGCCGCCGACCCCGGGAGCGATCTGACCCTGCCGATCACTCGGTCGCGGACCCTATAGCAGCGGGACGACGGCGTCAGGCGTCGGGGAGCCGGTCCGCGAGCGCCTGGTCGAGCGACTCCGGCTGGTGCTGCGCGACATCGAGATGAGACTTGACGAGCGCCGTCAGGTCAGCGGCGAACGCGTTCGTCTGGTCCGAGACCTGTCGCTTCAGGTACGCGAGCCGAGCGAGCTCGTCGTGCGCGGCGGCGATCGCAGCTTCGGACTCGGTGCGCATCTTCTGCAGCGCCCAGCGTGCCTCCGCAACGCGAAGCTCGGCTTCGCCTCGCACGACCGCGAGCACACGCGCCGCCGCCGACAGCGCCGCGTCCATCACGATCTGCGCGCGCTCGGCGGCGAGCTGCGCCCGGAGCTCGACGTTCTCTCGCCGAAGGCGCTCGAGCTCCTCGACCAGATCTGAACGGTCGTCGTCCTTGTGCGCACGCCGTACGAACGGCGTTACAACGCCACGCTTCGCCACACTCATCGGTTCCGCCGCAGCCATCCCTTTCCCGTGAAGCTTGGAAAATCCGCCGTTGATGACTCTAAAAGACATGGCCGGCGATTGCTAGATCGTCCGGCCCGAAACGACCGAGGGGAGGGCTCTCGCCCTCCCCTCGGAGTCCTGCACCACTGGGGTCCCGGCTTACGCCGCCTTGACCAGGGCCTTCGGCGGCACGATCACCTTGAGGGTCGGGGCGGAGTTGCCCTTCACCTGGTAGATCGTGACGGGGTTCGAGGTCACGTCGCCGTTCGAGTTGAAGGACAAGGTCCCGAGGATCGAGTTCCTCAGGAGCACCTTGAACATCTGCTTCGTGACGTCGGACCGACTGCCGTTCGACTGGGCGATCGACTGCACCATCACCTCGGCTGCCTGGGCCGCGTACACGGAGTACGGGTCCGGGACGCCGACTGCCTTGGTGAAGTTGGTGACGAACGCCTTGCCGGCGCCCTTGAGCGCCGAGTTCGGCAGACCCGCGACCGAGATGGTCGCGCCCTGCGCCGCAGAGCCGGCCTGCTTGATCGTGGCGGAAGCCGGCGTGAAGCCGTCCGGCAGCATGATCTTCACGCTCGACGGAACGCCGGCGCGAATGTCCTTGATCACCTTTCCGCCGTTCTCGCAGATCAGGCCGCCGAGGAACACACCCTGTGCCCCAGAGGCCTTGATCTTGACCGCCAGCGCCTCGTAGGACGACGCCTTGCCGTCCCACGCGGTGAAGCCGACCGTCTTGATCCCGAGCTTCGTCGCCGCGTTGCGGAAGTTGGTCGCGACGCCGAGGCCGTACGCCTCCTTGTCGTTCAGGATGAAGACCTTCTTCACACCCAGCGACTTGGCGAGCAGCGCGTCGGCTGCACCCTGGTAGTCGTCAGCAGCGACGACGCGGGCGTAGTTGCGCTTCCCGGTCGGGTAGTACTTGCCCGGCTCGCCCGCCGCCGTACCCGGGCCGCCGTGCGTCAGGCCGACGTACGTGTTCGCCGGGCTGACCATGGCCACCGGGCCGTTCGGAGCACGGTTCAGGATCGGAACGACGATCTCTGCGGCACCGGAGTTGAACGTCCCGATGACGCCGATCACGCTCGAGTCCTGAGCGTAGGCGTTGGCATTCGCCGAGGTCTTCCCGGAGTCCCACTTGCCAGCCTGTGCGGTCGAGTCGTCACAGCTCTGGTAAGCGAGCGTGTACTTGCCTGCCTTCCAACCGTGCTGCTTGAGGATGTACGCAATCGCCTTCGTCATCTGGACCGTCTGAGTACGGCCCGAGCCCTGCAGAGGCAGGTCGGAGGCGATCAGGTACTGCCCACTGGGGTTCTGGATCGCCGAGCACGACGAAGCCGGCAGCGGCTTCGCTCCGCTCGAGTGCGCAATCGCCGAGCCCACCGTGACGGCAAGCACGACGACCGCAAGTCCCACGGACGCTCCCACGCCCGCGTAGATGCGCTTCTTCACTCGTCCTCCTGTCTGGGGGGTCAGGGGAATGTGGCGGACAGCATAGAGAGCGAAAACGAGAACGGCTACTCGGCCGCCACTAACTTCTAGGCTCGGTACCGGTAGCCGAAGCCGCGCAGCGTCTCGATCGGAGCGGTCGCCGGGTCGTCCGGCATGAGCTTGCGGCGCAGGTAGCCGACGTAGAGCTTCACCTGGTCGCCGGAGACGCCGTAGGGGTCGCCCCAGACGAGGTTCAACAACTCGTCTCGCGAGAGGACGTGGTTCGGGTGCTGGACGAAGACCGACAGCAGCTTGAACTCGAGCGGGGTGAGCTGCACGTCGCGGCCGCGTGCGGTGACTCGCCGCTCCGCGTAGTCGATCGCGACGAAGCCGTCCGAATACGCTTCGTTCAGCTCCGCGCGGCCGCCGCTCCGGCGGAGCAGGGCGTGCACGCGGGCGAGCAGCTCCTGCCGCCCGAACGGCTTCGCGACGTAGTCGTCCGCGCCCGCCGAGAGGCCGCGCACCTTCTCGAGCTCCTGCGCGCGCGCCGTGAGCATGATCACCGGCACGTCGGAGAGGTCCCGGATGCGCTCGAGCGTCTGGTAGCCGTCCAGCTCGGGCATCGAGACGTCGAGGAGCACGAGCGCAGGGGGCGCTTCGTACAACGCCCGGAGCGCCGCTCGGCCCCCGTCGGCCTCGTCGACGGTGAACCCGGCGCGCTCGAGCAGGCCGCGAAGGAGGAGGCGGATGTCGGCGTCGTCGTCGACGACCAGGATCCGGGTCCCGGGCCCGTTCATACCGCTGTCATACCGGGTCCGGCGGCGAAACCCTGCGCCCATGCGGGAGGAAGCGGTCGCGCCCGGCCAGATCGAAGCCGATAACGTGGCTAACGAATCGCGATGGGAGACGTCTGACTCTTCAATGCAGCTCGAAAGCCGCCTCTGCTCACGCGCCCGCTTCTGGGTGTCGCTGCGTCTGGACGACCAGCTCTCGGAGCTGGAGGGAGCCCTCCTGGACTCTCATCTTGCCGCGTGCCCGGCGTGCAGCGACTTCGCCGCTGCCTCGGAGCTGACGACCACCGAGCTCCGCGACGCAGCGCCGGCTCGACACGCCCCGGTGCAGGTCGTGCTCCCGCGCCGCGCGCGGAAGCCGCTCGTGATCGCCTTCGCAGCGGCCGTGATCGCGACCGCCGCGATCGCAGGCGGTGTGGTGCGCGACGTCCTGTCGCCGACCCCCGAGCCGACCTCGGCGCCGCGGCCCGTGGCCGTCGTTGCGAGCTCCGTCGAGTCGAACGACCAGTTCCGTCAGCTCCGCCGCACGTCGCTGCTCGGCCAGCGGCCGATCCCGCGCGATCTCGCGGTCTAGCTGAACACCGCGGCGAACGCGGCCGCGAAGGCGGCGACCGTGACCACCGCTGCACGCTTCATCGACATGGGTGCCGTTATCGGCCGCCGGGGGCGTCGACTGGAGGGCCGGAAGACCCAACCTTCGCCTCAGGCCGGCGTCTTACCTATGCCGCCGCGGAGAACTGGCGCTCCCCGCGCGGTGAGGGCGGGCGGCCCGAGGAAGGCGTTTCCCCTCTGTCCTCGCGCCGCCTGCCCACTTTCTCTCAGCCTCGGGTCAACCGCCGGGCAGCGCTTGCCGGGATTCTCTGCGTAGTTCGCGTCGCGCTGCGAGGGCAGGCGCAAGGCTGGCGGCCCAGACGATGACGGTGGAGCTGAACGCGAACCAGAAGAAGGTCGCCATCACGACCCCAAAGCCCCCGTAGTCCAGCGCGTACCAGTTGACCCACCACTCCATCAGGTAGCGCGAAGCGATCATCAGGACGACGAGCCCGCCGGCGGTCAGCACCGCGCAGGGAAAGAGGTCGCGACGGCTGAGGAGCCCGTAGGTCAGGTAGCGCGGGGCCCAGGTGAAGAAGCCGACCAGGGCGGCCACCCAGGCCGGCACGAGCGCGAGTCCGACCCATCCCGGCGCACCGGCAGCTCGTAGCTCGGCCAACTGGAGCACGAGCACCAGCAACAAGGCATAGACCGCCATGAGCACGACCACGTGGCGGATTTCCTTGATCCCCTGGCGAGGCAGCGTCAGTCGCCACGCGCGCACATGAACGAGCTGGAGGACGCGGCCGAAGCCGATCCCAAATGCGAGGGCGCCGCCGATCGCGATCACGGCCGTCTGGAACTCGTGCGCGCGGCCGTGGACGAGCACGCTTCGGATCAGCGTCGCTGTCGCGGCCGAGAAGTGGTAGTGCCGAACGATGTCGTCCGCCAGCGCACCCGGTCTTCGCTCCAGCCACTCCTCCATCACGATCAGAGCGGGGATCACGGCAATGAACAGATAGAGGGTCAGGAGCGTCGACTGCAGCGGCCCATCGACAGCGCGGTAGCGGCGCCACGCGTCGATCGCGACGCCCTGGGCGGTCGCGGGAGTCTGATGGTCGGCCCAGTCGTGACCGCGCTTGGTCGCTGCAGCGACCCGTTGCCGCGAACCGCGAACGGCCCGCTTCGTTCGCTGTTTCGCCACCTCGCAGACTCCCCGGGCAAACGTACCGCTTTTCTCACCCGACTCGACGCTCGGCGCCTCAGGGGAGGGCGCCGGATCTGGCTCCAACAGAAGGCTGCGGGGCAAGGACTCGAACCTTGACTACCTGATCCAGAGTCAGGCGTCCTACCATTAGACGACCCCGCAGGGCGGGCGCATTGTACCCGCGCTCGAACCGCGCGAACCCGCGTCAGAGCTCGAGCTGGTAGAGCGGCACGAGCCGCTTCTCGTCCTCCGTGTCGATGTGCGCGATCACCTCGACGTAGGGCTCGAGCCCCGAGCCGACGAGCTTCGCCTTGAGCAGCCCGTCGACCTGGTAGATGCCCGACGAGTTGTTCATCGTGATCGAGATTCGGATCGGCTTGCCCTCGCCGTCAGTGATCTCGACCTCTTCGATCGCCGCCGCCGAGAGTGAGTGAATGCCGACGTGGCCGCGCTCGAACGCGATGCGCGAGCGGCCCTGCTCCATGTCGAGCGCGTCGGCGACGCGCAGGATGCCGGCCTCGAGCGTCAGCGGCTCCCCGTCGGCGCGGTGGCTGATGATTCCCTGCAGCACCTCGGATGTGACGACCGTCAGGTCCGGCTCGGTGTAGATCCCGTCGAGGAGCTCGCGGACCTTGGGCTCGGCGAGGAAGAGGCTGAAGTCCTCGTGCCCCTTGCGGTGAACCGACATGCCGACGCAGTGCGTCAGCGCAGTCAGCGCGACGACGACCTCGGCATCGTCGCGCGACATCCCGTAGTCGGTGACCATCGCCGGCTCGATGCCGTGCTTGGTCAGCTGCCGCAGGAGCTTCAGCGCGATGTTGGTGACGATCTGGATGTGGACCCACGAGTGATCGTTGATCTCCATCCGCGCGACCGCGTTCACGTTCGCGACGTGCCACCAGCCCTTCAGCTGATCGTCGCGGTTGACGCGCTCGATCACCGTGCGGAGCCGGCGGTTCGCCCGCTCGGGCACCCGGATCCGCATCTGTCGAACGGCCTCGGCCGGCGTCAGCCGGACCTCGCGTGCGGCCTCCTGCGACACGGGCGCCGCGATCCGCTCGCGGACCTCCGGGTCGAGCTGGGTCTGGTCGTCCGGCACGGCTGAAACCATACGCTTCGTCGTGCTGAACGAGCTCCCGGGCGGTTTGGCCACGTCGCCCGCTCCCGCCGATGCTCAGCGGGTCCTCGCGGGCTGGTGGTCGAGGGTCGCCGCCTTCCTCATCGACTGGCTCGTCCTGATCGTCGCGATCGTCTTGATCGAGGCCATCGCGCGGGTCGTCCAGAGCACGGTGGTGATCGTGGTCCTGTTCGTCGGTTGGGCGTTCGCAGCCTTGATCGGCTATTGGGTGTACTTCGAGGGAAGCGCCTCGGGTCAGACGCCAGGCAAGCATGCGCTCGGAATCCGTGTGCGCGGCGTGGGTGGAGGCCGCGCGAGCTACGGGCAGGCGCTGGGGCGGAACCTGCTTCGCGACCTCATGGCGATCTTTTGGCCGGTCGGGATCGCCAACTACCTCTGGCCCTTGTGGGATCGAAAGAATCAGTGTCTCCATGACAAGGCGGCCTCGACCATCGTCGTCCGCTACACGCCGTAAGCGCGCTCGCCCGGCTGGTTCTAGGCCGCTTCGACCCAGTCGCCGTAGAGCGACCGGTAGCGCCCGCCGGCGGCGAGGAGATCTTCGTGCGTCCCCTGCTCGACGACGAGGCCGTGCTCGAGCACGACGATCAGGTCGGCGTCGCGGATCGTCGAGAGGCGGTGGGCGATGATGAACGCCGTCCGTCCGTGCAGCAACCGGCGCAGCGCCTGCTCGATCTTGCGCTCCGTGCCGATGTCGACGGAGCTCGTCGCCTCGTCGAGGATCAGGATCCGCGGATCGGCGAGCAGCGCCCTGCTGAACGCCACCAGCTGACGCTGGCCGAGCGAGAGCCGTGACCCGCGCTCGCCGAGCTCGGTGTCGTAGCCGTGCTCGAGCCGGGCGATGAAGTCGTCGGCGCCGACGACGCGCGCCGCGGCCACGATCTCGTCGTGCGTCGCGGCCGGGCGGCCGAACGCGATGTTGTCGGCGACGCTGCCCGCGAACAGGAAACCCTCCTGGGGCACGATCCCGAGCTGCCGCCGCAGCGACTCCTGGCTGACCTCGCGGAGGTCGACGCCGTCGATCGTGATCCTCCCGGCCGTCGGGTCGTAGAACCGTGCGAGCAGCTTCGCGATCGTCGACTTCCCGGCGCCCGTGTGGCCGACGAGCGCGACGGTCGTTCCCGCAGCCACGTCGAGGTCGATCCCGTGCAGGACCTCCGGGCCGCGGCCGTAGGCGAAGCGAACCTCCTCGAAGGCGACGTCTCCGCGAATCGAGGGCAGATCGACGGCGCCCGGCCGGTCGCTCACCTCCGGCTCCTCGTCGAGCAGGTCGGTGATCTTGTCGAGCGCCGCGACCGCTGACAGGAAGGTGTTGTAGAGCTGCGACAGCTGCTGGACGGGGTCGAAGAAGTTCGTCAGGTAGCCGAGGAACGCGACGAGCGTCCCGATCGAGACGTCGCCGTTCGACGCGAGCCACCCGCCGTAGCCGAGCACGACGACAGTCGCCATCGTCGACAGGAAGTCGACGACCGGGAAGTAGACGCCGTTCAGGGAGACCGTCTGCATGTTGGAGACGCGGTAGGTGTCGGCGACCTCGCGGAAGTTGTCCTGGGCCGGCCGCTCGCGCGTGAACGACTGGAGCACGCGCATGCCGGCGATGTCCTCGGCGAGCGTCGCGGTGAGGGCGCCGAGCGTCTCGCGCACCCCGCGATACGCGCGGCCGGACCGCTTGCGGAACCAGGCGGTCGCGAGCGCCATCAGCGGGATCACCGTCAGCGTCGCCAGTGCGAGCCGCCAATCGAGGAAGAAGAGGACGCCCACCGAGCCGGCGAGGATCAACGTGTTCTGCACGAGCGAGGTGACGCCGTCGGTGACGAGCTGGTCGAGGGCCTCGACGTCGTTCGTCAGGCGGCTGATGATCACGCCGGCGCGGTTTCGCTCGTAGAACCCGAGCGAGAGGCGTTGAAGGTGCCCGAACACGATCCGCCGCAGGTCGGCGAGCATGCGCTCGCCCGTCCAGCCCGTGTAGTACGTCTGCGCGTAGCCCAGCCCCACGCCGAGCACGCCGACGACGAGGAACGCACCGACGAGCAGCGGCAGCTGTGAGGTATCGCCGCCCTGTACGTGGTCGACCGTCAGGCCGACGAGGTACGGCGGGGCGAGCGCAACCGCCGTCGCCCCGAGCAGCGAGATGAGCGCGAGCGCCGTGCGCGCTCGATACGGGCGCGCGAGGCGGTAGAGCGTGCCGAGGCGCCGCTTCGTGCGCCGCCACGACCAGTCGTCGACCTCGGCGCCGCGGGCACGGCTTAGGTGGCCGCCCGGCTGGTGGACCCTCACGCGACCTCCTCCTCGCCGAGCACGCGCTCGAGCAGCCCGTGCTCCCGGATCTCCCGGTAGACGCCGTTCGTCGCGGCGAGCTCGGTGTGCGTCCCGCGGGCGACGACGCGCCCCTCTTCCACGACGACGACCTCGTCGGCGAGCGCGATCGTCGAGAGGCGGTGGGCGATGATGATCGTCGTCCGGTCGCGCATCGCCTCGCGCAGCCCGTCGCGGATGCGCGCCTCGGTCGTCGCGTCAACCGACGCGGTTGCGTCGTCGAGGATCAGGATGCGCGGGTCGATCACGATCGCGCGCGCGATCGCGATGCGCTGGCGCTGGCCGCCCGAGAGGGTGATGCCGCGCTCGCCGATCACCGTCTCGTAGCCGTCCGGGAGCGCCTCGATGAACTCGTGCGCCTGCGCGAGCTGCGCCGCGCGCTCGACCTCCTCGTCGGTCGCATCGATGCGACCGAATGCGATGTTCTCGCGGACGGTCGCGGAGAAGAGGAAGGCGTCCTGCGCAATCACTCCGATCTCGCGCCGCAGCGACGTCAGCGAGAGCTCGCGCACGTCGGCGCCGTCGACCAGCACGCGGCCCTGCTGCGCGTCGTAGAAGCGCGGGATCAGCGCGGCGAGCGACGTCTTGCCGGCCCCCGTGTGCCCGATCAGCGCGACACTGCGGCCGGGCCGGAGCTCGAGGTCGACGTTGCGCAGCACCGGGCGGTCGGCGTCGTAGCCGAACGTGACGCGCTCGAACGTCACCGCACCGGGCCCGGCCGGGAGCTCGCGCGCGCCAGAGACGTCGCGGATGTCCTCGTGCTCGTCGATCACCTGGAAGATCCGCTCGCCCGACGCCGTCGCACGCTGCGCCTGGCCGATCCACATGCCGAGCGCGCGGAGCGGCGTCACGAGCATCGCGAGGAAGAGGTTGAACGCGACGAAGTCGCCGAGTGACAGCGTCCCCCGCGCGACCATGTGCCCGCCCACGAGCAGGATCGCCGCCTGCGAGAGCAGCGGCAGGAAGCTGAGTAGCGGGATGTACAAGGCGCGCTGGCGGTTCGCCTGCACGCTCTGCGCGAACACCTGCTCCGAGCGATTCTCGAACTTCCGGAGCTCGGCCTGCTCCTGCGCGAACGATTTGACGACATGAACGCCGACGATGTTCTCCTCGGCGACCGTCGCGACGTCCGCCATCTTCTGTTGCACGTCGCGGAGCAGCGGGTGCGACACGTGGCTGTAGCGGTACGCGACCGCGATGAGCAGCGGTGCGATCGCGACGACGATCAGCGCGAGCTTCCAGGAGATGATGAAGACGACGATGCCGACGCCGAGCACCGTGAAGACGTGCTGGAAGAAGAAGATCAGCCCGTAGCCGAGGAAGAAGCGCACGGCCTGCAGGTCGACGGTCGCCCGGCTCATCAGCTGTCCCGTCTGGTGCCTGTCGTAGAAGCCGAACGAGAGGCGCACGAGCTTCGCGTAGACCGCCTGACGCACGTCCATCTCGACCTGGAGCGCCTGCTTGCCGGCGATCAGCCGCCGTCCGGCGAGCGCGAGCGCGCGGCCGGCGCCGAGCGCGAGCACAAGGCCGACCAGCCGTGGCAGCTCGTCCAGGTTGTCGTGGTTCAGCGCCGAGACGACGCTTCGCGTCAGCAGGATCGCGCCGAGGGCCGCCGCCTGCGACGCGATCGCGAGCACCACCGACACGATCATCGACAGCTTGTACGGCCGCAGGAAGGTGAGCAGTCGAAAGAACGTCGTGCGATAGCGCGGGGCGGGGGCGTCGGCCACGCAGTCGAGGGTAGCGGGGCGGATTCGCCTTACAGCCGCATCAACTCTGCTCGCACGAGCGCGAGCGCGTCGTCGAGTCGTGCGCGGTTCGCGGGCGCGTTGAGCCAGCCGCTCGCACCGGACGGATGAGGAAGCGGGATGGTGACGACGCCTCCCACCTCGTAGCGCTCGCCGACGAACTCGGTGACGCGTTCGAGGCCGAGCAGCTCACGTGCCGCAAGCCCGCCGACGGTGACGATCAGCCCCGGCCGCAGGAGCTCGAGCTCGGACTCGCGCCACCGGCGGCAGAGCCTTCGCTCGGCCGGCGTCGCGGTGCGGTCGCCCCGTCCCGACGGCGCTCTGCCCGGATAGCAGCGCGTCACCGACGCGCAATAGAACGTCGCGTAGAACGCCTCCTCGTCGAGAGCGAGCCAGCGCCGCAGCGTCACGCCGGCGCGGCCTCGCCACGGTCGCCGCTCCGCGCCTTCGACCACGCCCGGCGCCTGGCCGAACAGGTACGCGCGCTGGCCCGTCCCGGGAGTCTCGACCGGCAGCGACTCGAGCGGGTACCCGGCCTCGACGCACGCACGGCACTTCGCGAGGTCGCGCTTCAGCCCAGCCGGCGACCGGTAGCGCCGTCGCGGTGGCGCCGTCACCGGACGCGCCGCGCCATCACGAACCACGGCCCGGCGTGCAGGATCTCGCCGCCGCCGAGCTCCTGGAGGAGCGTCTCGGGCGCGAAGTAGCGCTTCAGCACCGGCCAGGTCTCGCCGTCGACCTCGCGATGTTGGACCTCCTCGAGCTCGTGATCCGGGCGAACCGCGGCGTCGACGACGACGAGCTCGCGCGCGACACGCTCCGCCTCGCCGAGGAACCGCCGGCCCTCGACCGCGTCCAGGTGGCCGTAGAAGTGGCCGGTGAACACGCGGTCGAAGCTCGCGTCGTCGAAGGGCAGCTCGAGCGCGTCGCCTTGCACGAAGGTCGCGCCGGGTGCCTGCCGCGTCGCGATCTCCAGCATCGAGGCGCTCTGGTCGAGGCCGGTCACCGTTTCCGGCAGGTGACGCGTCAGGAAGCCGGTGCCGCACGCGACGTCCACGGTCGCGCACGGCTCGAGCTCGCCGATCGTGGCGATCAGCCCGGCGAGATCCGCGGCCCACGCCTCCATGTCGCGCACCGCGTAGCGGCCGTGGCCGAGGTACCAGTCGTCGTAGGTCGGCGCGCGGCGCTCGTAGTACTCCTTCACGGCTCCCTAGAGTAAGCGCCGTGCTGCCGCTCGAGTCGGTGCCCAACTTCAGCGAGGGCCGGGACTCGGCGACCATCGACGCGATCGCGGCGGCGCTCGGCGCACATGCGCGGCTGCTCGACGTCCATGCCGACGCCGATCACAACCGCTCCGTCTTCACGCTCGTCGGGAGCGAGGACGAGGTGGTCGACGCGCTCACCGAAGGCATCCGCGTCGCCGTCGAGCGGATCGACGTGCGTCGCCACGAAGGCGCACATCCCCGGGTCGGCGCCGCCGACGTCGTGCCGCTCGTACCGCTCCGCCCCGACGACCTCCCGCGCGCGCGCGCAGCGGCGGAAAGAGTGGCGGCGGTGGTGGGCGACGATCTCGGTATCCCCGTCTTCCTGTACGCGCCGCCCGAGCGCGGGCCGGCCTTCTACCGGCGCGGCGGCACCGACGGGCTCCAGGCGCGGCTCGACTCCGGTGAGCTCGCACCCGACTTCGGCCCGCCGCGTCTCCATCGGACGGCAGGAGCGGTGATCGCCGGCGCCCGGGCACCGCTGATCGCGTTCAACGTCAACCTTCGCGGGCCGGTCGAGGTCGCGCGTGCTGTCGCGGCTGTCGTCCGCGAGCGCGGCGGCGGCTACCCGGGCGTTCGCGCGCTCGGGCTCGACCTGCCACGGGCGGGGCTCGTCCAGGTCTCGATGAACGTCGAGGATTGGGAGGCGGCGGCGCTGCACGAGATCGTCGCGCGCATCGAGCGCGAGGCCGAGGCGCGCGGCGCCGAGGTGGTCGGGTCCGAGCTCGTCGGGCTGATGCCGGCCGGTGCGGCGGCTGCGGCCGCGGGGGCGGCGCTCCGCATCGACGGATTCGATGCCTCGCACGTGCTGGAGCTCAGGCTGCTCGACGCCTGACGACCAGCGACGCGCCGGCGAGCGAGGCCAGGCCGACGAGCGGCACGGCGATCGCGGCGGCGCCGAACACAGCGCCGGCGGCCACGAACGCGAAGAGCGGCGACACGAGCAGGAGCGCGGTCGCGTGCGCGCCGCGATGCGTGAGTGAGATGACGCCGAGCACGCGGCCGAGCAGCGAGTCGGGAACCTCCTCCTGCGCCGCCGAGTTCAGCAGGACGACGGCCGAGCTCTGCCCGGTCGCCGCGAAGAACGCGCCGACGACCGCGGGTGTGAGCGAGTGCGCGGCGGCGAGCAGCCCGTAGCCGGGCAGGTACATCACCCAGGCGAGCATGCTCGCCTGCGCCTTGCGCCGGATCGGCACGCGCGCGAGCAGCGCGCCGCTCGCGATCGCCCCGGCCGCGTACCCCACCATGACGATCGAGAAGCCCCCGGCGCCGTGGTGCAGCGTGTCGCGTACGAGCGTGGGCACGCCGCCGATCCACGTCCCGGCGGTGATCGTGACGGCGAGGCCGAGCGCGACCACGCCGGCGGCGAGCGCGGGCCGCGGCCGGAGCGCGGCGAGACCTTCGGAGATCCGCGGCGCGGGAGCATGCGGGTCGTGCTCGGTGCCGTGCCGGATGCGTGCGATCAGCAGCGCCGACACCGCGAACGACACGGCGTTGACCGCGAAGAACACGCTGAGCGGCAGCACGGTCAGGAGGAGCGCGGCGACTGCCCAGCCGCCGATCGAGAGCGCCTGCGTCGTTGCCTCGACGAATGCGTTCGCCTGCTGGACGTTCTCGCGGTCGACGAGCGTCGGCACCGTCGCGCCGTACGCAGGCGCGAAGTAGCTGGTCGCCGCCTCGAGCACGAACGACGCGACGACGAGGCCCCAGAGCGGCAGCGACCCGGCGAGCCCGGCGATTGCGATCGGGACGAGAACGGCCGCGCGAACGACGTCGGCCCCGATCATCAGCCGCTTCCGACTCCAACGGTCCGCGGCGACGCCGCCGTGAAGCCCGAAGACCAGTGCCGGCACGCTGTCCGCCACCCGCACCGCCACGACGCCGAGCGGGCCCCCGGCGTCGAACGCGAACCACATCAGCGCGATGTAGTGCAGCGAGTCCCCGAGCTCGCTCGCCGCGACCGCGAGGTAGAGCCGGCGGAAGTCGTGACGCCGGAGGAGATCCCGCGCCGCCCGCCGCTCCACGTGCGGGGCCGTCTCGAGCTCCCGCGGCACATCGCGAACAGGGTCGGACACCAGCGCCTGAGTCTGCCTACACTCGGCTTCGTGCCTGCGACGACCGCGCTGACGGGCGGCGACCTGACGCTCGAGGATGTCTGGGCGATCGCGGTCGAGCGTGGGCAGGCGGCTGACGTGTCCCCCGATGCGCGCGGCCGCATGCTCGCAGCCCGCGGCGTCGTGGAGCAGGCGGCGCACGGAGCGCACGAGCACACCTACGGCGTCAACACCGGGTTCGGGCGTTTCGTCTCGAAGCAGATCCCACCGGAGCTGACGGAGGAGTTGCAGCTCCGGCTCCTCCGCTCGCACGCCTGCGGAGTCGGCGAGCCGTACCCCGACGACGTCGTGCGCGCCGCGATGCTGCTGCGGGCGAACACGCTCGCGAAGGGCAACTCGGGCGCGCGCGTCGAAACGGTGTCGCTGCTGCTCGAGTGCCTGAACCGCGACGTTCTCCCGCAGGTGCCGGCCCGCGGCTCGGTCGGCGCGTCCGGCGACCTCGCACCGCTCGCGCATCTCGCGTTGCCGTTGGTCGGCGAAGGACGGGCGTGGTTCGACGGCGAGCTGCTCGACGGTGCGGAGGCGCTCTCGCGGGCCGGCCTCGAGCCGGTGCGCCTGCTCGCCAAGGAAGGGCTCTCGCTGATCAACGGGACACAGTTCATGACCGCGCAGGGCGCGCTCGCGCTCGTCCGAACCGGCCGGCTCGCGCGCATCGCAGACTGCGCGTGCGCGCTCTCGCTCGAGTCGCTGCAGGGATCGCGGAGCTCGTTCCTGCCGCAGGTGCACGCTTTGCGCCCGCTGCGCGGGCAAGCCGCGTCGGCGCGCAACGTCATGCGCCTGCTCGAAGGCTCGGCGATCATCGAGTCGCACCGCTGGTGCGACAAGGTGCAGGACGCCTACTCGCTCCGGTGCGCGCCGCAGGTGCACGGCGCGGCGCGCGACTTGCTCGACTACGTCGACTACACGATCTCCACGGAGCTCAACTCCGCGACCGACAACCCGCTCGTGCTCACCGACGACGAGCTGCTGGTCTCGGCCGGGAACTTCCACGGCCAACCCCTCGCGTTCGCGCTCGACGCGCTCGCGATGGCGGCCTCGGAGCTGGCGAGCATCTCCGAGCGGCGGCTCGAACGGCTCGTCAACCCGAACCTGAGCGACGGGCTGCCCGCGTTCCTCACGACGGACGGGGGCCTCAACTCGGGGTTCATGATTCCCCAGTACGTGGCCGCGTCGCTCGTCTCCGAGAACAAGTCGCTCTGCCACCCGGCGTCGGTCGACTCGATCCCGACGAGCGCGGGGCAGGAGGATCACGTGTCGATGGGCAACGCGTCCGGGCTCAAGGCCTGGCAGGTGGTGGCGAACGCGGAACGGGCGGTTGCGATCGAGTTGCTCGCAGGCGCGCAGGCGGTCGAGTTCCTTGCCCCTCTCGAGCCGGGTCGCGGCGTCGCGGCGGTGCACGATGCGGTGCGGCTGCGCTCGGAGCGGCTCCGTGACGACAGGCCGCTCGGCGACGACATCGAGTCGGTCGCGAGCGCGATCCGCGACGGCTCGCTGGTCGCGGAGGTCGAGCGCGTGGTGGGCGAGCTGGAATGAGCCGTAGGCTCGACGGAGGCTCTCAAGGAGCGGAGGTGCCGGCTTTGCCGGCGCCGGAGCGGGGATGAGCCCATCGCGCTATCTCCGCTGGGGCGCTCCCGATCCGCCGCCGCCGAAGCATCCGTTCCGCGACACGCTGCTCGTCTACGGCGCGTTTGCCTTGATCGTGGTGCTCGTCGCCTGGGCAACGGGCGGTGACGTCAAGAAGGCCGCGGTCGTCGCGGTCGTGTTCTTCCTGCTGGCGACCGCGTGGAATACGCACCGGATCTACCAGCGCAAGCGCGCCGAGCGCACGCAGGCGGAGGAGAAGCAGTCGTGACGGTCGCGCAGTCGCTGGACAGCCGGGTCGAGTCGCTCTGTGGCGACCTCTCCGCGATCAGAGCCCCGCGAGGTACCGACCTGAACGCCCGCTCCTGGGCGACCGAGGCCCCGTTGCGCATGCTGCTCAACAACCTCGACCCCGAGGTGGCCGAGAAACCCGAGGAGCTCGTCGTGTACGGCGGCTCGGGCAAGGCGGCGCGCTCGCACGACGCCCTGCGCGCGATCGTCCGCACGCTGCTCGACCTCGGCGACGACGAGACGCTGCTCGTGCAGTCTGGCAAGCCGGTCGCGGTCTTCCGCACGACGCCGGCCTCACCCCGCGTCCTGATCGCGAACTCGCTGCTCGTGCCGCGCTGGGCGACGTGGGACGAGTTCCGCCGCCTCGAAGCCGAGGGCTTGACGATGTTCGGGCAGATGACCGCCGGGTCGTGGATCTACATCGGCACGCAGGGGATCCTGCAGGGCACCTACCAGACGTTTGCGGCCGCCGGGCAGAAGCACTTCGGCGCGTCCTCGCTCGCGGGCCGGACGATCCTCACCGCCGGGCTCGGCGGCATGGGCGGCGCGCAGCCACTGGCCGCGACGCTCGCCGGCGCCGCGATCCTCTGCGTCGAGGTCGATCCGGCGCGCATCGAGCGGCGGCTGCACACGCGCTATCTCGACGTTGCGGCGGAGTCGCTCGACGAGGCGATCGCGCGCGTCCGTGCGGCGGCGGCCGCGGGCGAGGCGGTGTCGGTCGGGCTGCTCGGCAACGCGGCCGACGTCGTGCCCGAGCTTGCGCGGCGCGGGGAGCGCTTCGACCTCGTCACCGACCAGACGGCCGCCCACGATCCGCTGACCGGCTACGTGCCGCAGGGCCTCGACGTCGAGGCGGCGAACGCGCTCCGTCTCTCGGACCCCGACGAGTACCTGCGGCGGGCGCGGGCGTCGATCGCGCGGCACGTCGAGGGGCTGCTCGAGTACGTCCGGGCCGGAAGCTATGTTTTCGATTATGGCAACAACCTGCGAGGTGAGGCCGAAGCAGCTGGGGTAGCGGACGCCTTCACATATCCGGGCTTCGTCCCGGCGTATATCCGACCGCTCTTCTGTCGCGGCATCGGCCCGTTCAGGTGGGCCGCCCTGTCGGGCGACCCCGCCGACATCGCGGCGATCGACGAGATGCTGCGTGAGCTGTTCCCGGCCGACGAGCTCCTGCAGCGCTGGCTCGAGCTCGCACCGTCGCGGATCGCGTTCCAGGGTCTGCCGGCCCGGATCTGCTGGCTCGGCTACGGCGACCGTGCGCGTGCCGGGCTCGCGATCAACGAGCTCGTCCGTGACGGCCGGGTCAAGGCGCCGATCGTGATCGGGCGCGACCACCTCGATGCCGGTTCCGTCGCATCGCCGTATCGCGAGACCGAGGCGATGCTCGACGGCTCCGATGCGATCGCCGACTGGCCGATCCTGAACGCACTCGTGAACGTGGCCGCCGGTGCGAGCTGGGTCAGCGTCCACCACGGCGGCGGGGTCGGGATCGGGAACTCGATCCACGCGGGCATGGTCGTGGTCGCGGACGGCACCGACGAGATGGCCGAGCGCCTCGAGCGCGTGCTGACGACCGATCCCGGCATGGGCGTCGTCCGTCACCTCGACGCCGGCTACGCGGAGGCGGGCGAAGCCGCCCGCCAGCACGGGCTCGCGCAGCCCGGCGGTCCCGGCTAGGCGCCGTGGCCCACCGGCTCCTCGTCCGCGACCTCGCACAGCTCGCGACGCCCGCGCCGGCCGCGGTGCCCGCCCGCGGTGCCGACCTGGAGTCCGTCGAGGTGCTCGAGCGCGCCTACGTCCTCTGCAGCGACGGGGTGATCGAGTCGGTCGGGCGGATGCGCGACCTCGGCCCGCTCGAGGGCGACGTCGAGGAGCTCGACGGGCGCGGGCTGAGCGCGATCCCAGGTCTCGTCGACTGCCACACGCATCCGGCGTTCGGCGGCGACCGCGTCGAGGAGTTCGCGCTGCGCTCGGCCGGCGCGACCTACGAGGAGCTCCAGGCTGCCGGCGGCGGGATCCTCTCGACGGTCGCGGCAACGCGGGTGCTCGACGAGCGGGCGCTGGCGGCGCGCGTCGAACGTCACGCGGGCTGGATGCTGCGGCACGGCACGACCACGTGGGAGGGGAAGTCGGGCTACGGCCTCGACCGCGAGACCGAGCTGGCCTCGCTCCGGGCGGTGAAGAGCGCGGGAGGATCCCCGACGTGGCTCGGCGCCCACGCGACCCCGCCCGAGCGCCGCGACCCCGATGCGTACCTCGACTGGGCGCTCGCCGAGGTGTTGCCGGACGCCGCGCAGCTGGCCGCCGCCGCCGACGTCTTCCTCGAACGCGGCGCCTTCGACGCCGCCCAGGCCCGCCGGTATCTCGAGGCGTGCCGCGCGGCCGGGCTCGCGCTGCGGCTGCACGGCGACCAGTTCACCGAGAGCGGCGCGATCCCGCTGGCGATCGAGCTCGGCGCACGCTCGGTCGACCACCTCGAGGCAACCGGGCCGGAGGGGGTCGCCGCGCTCGCGGCAAGCGGCGTCGTCGGCGTGCTGCTGCCTGCGAGCGCGCTCTTCCTCGACCGGCCGATGCCGCCGGCGCGGGCGCTCGTCGACGCCGGCGCGGCAGTGGCGCTCGCAACCGACTTCAACCCGGGCAGCTCGTTCACGACGAGTCTCCCGCTCGTGTGCACGCTTGCGTGCACACAGCTTCACCTCGGGCCCGCGGAGGCGCTCACCGCGGTCACCGCGAACGCGGCGCACGTCCTCGGCCGCGCCGACAGCATCGGGCTGCTCGCGCCCGGGTACGCCGCCGATCTCGTCCTGGTCGGCGGCGGCGACTGGCGCTATCTCGCATACGCGCTTGCGGGCGACGTCGTCGAGACTGTCGTGACCGGCGGCCGGGTCGCGGTTCGGCGCTAACCTGGCTCGAGCATGCCGACCCGGAAGCAGCGGCGCCGTCGCGAGAAGAACTTCCGCCACGAATACGAGACCGTCCTCCTCGACTCCGACGGGACCGAGCGGCCGCTCGACGAGGACGAGGTCCGGGCGGAGCGGGAGGCCCGCGCGCAGGCGAAGGCCGAGACCAAGCCGGCTCCGCGGAAGGCGGGAGCCGAGCAGCAGCGTCGAGGCCGTGGGATGCGGGAGGTTGCTCCGCCCTCGTGGGAGCGTGCGCTGCGCCGCGGCGGCCTGATGGGCGGGATCATGCTGATCGCGTTCGTCTTCCTGTTCAAGAACGCGCCGATGGGGATGAGGCTCGCGTGGGGAGCGTTCTACGCGGTGGCGTTCATCCCGCTCACGTACTGGGTCGATCGCACCGCGTACCGCGCCTACCAGCGGCGCCTCGCCAAGCAGGCTCAGCCGCCGAAGAAGTAGTCAGCTGCCGCCGCCGCGGTAGTGGCCCTCCCCGGGCCACGGCGCGAGCACGAGCAGCACCCGCGCGCCGTCGCGACTCGTGAGCGAGTGACGCTCGTCGGGCTCGAAGCGGACGAGCGTGCCGGCCCTCGCGTCGGCCGACGTGCCGTCGCCGGCGGAGATCTCGACGACGCCGTCGACGACGACGACCCAGGCGTTCTCCTTCACCTGGTGCTCGCCAAGCGACTGGCCCGGCTGGAGCACGAGCAGGACTGCCCGCGCGCCGTTGTCCGAGTGGAGCACGATCGGATCGCGTCTCCCCGCCGGCGCGTCGAGCTCGGTGAGATCCCAGCGCTGCATTCGAAGGCGGTCTTTCACGGCCTGGATACACTCAAACGCCCTCGCATGTCAATCGTCGTCGACACGT
The DNA here is from genome assembly GCA_035473635.1 of Gaiellaceae bacterium. GTDB lineage: Bacteria > Actinomycetota > Thermoleophilia > Gaiellales > Gaiellaceae > PALSA-600. Next base: position 46,042 of record DATIOD010000025.1, on the reverse strand, counting down.
TCGTGATGGGCCCGTACCGCAGCAACTGCTACGTCCTGCGCAGTGAGCGCGGCGCGGAGGAGGCGGTGGTCGTCGACCCGGGCGACGACCCGACTCCCGTCCGGCTCGAGCTCGCGCGGATGGGCGCGCGAGCCGCGGGCGTGCTCGTCACGCACACCGACGTCGATCACATCGCGGGCGTGGCGGCGCTCGCCGAAGGGACCGGGAGCGAAGTGTGGGCGCCCGTCGGCGAGGTCGAGGCGCTGCGTACCGGGGAAACCCGCGGCGGGTTGCGCGTCGGTGCGCACGACCCGGCGCACACCGTCACCGGGGGCGACGAGATCACCGTCGGCGGGATCACGTTCGAGGTGCTCGACGTGCCCGGCCACTCGATCGGCCACGTTGCGTTCCTCGTCGACGATCAGCTCTTCTCGGGCGACCTGCTGTTCGAGGGGTCTGTCGGGCGCGTCGACCTCGAGGGCGGCGACTGGGACACGCTGCTGGACTCGGTGCGGTCGCTGCTCGACCGGCTCTCGCCTGACACCGTCCTCTACCCCGGGCACGGTCCGACGACGACGCTGGGGCGGGAGCTGCAGACGAACCCGTTCCTGCGCGAGCTGCGCGCCGCGCAGTGAGCTCGAAGTTTCAGGTACCGCGCGGGACGCACGACGTGCTCCCGTCGGAGCAGCCGCTATGGCAGCTCGTCACCGGCACCCTCGCCGAGGTCGCGGAGCTCTACGGCTACCGGCGCATCCAGACGCCGAACTTCGAGGACACGGAGCTGTTCCTGCGCACGTCGGGCTCCGGCTCGGACGTCGTGCAGAAGGAGATGTATACGTTCGAGGACCGGGGCGGCCGTTCGCTGACGCTGAAGCCGGAAGGGACCGCGCCGATTGCGCGCGCTTATCTCGAGCACGGCATGCACCGCGAGCCGCAACCCGTGAAGCTCTACACCGTCGCGCCGATGTACCGCTACGCGGCGCCGCAGAAGGGGCGGTACCGCGAGCACTGGCAGTGCTCGGTTGAGGCGATCGGCTCGGACGAGCCGGCAATCGATGCCGAGCTGATCCAGCTGTACACCGAGTTCGCGCGCCGGGTCGGGATCACGCAGTACGAGCTGCAGCTGAACTCGATCGGCGACGCGGCGTGCCGGCCGGCCTACGTCGAGCGACTGACTCGATGGCTCGACGAGCACGTCGACGTGCTCGATGAGGACGCGCGCGCCAAGCGTGCGACGAACCCGCTGCGCGTGTTCGACGTCAAGAGCCCTGCAGTGCGCGACGCGTTGCGCGCCGCGCCGACGATCGGCGACTCGCTCTGTGCCGACTGCGCCGCGCACTTCGCCGAGGTGCGGCGGCTGCTCGACAGCTACGGCGTCGCGTACACCGTCGAGTCGACGCTCGTGCGCGGCCTCGATTACTACACCCGGACCGTCTTCGAGTTCATGGGGCCGGAGGAGAAAGCACAGTCGGCGATCTGCTCCGGGGGCCGCTACGACGGCCTGATCCAGGAGATCGGCGGTGCGGCGACGCCGGCGATCGGCTTCGGCGCGGGGATCGAACGCGCACTCATCGCGCTCGAGAACGAGGGGCGGACCGGAAGCGCGCCGTCGCTCGACGTGTTCTTCGTCGTCGACGGCGACGGCGCGCGGGGGAGTGTGGCGCCGCTCCTGGCCGAGCTCCGGCGCGCCGGCCTCTCGGCCGACACCGACTACGCGAAGCGGTCGTTCAAGGGCCAGATGACGCAGGCGGGTAGAACGGGAGCGGCGACGGTCGTCGTCGTGCGCGGCGACGAGGCGACGATCCGCCGAGGCGGCAAGGACGAGCAGGTGGTCGCCCTCGACCGGGTCGTCGCTACGCTCACCAGCACCTGATGAGCTGGCGCGACGCGATCGGCAGCAGCCTCACCACCGCCGACGTCGGGCGGACGGTGACGCTCGCCGGCTGGGTCGCGCGCCGGCGCGACCACGGCGGGCTGATCTTCGTCGACCTGCGCGACCAAGGCGGCGTCGCGCAGCTCGTGATCAACCCGGAGCGCTCGCAGGCCGCGGCCGGCGCGGCGCACGATCTTCGAAACGAGTTCGTCGTCCGGGCGCGCGGCGAGGTCGTGCGCCGGAGCGAGGAGACCGTGAACCCGCGCATGGCGACGGGCGAGATCGAGGTGCAGGTCGACGAGCTCGAGGTGATCAGCCGCTCGACTCCGCTGCCGTTCCAGCTCGACGAGGAGGGCGTCGACGAGACGCTGCGGATCCGCTACCGCTGGCTCGACCTGCGCCGCGACCGCCTGCAGCGAAACATCCGGACGCGCGCACGCGCGGTCTCGATCATCCGCCAGGAGATGGAGGCGGCGGGCTTCGTCGACATCGAGACGCCGATCATGGGCAAGCCGACCCCCGAGGGCGCGCGCGACTTCCTGATCCCGACGCGGTTGCAGCCCGGCCGCTTCTTCGCGCTGCCGCAGAGCCCGCAGATCTACAAGCAGCTGCTCGTGATCTCCGGCTTCGAGCGCTACTACCAGATCGCCCGCTGCTTCCGCGACGAGGATCTCCGCGCCGACCGGCTGCAGGAGCTGACGCAGCTCGACGTCGAGATCGCGTTCCCGGACGTCGACGAGCTGTTCGAGCTCATAGAGAGGATCGTGGCTCGCATCTGGCGCGAGTGCCGCGACGTCGAGCTCGAGACGCCCTTCCCGCGCATGCCCTGGGAGGAGGCGGACCGGCGCTACGGGTCCGACAAGCCGGACCTGCGCTTCGGTCTCGAGATCGAGGACGCGACCGAGCTGACGCGCGAATCCGAGTTCGGCGTGTTCGCGAACGCGGAGACCGTCCGATACCTGCGCGTCGAGCGGGAGCTCTCGCGCGGCGAGATCGCGAAGCTCGAGGAGGTCGCGAAGGGCTGGGGCGCGAAAGGCCTCGCGTCGATCGTCTTTCGCGCCGACGGCGAGCCGCCCGCCGGGATCGCAAAGTTCCTGTCGCCCGCGGTGCTCGCGGCCGTCGGCCGGCCGGGAACGACCGTGCTCTTCGGTGCGGGCGACCGCGCCGAGGTGTCGCGCATCCTGGGCTTCCTGCGCCTGCACCTCGGGCGCGAGCTCGGGCTGGTCGACGAGACCGCGTGGCGCTTCGTGTGGATCACCGACTTCCCGATGCTCAAGTGGGACACGGAGCTCGAGCGCTGGGACGCCGAGCACCATCCGTTCACGCGCCCGAACGACGAGTCGCTCGCGCTGCTCGACTCCGACCCGGGTGCGGCGAAGGCGATCGCGTACGACCTCGTCGGCAACGGGCTCGAGCTTGCCGGCGGGTCGTTCCGGATCCACGAGCCCGAGCTGCAGAAGAAGGTGTTCGACCTGCTCCGGATCACGCCCGACGAGCAGATCGCGAAGTTCGGGTTCCTGCTCGACGCGCTCTCGATGGGCGCGCCGCCGCACGGCGGTATCGCATCGGGCATCGACCGGCTCTGCATGGCGCTCCTCGACGAGCCGTTCATCCGCGACACGCTCGCGTTCCCGAAGAACCAGGGCGGTGTCGACCCGATGTCGGGGGCTCCCACTGCGGTGACGGAGGAGCAGCTCGGCGAGCTCGGGATCGACGTCGTCGCCGACAGCGAGCAGGTCGCCGAGCCCTCCTAGCGAAGAGTCAGCCGTGCTCGATCGCCAGGGATCGCGGTTCGTCCTCGAGGTTCTGTTCCTTGCCGCGCTCGCGACCGGGCTCGCGCTCGCGAAGCTGCGGCCGCTCGAGATCATCGGCGTGATGGCGCTCGGCTGGGCCGTCGTCGCGATCATCGAATGGGTCGCCTGGCGCGGCGAGCCCCACTTCGGCTCCGGGCTGCCGCCGCGCTACTACGTGCCGCGCACGAGCCTGCCGCCCGCGCAGCCGCTCGAGCAGGTTTACGCCGGCTACCCGGACCCGCAGCGCGAGGAGGCGCCGACCTGGATCGCCTCGGCCGCCGTTCGCGAGCGGCTGATGACGGACTGGCCGCTCGCCGCGCCGGTTGGCGGCGAGCTTCCGGAGCAGGCCGACGGCGATGACACCGACGCGGAGCCGGTCCGGCTGCCGCCGGCGGCAACGACGCCTGTGACGGACGCGCCGCCACAGGCGCCGGTCGCGCCGCTGCCGCCGCTCCCGGCTGCGATCGGCGCGGGCTACGGCGTCGCCTCGCACCAGCTCGAGCCGTTCGCGCCGCCGCCGGGCCGCCGGCTCCTGCGGCGGACGACCGTCGAGGTGTTCGCGGTCGAGGTGCCGGCCCGCGCCACGCCGCTCGTCCTCCCGGGCCGCGTCGGGCGGGAATGAGCACGCGCCTCGCCGAGCGGCAGTTCGCGCTGGCGGCGGTCGCGATCCTCGCCGCGGTCACCGCGGTCGCCGTCTCGGCCTCCACCCGCTCGACGAGCTCGACCGCGCCGCACCCGGAGGGCTCCTTCGTCGCGCTCGCCGGCTCGGCGGGACCGTCGACCTTCGGGCGGCACACGGCGTGCGGGACCGTCCTGAGCGCCGACACGGAGGGCATCGCGCACCCGACGCTGCCCTGCGGCGCGCGCATCTTTCTCACCTTCGGCGGCAAGACGGTGCTCACCCAGGTGGTCGACCACGGCCCCTACAGCGGCGGCCGCCAGTTCGACCTCACCGATGCGCTTGCGCGCCGGCTCGGACTGCGCGGGGTGCAGACCGTCCACTGGGCATACGCCGCGCGAGGGAGCTGAGCGCCGCTACAGTCGTGCGATTGCCCGACGCCGTTCGCGACGCCGCGCATCCATGTAGAACCAACACCATGTGACAGGGAGCCCGTGTCGGGCCCGGGGCGTCAAACCCTCGTCTCCCGCAAGGCACCCACCTGGCTTGTCCAGGTTCACACGGGCGCGGCAGGCCGGCGGTGTCAGAGCATGACGGAGGGAGCCTGGCTCCCTCCGTCCATTCCCATGGACGGCACAGGCGGCCCAGTACCCTGGTCGAGGTGCGGGAGCTCGTCGGAGACTCGGCCCGTGGGGGCGACTGGGCGCTCGTCCGCCTGCGGGTCGACCGCGGGCGCATCGCCGAGGCGGACGCGGAAGGTCTTGCCGAGGACCTCCGCGGGCTGACCCTGCTCGAGGCAGCCGCCGTGGGCGGCGAGACGCTCCCGGTCGACGCGCTCGCAAACGCGCTCGCACCGGCGGTGCGCGCGGCACCGGCGCCCGGACGCGTCGCCGTCGCGATGAGCGGCGGCGTCGACAGCGCCGTCGCGCTCCTTCGGGCCGGGCCGGAGGCGGTCGGCGTGACGCTGCGCCTCTGGATCGACCCGCTGGGCCCCGACTCCGAGCGCGCGTGCTGCTCGCCCACGGCGGTGCTGGCGGCGCGGGAGGCATGCCACCGGCGCGGCCTGCCGCACGTCACGCTCGACCTGCGCGAGCAGTTCAGGCGGGCAGTGGTGACGCCGTTCGTCCGCGGCTACGCACGCGGAGAGACCCCGAACCCGTGCATCCGCTGCAACGGCAGCTTCCGCTTCGCCGAGTTGCTGCGATTCACGCGGCGGATCGGCGCCGGGCGTCTCGCAACCGGCCACTACGCCCGCATCGTCGAGCGCGACGGCCGGCTCCTGCTCGCGCGCGCACACGACGGCGCCAAGGATCAGAGCTACATGCTCGCGCGGCTCGAGCCGCGGCTGCTCGAGCGGGTGTGGTTCCCGCTCGGCGAGCAGACCAAGGACGCGACGCGCGCCGAGGCGGAGCGAGCAGGCCTCGCGGCCGCCCGCCGCCCCGAGTCGCAGGAGGCGTGCTTCCTCGCCGGCGGCGACTACCGGCCGTTCCTCGAGCGGCAGGGCGTCGAGGCGCACGAGGGCCCGATCGCCGACGAGGAGGGGAACACGCTCGGCACGCACCGCGGCCACTGGGCGTTCACGCCCGGCCAGCGGCGCGGCCTCGGCGTCGCCTCCCCGGCGCCGCTCTACGTGCTCGGCTCCGACCCGCGCTCGAACACGGTCGTCGTGGGCCCGCGCGCCTCGCTCGCGCGCACGCGCGTCTCGGCACGCGGACGGCTGCACGTGCCCGTCGGCCGCGTCACGGCGAAGCTCCGCTACCGCTCGCCGGCCGTCGCCGCGACGGTCGCGCCGACGAGCAGCGGCTTCGACCTCAGGCTCGACGAGCCGGCGTTCGGCGTCGCCCGCGGGCAGGCCGCCGTGCTCTACGAGGACGACGTCGTCGTCGGTTCCGGATTGGTCACCCACTCGGCCCTCATCTAGGCTGCGCCGTCGTGCTTGCGTTCTCGGCAGGCGACGCGGCGTACCTCGCCCTCGCCGTCTTCCTGGTGCTCGTCGGGCTGGCGCTCGCATGGGCGCTGGTGCGGCTCTCGGTCACGTTCGACCGGCTCTCCTCGCTGCTCCGCTCGTCGGAGCGCGAGCTGATTCCCGTCGTCAGCAAGCTGGGCGGCTCCGTCGACCGCGTGAACGCACAGCTCGACAAGCTCGACCCGGCGACGGACAGCGCGGTCGACGCGGTCGACGCGGTCGACGCGGCGGTGCGATCGGTGAGCTTCGCGATCACGAAGCCCGTGCAGAAGCTGACGGGGCTCACGGCCGGGCTCTCGCACGGCTGGTCTTCGCTCCGCAGGCGCCGCAACTGGCGGGAGGCTGTCGCCGAGGGCCGGGAGGCCGCGGCGCGCCGCGAGCGCGACCTCGAGGAGGAGCTGAGGCGCGCCCGTGGCTGACCAGATCACGCTCACGATCCCGCGCGACCCCGAGTTTCGCCGCGTCGCCTCCTACGTGGTCGGCGGTCTCGCGGCGCGGCTCAACCTGACGATCGAGAGCCTTGAGGACATCCAGCTCGCCCTCGACTCGCTGCTCGCGCGGGCCGAGGGCCCGGCCGGCGAGATCACGGTCCAGATGACCGTGCGCGACGACGCGCTCGTCACCCGTGTCGGCCCGCTCGGGCCGCGGGTGCTCGACGAGCTCGAGCACGAGGCAGGCGACGGGCTCGGCATCAGGAGGGTGCTCGACTCCACCGTCGACGAGGTGCTCGTGGACGGCGAGTGGGCGGTCCTGACCAAGGCGGTGAGCCTTTCGAGATGAGTGCGGACTCGGACAGGGTCCTCCTGCGGCGGTACCACGAGGACGGGGACGTGCAGGCCCGTGAGCAGCTGATCGAGAGGCACATGTCGCTCGTCCGCTCGCTGGCCCGGCGGTACAGCTACCGGGGGGAGCAGCTCGACGACCTGATCCAGATCGGGTCGATCGGGTTGATCAAGGCAATCGACCGGTTCGACGTCGACCGCGGCGTCGAGCTGACCACCTACGCGACGCCGAACATCATCGGCGAGATCAAGCGGCACTTCCGCGACAAGGGCTGGGCGGTGCGCGTCCCGCGGGGGCTGCAGGAGCTGAACGTGCAGCTGTCGAGGCTGGTCGAGCAGCTCACCGTCGAGCTCGGCCGCTCGCCGACGATCCCGGAGCTGGCCGAGGGCGCCGGCGTCGAGGAGGAAGAGGTGCTCGAGGCGCTCGAGTCCGGCCGTGCGTACTCGACGCTCTCGCTCTCGCAGGGCGGCTCGTCGCAGGAGGGCGAGGAGCTCGATCCCCTCGAGACGCTCGGCTCGGTCGAGCACCAGTACGAGGTGTCGGAGGACCGCGTCGTGCTCGCGCCGGGGTTCCGCGCGCTCGACGCGCGAGAGCGGCAGATTCTCCATCTGCGCTTCTTCGAGGGGCAGACGCAGTCGCAGATCGCCAGCGAGATCGGCATCTCCCAGATGCACGTGTCGCGGCTGATCCGTCGCGCGATCGCCAAGATCCGGGACGAGATCGGCAGCGACGAGCCGATGGAGCCTCCGGCTGCCCGCCGCTCGGGCGGCTGACTTCGCGCTCCGTACACTGTCCGCCGTGCCCATGACCACGGCCGAGCTCCGCGAACGGTTCCAGGCGTTCTACGAGGAGCGCGGCCATCTCCGCGTCCCTTCGCATCCGCTGATCCCGCCGGCGGACGACCGTTCGACGCTCTTTGTCGTCGCCGGGATGCAGCAGTTCAAGCCGTACTTCCTGCGCACGAAGGAGCCGCCGGCGAACCGCGTCGTCAGCGTCCAGACGTGCCTGCGCGCCGGGGGCAAGGACACCGACCTCGACGACGTCGGGCGCACCGAGCGCCACTGCTCGTTCTTCGAGATGCTCGGAAACTTCTCGTTCGGCGACTACTTCAAGAACGAGGCGGTCGACTACGCGTGGGAGTTCGTCACCGGCGTGATGGGGCTCGAGGCGGGCCGCCTGTGGGCGACGGTGCACGAGGGCGACCCCGTGCTGTCGCTCGACGAGGACGAGGTCGCGATCGCCGCGTGGCGCCGCGTCGGGATCCCCTCCGAGCGGATCGTGCGCCTGGGCAAGGACAACTTCTGGCAGGCGGCCGAGACGGGGCCTTGCGGCCAGTGCTCGGAGATCTTCTACGACCGCGGCGAGCAGTACGCGTGCGGCGACCCGGCCTGCGGGCCGGGGCACTGCGACCGCTACATGGAGATCTACAACCTCGTGTTCATGGAGTACGACCTCCGGCCGGGCAACGTGCTCGAGCGGCTCCCGGCCCAGAACGTCGATACGGGGCTCGGGCTCGAGCGGACGATGTGCGTCGTCCAGGAGGTCGACTCGGTCTTCGACACGGACGGCTTCCGCGTGATCATGGACTGGATCGCCGGGGAGTCCGGCGTCGCCTACCGGGACAGCGACGTGTCGCAGCGTGCACACCGCGTGCTCGCCGATCACGCCCGCGCGGCCACCTTCCTGATCGCCGAGGGCGTGCTGCCGTCGAACGAGGGACGCGGGTACATCTGCCGGCGCCTCCTCCGGCGTGCGATCCAGCAGGGGCAGCGCATCGGTCTCGACCGCCTCTACCGCCTGCCCGCGGTCGTGGTCGAGCAGATGCACGCCGCGTACCCGGCGCTCGCCGAGCAGGCGTCCGAGATCGAGCGCGTCGTCCGCGAAGAGGAAGCGCGGTTCACCGAGACGCTCGAGCGCGGCCTCAGGGAGCTCGACGCGCTCGCGGGCGCGGACGCGATCGACGCAGACGACGCCTTCCGGCTCGCCGCGACCTTCGGCTTCCCGATCGAGCTGACGCAGGAGCTCGCCGAGGAGCGCGGCCAGGCGGTCGACATCGACGGGTTCCGCGAGCTGATGGAGGAGCACCGGGATATCTCGCGCGCCGGCGGCGAGAAGAGCGATCTGCAGCGCGCTGCCGCGTTCGCCGGCGGAGCCGGCTTCGAGAGCGCGTTCGTCGGCTACGCGAAGACCGACGTGCTCACGCAGATCGGTGCGCTTGAGCGCCTGGAGAACGGGACGTTCCTCTGCAAGCTGCGCGAGTCGCCGTTCTACGCGGAGAGCGGCGGCCAGATCACCGACGGCGGCGAGCTGATCCACGAGAGCACCGGCGCGACCGCGACGCTGCTCGCCGCATACAAGCTCGGCGACGACCAGGCGCTCCTGTTCGACGGCGACGGCTTCGCGGAGGGCGATCGCGTCCGCGCCGTCGTCCCGTGGTCGCTGCGGTTCCCGACGATGACGAACCATACGGCGACGCACCTGCTGCAGGCGGCGCTCCGCGAGGTGCTCGGCGACCACGTCCGGCAGGCCGGCTCGGCGGTGCGGCCCGACAAGCTGCGCTTCGACTTCACGCACGCGCAGCCGCTCACGCAGGAGCAGCGGGAGCGCGTCGAGCGGATCGTCAACGAGAAGGTGTTCGAGGCGATCCCCGTGCGGACGTTCGTGACGTCGATCGAGGAGGCCCGGAAGCTCGGCGCGACGATGCTCTTCGGCGAGAAGTACGGTGACGAGGTGCGCGTCGTCGAGATCGACGACTTCTCGCGCGAGCTGTGCGGCGGGACCCACGTGCGCTCGACGGCGGAGATCGGGCCGTTCGTGATCCTGTCCGAGGCCTCCGTCGGCTCGGGCGCCAGGCGGATCGAGGCCGTCACCGCGGGTGAGGCGTGGTCGGTGCTGCACGGCCGCTCGCGTGAGCTCGACGCCGTGCGCCTCGAGCTCGAGCAGACGAAGCGCGATGCGAAGAAGGCGAAGCCCGCCGCGACGGGCCCCGACATCGTCTGGCAGGACCGCGTCGACGGCGTCTACGTCGCCGAGGTGAAGGGCGCGCGGGGCGCGGAGCTCCGCGATCTCTCCGACCAGCTGCGGCAGCGCGAAGCTGCGGTCGCCGTCGTGCTGGCGTCGGCCGACGAGGGGAAGGTCGCGCTCGTGGTCAACCTCGACAAGTCGGTTGAGCGGATCGACGCCGTGGCCGTCGTGCGCGGCCTCGGGCCGATCATCGGCGGCGGGGGAGGCGGCAGGGCGACCCTCGCCGAGGCGGGCGGAAAGAACGTCGACTCGGTGCGCGAGGCGCTCGAGGCCGGGCGCGACGCGCTTGCCGCCGCGCTGCAGTGAAGGTGCTCGCCCTCGACTTCGGGTCCGCGCGGACCGGAGTCGCGGTGTCCGACCCGACCGGCGTCGTCGCACGGCCGACGGGCGTCGTCGAGCGTGTGGGAAGCGACGCGGGCTTCGGCCGGCTGCTCGGGCTGATCGCGGACGAGGCGCCCGAGCTGGTCGTCGTCGGGATGCCGCTGACGCTGCGCGGCGAGCACGGCGAGCAGGCGCGTGAGACCGCGGAGTTCGTCGAGCGGCTCCAGCACGCGCTCGACGTCCCGGTCGAGACCTACGACGAGCGATTTACCTCGGTGCTCGCCGACGGCGACGACGCGTTGGCCGCCGCCCATCTCCTGTCGAGCTTCCTCGAGTGGCAGAGCGCGAGCCGCTGAGCCCCCGCGGCGCGCCCAACTACCGGCGGCGCCGCTTCGTCGCGCTGCTCGGGGTGGTCGGCGCGATCGTCCTGGTCGCTGTCGCCGTCGCGATGGCGCTCCCACACGTGCATCGGCGGCACGCCGCGCCTCCGCCGCCGCCCCCGCCCCCGAAGCCGTTCCGGGTCGTCTTCCCCGAAGGGTTCACGCGCGCGCAGATGGCCGAGCGGGTCGGCGCGGTCGCCGCGATCGCGCAGCGAAAGCGACGAGGCCGCGTGCGGCTCGCGGCGCCGGCGTACCTCAAGGCGACGAAGCGGCTGGCCGTGCCGTGCTTCGCGCCGAAGCTCCGCGACAAGGTCGAGGGATTCCTGTTCCCGGCGACCTACGACTTCCTCGCGAAAACGACGTCGGCGCAGGTCGCCCGCGACCAGGTTCAGGCGTTCTGCCGCAACTGGGGCAAGGTCGACCTCGCGTACGCGAGCTCGAAGAACCTCACGCCCTACGACGTGCTGACGATCGCGTCGATGGTCGAGAAGGAGGCACAGGCACCGGAGGAGCGGCGGCTCGTCGCGGCGGTGATCTACAACCGCCTGCACGCGCAGATGCCGCTTGGGATCGACGCGACGCTGCGGTACGGGCTGAACATCCCGCCGAACGAGTCGATCCGCGAGTCGCAGCTGCAGAGCTCGTCGCCGTACAACACACGCAATCGCCTGGGCCTGCCGCCGACCCCGATCGCGAATCCGGGGCTTGCCGCGATCCGGGCCGCAGCGCATCCCGCCAAGGTCGATTACCTCTACTTCGTGCGCAAGCCTGACAAGGTGCACCACTTCTTCACTGCGAGCGCCTCCGAGTTCGCGCAGTACGAGTGCGCGCACGGCTACGGCTGTTGACGAACGTCGCGCTGATCGGCCGTCCGGTCGCGGAGTCGCTGTCGCCGCGCATGCAGAACGCCGCGTTCGCCGCGCTCGGCCTCGACTGGACGTACATCGCCGTCGACGTCGCGGATCCGGCCGAGGCGGTGCGCGCGCTCGTCGTCCTCGGCTTCGCGGGCGCCAATGTCACGATCCCGCACAAGCAGGCCGTCGTCGCCGCCTGCGACGAGGCGGACGGCGACGCCGTCAACACGCTCGTCTTCCGCGACGGCCGCGTGCTGGGCTTCAACACCGACCGCGAGATCCTCGCCGGGATTCGCGCGGAGCGGGCATGCCTGATCGGCGCGGGCGGCGCGGCCGAGGCGCTGCGCCCGGCGCTGCCGGCCCGCACGCGCGTCTACACGCGTTCCGAGACGTGGCCGCCGGATGCGTCCGGTTGCGACCTGATCGTCAACGCGACGCCCGTTCGCGACGAGCTGCTCGTCAGCCCGCACGCGGGGCAGGTCGTCGTCGACCTCGCCTACGGGCCGCGCGAGACGGCGCTCGTCGCGGCTGCCCGCAGCGCGGGCTGCGAGGTGGTCGACGGGCGCGAGGCGCTCGTCCGGCAGGGCGCCGCGTCGTTTCGCATCTGGACGGGGCTCGACGCCCCGGTGGACGTGATGCGCGCCGCCGTTCGACCGTGACTGGTTCTCGGCGCTCCGGGCACCGACTCAGTGCGGCCACAGCCGCCGACTGGCCATCTCGGCCAGCGAGGGAGGGACGTGATCTCTTCCCCTCGTCCGCAGGCAGACCCAGATGATCCCGGCGATCCACGGAGCGCCGAACAGCAACGAGACGGGCAGCCACGTCCACGATCCGTCGGGGACCACGGGCGAAGTGTAGGACGGCCGCCTAGGGGGTGCGTTTCCCGCAGACCGCCTAGGCCCGCGCCCACGCGAACAGCGCGAGCGCTGCGGCCACGATCGCCGCCGCGACGAGACCGAGCACCTGCAGGAGGCTGCGTCCGTGCGGGGCCCCCGCGCGCGGCGCGGCGGTGGGACGCGAAGCCGACACGTAGCGGTAGACGGTCTCGGTCCGGCCGGCGGGATCGGGGTTCCCGAGGAACGCCTGGTACTGGCGGACGCGCGCGAGCGACAGCAGCGTCTTGGTAGTCCTCGCGAGCAGCTCGCGGCCCGAGCTCCCGGCCGTGGCCGGCGGCACCACTGCCACCGCACGCACCGTCAGGTCGACCGGGCCGGTCGCCGCCACCGTCACGGTGTGCGGGGCCCCGCCGCCCAGGCGGAGGTTCACGGGGCGAGCGCCGATCCGGCCGCTGACTGCAAGCGGCGCGCCGACGAGGTAGCTCACCGTCGCGGGCGCGGACTTGAGCACTGCGGTCGCCTGGGCGAGCGAGCCGCTCCGCAGACGCTCGAGCTCGGTCCGGAGCGGCTCAGGTTGTGCATCCGCCGCGAGCGCGCTCGCCTGCACCTGCGTCTGGTCGATCAGCGTCGTGCGCGTGCCGTGCCGCTCGATCCGGAGCGGCAGCAGCGGAAGGACGCGCGGGCGGAGCGCCGCGCGGGCGGCAAGCGTGCGTGTCCCCGGGTTGAACCCGGTCCAGAGGATCGCCGTGTCGCGAAACCCGGGCGTCGACTGCGATCCTGCCGCCGCTGCGACATCGGCGAGCGGCGCCGCGACCGTGAACACGTAGTCGCCGCGGTCGCGCACGACGAGCCGCTGCAACGCGACGACGGCGAACGGCGCGCCCGACCGATCGACCGAGACGTGCACACGTACCGTCGAGTCGACGCGGTGCGGCCGGGTCTCGGTCGAGGAGGTCGCACCCCCGCCGAGCGGCGGCTCCGGGCTGAGCCGCGTAAGCGGCGAGGGCAGCGTGATCGTGCCCGGCGCCGCGGCGGCCGGCACAGCCGTGAGCAGTACGGCCGTGCCGGCGGCGGCGAGCGGAGCGAGTCGGCGCGCTATGCGGGCCGGATCGTGATCTTGACGTCCGTGCGGTCGCGGCACGTCTGGTTCATCTTCACCTGGCCCGAGTTGCCCGCGCCCGAGAAGTTGACCTCCGAGTCGGCGACGTCCTGTTCCTCCTTGGTGACGTCGTAGCCCGAGGCGCCCTTGACGGCGCTTGCGACGGCCTTGTGCGCGTCCGAGATGTCCCCGTTCAGGTAGCCCTCGGCGATCGTCGACGGGCCGTCCTTCTTGACGCTCGTGAAGACGATGTCGGCCGGCGCCGGGAAGTTGCCCGGGAGCGTGTGCGATCCGGTCATCGCAGCCGGCGCCGCGGGGCAGTCCTTGTTGAGCGCCTCCTTGTCCTCGTCCTCGCCGCAGGCGGCGAGCGTGAAGACGGCGAGCAGTGAGGCAACGGCGAGCGTCGAGAGCTTTCTCATCGAGTCTGTGGAACCTCCGGAAGAGTCGCGGACAGGGGGTCGTCGCGGACGGGAGCGTATGTCATGTCGTGGAAGCGCGCGAAGTACACGTCGTCGTCGACGACGCCGTCATGGTTGTGCTGGTTGAAGCCGCGGGAGTCGCCGTTCGCGCCCTCGACGACGACCTCGTTGAGAGCCTTTGTGATCTGTGCGCCGTCGGTGGTCGCCGCCTTCCGCAGCGCGGCGGCGAGCACGTTGACGAAGTCGTAGGCGTACATCGCCGTTTCCGGCGGCTGCACGACCTCGAGCCCCGCCTTCGTCTTCACCCCGACGAGCTCAGGGCCGAACGCGCTCTGCAGCCGGTGCTCGAACGACTGGAACGGCTTGACGCCGATCTCCGCCGTGAGCCTGCCGCTCGCGAAGGTCAGCCCGTCGACCCAGGCCGGATGGTTCGCAAGGCGCTGGCGGATGAAGGGGTCGCTGCCGGTCGGCGGGGTGTAGAAGGGGACCTGCCAGCCGGCGGTACGTGCCGCCGTGATCGCGGACGCGATCGTCGCCGGGCGCCCCCAGACGATCAGCGCATCGGCGTGTGCGCGGCGCGCCCGCAGGATCTGCGACGACAGGTCGAGCGCGTTCGCCGGGAGCGTCTCGTCGATCGCGACCGACGACCGGTTCTCGGCGAACGCCTCGCGCAGCGCCGCCGCGCCGGCCGTGCCGTAGTCGGAGTCGTCGTGCAGCACTCCGATCTTCAGGCGCTTCGGGATCAGGTACTCGGCAAGCCGGAACGCAACGCCGTGGTCGGTCGGAGCGATCCGGAAGACGTTCGGTCGCGCGGCCGGGTCGACGATCTCCTTGCCGCCCTCGAAGACGACGCCGATCGGCGTGCGTGACGGTGCGGCGACGCGCCACGACGCGTCGATCCCGGTGCCCTCGTCGACGACGGCGACCGCGTGCTCGCCGACCGCCCGGCGCATGTTCGCGACCGCCCGCGCGGGGGAGAGCGCGCTGTCCATCGTCTGCACGCGCAGGTTGTAGGTCGTCTTGCCGACCGGCACCCCGGACTGGTTCTGCTCCGACGCAGCGAGCCGGACGCCGCTCTCGATCGCCTGCCCGAGGTAGGGCGTCTGCGTGAACGGCGCGTTCACGACGACGAGAAGGGTCGGACGCTTGGCGGCGCTCTGGTGGCCGCCGCAGGCGGCGAGCAGCAGCGCGAGCCCGGCAAGAGCGAGCGCGAGGGCGTTGGTGCGGCGGCTCACGGGCTAGAGATGGTGCCTGCCGAGATAGGCGGCCCGCACGTCCGGGTCGTCGGCGACGGCGTCCGGCGGGCCGTCGGCGATCACCGAGCCCGCGTCGAGGACGACCACTCGATCGGCGAGCGTGCGCACGACCGGAAGGTTGTGCTCGACGACGAGCAGCGCCAGCCCCTCCGAGCGGAGGCCGGCCAGCAGGTCGACCATGCCGCGCGCATCGTCGTACGACGAGCCGGCGGTCGGCTCGTCGACGAGCAGCACCGACGCTCCGGTCGCGTACGCGGCCGCCAGCATCAGCCGCCGCTGCGCGCCTGCGGGCAGCTCCCCGGCCGGCACGTCGCGCATGACGTCGAACCGCGTCAGCACGTGCCGGGCCTCGGCGTCGAAGAGCGTCTCCTCGGCGCGGAAGCGCGGCGTCGACAGCAGTGAGCGAAAGAAGCCGGCGGCCCGGCGCCGCCCGGCGGACGCGGCGAGCACGTGCTCGAACGGGGTCAGCGCAGGGAAGATGCCGCTGCCCTGCAGTGTGCGCGTGATGTGCGCGGTGCGGTCGACCCGGCCGGCATCCGGCGCGATCACGCCGGCGAGCAGGCGAAGGACCGTCGTCTTGCCGGAGCCGTTCGGCCCGACGAGCGCCGTGATCTTCCCGGGCTCCACGTCGAGTGACACGTCGCGCGCGGCGTCCACCTGCCCGTACCGCTTCTGCAGTCCGGTCGCGGTGAGCGACGCTTGCGGCCGTGGCGCGGGGGCCTCGTCCCTCGAGCCCTGCGCGCGCCGCCTCGCCGGGCGGAGGATGCCCTCCCAACCAAGCGAGACGACGGCGAGCAGCAGCACCGAGGTGAGGAGCGTGTGCGTCCTCGCCGCGGAGACGCCCTCGAGCGAACCGATCGTGTCGGCGACGAGCGAGAGCACGCCGAGCACGAGCATCCCGAGCGGAGCGCCGAGGGCGGTGAGCGGGCCGCCGATCAACACGGCCACGAAGAGCCGGAAGGAGAGGTACGGGCCGAAGCTCGCCGGGTCGGCGACCGCCGCGAGGTGCACCGCGAGCGCGCCGGCGACGCCCGCCACGGCCCCGGCAGCGGCGATCGCCTGCGCGCGGAGGCGGGCGATCGGAAGGCCGAGCGCGCGCGCCGCCGGCTCCCGCTCCCGGGCCGCGGCGAGCGCGAGCCCGAACGGCGACCGTGCGAGCGCGGCGAACGCGAGCGCCGCTAGCGCGGTGAGCGCCAGCGCGAGCTCGTAGTGCTCGTCGGGAGTCGGGCCGTGGGCGTCGACGACGAGCCCCTGCGTGCCGCCGACCAGCCACGGCAGCGACTGCAGCCCGAGCGCGAGCGTCCACGCGACGATCCACGTCGCTGCAGCGAAGACGACACGCGGCAGCCGCGCGAACGCGAGACCGATCAGGCCGCCGGCGAGCGCGCCGGCAAGGCCGCCGCACAGGACGGCCGGCGCGAGCGGGACGCCGTGCTCGAGCAGTCGCGCGCATACGACTGCACCGACCGCGACGAGGCCGCCCTGCGCGAGCATCGGAAGTCCGGCGACGCCGACGACGAGGGCGAGGCCGACCGCAGCCGCCGCGAGGTACAGACCGCCCGCGAGGTCGGCCGTGCGCGCCGTGCCGAACACGAGCGGTGCGAGCGCGGCGACCGCAACCACCGCGACCGCCGCCGAGGAGCGCGGGCGCCAGGCGGCGCGCACGTCGCGTGCGACTCCCGCGAGTGCGTCGACCGTGGTCACTCGACCGCCGCCCGTGTCGTGCGCGCGTGCCAGGCGACGATCGCGAGCGCAGCCAGCAGCGGGATCGCGTCACGGTACGCCGGGCCGAGCTGCGCGCCGCCCCAATGCCCCGAGGTGACGGTTGCCTGCAGCAGCCCGAGCGCGACGCCTGCGCCGAGGGCGCGCCGCGGATCGAAGCGGACTACGACTGCCGCGACGAGCCCGTAGAGGCCGTAGAGCGCGGCCGCATCGACGTCGAACGCGGCCGACGGCGCAGCCAGCACGGCGGCAACCGTCGCGAAGGCACCGGCGAGGCCGAACGCGACCGCGACGAGCCTCCTGGCGGGCAGGCCGCTGACTACGGCCGCGTCGTGGTCCTGCGCGATCGCCTCGAGCGCGCGCCCGTGGCGGGTCGCGCGCAGCAGGTACGCGGCGGCGGCCGCAAGCGCGAGTGCCGCCGCTGCGACGAAGAGGGAGCGGACCTGGATCGTCGCGCCGCCGACGTGCCAGAAGCCGTCCGTTCCCAGGCGGTCGAACGGCAGCGGGTCCGGGAAGACGTACGACTGGCGGTCGAACGACGCCTGCAGCAGCGTGCGCACCGCGAACGCGACGGCGAGCGACGCGCCGACCCAGCCGATCACCGATCCTCGGGCGCGGTACGGCTCGATCGCGAGCAGGTACGCGCCCGCGCCGGCGGCCGTCGTGACGAGCAGCCCGACCGCGAGGGCGAGGAGGAACCGAAGGCCGCCGACCGTCGTCTCCGAGACGGGCCCGGAGCCGGCGGCGACGTACAGGGTGACGAAGACGCCGAGCGCGATCAGCTCGCCGAGCGCGAAGTGCACGACGCCGGTGAGGCGGTAGAGCACCGCCTGCCCGACGCCGACCAGCCCGTAGACGGCGCCCGCGGCGAAGCCGCTCGCGAGGATTTGCAGGACGACCGCCACCGGCTGACTCTAGGCTCTCGCCCATGACGCTCCGTCTCGCGAGTGCCGGCGAGTCGCACGGTCCCGCGCTCGTCGCGATCCTCACCGGCCTGCCGGCCGGTCTGCTGCTCGACCGCGAGGCGATCGACGCCGACCTGAAGCGGCGCCAGGAGGGCTACGGCCGTTCGCCGCGACAGCGGATCGAGCAGGACCGCGTCGAGGTGCTGGCGGGGCTGCGCCACGGCCGCACGCTCGGCACGCCGCTCGCCCTCGTCGTCTCGAACCGCGACCACGACAACTGGGTGTGGGGGATGTCGCCCTGGCCTCCCGAGGGCGAGAAGACCGGCAAGGGGACGAAGCCGGTGACGCTGCCGAGGCCCGGCCACGCCGACCTCGCGGGCGTTCTCAAGTACGGGCACGACGACGTGCGGAACGCGCTCGAGCGGGCGTCGGCCCGCCACACGGCGGTGCACGTCGCCGCCGGCGCCGTCGCGAAAGCGCTGCTGGCGTCGATCGGGATCGCGGTCGCCGGGGAAGCGGTCGACGAGCCCGGCCTGCAGGCGCGCATCGACGAAGCGCGCGCCGATCGCGACACGGTCGGCGGGCTCGTCGAGGTGCGCGCGACCGCGGTGCCGCCGGGGCTCGGGTCGTACGCAGCGAAGGAGGACCGGCTCGACGCGCGGCTCGCGGCAGCAGTGATGGGCATCCAGGCGGTCAAGGGCGTCGAGATCGGCGACGGCTTCGCGCTCGCCGCGCTGCGCGGCTCGGAGGCGCACGACGAGATCGGGTCCGACCGCCGGCGCTCGACGAACCGCGCAGGCGGCATCGAGGCGGGCATGTCGAATGGCGAGGAGATCGTGGTGCGCGCGGCGATGAAGCCGCTGCCGACGCTGATGAAGCCGCTTCAGTCCGTCGACCTGCAGACAGGTGAGCCGGGCGAGGCGCTCGTCGAGCGCTCAGACGTCGCGGCGGTCGAGGCGCTCGCGGTCGTCGCCGAGGCCGCCGTCGCGTGGGAGCTCGCCGTCGCCGCACGAGAGAAGTTCGGCGGCGACGCGCACGTCGATTTCGTCGCCGCGCACGCCGCGTACGTCGAGCGCATCGAGTGGGCATAGACAGGTGGCGCTGAACGCGCTCGGGCGGCATCTCGCGCTCGTCGGCTTCATGGGCGCGGGGAAGACGACGCTCGTATCCGCGATCGGGGAGCGTCTCGACCGTCGCGCCGTCGACCTCGACGACGGGGCGACTGCCCGAATCGATCTCTTGGGGATGGATGCGTTCCGTGCGGCCGAGGAGGAGGACACGGTCGAGGCGCTCTGGAGCGAGGGACTGTTCGTCTACGCACTCGGAGGCGGCGCCGTCGTGTCGCGGAAGGTCAGGGACGCCCTTGGAGAGCGAGCGTTGACGGTCTGGTTGGACGTCGATGCCCGGACCGCATGGGAGCGCGTCGCCGGCAGCGACCGTCCGCTCGCGCAGGACGAGCAAGAGTTCATGGCGCTCTGGGAGCTCCGGCAGCCCTACTACCGGCAGGTCGCCGATGCAATCGCGAGCGACGAGGACGGCGTCGTGCTCGCGGCCGCCGGCGTGCACCACGAGCCGGGCGCGCTCGACCGTCTCGGCGAGCTCGTCCCCGGCGACGGCCCGGTTGCGCTCGTCGGCGACGAGAACGTGCTCGGCCTGTACG
Source organism: Gaiellaceae bacterium (assembly GCA_035473635.1). Classification (GTDB taxonomy): domain Bacteria; phylum Actinomycetota; class Thermoleophilia; order Gaiellales; family Gaiellaceae; genus PALSA-600. Next base: position 26,553 of record DATIOD010000025.1, on the reverse strand, counting down.
GCGAGCGGGCGAGCGCCGCGCTTGGCGAGCGGCTTGCCTCGACGCACCGGCTGCCGCCCGGAGAGCAGGCGAAGCAACTCGCCGTCGTCGAGCGGCTGTGGCACGAGCTCTCACTCGACCGCGACGGGACGATCGTCGCGCTCGGCGGCGGGACGACCACCGACACCGCCGGCTTCGCGGCCGCGACCTACCTGCGAGGAGTTCCGTGGGTCGCCGTGCCGACGACGCTCGTCGGGCAGGTCGACGCCGCGCTCGGCGGCAAGACGGGCGTCGACACGGCCGACGGCAAGAACCTCGCCGGCGCCTTCCACTGGCCGGTGCGCGTCGTGATCGACGACACGCTGCTCGCGACGCTGCCCGAGCGCGAGCGGCGGAACGGCGAGACCGAGCTCTTGAAGACGGAGCTGCTCGCCGGGCACCCGCTCGACGCGCGCGGCGCTGCCGCGTACAAAGCGGCGCTGTGCCTGCGCGACCCGCACGACCGCGGCCCGCGGCGTTGGCTCAACCTCGGCCACACGTTCGGGCACGCGCTCGAGGCGGCGGCGGGCTTCGAGCTCTCGCACGGCGAGGCGGTCGCGCTCGGACTGGTGGCGGCGCTGCGGCTGAGCGGGCGCGATCCGGCGCCGGTCGTCGAGGCCCTCGACCCGCAGCCGGTCGAGGTCGACCCCGACCGTGCCTGGCAGGCGCTCCTGCGCGACAAGAAGCGCACCGGCGGCGAGATCAACCTCGTGCTGCTCGGCGAGCACGGGCCGACGGTCGAGGCGCGCGGCGCGGACGAGGTCCGCGCGGCGCTCGATACGCTCATCGCCTCGTGCAGATCCTCGTCCTGAACGGCGCCAACCTCGACGCGCTCAGCCGGCGTGACCCAAAGGTCTACGGTGGGCTGAGCCTGAACGAGCTCGAAGGCCGCATCTACGCGTGGGCACACGACCTCGACCTGAACGCGCGCTGCCGCCAGACGAACCACGAGGGCGAGTTCATCGAATGGATCCACGACGCGTACGACGATGTCGACGGCGTGATCGTGAACCCGGGCGCGTGGAGCCACTACAGCTACGCGATCCGGGACGCGCTCGAGCTGCTCGAGGTGCCGATCGTCGAGGTGCATCTCTCCGACATCGAGCACCGCGAGGAGTGGAGGCGTTACAGCGTTGTCGCCGAGCTGGCGGCCCATCGCGTCCTCGGCAAGGGACCGGACGGCTATCGCGAGGCGCTCGAGTTCCTCGCCGGAAAGGAGGAGCGATGACGACGCGTCTCGAGACGCTCGCGGGCGAGCTCAAGCTGCCCCTGCTCGTCACGAACCTGGTCAACGTCCGCTATCTGACGGGCTTCGACAGCTCGAACGCCGCGTTGCTCGTTCGCCCGAAGGGCACCGCGAGGCTCTACACGGACTTCCGCTACATCGAGACGGCGCGCGAGGTTCCGGACGTCGAGGTCGTGCTCTCGAAGCGGTCCTTGATCGCCGACCTCGCGGAGAAGCTCTCGGGCCGCGTCCAGTTCGAGGCCGACGTCCTGCCCCACCGGCAATGGGAGCAGCTCGGCTCGGGCCGCGTCACGCCGGTGCCGAGCGCCGGGATCGTCGCCGGCCTGCGTGCGGTGAAGGACGACGAGGAGCTCGCGGCGATCGGCCGGGCGGCTCGTGTTGCCGACCGTGCCTTCGAGGCGCTGACGGCCGAGACGTGGATCGGCCGGAGCGAGAAGGAGCTGGCGTGGCGCCTCCGCGAGCTCCTGCACGCCCACGGCGCGGACGACTCGAGCTTCGACGCGATCGTGGCGTGCGGACCGAACGGCGCGCGGCCGCATGCGACGCCCGGCGACACGATCGTCGAGCCGCGCTCGCTCGTCGTCGTCGACTGGGGCGCGGTCGTCGACGGCTACTGCAGCGACTGCACGCGCACGCTCTCGACCGGCAGCCCGCCCGACCGGCTGCGCGAGGCCTACGACGTCTGCCTCGCGGCGCAGCGGCGCGCGTGCGACACGATCAAGGCCGGAATGACCGGCGTCGAGGCGGACGAGGTCGCCCGCGAGCCGATCGCCGCCGAGTTCGGCGAGGCGTTCGGCCACGGGCTCGGGCACGGCGTCGGCCTGGAGGTGCACGAGGCGCCGCGCCTGTCGCCCGAGTCGACCGACGTCCTCGCCGCGGGGAACATCGTCACGATCGAGCCCGGCATCTACCTCGAGGGGCTCGGCGGCGTGCGCATCGAGGACCTCGCAGTCGTGCGCGACGACGGGCTCGAGCTGCTCACGGCGTTCCCGAAGGAGCTGATCGAGGTCTCATGACCGAGTCGCGGGTACGCTCGCCGGAGATGGCGCAGGAGACGTCAGACACGCTGACCGTCGTCGACAACCGCACGGGCCGCGAGTACACGATGACGATCGAGGACGGCGCGGTGCGCGCGACCGACCTCGCCCAGATCGACGGTCTCCTGTCGTACGACCCGGCGTTCCTCAACACCGCGTCGTGCCGCAGCGCGATCACGTACATCGACGGCGACGCGGGGATCCTCCGCTATCGCGGGTACCCGATCGAGCAGCTCGCCGAGGAGGCCGGCTTCCTCGAGACGGCGTACCTGCTCTTCGAGGGAGAGCTTCCGACGACGGAGCAGCTCGCGCGCTGGGAGGACGACGTGCGCTCGCACACGTACGTGCACACCAACGTGACGAAGTTCCTGGAGGGCTTCCGCTACGACGCGCATCCCATGGGAATGCTGCTCGGCGCGGTCGGGGCGCTGTCGACGTTCTATCCAGACGCGAAGGACGTGTCGAACGCCGAGAACCGCTACCTGCAGCGCCTCCGGCTGATGGCGAAGCTGCCGACGATCGCCGCCTACATCTTCCGGCACTCGCGCGGCCTGCCGTACGTCCTGCCCCGGAACGACCTCGGCTACATCGGCAACTTCGTGAACATGACGTTCGAGATCGGCGGGGGCCACGAGGCGAATCCCGTGCTGCAGCGCGCGCTCGAGATCCTGCTGATCCTGCACGCCGACCACGAGCAGAACTGCTCGACGAACGCGGTGCGCGGCGTCGGCTCGTCACAGGTCGACCCCTTCTCGGCCGTATCCGCCGGGATCGCGGCGCTCTACGGGCCGCTCCACGGTGGCGCGAACGAGGCGGTGCTCCGAATGCTCGACGAGATCGGCGATAAGCAGAACGTGCCGGCGTTCATCGAGCAGGTCAAGGCGGGGCACGGGCGGCTGATGGGGTTCGGTCACCGCGTGTACAAGAGCTACGACCCGCGCGCGAAGCTGATCAAGCGCGTCGCCGACTCGGTGTTCGCCGAGACGGGGCTCAACCCGAAGCTCGAGATCGCGCTCGAGCTGGAGCGGATCGCGCTCGAGGACGAGTACTTCGTCTCGCGGCGGCTCTATCCGAACGTCGACTTCTACTCCGGGCTCATCTACCAGGCGATGGGCTACTCGACGGACTACTTCACCGTCCTGTTCGCGCTCGGCCGGCTGCCGGGCTGGATCGCGCAGTGGGAGGAGATGCTCTCGGATCGCGAGCAGAAGATCGCCCGCCCGCGCCAGCTGTACATCGGGGAGCCCGAGCGGCCGTACGTCGCCATCGACCGGCGCTAGCCGAGGGCTTCTCGCTAACCTGCGCCGCCGATGGCCGAGGTCGTCTCAACCAACCAGTTCCGCAACGGGATGCACATCGAGGTCGACGGGCAGACGTGGCGGATCGTCGAGTTCCAGCACGTGAAGCCGGGCAAGGGCGGGGCGTTCGTGCGCACGAAGCTGAAGGCGCTCGCGAGCGGCTCCGTCGTCGACAAGACGTTCCGCGCCGGCGAGAAGTTCAACCGCATCCGCACCGAGACGAAGAACATGCAGTACCTCTATGACTCGGGCGACGAGGTCGTCTTCATGGACGAGGAGACCTACGACCAGCTGTCGCTGCCGCACGCCGAGCTAGAGGACGAGTTGCCCTTCATGCAGCCGTCGTCGTCGGTGCAGGTGATGTTCGTCGGCGGGAGCCCGACCGGCGTCGACCTGCCCGCCTCCGTCGTGCTCGAGGTGACCGACACCGAGCCCGGCATCAAGGGCGACACGGTGTCGAACGTGACCAAGCCGGCGACGCTCGAGACGGGCGCCGTCGTCCAGGTGCCGCTCTTCGTGAACGTGGGCGACCGGATCAAGGTCGACCCGCGCGAGAAGCGCTACATCCAGCGCGCGTAGGCGCCGGCCGCCGGACGCGGGCGCCTCGAATCAGGCGCGGCGGACGAAGTAGAAGATCATGACGACGAGCAGGACGATCACGAGGATGCCGATCAGGCCGTAGCCCATTGCCTACCTCCGGTTCGGGGTCAATGCGATATCCCGTTGCGGGCGAACGGCTAAACGCGCGGAGCCGGTGGCGGGTGGCTTGCTTCTCGCTGCAGGCAAGGCTGTGACGCCGCGCCATTTGCGAAACGCCGCAATCGGCGTACCATTTCAGGCGTTAGGAGGGTGCGCTCTTGTGCTGTGGGCGCGCGCCTCGGGGACTGACTCCCCGGATAGAGGGGAGGCGCGCGCCGCAGCACATCTCACCCGTCACCTGCAGGCGGCAGAACCGGACCAGGGCTCGACCCACCGGCTGCCGCTGCCGGCGGGTCGGGCGTCACGCCCCCGGAGGTGGAGGGGCTAGATGCTCGAGTCGAAGCGGGCGGCCAACCGGAGCGCGATCCCGGGCTCGTAGCCGCGGTCGATCAGCTTGCGAAGCCGGCGGGCCAGCACCCGCTCCGCTGCATCGACCGACAGGTGCTCGAACTCGTCGGGGGTCCACGTCCGCTCGGGCTCCCAGGCCTCGAACTCGTTCCAGGTGATCTGAACCGCAGACATCAGACCTCAGGTTTCGGCCCGCCTGCGGGCACGCTTGAGTAGCGGGACGGTATGAACGGTCGCGGTAAGGTGCTGCCCGATGCCGCGCCTGGTCGACACCACGATCCGCGTTCTCGGCCAGGAGCCGCTGGCCGGCCTGATTCCGACCGCCGACCTCCTGCGGCTCGCCGAGGTGCTCGACAAGGCCGGTTTCGCGTACCTCGAGGTGTCCGGCGGCGGGGTCTTCGACAGCGCCGTCCACCGCGGGGTCGAGAGCCCCTGGGCGCGGATCCGGGCGCTCAAGGCCCGCGTCTCGACGCCGCTCGCGCTCGCGCTGCGCGGGCGCTTCCTGGTCGGCTCGCGCCCCGTCGGCGGCGATTTCGCGCGCCGGTTCGTCGCGTGCGCCGCCGAGAGCGGCATCGACGTCTTCCGCCTCCACGACCCGTTGAACGACGTCGACAATCTGCGCGACGCAGCAGGGGCGATCGTCGATGCGGGACGCGAGTTCGACGCCGGTCTGCTGTACGGCAGCGGGCGGCGCGAGGCGCTCGTCGCCGCGGCGGAGAAGCTGCCCGAACTCGGCGCCGCCCGCATCCTGCTGCACGACCCGGCTGCGCTCCTGCAGCCGCACCGGGCGCACGAGCTGACCACCGAGCTACGCGAGGTGTCCGGCCTGCCGGTCGGCCTGTACGCGCAGGGCGCCGGCGGCAACGCGCTCGCCGCTGCGATCGAGGCGGCGCGGGCCGGCGCCGACCTGATCGGCACCGCCGTCTACCCGGTCGCGCTCGCGCTCCACCGGGTGTCGGCCGAGTCGGCGGCGCAGGCGTTCTCCGGGCTCGGCCTCGACACGGGGGTCGACCTCGACCGTCTCTGGGAGGCGGCCGACCTCGTCGACGAGCACATCGGCGACGAGCCGGTCGCGCCGCTCGCGCCGCGCATCGCCGTGCGCGCAGCGCAGAACAAGCTTCCGGCCGGGCTCGTCGCGGCGCTCGACGTCCAGCTCCGCAGCCAGGCCGCCGACGACCGCCTCGACGAGGTGCTCGCCGAGGTCGAACGGGTCCGGGCCGAGATCGGCTCGCCGCCGCTCGCCGCCCCGATCGGCCAGATCGTCGCGTCGCAGGCCCTCCTCAACGTGCTCAGCGCGAACCGCTACTCGACGATCGTTGACGAGCTGCGCGAGCTCGTCCGCGGACGCTTCGGGCGCACGCCCGCTCCCGTCGATCCATCCCTCGCCCGAGCTGTCGAGCTGTTCGGCGACGACGAGGAGCACGCGCCGGTCGACCTCGATGCGCTTCGTGAAGACGCGGGAGGTCTCGCCGCCAGCGAGGAGGAGCTGCTGCTGCTCGCGCTGTTCGGCGAGGAGGCCGAGCCGCTCCTGCGCGCGCTGCGGGAACGCTCGAGCGGCGACGAGTCGCTCGCCGCCGGCGGCGTCGATCGCGTCCGGGCGGAGCGCATCCGCGAGGTCGTCCGCATCGTGCAGGAGACGGGCGTCGGCGAGATCACGATCGAAGAGGACGGGATGCGGGTGAGCGTGCGCCGCACGGTCGACGAGCCACCGGTTCCGGTCGGTTCGTTCGCGCCGGCGCCCGAGCCCGCGCTTTCACCGGTCGCGCCGCCCGACGACGCCTTCGTACGCGTCGAGAGCCCGATGGTCGGCACCTTCTACCGCGCGTCGTCACCGGGCGCTGCGCCGTTCGTCTCGGAAGGCGATCCGGTCGCCGTCGGCCAGACGCTCTGCATCCTCGAGGCGATGAAGCTGATGAACGAGGTGAAAGCGGAGATCGAGGGGATCGTGCGGGCGATTCACGCCGACAACGCCCAGGCGGTGGAGTACGGGCAGCTGCTGTTCGAGCTCGAGCCGGTGAACGGCCGGCCGCTCGACGCGGTCTAGTAGAGGGCTGATGTTCTCCCGCGTCCTTGTGGCGAACCGCGGCGAGATCGCGGTGCGCGTGATCCGGTCGCTGCACGAGCTCGGGATCGAGGCGGTGGCGATCTACTCGACCGCCGACCGCGACTCGCTGCACGTGCGGATGGCCGACCACGCCGTGTGCGTCGGGCCGCCGCCGGCGGCCGAGAGCTACCTGCGCATCCCGAGCGTCGTCGCCGCCGCCGAGACGACCGGCTGCGACGCGGTGCACCCGGGGTACGGCTTCCTCTCCGAGAACCCCGCCTTCGCGGCCGCCTGCGCCGACAACGACCTCGTGTTCGTCGGGCCTCCGGCGGACGTGATGGCGGCCATGGGCGACAAGATCGCCGCGAAGCAGGCGATGCGCGCAGCCGACGTCCCCACGGTGCCTGGCACCGACGGTGCGACCAACATCGGCGCGGCGCGGTCGGCCGCCGAGGAGATCGGCTTTCCGGTGCTCCTGAAGGCGAGCGCGGGCGGCGGAGGCAAGGGCATGCGGCTCGTGCACTCGGCGGACGACCTCGAGGACGCGTTCGGGACCGCCGCGGCCGAGGCCGAGGCGGCCTTCGGCGACTCGACGCTCTACGTCGAGAAGGCGCTCGTCCCGGCGCGGCACGTCGAGGTCCAGGTGCTCGTCGACGCGCACGGCAACGTGCTCACGCTCGGCGAGCGCGAGTGCTCGATCCAGCGCCGCCACCAGAAGCTGATCGAGGAGTCGCCCTCGGCCGCGCTCTCACCGGAGCTGCGCGAGGCGATGGAGACGGCGGCCGAGCGCGCGTGCCGGTCGGTCGGCTACCGCAACGCGGGAACGTTCGAGTTCCTGCTCGGCCCCGACGGCAGGTTCTACTTCATCGAGCTGAACGCACGACTGCAGGTCGAGCATCCGGTGACGGAGCTCGTCACCGGAATCGACCTCGTACGCGAGCAGCTGCACATCGCCGCGGGCGAGCCGCTCACGATCACCGGACGCGCCCCGCGCCGCGGCCACGCGATCGAGATCCGGCTGAACGCCGAGGACCCCGACGCCGGCTTCCGTCCCGCGCCGGGGCGGATCGCGCACTTCCGGGCGCCGCAGGGGCCCGGCGTGCGGGTCGACACCTTCGTGGAGTCCGGCTCGGAGATCTCGCCGTACTACGACTCGATGATCGCGAAGCTCGTCGCGTGGGACATCGATCGCGACGCGGCGATCGCCCGGGCCGTGCGCGCGCTGCGCGAGACCGTGGTCGAGGGCATTCCGACGACCCGCGACCTCGCGCTCGAGGTGCTCGCGAGCGCGCCGTTCCGGAGCGGCGAGTACTCGACGTCGACGCTCGAGGCGATGCGGGCGGTTCCCGCGTGATGCCGATCTCGCGCCGCCAGGCCCGACGCCAGGCGCTGTTCCTGCTCTATCAGTGGGACCTCTCCGGGCAGACGATCGGCTCGCAGTACGCGGGCGAGATCGATCCGTGGGCGCGCGGGGTCGCGGAGACCGTGGCCGGGCGAGCAGTCGAGCTCGACGAGCGCATCACCGGCGCGGCGGAGGGGTGGACGGCCGACCGGCTCGGGGTGGTGGAGCGGAGTGCGCTCCGCGTCGCCGTGCACGAGCTCGAGACCGACGAGGTGCCGGCCGAGGTCGCGATCAACGAGGCGGTTGCGTTCGCGAAGCGATATGCATCCGACGACGCTGCGAAGCTCGTGAACGGCATCCTGGGTCGTATCCAACGGGAGGAGGCTGCGTGACTGGAGAAGAGAGCCTGGCGAACGCCGAGAACCTGCTGGCGCGGCTCGAGTCGGCACGGACGCAGCTCGAGCACACGGACGACCCCGAGCGGGCGATCGCGATCCTGCAGGAGCTTTCCGACCTCGCGAAGGAGGTCGAGGCCGAGCTGCAGCGCGCGAAGCGGGCGGCGGAGACCGAGGCCGCTGCGGGGCCTGCGCCGGATGCCCCGGCGGCCTGAGCAGCTTCGCGCGCTCGTCGAGGACTACCTCGACGAGCTGAACCTCACGCCCGAGCTCGGCGGCCTCGCCGAGCCTGTGCGCCACGCGCTCGGCGGCAAGCGAATTCGTCCGGTGCTGACGCTCGCGACGAGCGACGCGCTCGGGCTCGAGGTCGAGAACGCGCTGCCTGCCGCGGCGGCGGTCGAGCTCGTGCACTCGTTCTCGCTCGTGCACGACGACCTGCCGGCGCTCGACGACGACAGCGAACGGCGCGGTGCGCCGTCGGTCTGGGCGGCCTACGGCGAGGCCTCGGCGGTGCTCGCCGGCGATGCGCTGCTCGCGGAGGCGTTCCGCCTCGCGCTCACCTACCCGACGGGCGACGTCGCGCGCGAGCTCGTGGGTGCGACGCTGAGGATGATCGGCGGGCAGTGGCTCGACCTCACGGGCGAAGGCGACCGCGACGATCTCCACCGCCTGAAGACGGGCGCGCTCTTCTCGGCCTCGATCGCGTGCGCGCTCGCCGCCGGCGACGTGCCGCAGCCCGAGCGCGAGCCGTGGCGCGAGTTCGCCGCGGAGCTCGGGCTGCTCTTCCAGATCGTCGACGACCTGCTCGACGGAGACGGCTATGTGCTCGACGTCGGCGGCGAGGGCGCGCGCCGCCTCGCGGACGAGGCGGCGGAGCGGGCCCACTCGAGGCTCGCCTCGATCGACGCCGACACCGGTGTGCTGGTCGAGATCGTCGACGAGATCGCCACCCGCACCGCTTAGAGACGATCGGTGCCTCGCACCGGTTCTCGGAGCTACGCCGTCGCGCGGCGGAGAACGCCGCGGCCGAGCGCGACGAGCGCGAGCACGATCAGCCCGAGCACGCACGCCCAGAACCCGAACCAGCCGATGCCGCCGAGCACGCCGGTGACGCCGCTGTCCGCGTTGCGCAGGATGCCGCTGAGGGTGAAGAGCCCGACGCCGAGGGCGGCGACGGCGATCATGGTCTTGTAGAGCGGGTTCATCTCGAGCCTCCGTGTCGTCGTTGTCGGTCACGACGGTAGGGCGGCGGTCGCGCCGAGGCGTCGGCGCGCGGGTTGAACGTGCGCACACCTCAGGGTTGATGCGGTTCCGCGACCCCGGCGTTAGGTTGGGCGCGTGACCGCGTTCATGCGCACCCGGTCGTTCGACGCCCTGATCGCGGCGGCGATCACGGTGTGGTGCCTGGTCGAGGTCGTGGCGGAGAACCTGCAGCGGCCGTGGCTCGCGGCTGCCCTACTCGCGATCGCAGGCTGCTCGCTGTACTGGCGGCGCTCCTACCCGATCGTCGTGGGCCTGATCGTCGTCGGGTCGGGGATCGCGCAGGCGGCGGCCGGCATCTCCCTGCACACCGCGGTCGCGCCGGTCGTCGGCATGTTCGTCGCGTCGTGGTCGATCGGCGCGTACGAGACGCGGCCGCGCGCAGTGCTCGGACTGACGCTGCTCGTGTGCGGGACGTGGGTCGCGATGGGCGTCGACGTGCTGCGTGGGACCGACCACTACGGCGGCACGGACGTGCCGTGGATCGGCGCGCTGATCGCGACGCCCGGCGTGCTCGGGATCGCGTTCGGCGCGCGTACCCGCAGCCTGCAGCGTGCGGAGGCACGCGCCGCCGAGCTCGAGCTCGAGCGGCGCGAGGCGGTCGTCACCGAGCGGGCGCGGATCGCGCGCGAGCTCCACGACGTGATCGCCCACTCCGTGTCGGTGATGACCGTGCAGGCGGGTGCCGCCGAGGAGATGCTGAAGCACGATCCGGCCCGTGCGCTCGAGCCGATCCGCGCCGTGCAGGAGACCGGGCGGCAGGCGCTCGTCGAGATGAAGCGCCTCGTCGGCATCCTGCGTGCGGAGGACGAGGAGATCGGGCTCGCCCCGCAGCCCGGCCTCGCCGATCTCGACCGCCTCGTCCGGCAGGTGCGCGATGCCGGGCTGCCGGTCGAGGTGCAGGTCGAGGGCGAGCCGCGGCCGCTGCCGCTCGGCGTCGACCTCTCCGCCTACCGCGTCGTGCAGGAGGCGCTGACCAACGCGCTCAAGCACGCCGGCCGCGCAAGCGCGACGGTGACGATTCGCTACGGGCAGAGCGACGTGACGATCGACGTGGCCGATGACGGAGCCGGCTCCGTCGCGAAGGACGGCGGGCATGGGCTGATCGGGATGCGCGAACGGATCGGCGTGTTCGGCGGCACGTTCGCCGCGGGACCGCGCGAGAGCGGCGGTTTCGCCGTGAGCGCGCGCCTGCCGCTGGAGGATGGCGCGTGATCTCGGTCCTGATCGTCGACGACCAGGCGCTCGTGCGCAGCGGCTTCCGGCTGATCCTCGACGCCCAGGACGACATGGAGGTGGTCGGCGAGGCCGCGGACGGCCGGGCCGCGATCGAAGAGGCCGCACGCCTCCATCCCGACGTCGTCCTGATGGACGTGCGGATGCCGGAGGTCGACGGGATCGCCGCGACCCGGACAATCGTGGGCGAGCGCCCCCTTGCGCGCGTGCTCGTGCTGACGACGTTCGACGAGGACCGGATCGTCTACGACGCGATGAAGGCCGGCGCGAGCGGGTTCCTGCTGAAGTCGGCGCCGCCGGCGCAGTTCGTCGAGGCGGTGCGTACGGTCGCCTCGGGGGAGGCGCTGCTCGCGCCCAGTGTGACGCGCCGGCTCGTCGAGGACTTCGTGCGGCGGCCGCCGCCCGGTGACGGCGCGCCGGACCAGGCGCTGCGCGACCTGACCGAGCGGGAGCGCGAGGTGCTCGAGCTGATCGGCCGGGGGCTGTCGAACAGCGAGATCGCCGCGAAGCTCTTCGTGAGCGGCGCGACCGTGAAGACGCATGTGAACCGGATCCTCTCGAAGCTCGGCCTGCGCGACCGCGTGCAGGCGGTCGTGGTCGCCTACGAGACCGGCCTCGTTCGCCCCGGCGAATAACTTTCCGGGGTGCAGCCACGCGGTCGTCTCGGGGCGCTCGCCGAGCGCAACTTCCGCTTCGTCTTCTCGAGCACGTCGATCTCGGCGTTCGGCGACGGCGTCTCGACGGTCGCGCTCGCGTTCGCCGTGCTGCACATCGGCGGATCGGCGACCGCGCTCGGCCTCGTGATCGCGGCGAGGCAGGGGGCGGCCGCCGCGATCACGATCGCCGCGGGCGTGTGGGCCGACCGGCTCCCGCGCCATCTCGTGCTGGTGAGCGCCGCGACGGTGCAGGGAACGATGCAGGCGGTCGCCGGAGCGCTCGTGATCAGCGGGGCGGCGGAGGTATGGATGCTCGTTGCGCTCGCGCTCGGTTACGGGCTCGCCGACGGATTCGTCATCCCGACCTCGCAGGGGCTCATCCCGGCGATCGTCAGCTCGGCCCGCCTTCAGCAGGCGAACGCGCTGCTCGGGCTGAGCCAATCGGCGCTCAGGGTGGTCGGCCCGGCGGTCGGAGGCGTGCTCGTCGCCGCCGGAAGCCCCGGCGGCGCGCTGCTAGTCGACGCGGCGACGTTTGCGGCCGCGGCGCTCCTGCTGGTGCGCGTCTCGATCCCGAAGCGCGCCGACAGCGTCGTGGCGGAGCCGTTCCTGGCCGAGATGCGGCAGGGCTGGAACGAGTTCCGTCGCCAGACCTGGATCTGGACGACGATCGTGTTCTTCGGCATCGGCAACTGCGCGGCGATGTCGACGCAGGTCCTCGGGCCGCTCGTTGCGAAGGACGACTACAACGGCGCGGGCACGTGGGCGCTGCTTGTCAGCTCGTTCGGGATCGGGACGATCGCCGGCGGCCTGGCTGCGCTGCGCTTCCGGGTGGGCCGTCCACTCGCCGCCGCATGCCTCTTCACGATTCCCTGGCTGCTTCAGCCCCTCGGCCTCGCGCTGCAGCCGCCCGTACCGGTGGTCGTCGCGATCTACGCGCTCGCCGGGATCGGCATCGCCATCCACCTGGCGCTCTGGTTCACGGTGTTCCAGCAGCACGTGCCGGCGGAGTCGCTCTCGCGCGTGAGCTCCTATGACGTGCTCGGGTCGATCGTGCTGGTGCCGGTCGGCGCGGCGATCGCCGGTCCGGTCGCGGCGCTGATCGGCGTCTCGGCGACACTGTTCGGCGCCTTCGGGATCATGGTCGTGTGCTTCGCCGCGGTCGTCACCCAGCCGTCCGTCTGGGCGATCAGGAACAACCCGGGGAGGCTGGCCGGTGCCGAAGCGGCGGCTTGACGTCGTGCTCGTCGAGCGGGGCCTCGCGGAATCGCGCACCCAGGCGCAGGCGCTCGTGCTGGCCGGGCTCGTCCCCGGGCATTCCAAGCCCGGCGAGCAGGTCGCGGACGACGTGCAGCTCGAGGTCACGGCCCCGCCGCCGTACGTCTCGCGCGCCGGCCACAAGCTTGCGAACGCGCTCGACGCGTTCGCGGTCGATGTCGCGGGGCTCGACTGTCTCGACGTCGGCGCGTCGACCGGCGGCTTCACGGACGTGCTCCTGCAGCGCGGGGCGTCGCGCGTGATAGCGCTCGACGTGGGCTACGGCCAGCTGCACGACCGGGTGCGGAACGATCCGCGCGTGACGGTGATGGAGCGGACGAACGCGCGCGCGGTCGCCGAGCTGCCGTTCGCGCCGCAGCTCGTCACCTGCGACGTCTCGTTCATCTCGGTGCGCACCGCGCTGCCTCCGGCGCTACGACTTGCGGCGACCGGGTGGCGGGCGCTCGTGCTCGTCAAGCCGCAGTTCGAGGCCGGCCGCGCGGAGGCGCCGAAGGGCGTCGTCCGCGACCCGGCCGTGCAGCGCCGCGTCGTGCGCGACGTTGCGGTGGCGCTTGCCGCGATCGGAGCGGAGACGCGCGGCGTCGTAGACTCCGGCCTCCCCGGACCGAAGGGAAACCGTGAGTTCGTCCTCCACCTCGTCGACCGAGAGAACGCCGCAGTCCCCGCCGGCCTCGACCGCTGGATCGACGATGCCGTCGGTTAGCAGCGCCGCGGTCGTCGCGCACGGCCGCGACGGCCTCGTCGCCGACGCGCTCACGCGCCTCCGGACCGTCGCCGGCGAGTGCGGTGTCCAGCTGCTCGTCGACGAGGAGAAAGACATCCGGCCCGACATCGCGATCGTGCTCGGCGGGGACGGCACGATGCTGCGCGCGCTCACCCGGTTCCTCGGCACCGGCGTCCCGGTGATCGGCGTGAACTACGGGCGCGTGGGGTTCCTCACCGCGATCGCGGCGGCCGAGCTCGAGGACGGCGCGCGACGCGTCTTCGCCGGCGAGTACCGCGCCGTCGAGCTCTCCGCGCTCGAGGTCTCGGTCGGAGACACGACGCGCGTTGCGGTCAACGACGTCGTGGTAGCGGGCGGGACGCTCGGCCGCATGGTCGAGCTCGGCTACGCGATCGGCGGCGAGGACCTGGGCTCACAGCCCTGCGACGGGCTGATCTGCGCGAGCCCGACTGGCTCGACCGCGTACAACCTCTCGAACGGCGGGCCGGTGCTCGTCTGGGGCATGGACGCGATGGTGCTCACATTCGTCGCTCCGCACGCGCTGCACATCCGGCCGCTCGTCGTGCCGCGCGGCCCCGACGTCGTCGTCACGAACCGGACGATCGGGCTCGCCGCCACGGTGCTCGCCGACGGCCACGCGGTCGGTCCGCTGCCCGAGGGAGAGACCGCGCGCGTGCGGCTCGCCGACGAGCGCAGCCTGCTCGCGACCCTGCCCGAGGTGACGTTCTTCAGCCGCTATGCCGCCACGTTCGGCGGATAACCGCCGACAGGCGCGCGGCCTACCATTGCGCGGGTGCTCCGCCACCTGAGGATCTCGAACCTCGTGCTGATCGAGGCCGCCGAGCTCGACCTGCACGGCGGTCTGAACGCGATCACCGGCGAGACCGGCGCCGGCAAGACGATCCTCGCGGGCGCCTTCGGCCTGCTGCTCGGGTCGCGGGGCGACGCGGCGCTGATCGGCGCCGCCGGCGAGGAGGCGTACGTCGAAGCGGAGTTCGACGCGGCGCCCGACGACCTGCTCGGCCCGCTCACCGATCTGCGGCCGGCCGGGGAGGAGGGGCTCGTGCTCGCGCGGCGGATCTTCGCGGACGGCCGCACCCGCGCCTACGCGTGGGGGCGGGCCGCGGCGCGCGAGGACGTCGCCGCGGCCGCCGAGGGGCTGATCGCGATGAGCGGCCAGTTCGAGCAGCGCCGCCTGGCGCGCGCGGCGTACCGGCTCGACGCGCTCGACCGCTTCGCGGAGATCGACGCGAGCGAGGCGCGCGGGGCCTGGCGGCGCGTCCAGGCGGCCCGCAGGCAGCACGAGGAGCTCACGCAGGACGCCGCGGCCGCGGCGGCGAGGCTGGCCGAGCTGCGCGCGCTTGCGACGGACACGGATGGTCTCGACGCGGTGCAGGAGGACGACCTCCGCGCCGACCGCGAACGGCTCCGGCACGTGACCGAGCTCGCGGCGGGCTCGGCCGCAGCGGCGTCGGCGCTCGCGCCTGACGAGGGCGAGGGCGCATCCGACCTGGTCGCGGCCGCCGAGCGGGCGCTGCAGCCGATCGAGCGGCTCGCACCCGAGCTCCGGGCTGCGGGCGACGTGCTGCGCGAGGCGGAGCTGCAGCTCCGCGAGGCAGCGTCCGAGCTCCGCTCCTTCCTCGCGTCGCTCGACACCGATCCCGGCCGGCTCGAGCACGTCGAAGGCGAGCTCGACCGCCTCTCCGACCTGCGCCGCCGGTATCGCTGCGAGACGCTCGCCGAGCTGGTCGAGCGCGGTGACGAGGCGCGGCGCGCGCTGGCGGCGCTCGACGACGGCCACGACCCCGCCGACGCGGCGGCCGCCGAGCTCGCGACGGCGGAGCAAGAGCTGGCGCGCATCCACGCTGAGATCGGCGCCGCCCGCCGCGCGGCGGCCGGGCGGTTTGCGGACGCCGTTGCCGGCGAGCTCCAGGGGCTCGGGCTCGGCGACGGGGAGTTCGCGGTCGAGGTGCACGCGCGAGAGCCCGGGCCGACCGGCGCCGACGACGCCGTGTTCCTGATCCGGCCGAACGCGGGGCTGCCGTTCGCACCCCTGTCGGAGACCGCCTCGGGCGGCGAACTGTCGCGCATCGCGCTTGCACTGGCGGCGGTCGCCGGAGGCGAGACGCTCGTGTTCGACGAGATCGATGCGGGCGTGGGCGGCCAGACGGCGCACGCGGTCGCCGACACGCTCCGGCGGCTCGCGGCGCACGCCCAGGTGGTGACGATCACGCACCTGCCCCAGATCGCCAGTGCCGCCGACCGGCACTTCCGCGTCGAGAAGGCGATCGGCGACCCGACGCGGACCGAGATCGACGAGCTCTCGGACGGCGACCGCCGCGACGAGCTCGAGCGGATGCTGGGCGGGGCCGAGTTCCTCGCCTCGCTCGAGCGCTGAATCAGGTCTGCGGGTCGAGCTCGTCCAGGGTCGGTGCTGCCCGGATCGCCGGGCTGAGCGTTCCCCACAGCGCGAGAGCCAGCGCCGCGGCCGCGAAGCAGCCGACGGCGAGGCGCGCCGATCCGGCGCCGAGCAGAACGCCCGCGACGAGCGGCCCGAGCGGTGCGACCGCGAGCGAGATCGTGCGCCGGACCGACTCCGAGCGTCCGAGCAGCCGGTCAGGCGTGATTGCAATCCGGAACCCGTGCACGACCGAGTCGGTCGACGGGATCACGAGCGCGGTCGGGAGGAGGGCCGCAGTCAGCACGTAGACGTTCGGCCAGACCAGGAACAGCACGCAGACCGGCCACGTCCAGAGCTCGAGCAGCATGATCGCGTGCACCGGCAGCAGCCGGCGCGAGAGCGGCGACAGCAGCGAGCCGGCGAGCAGGCAGACCGCGAAGGCGGTGACGAGCAGTCCGATCTGCCCGCCGGTCAGGCCCTGGTCGCGGCCGACGACGACCACGATTAGCAGCAGGCCGGGCCCGATGAAGTTCGCGAGCCCGAAGAGCAGCGCGGTCGTGCGCAGGAACGCGTGGCCCCACACGAAGTCGAAGCCCTCGGCGAGGCGCCGCCGGAGCGGCTCCGATTCGCGGTCGGCGGTCTCTTCGAACGGCGTGCCCATCGCGAGCAGCGAGACGGTCGAGAACCCGTACGAGAGGGCGTCGACGACGAACGGAAGCGCGCGGGCGAGCTCGAAGAGCGCGCCGCCGAGCGGCGGCCCGGCCAGCCCGACGACCGCGTTGCGGCCGGTCTCGGAGGCCGCCGCGGCCGGGAGCTGCTGGACGGGGACGACGGCGCGCAAGGCGCCGACCTGCGCCGCGGCGAACACCGTCGCGCCGACGCCCTCGACGAACGCCGCGACCGGCAGCTCCCAGAACGCGAGCCCGCCGAACGCGATCGCCGCGGCGAGCGCGGCCACCACGACAGCGCGGACGCAGTCGGCCGCGATCATCAGCCGCCGTCGGCCGAAGCGGTCGGACAGGACGCCCGCCGGCAGCGCGAACAGCGCCGCGGGCAGCGTCCGGGCGAACGACACGAGTCCGGCGCGCGCCGGCGAGCCCGTGAGCGCCAGCACGAGCAGCGGATAGGCGATCGCCGTCGTCTGCGTGCCCGCGTTCGAAAGCAGCTGTCCCGCCTGGAGCAGCACGAAGTCGCGGTTGCGGCTGAGCGGACGAACGACCAACCCTCCTAAACTACGGCGGTCGTGAGCTTCGTCGAATTCACCGGCTACGCCCGGTTGGACCGACGGACGAAGAACCTGACGAAGCGGGTGGGCCCCGATGACGTTGCGATCATCGACCACGCCGACCTCGACCGCGTCTCGGCCGAGGAGCTCGTCGAGTCGGGCGTGCGGGTCGTCGTCAACGTGGCGCCGAGCCAGACGGGGCGCTACCCGAACCCGGGGCCGCTCGAGCTCGTGCGCGGCGGCGTGCGCCTGATCGACGCGCCGGGGGCCGATCTCTTCGAGAGCGTCGCGGACGGAGAGCTGCTCTCGGTGCGCGGGGCCGGCCTCTACCGGAACGGCACGTGCGTGGCGCAGGGGAGCATGCTGGCCGAGCACGAGCTGCGGTTGGCGCTCGACGAGCAGCGCGCGCGTGTCACCGACGCGCTCGAGGCGTTCGCCGACAACACGCTGCGCTTTCTGCGCGAGGAGGGGCGGCTGCTCACGGAGGGCGTCGAGGTGCCGCAGCTCAGGACCCGGCTGCGCGACCGGCACGTGCTCGTCGTCGCACGTGGGCCGGGTCACAAGCGCGACCTGCGAATGGTCGGCGCGTACCTCCGCGACTACCACCCGGTCGTGATCGGCGTCGACGGCGGCGCGGACGCGATCATCGCCGCGGGCTGGCGGCCGGATCTGATCGTCGGCGACATGGATTCGGTCTCGGACGCCGCGCTGCGCTCAGGCGCCGAGCTGCTGGTGCACGCCTATCCCGGGAGCGGGACGGCGCCGGGGGCCGCGCGCCTCGAACGGCTCAGGCTCGAGTACCAGTCGGTCTCGGTGCCGGGGATCAGCGAGGACGTCGCGTTCCTCGTCGCGTATGAGAAGGGCGCGCAACTGATCGTCGCGGTGGGCACGCACTTCAACCTGATCGAGTTCCTGGAGCGCGACCGCGCCGGCATGTCGTCGACGTTCGTGACCCGGCTGAAGGTGGGGGAGATCCTGATCGACGCCAAGGGCGTCTCGCGGCTCGTCGCCCCGCGCGTCGGGATCTGGCCGCTCGTGCTGCTCGGCCTCGTCGGGCTGCTGGCGATGGTCGTCGCCGTGCTCGCCTCGCCGGCGCTCCGCAGCATGATCCAGGACGCCGTCCGCACGCTTCTGTGAGGACGGCGGCGCGTGAGCTGCTCGCGCCGCGCGCGGACGTCTGGGCGTTCCTGGCCGAGCCGTACCACCTCGCCGACTGGTGGCCAGGGATCACCGGCGTCGAGCCGGATCGCCGCGGCTTCGCCGTCGGCGCGCGCTGGAAGGTGATCGCGACCTCGCACAACTGGCTGGCCGGGAACCGCCCGCGGGAGTCGCTGCTGCTCGTGCGGGCCGTCGACCCGTACGAGCGCTTCGCCTGGCATCTGCTCAAGCCGAAGACCGACGTCGAGGTCACGCTCGCCGCTGCCGGCCCCGACCGGACGGTCGTCACCGTCGCCGCGAGCCGCGGGTCGCCGGTCAGGGCCGTCGGAAAGCTCTACGACCTCGTCCAGACTGCGGCAAGCTTCTCGTGAACCATGCTCGACCTCCGCTACCACGTCGCGTCGCTCTCGGCCGTCTTCATCGCGCTGATCGTCGGGATCCTCGTCGGCGTCGGCATCTCCGGCCGCGGGTTCGTCGACAAGTCCGAGCGGCGGAACTTCGAGAGCCGCATCGCAGCGCTCCAGAGTCGCGCCGACGGGCTCAGCGCCGAGAAGTCGCTGCTCGGGCAGCAGGGACAGGCAGCGCAGGCGTTCGTCGAGGACACCTATCCGGTGCTGATGGCGAACCGCCTCGCGCGCAAGCGCGTCGCGGTGATCGTGGTCGGGCCGAGCGGCGGCGCCCCCGGCGCGGACGTTGCTCAGGCACTCACTGACGCCGGCGGGACGACCGCCTTCTACCGCGCGGTCAAGGAGCCGGTCGTGCTCAAGCCGCTTGTGCACGCGCTCCGCGGTGTGCCCGGGTTCCGCGACCTGCCCGACATCGGGCACGAGCTCGCGCAGGAGTGGGTGACGGGCGGGAAGACTCCGCTCGCCGACCGCGTCGCACCGCTGCTCGTCGAGGAGCAGCGCGGCGCAGCGTCGCGGCCGGTCGACGGCGTCGTGCTCGTGCAGCAGTCGCGCGCACCGGACGGGCCCACCAGGCGTTTCATCGCGGGCCTGCTCGGCGGGTTCAAGGTCACCGGCGTGCCGGTCGTGGCGGTCGAGCGCGCCTCGGCCGACCCATCGCTCGTCCCGATCTGGCAGGACGTGCAGGGGCTGTCGACGGTCGACGACATCGACACCGCCCCGGGCAAGCTCGCGCTCGTGCTGCTGCTCGCCGGCTCCCAGCCGGGGAGCTACGGCGTGAAGCCGACCGCGGACGCCCTGCTGCCACGGATCGCGAACGGCGGGTGACGCAGGGCCCGACGACGGTCCTCGTCGCCGCGCGCGACGAGGAGGCGACGATCGCGCGCACCGTCACGGCATTGCGGGAGCAGTTCCCGGACGCGCGGGTGCTGGTCGCCGACGACGGCTCGCGCGACGCGACCGCTGCGGCGGCGCGCCGGGCAGGCGCCGACGTCGTCGAGCTGCCCCGCCGCGGGAAGGGCCAGGCGCTGTCGGCCGCGGAGCGCGTCGCCGGCCCCGGCCCGATCCTGCTCGCCGATGCCGACCTCCAGGGCGACCTGACTGCGCTCCGGGCCGGCGCCGGGCTGCGCGTCGCGCGCTTCGCGTGGCGGCAGGGCGGCGGCTTCGGGATCGCCAGGCGCGCTTCGGCGGCGCTGATCGCGCTGTGCGGCGGCGTGGCCGCATCCGAGCCGCTGAGCGGACAGCGCCTGCTCGACGCGGACGCACGGGCGGCAGTGTTCCCACTCGCGCCGGGCTTCGGCGCCGAGACGCGGATGACGATCGACGCCGCCTCTGCGGGCATCGCATTCACCGAGGTCGAGCTCGACCTACGTCACCGGGCGACCGGCCGCGACCTCCAGGGCTTCGTCCACCGCGGACGCCAGCTGCTCGACCTCGCGCTCGCGGCCGGCCCCCTGCGCGTGAACCACCGCGGCCTCCGGCTGCCGCTCGTCGGCTGGCTCGCAGCCGCGCACGAGCCGGTCGTCTGCGCGATCGGGCTCGCCGACGACCTCTGGTCGGGCCCCGAGCGCGGCTTCGCCGCGCACCTGCGGGCCCGCTCGTCGACCGGCGTCCTGAAGCTCCTCGGGATCCCGCTCTACGGGCTCGCGCGGACACGCTCGCTCTCCGGCGCGCTCCTCGTCGGCCTGGCCGCGAACGCGCTCAACCAGCTCGACACGCGGCCGGGCCGTGCGCTCAAGGTCTACCTCGCGGCCGCGCCGGCGGTCGGCGCACCGCTCGGCGTCGCCGTCCTGATCGCTCCCTACGATCTCCGCGAGATGGCGATGCTCGGGGACGCAGGCTCGAACGCATTCGGCGCGCTGCTAGGCTTGCGTTCCGTGGACCGGTTCACGGGCGGACGGCGTTGGCTGGCGATTGGAGCCCTCACCGCCCTCACTGTCCTCGGCGAGCGAACCTCGCTCGGCAGCCTGATCGAGCGCACGCCCTTCCTTCGCGAGCTCGACGCGTGGGGGCGTCCATGAGCGCGAAGTACGTCTTCGTGACGGGCGGCGTCGTCTCGTCGCTCGGCAAGGGCATCACCGCGGCCTCGCTCGGGCGGCTGCTCAAGGCGCGCGGGCTGAAGGTGCAGGTGCAGAAGTTCGACCCGTACATCAACGTCGACCCGGGGACGATGAGCCCGTTCCAGCACGGCGAGGTCTTCGTCACGGAGGACGGCGCCGAGACCGATCTCGACATCGGCCACTACGAGCGCTTCATCGACGAGAACCTGTCGCGCGCGGCGAACCACACGGCCGGCGCCGTCTGGGACCGCGTGCTGCGCAAGGAGCGCAAGGGCGAGTACCTCGGCTCGACCGTGCAGGTGATCCCGCACATCACCAACGAGATCAAGGCGCGCATCCGCTCGGTGGCGGATGCGACTGACACGGACGTCGTGATCACGGAAATCGGCGGCACGGTGGGCGACATCGAGTCCCTGCCGTTCCTCGAGGCGATCCGGCAGTTCCGGCGCGAGGTCGGCCCGGAGAACGTGATCTACGTCCACGTCACGCTGGTCCCGTTCATCGAGACGGCCGGGGAGCTGAAGACGAAGCCCACGCAGCACTCCGTGAACGAGCTGCGCCGCATCGGCATCCACCCGGACGTGCTCGTGTGCCGCTCGACCGAGCCGCTGCAGCGCGAGATCCGCGACAAGATCGCGCTGTTCGCCGACGTCGACGTCGATGCGGTGATCACGAACCCCGACGTGCCCGACGTCTACCTCGTGCCGGTCGCGTTGCAGGAGCAGGGGCTCGACGAGCTCGTCTGCCGCAAGCTCGGGATCGAAGCGCCCGAGGCCGACCTCGGCGAGTGGCTCGACCTGACCGATCGGATCGCCGAGCGCGACGAGACGGTCGAGATCGCGCTCGTCGGCAAGTACGTGAAGCTCCACGACGCGTACCTCTCCGTCCACGAGGCGCTGAAGCACGCCGGCATCGCGAGTGGCTGCCGCGTGCACGTCCGCTGGGTCGACGCGGAGGAGATGACGCTCGAAGAGGCCCGCGCCGAGCTCGCGGACGTCGACGGCGTGCTCGTGCCCGGCGGCTTCGGCTCGCGCGGGTGGGAGGGCAAGGTGCTCGCCTGCCGGGTCGCGCGCGAGGACGACATCCCGTATCTCGGCATCTGTCTCGGCATGCACGTCGCCGTGTCGGACTTCGCGCGCCACGTGGTCGGGCTCGACGGCGCCAACTCGACCGAGATGGACCCGGAGACGCCGCACCCGGTGATCGACCTGCTGCCCGAGCAGAAGGAGGTCGAGGACCTCGGCGGGACGATGCGCCTCGGCGCGCAGGCGGTCGAGCTTCTCGACGGGTCGCGCGTGCGCGAGGCGTACGGCGACGAGGAGATGATCGCGGAGCGCCACCGGCACCGCTACGAGGTCAACAACGCGTACCGCCAGCAGATCGTCGACGGCGGCCTCGTCGTCAGCGGCACGTTCCAGGAGGGCAGGCTCGTCGAGATCGTCGAGCTTCCCGAGCACCCGTGGTTCGTCGCGTCCCAGTTCCACCCCGAGTTCAAGTCCCGGCCCACGCGGCCGGCGCCGCTCTTCCTCGGGTTCGTCTCCGCGGCCCTCGACCGGGCCCGCACGCGCGCTCACGCCGAAGTCGCGTAGTGCCCCCGGACGTCCTCGACCTCTTCACGGAGCTCGCGGCCGTTCCCAGTCCGCCCGGCGACGAGCGCGCGGTCGCAGATCTCGTCCTCCGCTACCTGGCCGGCTGCGGCCTCGAGGCCGACGAGGACGGGACGGCGGAGGAGATCGGGTCGAACGCCGGCAACGTCTATGCGCGCGTCGAGCCGACCGCCGACGGCGAACCGCTGCTGTTCTGCGCCCACCTCGACACGGTGCCGCCGACCGCGGCGATCGAGCCGGTCGTCGACGACGGGACGGTGCGGAACGCGGCGGGCACGATCCTGGGCGCCGACAACAAGTCGGCGGTGGCGGCGATGCTCGAGGCGACGCGCACGGTGCTCGCCGAAAGCCGACCGCACGCGGGGATCGAGCTCTTGTTCACGCCGAAGGAGGAGGTGGGGTTGATCGGCGCGGCCGCGTTCGACCACGAGCGGCTGCGAGCGCGCATCGGCTACGTCTACGACCAGGCGGCACCGATCGGCACGGTCATCCTCGGCGCGCCGTTCTCGCAGTCGCTCGAGGTCACCTTCCACGGGCGAGCCTCGCACTCCGGTATGCACCCCGACGAGGGACGATCGGCCATCGCGGCGGCCGCGCGCGCGATCTCGGAGTTCCGGCTCGGCCGCGTCGACGAGCTCTCGACGGCGAACGTCGGGACGATCACAGGCGGCACGGCGACGAACATCGTTCCCGAGTGGTGCACCTTCGTCGCCGAGGCGCGATCGCACGACGAGCGCCGGCTCGCCGATCTCGTCCAGGAGATGCAGGACGCCGTCACGTTCGCCGCCGGGATCGCCGAGTGCGAGGCGACGACGGTCGTGCGCAAGAGCTACACCGGCTACCGGTTCGCGCGCGGCGATCGCGCGGTCGCGCTCGCGGCCGAGGCGCTCGAGCGAAGCGGCCACGAGGTGCACTACGAGCTGTCGGGCGGCGCGGCCGACGCGAACATCTTCAACTCCCGCGGGCTGCAGGTCGTCAACCTCGCGAACGGGATGACCGACATCCACACGCCCGACGAGCGGATCACCGTCTCCGATCTCGAGGCGATGGTCGGTGTGACCCTCGCGCTCGTCGATGCCGCTCTCGCTTAGGCGCGGGCGCGTCTCCAGCGTCGCCGAGCGTCATCCGGAGCTCGTTCACCTCGAGGTGGACGATGCGCCCTGCGTCGCGTACCCGCTCGTCACGGGGCCGGTCGAGGAGGGGGACGAGGTGCTCGTGAACGTTCAGGCGCGCGAGCTCGGGCTCGGCTCCGGCGGGTTCGACGTCGTCTATGCGAACCTCACGCGCGGCCTCGAGCTCGCACCGGATCCGGAAGCGCACGTGATGGCGCTGCCGTACGCCCCGGGCCAGTGGGCGGTTCGCCACGCCGAGGAGGACGCCGAGCTTCCTGCGTCGCTGGACGGACTTCCCGTCGTGCTGTGCACCGTCCACTCGCAGGTCGCGCCCGCGTGCGCCGCGCTGCGGGGCGTGCGCGTCGCGTACGTCCAGGTGCAGGGCGGCGCGCTTCCGGTGCAGCTGTCCGACACCGTGCGCGCGCTCCGGGCGCAAGAGCTGGTCGACGTGACGGCGGCGGTCGCGCCGTGCTTCGGCGCCGACGTGCGCTGCCTGTCGGTCGCCTCGGCGCTGCTCTGGGCCGCCGGGCGCGCCGACGTCGCCGTCTGCGCGGTCGGCCCCGGGCTCGCGGGCACCGGGACGCGCTTCGGTCACGGGGCGATTTCGCTCGCCGAGGCAGCGCTCGTCGTGGCGGCCCTCGGCGGCCGTGGCGTGCTCGCGCAGCGCGCCTCGCAGGCCGACGAGCGGGAGCGTCACCGCGGCGTCTCGCACCACACGCGCGCCGTCGCCGAGCTCGCGGGCGGCAGCCTCACCGTTGCGCCGCTCGCGGCGCCGGGCTGGCACGACGCGTGCGCCGGGCTCGCGCTCTCGCACATGGGCCGAGGGCCTGACGAGGAGGCGCCGCACTTCGAAGCCGCGTTCGCGGCCGGGGCCGAAGCGCGCCGCCTGCTCGCCGGTCCCGAGTAGGCTTGCGCCCCGTGCGGATCGGCGTCGCCAAGGAGATCAAGCCGGACGAGTACCGTGTCGCGCTGACGCCCGCGGGCGCGCTCGAGCTGATCAACCACGGCCACGAGGTCGTGGTCGAGACCGGCGCCGGCGAAGGGAGCGCGTTCGCCGACGACGACTACCAGCGCGTCGGCGCGCGGATCGCGTCGGTGGACGACGTCTGGGACGACAGCGACCTCCTGCTGAAGGTGAAGGAGCCGATCGAGCCTGAGTACGCGCGGCTGCGCGAGGGCCTCATCCTGTTCACGTACCTGCACATCGCTGCCGACGAGCCGCTGACGCGGGCGCTGATCGACTCGGGCATCACCGCCGTCGCGTACGAGACGGTGGAGGTCGGCCGGTCGCTGCCCCTGCTCGCGCCGATGTCGGAGGTGGCGGGCAGGCTTGCGCCGCAGGCCGGCGCGCACTTCCTGGAGAAGCCACTCGGAGGCCGCGGGCTGCTGCTCGGCGCGGTTCCCGGCGTCGCGCCGGGGAAGGTGGTGATCGTCGGCGGGGGTGTCGTCGGCTACAACGCGGCCGTGATCGCGCTCGGGCTCGGCGCCCAGGTGACGATCCTCGATCGCTCGATCGACCGCATGCGGCACCTCGAGGAAGTGCTTTCCGGCCGGGTGACACTGCTGATGAGCTCGAGCCTCGAGATCGCGGCCGCGGTCGCGGAGGCCGACCTCGTGATCGGCGCCGTCCTGATCCCGGGCGCGCTCGCGCCGAAGCTCGTGACGCGCGCGATGATCGCGTCGATGAGGCCGGGCGCGGTCGTCGTCGACGTCGCGATCGACCAGGGCGGCTGCTTCGAGACGTCGCACGCGACGACGCACGCCGAGCCCGTGTACGTCGTGGACCACGTCACGCACTACTGCGTCGCGAACATGCCCGGCGCCGTGCCCATCACGTCGACGCACTCGCTGACGAACGCGACGCTGCCCTACGTCGAGGCGATCGCGAACCTCGGGCTCCGCGACGCGGTCGCGGCGGACACGTGCCTCGCGAAGGGCGTCAACGTGATCGAACGCAAGGTCACGTACGAGGCGGTCGCCGAGGCTCACGGCCTCGACTACACGCCGCTCGAAGCGGTCGTACCGCTCTCCGCGGTCTGATCGAGAGCTACGTCTTCGTGGGGAAGAGCTTCACGACGACCCACGTCACGGCTGCCGCGAGCGAGATGATGAACACGACGAAGAGGGCGATTCCGATCAGTCCGAGGATGTCGGCCACCGAAGTAGGATAGCCCGGTGCCGCGCGCGTGCGTCATCGTGTTGGACGCCGTCGGAGCGGGAGAACTGCCGGACGCGGCCGAGTTCGGAGACGAGGGCTCGAACACGCTCGCCAACGTCGCGCGTGCCGTCGGCGGCCTCGATCTGCCCACCCTCGAGGCGCTCGGCCTCGGCAACGTCGAGCCGCTCGAGGGCTGCGCGCCGCAGCCGGGCGCGCCCGCGATCGCCGGGCGGCTGCTTGAGCGATCGAAGGGCAAGGATACGACCACCGGTCACTGGGAGCTGATGGGCGTCGTCACTCCGCAGGCGCTGCCGACGTATCCGCTCGGGTTCCCGGACGAGGTGATCGACCCGTTCATGAACCGGACCGGGAGGGGCGTGCTCGGCAACAAGGCGGCGAGCGGCACCGAGATCATCCAGGAGCTCGGCGAGGAGCATCAGAAGACGGGCAAGTGGATCGTCTACACGAGCGCCGACTCGGTGTTCCAGATCGCGGCGCACGAGGAGACGATCCCGCTGGAGGAGCTCTACGACGCGTGCCGTGTCGCTCGGGAGATCCTCGCCGGCAAGCACGCCGTCGGCCGTGTGATCGCGCGGCCGTTCGTCGGCGAGCCCGGCTCGTACGAGCGAACGACCAACCGGCACGACTTCTCGCTCGAGGCGCGCCGGCCGAACTACCTGTCGCGGATCCGCGACGCGGGCAACACCGTCTACGGCGTCGGCAAGATCCCGGACATCTTCGCCGGGCAGGACGTCGACGAGTCGTTCCCGACCAAGTCGAACGGCGAGGGCATCCAGCGCACGATCGAGTTGATGGAGCAGGTGGACGCGGGCCTCGTGTTCGTGAACCT
>DATIOD010000024.1:0-22214 GCA_035473635.1 Gaiellaceae bacterium | reverse complement strand
TGCCGGGGACTCATAGGAGACTGCCGGGGTCAACTCGGAGGAAGGTGGGGATGACGTCAAGTCCTCATGCCCCTTATATACGCGCCCGCCCGCGTCAAGCAGGCGGTCTGCGGCTACGGCCGGGCCGACAAGGAGCAGGTGGGGAGGATGGTGAGGGCGATCCTCGGCCTCGAGGAGCTGCCCGAGCCGAGCCACGCCGCCGACGCGCTCGCCGTCGCGATCTGCCACGCGACGAGCTCGCCGCTCCTCCGCGCCGTCTCGTAGTCGCAGGATTCTCGCGGCCGCCTCCGAACCCGGCCTCGAGGCATCCGCGCTCCAACCGTTCCGCCCCTGGAGGTGGCAGGCACATGCAGCAGCAATGGCAGAGATATCTGGCCGAGTTGTTGGGGACGTTCGTCCTCGTCTTCGCAGGCACGACGGCGATCGTCGGCGCGATCAGATCGGGGATCCCGCCGCTGCTGCTCGTCCCGTTCGCGTTCGGCCTTGCGCTGCTCGCGGGCCTCTACGCCTTCGCGGAGGTCTCGGGCGGTCACTTCAACCCGGCGGTGTCGCTCGGCCTCTTCCTCGACCGGCGCATCGACGTGGCCGACCTGATCGGCTACTGGATCGCGCAGTTCGCGGGGGCGATCCTCGCCTCGCTCGTCCTGCTGCTCGCCACGAACAAGGCCAGCGTCGCCGCGACGACGACGAGGCCGTCCTCGGACGGCACGGCGTTCGTGATGGAGTTGGTGATGACGGCGATCTTCGTGACCGTCATTTTGCAGTCGTCGAAGAGCGACCGTTACGGCGGGAGCGCGCTGATCGCGATCCCACTCACGCTGCTCGCGATCCACTTCGCGATCATCCCGTTCTCGGGTTCCTCGGTGAACCCGGCGCGGACGTTCGGCCCGGCGCTCGTCGGGAACGTCTGGACGGGGATCTGGATCTACTTCACGGCGCCGCCGCTCGGCGCGATCATCGCGTGGTTCGTGCACCGCGCCCTTTCCGGGAGCGCCGAGACGCCCGAGCGCGACGAACTGACGCCGCAGGCCGAGCCCGGCGCAGCCTGAGCCGCCAGCAGCACCGGGCGGGCTGCTAGCCCGCCCGGTGCAATAGGCTTCCCACCGATGGCTATGGTGATGGTCCGTGCGGTCCGCCGGCGCTCGGCCGGGCGGACGTCATCTCCTCCGCAGTAGGAGCCTGGCCGAGGAGATCGTCCGCGATGCCGGCATCGGTCGCGGCGAGCTGGTGGTGGACGTCGGTGCGGGCACCGGCCTGCTGACGCGCGCACTGCTCGACACGGGCGCCCGTGTGCTCGCGCTCGAGCCCGACCCGCGGTCGGCTGCGCGCCTGCGGCGCGCCTGCCCGGAGGCGAGGGTGGTCGAGGCGGGCGCGCCCGGCGCCGGCTGGCCCGCCGAGCCGTTCCGCGTGGTCGCGAACCTGCCGTTCGGCGACGCCGCCGGGATCTGCCGCTCCCTGCTCGGCGATCCGCAGCTCCGGCTGACCGCTGCGGAGCTGATCGTCGAGTGGGACGTCGCCGCGAAGCGCGCGCGCCTCTGGCCGAGCACGGTCGCCGGCGTCGTGTGGGGCGCCTGGTACGAGCTCCGCGTCGTGCGCCGTCTCCCGCCCGAGCTGTTCGTGCCGCGGCCGTCCGTCGCGGCCGGCGTGCTCCGCGCCACACGCCGCTCGTTCCCGCTCGTCGATCCCGGGGAGGCGCAGTCGTTCGAGCGATTCGTCCGCCGCGGCTTCGCCCACGGCGGCCGCGACCTCGATCCGTATGCGTGGGCCCGGCGATTCCGGAGCGGGCGAGGCAGGAACGTCCGTTCGCGCCCGTAACGTGTCGCCATGATCGCGCGTCTGCGGGGCCGGGTGGCCGGCCGCTCCGGCGCCGGCCTGATCGTCGAGGTCGGAGGGGTCGGGTACCTCGTGCACGCCGCGCCGTCCGTGCAGCGGCTCGGGACGGGCGAGGTGACGATCGAGGTGCACACGATCGTCCGGGAGGACGCGCTGCAGCTCTACGGGTTCGCGACCTCCGAGGAGCGCGAGCTCTTCGAGTTGCTGCTCGGCGTCTCGGGCGTCGGGCCGAAGGTGGCGCTGGCGATCGTCTCGGGCTCGACGCCGGCCGAGCTGCGCCGGGCGATCGCGCGCGACGACGTGAAGCGCTTCCAGGCGATTCCCGGCGTCGGGCTGAAGACGGCGCAGCGCGTCGTGCTCGAGCTGAAGGAAAAGCTGAGCGCGGCCGACGCGCTCGCGTCCGAGCCCACCGACGAGACGCTGGCGCGCGACGCGCTCGTCAACCTCGGCTGGTCGCTGCTCGACGCCGAGCGCGCGCTCGCGGCCGTCGACGCGTCGCTGCCCGTCGAGGAGCAGGTGCGCGAGGCGCTCCGGGCGGCGGCATGACGCAGTTCCTCGCGCCGGTCCTCGGCGAGACGGAGGAAGAGCTCGAGCGCTCGCTCCGACCGCGCACGCTCGCGGACTTCGTCGGGCAGGACCGCGTCAAGGAGCAGCTCGACATCGCGCTCGAGGCGGCGAAGGCGCGCGGCGAGGCGCTCGACCACGTGCTGCTCGCGGGGCCGCCGGGGCTCGGCAAGACGTCGCTGGCGCAGATCGTCCGCACCGAGCTCGGCGTCGGCATCCGGCAGATCGCGGGTCCCGGGCTCGAGCGCAAGGACGTCGCGGCGATCCTCACCTCGCTGGAGCAACGCGATGTGCTCTTCATCGACGAGATCCACCGGATGAGTCGCGCCGCCGAGGAGATCCTGTACCCGGCGCTCGAGGACTTCCGCCTCGACATCGTCGTCGGCCAGGGCCCGGCGGCTCGCACGCTCACACTCGATCTGCCGCCGTTCACGCTTGTCGGCGCGACCACCCGCACCGGCCTGCTAACGACGCCGCTGCGCGACCGCTTCGGCCTCACGTTCCGGCTCGACCTCTACGCGGCCGACGAGCTTGCCGCGATCGTGCGCCGGTCGGCGCGCATCCTCGCGGTCGAGATCGACGACGAGGCCGCCCGGCTGGTCGCGGCGCGCTCGCGCGGTACGCCGCGCATCGCGAACCGCATCCTGCGGCGCGTGCGCGACGTCGCCGAGGTGCGGCACGAGGGCGCGGTGACGACGGAGGTCGCCGAGGAGGCGCTCGCCCTGCTCGAGGTCGACGGCGCCGGGCTCGAGCGGTTCGACCGCGAGCTCCTGCGCGCGCTCGTCGAGAAGTTCGGCGGCGGGCCGGTCGGCGTCTCGACGCTCGCCGTCGCGCTCGGCGAGGAGGCCGAGACGATCGAGGACGTCTACGAGCCGTACCTGCTGCAGCTCGGCTTCCTGCAGCGCACGCCGCGCGGCCGCGTCGTCACCGACCTCGGCCGGGCGCACCTCGGCGCGTCAGGCGACGACTCCACGCTGTTCTAGGACGCGGTCCCTGCGGCCTCTCGGTCGAACAGTTTCCAACGCCCCTCGGAGACGACCTCGACGGTGCCGTCGACCACCTTGATGGCGGTCTCGTCGTCGATCGCGTATGCGGGGCCCGGGATCTCGGCCGCCCATTTCTCTGCCTCGGCCATGGAGTTGCCCGGCATGCCGTCCTGAGCCAGGTGTGGGCAGATCGAGAAGTCGACGATGCCGAGCGTGCTGTCGTCACCGGTCGGCGGTCTCCACTGGATGAAGTCCTCTCCGACCATGGGGGTCAGCACCATGCTTCCGGCGCTGAGTCCCACCCAGACCGTCTCGCGGAGCGACGGAAGCAGGCCTGCCAGCCCCGACTGCCGCATCCAGTGGCACAGGTAGAGGACATCGCCGCCCCCCACCAGCAGGACGTCCGTCTCCCGGACCCAGGGGACCCAGCGTTCTTCGTCGATGCTGGGCAGCGCGGTGAGCTCCAGCACCCCGACGGATTTCCAACCCAGCCCGGTCATGGGGAGGTGCGACTGACCGCTGATGAACTTCCACGGCCCCTCGGGACTGACCTGGGGGTGGCCGTACGACGCGGTGGGGATGCAAAGTGCGTCGGACTCGGGAATCGGCTTGCCCAGGAGCTCGACGAGCGCGCTCTGGATGCTCGGGTTCTTGATGCCGGCGGAAGTGAGAAGAAGCCTCACGCGTGCTCCCTGGTCGTGGGGTGGACTTAGAAGCTCTCACACAACGAGCGTGGTGTCGCCCGGGCATGCTCGGCGGCACGCTGCCGCGTCCTCGGGCTCGTCCATATGCCTGCATATGAACGAGCCCTGCGTCCTTCATCGCACTCGCCGAGCACGCCCGGATCAACGGACGTCATTGTGTGAGAGCTTCTTAGCGCTTCGTCAGAGAGACTCCGCGGAGGCGCGCAAGTCATCGCCGGCCGCGTGACCGCGCCGGCCGCGTCGGGCGAGATCGACGAGGTACGGCGCGATGAGCAATGCCATCACGTCGAACCAGACGTAGCCGGAGGCGACGCCGCTCGGCGGGTTGCCGTCGGGGATCCCGAGACCGGGCAGCTCGTGCGCCCAGCGCCACGTCCCGATGGCAGTTCCGTAGAGCTCGAGTGACGCGACGACGAGGAAGACCGCCGCATAGATCGCCCGGTTGCGGCCGCGCCAGAGGAAGAGGAGCAGCAACGGCACGCCGATCGCGCCCGCGACGTCGCGGCGTGGCAGCACGAGCAGCCCGAGCACACCCCAGGTGGCCGCTGTGATCGCGGCCGCGGCGATGAGCGTCCGCGCGTGCGCGCGCAGCGCCAGCGCGAGCGAGAGGCCGGTGAGGTAGACGAGCCCGTGCGCCGGCGGCACGAAGGCCGGCAGGTTGTGGAGCCGGTAGTGGTAGACGCCCCAGATCAGCGAGCCGGTCACCTCGCCGACCGTCGCGAAGACGACCACTCCGATCGTCTGCGCGCGTCGTTCCGGCGGGACGCGCGTCAGCGCGGCCAGCAGCACGATCCACGTGAGGGCTCCGAGCGCGAGCTGCTGGTGGTAGTCGGCGTAGTGGTCGAGGGCGAGTAGCGCGGCCAGGTAGCCGGCGCCCGCCGCGGCCGCTACGGCCGCTACGGCCGGAACTGGAGCTCGTGCCAACTCGGCACCGGGGCGAGCTCGAGGAGCGGCCGGCCGCCGCCGCCCGGGTGCTGGTAGGCGAACTCGGCGTCGTCCTCGTCCCACACGACCTCGAGGGCGCCGCGCTTCACCTGGTGGTCGAGCCACGCTCCGCGGAAGATCAGCTTGCGGAGCCAGTAGACGAGCGACTCGTTGTCGACGAGCGAGATGCGCTCCCAGTTGCGCACGAGGTAGCGGCCGAGCTGCGAGACCGGCTCGTCGATCACGCCCGACGCGGCGAGCGCCACGAGGTCGGCGGTCTCGTCCTCGTCGAGCTCCGGCGACGGCACGACGCCCAGCTTGACCGCTGCGGCGATCACGCGGCCCTCGAAGTCGACGGTGCCGAAGGCGAAGCGGTAGCCGAGGAACTCGACGATGTAATCGTCGCCCGAGCTGTAGTTGGCGTCGGGTGCCGGTAGCGCGTCAGGCACGATCTCATCGTAGTGGAGCCTCTCGCCGACACCTCGCGGTTGGAACATCTGATCATCTGGCTGCCCGCGCTCGTGGTGGGCGCCGGTCTCGTGTGCGGTGTTGCGATCCTGCTCGGCCGCGGGTTCATGGCGACCGTGAGGGAGTCCGGTCACCCGCGCTGGGTCTGGGGCGGCGTCGCCGTGGTCGTCGTGCTCGTGTTCGTGCTGACCTGGCTGGGAGTCGACTTGCCTAAAGAATGACCACGGGCGTGCCGACCGAGACGTGCTCGAACAGCCACTCGGCTTCCGGCACCTGCATGCGCACGCAGCCGTGGGAGGCGCTGTACCCGATCGACGCCGGGGCGTCGGTCCCGTGGATGCCCACCCCTGGGGCGTTCAGCCCCATCCAGCGGGTGCCGAGCGGGTTGGACGGGCCGGGCGGAACGGGCTTCAGCCCCTTCGCCCAGTCGTCGTTCGTCGGCGGGTACCACCAGGGGTTTCGCTGCATGTCCATGATGTGCCAGAGCCCCGCCGGCGTCGGGTAGATCGCCTGGCCGGTGGCGACGCGGAACGTCCGCACCGCGTTCGCGCCGTCGTAGAGCGTGAGCCGGTTCGCGCCGCGCGAGATCACGATCACCGGGCCGAAGTTCGCGACCGTCTTCTTCGCGGGAAC
This sequence comes from Gaiellaceae bacterium, assembly GCA_035473635.1. Taxonomy (GTDB): domain Bacteria; phylum Actinomycetota; class Thermoleophilia; order Gaiellales; family Gaiellaceae; genus PALSA-600. The sequence goes on along the minus strand of DATIOD010000024.1, from coordinate 16,102 downwards.
CGGGTGCGTGAGCAGGAGCAGCTGCTGCCTGCCGCTCGAGCGCAGCGCCTGCCCGAGCGCGACCCGCATCGTCTTCGTGTCGACCGCGCGACCGGCCTTCGGCGCGGTGAAGATGGGCCCTTCGCCGTCGGCGCCGGTCAGGGTGGTGTCGACGGGCGCATAGTCGTAGCGGTGAGCGAGCTTCGAGACGACCGCGTCGATCCGCTCGCTCGAGACCTTCGTCGGCAGCTTGATCGCGCTGCCCGGCGTCGCCGCGAGCGCCGACGTCACGGCGATCGCGATGCTGGAGCGGGCGCCGACCTGGTCCGGCGAGACGCGAGCGACGCCGTCCGGGGTGCGGATCGTGATCGCGCGCGAGAAGACGTGCTCGATCCGGGCCCGCGCCGGCTCCGCCGAGAGCCCGCCGACCCGCACGCCGGAGATGGACACGCCCGGGGCGATCAGCGGCGTGGGCGTCGAAGCGGGCGCAGCGGCGCACGCGAATCCGGCGGCTGCGACGATGGCGGCGAACGTCTTCAGCACGGGGATCGCATTGAACCAGGTTTCCAGGGGTTTTTCGAGCGTCTCCGTCCGACCCGGCCCGTACCGTGCGTTGCCCGATGGTGGCCGCGACCTGGGATCTGGAGCCATGTTCGTACCGCGACGTGCGGGCGCTCGCGGCCGCGCTGTCGCTCGACGAGCTGACCGCCTCCGTGCTCGTCCGCCGCGGCTACGCCGATCCCTCCGAGGCGCGGAGATTCCTCGACGGGGCGTTTCCGGGCCACGACCCGTTGGCGCTCGGCGACATGGCCGAGGCGGTCGAGACGATCCGCGGAGCCGTCGCGGCGGGCCGGCGGATCTGCGTCCACGGCGACTACGACGCCGACGGCATCTGCGCCACCGCGCTCGCGGTGCTGCTCCTGCGCGAGCTCGGCGCGGACGTCTCCTGGCACCTCCCCTCGCGGTTCGAGGAGGGATACGGCCTCAACGGGCAGACGCTGACGCGGCTTGCGGAGGAGGGATTCGATCTCGTGCTCACCGTGGACTGCGGCATCACCGCGGTTGCGGAGGTCGAGCACGCGCGCGAGCTCGGCCTCGCCGTCGTCGTCACCGACCACCACCGGCCTGACGGCGACACGTTTCCCGCGTGCCCCGTGGTGGCGACGCTCAAGGGGGAATACCCGTTCCCGGGGCTCTGCGGGACGGGCGTCGTCTGGAAGCTCGCCGAGGCGCTGCTCGGCGCCGACAATCCGTTCTGCGAGCGGCACCTCGACATCGTCGCGCTCGCGACCGTCGCCGACGTCGTCCCGCTGCTCGACGAGAACCGCGCGATCGCGCGCGTCGGGCTGCGCCGCCTCGCGCAGACGTCGAAGCCCGGGCTGCGCGCGCTGATGAAGGTCGCGCACGTCGATCCGGCGGCGGTCGACGAGTCGACGATCGGCTTTCGGCTCGCGCCGCGCATCAACGCGTCGGGCAGGCTGTGCCGGCCCGAGGCGGCGCTCGCGCTGCTGCTCACCGATGACGCGCGGGAGGCCGAGCGCCTCGCCGAGGAGCTCGAGGGGCTGAACCGCGAGCGCCAGGCGATCGAGGAGCGGATCCTGCGCGAGGCGGTCGACGAGATCGAGTCGTGGCCCGAGCCGCGGCGCGAGCGGCACGGCTACGTGGTCGCCGGCGAGCACTGGCACGAGGGCGTGATCGGGATCGTCGCCTCACGGCTCGTCGAGCGCTATCACCGGCCGGTCGTGCTGATCGCCGGCGCCGACGGCGCCTGGAAGGGCTCGGGGCGGTCGGTGCCCGCGTTCGACCTGCACGGCGCGCTCGCCGCGTGCTCCGCCGACCTCGAGCGGTACGGCGGCCATCGCGCCGCCGCGGGGCTCTCGATCCGGCCCGAGAACGTCGAGGTGTTCGCCGCCTCCTTCGCCGCGCACGCCGACGGCGTCCTCGGCGACGACGACCTCAGGCCGTCGACACGGCTCGACGCGATCGTCCCCGGTTCGAAGCTGACGCTCGGGCTCTGCGCAGAGCTCGCCCGGCTCGCGCCGTTCGGCCTCGGCAACCCCGGCGTGCTGCTGCTCGTCGACGGGTGCGAGCTGATCGACCTGCAGACGGTCGGCGACGGCAAGCATCTGCGGTTCCGCGTGCGGCAGCGCGGTCGCGACGCGGGATCGGCGATCGCGTTCGGCCAGGGGCAGCAGCTCGATCGGCTGCGCCGGCCGGGACGCTACGACGTCGCCTTCCGACTCCAGGAGAACCGCTGGAACGGCGTGTGCTCGCCGCAGCTCGTCGTCAGGCGCGTGTTCGACGCGGCCGACCGCTTCGCTGGACTGCGCGACTGGCTCGCCGAGGAGTGGCGCGCGGGCGAGCCGGCGTGGACGCCCGAGGCCCGGGCGATCTTTCGCGAGCTCGAGCTCGTCGACGGCGCGCAGCGAAGCCTGCTCGAGTCGCCGAGCTTCCGAGCGTTGCTCGAATCGCCGCCACAGGTGCTCGAACAGGCTGCCTAGCTAGGCCGCGCGGCCGATAGCGACCCGCGTGCGCCGCGGCCGCGGGGCCGGGCGCGTCGAGGCCGCATCGAGCTCGCGCAGGACGCGCGCGATCTGGTTGAGCTTCTTGGTTTGTCGCCTTCGGGTGAACACGGTTCTTCCGATTCATCGTCGATCTCGTGGTTCCTGCGCATCCCACTCGCGGGGGATGGAGGCCGGAAGGGCGGGGGTACACTGGCCGTATGGCAGTCCTGGAGCGGCATCAGGACCTCGTCGAAGAGCTGGTCGCCGAGGTCGAGGCGTACAAGGCGGACGTCGACCGGGCATTGCTGGCGCGCGCGTTCGACTTTGCGGCGCGCGCCCACGCGGGGCAGGTGCGCCAGTCGGGGCAGGAGTTCATCTTTCATCCGTGGGGCGCCGCGAAGATCCTCGCGGGGCTCCAGCTCGACGAGCCGACGCTCGCCGCCGCGCTGCTCCACGACGTCGTCGAGGACACCGGCACGGCGATCGAGGACGTGCGCGCGGAGTTCGGCGAGGAGATCGCGAAGCTCGTCGAGGGAGTCACGAAGCTGACGCGCGTCCAGTTCCAGAGCCGGGAGCACGCGGAGGCCGAGAACTACCGGAAGCTGATCGTCGCGATGGCCGAGGACGTTCGCGTGATCCTGATCAAGCTCGCCGACCGCCTGCACAACCTGCGGACGATCGAGTACCTCGGCAAGCAGAAGCAGGTGCAGAAGGCGCGCGAGACGCTCGAGGTCTACGCGCCGCTTGCGCACCGGCTCGGTATCCACGCGCTCAAGTGGGAGCTCGAGGACCTCTCCTTCCAGACGCTCCATCCGCGCAAGTACGAGGAGATCAAGCAGATGGTCGCCGAGCGGCGCACGGACCGCGAGGAGCACGTGCGGGAGGCGGCGGTCGTCCTGCACAAGGAGCTCGACAAGGTCGACATCCCCGCCGACATCTCCGGTCGCGCGAAGCACTTCTACTCGATCTACGACAAGATGGTTCGCAAGGGCCGCGAGTTCAACGAGATCTACGACCTGACGGCGATGCGCGTGATCGCCGAGCGCGGCGGTGACGAGGGGACGCGCGACTGCTACGGCGCGCTCGGCCTGATCCATTCGCTGTGGAAGCCGATGCCCGGGCGCTTCAAGGACTTCATCGCGATGCCGAAGTTCAACGGCTACCGCGCGCTGCATACGACGGTGATCGGCCCTCAGGGGCGGCCGCTCGAGATCCAGGTGCGCACGCGCGAGATGCACGAGACGGCCGAGTTCGGCGTCGCCGCCCACTGGCTGTACAAGCGCGGCGCGAAGCAGAAGGACGCGGAGTGGGTCGCGTGGGTCAAGCAGCTGATGGACGAGAGCACCGCCGACGAGGCGGATCCGCGCGAGTTCATGAAGGCGTTCCGCACCGACCTCTTCGACGAGGAAGTGCACGTGTTCACGCCCAAGGGGCAGGTGAAGACGCTGCCCGCCGGGGCGACGCCGATCGACTTCGCATACGCGGTGCACACCGATGTCGGCCACCGCACCGTCGGCGCGAAGATCAACGGCCGCATCGTCCCGCTGCACTACCAGCTGAAGAACGGTGACTTCGTCGAGATCCTCACGTCGAAGCAGGGTCGCGGGCCGTCGCGCGACTGGCTCTCGCTGGCCAAGAGCTCGCGGGCGCGCAACAAGATCCGGCAGTGGTACTCGCGCGAGACGCGCGAGGAGACCGAGCAGAAGGGCCGCGAGGCGCTCGAGCAGGCGCTGAAGGCGCAGAACCTGCCGTACGCGAAGCTGCGCGGCTCGCCGACGCTCGCTCAGGTGATCCGCGAGGTCGGCTTCAAGAAGGCCGAGGACTTCTACGTCGCGCTCGGGTCGGGGAAGCTGCAGCCCGGCGCGATCGTCAACAAGGTCATCAACCGGCTCAAGACCGAGCAGGTGGTCGAGGAGGCGCCGGTCGTCACGAAGGCGCCGAAGGCGCGCACCGTGCAGGGCGCCGAGATGGGCGTCGTCGTGGCGGGCGTCGAGGACGTGCTGGTTCGGCTCGCGAAGTGCTGCACGCCGGTTCCGGGCGACTCGATCGTCGGCTACATCTCGCTGGGGAAGGGGATCACGATCCATCGCGAGGACTGCCCGAACGTCCGCGCGCTGCGGCGGAACCCGGAGCGGTTCACGGACGTGTCGTGGGACGGCGCGACCGCGGCGAAGAGCTTCCTCGTGCAGATCGCCGTCGACTCGTGGGACCGGCCGCGGTTGCTCGAGGACGTCGCGCGCACGTTCGCCGAGCACGGCGCGAACATCGTCAGCTACGGCGGCGTCGTCGAGGATCAGCTCGCGAAGAACTGGTACACGGCGGAGGTCGGCGACGTGAAGGCCCTGCGCACGCTGCTGAACGCGCTGCGCAACCTCGACGCCGTGTTCGACGCGTACCGCGTCACGCCCACGTAGGTTGGCGCGCTCGGCGGGCAGCCTTCCGGAGGGGGTGCATCCGGTCGCGGCGGCCGGCTTCGCCGCCGCCGCGGACGTCTACGAGCGCGCGCGGCCGACCTACCCGCCCGACGCGGTCGCCTGGCTCGCCGAGCGCCTCGGCCTCGGACCGGGGCGAACGGTGCTCGACGTGGGGGCAGGCACCGGCAAGCTCACGCGCCTCCTCGTCCCGTTCGGCGCGCGCGTGATCGCGGTGGAACCGGTGCCCGAGATGCTCGCGAAGCTCCGTGAGGTGGTGCCGGGCACCGAGACGATGGCTGCGACGGCCGAGGCTCTTCCGCTCCCGGACGCAAGTGTCGATGCGATCACGGTCGCCCAGGCAATGCACTGGTTCGACGATTCGCGCGCGCTTCCCGAGCTCCGACGCGTCCTCCGACCGGGCGGCGCGCTCGGCCTGATCTGGAACTCGCGCGATCTCGCCGATCCGCTGCAGGATCGGCTCGAGGCGCTCCTCGCGCCCGCGCGCGCGAGGGTTCCGGCGCAGATCGAGCTCGGGTGGCGCGAGCCGCTCCGTCGCTCGAAGCTGTTCGGGCCGATCGAGGAGCGGCGCTTCCGCAACGAGCAGCCCTCGACGGTCGGGGATCTGCGCGACCGGGTGACGTCCACCTCGTTCGTCGCGGCGATGGCGCCGGTCGAGCGTGAGGCGCTGCTCGAGCAGGTCGAGGCGCTCGTCGCCGGGATGCCCGAGCCGTTCACGTTCCAGTACGAGACCGAGGTCTACATCACGCCTGCGGTCTAGTCGCCCTGGAACGCCGAGATCCGCTCGCGGAACGCATCCGGGACGGGGACCGGCCGCCGCCCGGCGAGATCGATCAGCACGAGCGTCTGCTTGGCGGTGGCCATCAGGACGTCACCGTCGCCGTCGGCGGCTTCGTCGTCGATGCGGTAGGCGGCGTGGTCGTATGTGATGCTCGTCGTGCCGATGCGCTCGACGCGGACGAAGACCTCGAGCAGGTCGTCGAACCGCGCCGGCGCGTGGTACTCGACGACGGACGCGCGCATCGCGAAGTCGGCAGGCCCGAGGTGGACGCGGCCGAGGTGGCGGTGGAACTCGGTCCGCGCGAGGTCGAAGTAGGGCATGTAGCGGCCGTAGTAGACGACGCCCTGCGCGTCCGTCTCCGAGAAGCCGACGCGGAGATAGGCGGCGTACCGGAACGGCGGCCGCCGGTCGGTCTCGTGGCCGAGCTCGATCACGCGCTCAGCCGCGGATGACCGCGAGCACCTCGTCGCGCTTCGCGTCCATCAGGTCCTGCGACAGCGCCTCGAGGTTGAGCCGGAGCAGCGGCTCGGTGTTCGACGGCCGGACGTTGAAGTGCCAGGCGTCGCCGGTGATCGAGAGGCCGTCGAGATGCGTGACCTCGCCCTCGTCTCCGAAGCGCTCCTCGAGCCTTGCGAGCGTCTCCGAGACGTCCGCGACCGGCGTGTTGATCTCGCCCGTGATGAAGAAGCTGTCGCGAAACGGGCGCAGGATCTCGCTCAGGGGTCCGCGCCGCGACACGAGCTCGCACATGATCAGGAACGGCACCACGCCGGAGTCGGCCTGCGAGAAGTCGCGGAAGTAGTAGTGCGCCGAGACCTCGCCGGCGAAGACGGCGTTCTCCTCGCGCATTCGCTGCTTGATGAACGCGTGCCCGACGCGATTGACGAGCGGCACCCCGCCTGCCCGCTCGATCGCCTCCGGGACGGCCCACGACGCTCGCACGTCGTAGATCACCTTGCCGCCGTTCTCGCGCGCCAGGATCGTCTCGGCGAAGAGGGCCGTCACGAAGTCGCCGGGCACGAACTCGCCCGAGTCGTCGACGAAGAAGCAGCGGTCGGCGTCGCCGTCGAACGCGACGCCGAAGTCCGCGCCGCCGCGCGTCTTCCCGACGATGAACTCGCGGTTCTCGGGGAGGAGCGGGTTCGGCTCGTGGTTCGGGAACGTCCCGTCCGGCTCGAAGTAGCAGCGTTCGACGTCGAGCATCGGCAGGCGTTCGAGCACCGGCGGGAGCATCCGGCCGGCCATTCCGTTCGCGGCATCGATCACGATGCGCAGCGGTCGCAGCGCGTCCACGTCGACGAACGAGAGCACCCGGTCGACGAAGCCGCTCCAGATGTCCTCCTCGCGGATCTCGCCGCGCGCGGCCTCGCGCCAGCGCGCGGCCTCTGCGCGCTCGCGGATCTCGAGCAGGCCGGAATCCCCGCCGACCGGCAGCGCGCCGGCGCGCACGACCTTCATTCCCGTGTACTGCTTCGGGTTGTGCGACGCGGTGACGGCGATCCCCCCGTCGAGCCCGAGCTCGCCGACTGCGAAATAGACCATCTCGGTCCCGACGAGGCCGAGATCGAGCACGTCGGCCCCGCCGTCCGCCGCTCCCTCGCGAACGGCCTCGGCCATCGACGGCGACGACACGCGCATGTCACGACCGACCGCGATCCGGCGCGGCTCGAACTGCTCGACGTAGGCGCGCCCGATCGCATACGCGCCGGCCTCGTCGAGCTCGGTCGGGTACAGGCCGCGGATGTCGTACGCCTTGAAGATCCCGGGAGCGAGCATCGGCACGGACGATAGAGGGCGGGGGAGGGCAGGGCTTGTGACGCCCGCCGCGAACCTGCAGACTGAAAGCCCGCAGGCAACCAACGAAGGGGACGCCGAATGGACAAGATCGCCGCACTCTCGCTCGGCCGCAAGCTGGTTCTCGGAGCCGGTGTGCTGCTGTTCATCGACATGTTCCTGCACTGGCAGTCGGTCGACCTCGGCGGCTTCGGCACGGCTTCGGCGAACGGCTGGCACGGCTTCTGGGGCGTCCTGCTCGGCCTGATGACACTCGCGATCGTCGGCTGGGTGGCAGCGCGCGCGTTCGGCGTCGACCTGCCGGACAACGTCCCCGACGGGACGGTCACGGTCGTGCTCGGCGTCCTCATCTTCCTCTTCGCGCTGATCAAGAACCTCGCTGACGACTACTCGGCGTGGGCGAGCTACGTCGGGATCGTGCTCGGCGCGGTCGTCGCGTACGGCGGCTACCTGATCTTCAAGGACAGCGGCGAGAAGCTCCCGTCCATGTCGGCCGCGACCGCGACGGCCGGGGGGAACGGAACGACCCCGCCCCCGAGCGCACCGTCCCCGCCCCCGGACGAGCCGACCGGCTAAGACTGCTCGAGGATCTCTCGAATCGCCTCGGTCGAGGCCGGGTCGGGGGACTCCGAGATCACGGTCGCCGGGCGCGCGAACCGCGCGAGCGCGTCCCGCAGCGGCTCCGCCCTGAGCGTCCCCTCGCCGTACGGGAGGTGCTTCGTCTCGTTGCGGTTGGCGAACTGGATGTCGGAGAAGTGGATGTGGAACGGCGCGCCCTCCTCGAGCACCGCGTCGGCCCGCTCGAGCGCCTCTGCAAACGGGTCGACCGTCGTGTACGCACCGTCGGAGGTCGCGTGCAGGTGCGCGAAGTCGAGCACGGGGCGCACCCAGGCCACCCGTGACGCGATCTCGACCACGTCGTCGAGCGAGCCGAGATCGCGGACGCGTCCCATCACCTCGATCCCGAACGGAACCCCGCGCCCTTTCCCCTCGAGCCGCTCGCGCAGCTCGCCGAGCTGCTCGCAGACCGAGTCGATCGCCTCCTCGCGCGTCCGGCCGAGCAGGAAGCCGGGATGGAAGACGACGACCTCGGCGCCGGCGGCGACGGCGATGCCCGCCGAGTGGTCGAGCATCCCCACGGCCATGTTCAGCTTCTTGCCGCGCTCCGCATGGCCCATGAACCCGGCGATCGGCGCGTGGACGCTCAGCACCATGTCGCTCGCGCGGCAGAGCTCGCCGAACGACGCTGCATAGTCGTAGTCCATCCAGAACCGTCCCTCGAAGTCGATCTCGCAGGCCGAGTGGCCGCGCTCGAGCAGGGCGGCAACCGCGGTCTCGGGCGTGTCGCGCGCCGGGACCCGAGCAGGTCCGAAATGGAGTCGCCGAGCCATCGAACGCGGGCCAGCCTAACCGCGTCCGAGTCCGTCCGACGTCGTTCCTACCCTTTCGCCCATGCCCAGTCATCCGTCTCGTATCGATCTGCTCGAGCTCGACATCGACCTCCGACTTGCCGATCTCTGGCGCGAGGCCGCGGGGATCAACGAGTGGTCGCTCGACGTGGTCGCCGCGTTCATGCGCGCGGCCTACGGCAAGGGCTACTGCGATGCGCTCACCGAGGATTCTCCGGGTGCGTTGTGCGTCGAGCACGGCTACCGGGTCCCGGGTCGCAGGCCTCAGCCGGCCCCAGCCGACGCGTAGCTAGACTCAGCGCGTGGCCACGCGCAACCCTGCGCGGTTGATCGTCGCTCTTGCGGTCGCGGTCGTGCTCGCGATCTTCCTGCTGTACACGGCGATCGCCGGCAAGTCGACACCGCAGCTCAGTCCGAGCCAGCTGAGCGGGCATGCCGGCGCGGTGTCGGTGGTCGGCGTCGTCGTCGGTCCGGTCTCGGGCGACTCGCACTCGCAGCGTGGGCTCCGCTTCGGCCTCCGCGACCGCGGCGCGGCGCGCGGGAAGGTCGTGCCGGTCGTCTACCACGGCGAGAGTCCGCCGCCGCTCTTCAAGGCGACCCGGGAGGTCGTCGTGACGGGCAGCTTCGATCACGGGCGCATCGCCGGTGCGGGCATCGTCACCAAGTGCCCGTCGAAGTACACGGCACAGCCGAAGGCGTAGGGAATGGCCGACCTGGGCCGCGCAGCGCTCGTCGTCAGCTTCGGGCTGGCGCTGTACGCGCTCGTGGTCGGCGCGATCGCGGCGCATCAGAACAGGCGCCGGCTCGCTGCGTCCGCGCGGAACGCGCTGCTCGCGTGTTTCGGGTCGACGCTCGTCGCCGCGATCGTGCTCGCGACCGCGCTCGTGCGGCACGACTTCTCGTTCTCCTACGTCGCGTCGCACACGAACCGGACGCTGTCGCCTGTCTACTCGCTGAGCGCGTTCTGGGGCGGCCAGGAGGGATCGCTCCTGCTGTGGCTGCTCGTGCTCACGGGCTACGGAGCGCTCGCAGTCGCGATCAACCGCCGCCTCCTGCGCGATCTCGTTGCGTGGGTCGTGCCGGTGCTCGGCGGGATCGCGACGTTCTTCTCGTTCGTCCTCGTCGCCGTCGCGAGCCCGTTCGACACGCAGACGGCGCCGATCGACGGCGCCGGGCTGACGCCGAGTCTCCAGAACCCGTACATGGTCGCGCACCCGCCGATGCTCTACCTCGGCTACGTCGGGCTCTCGATCCCGTTCGCGTTCGCCGCCGGCGCGCTCCTGTCCGGTCGTCCCGACGAGCGCTGGATCGTCGCGACGCGGCGCTGGACGCTCGCCGCCTGGATGTTCCTCGGCTTCGGCCAGCTGCTCGGTGCGCACTGGGCGTACGTCGAGGTGGGCTGGGGCGGCTACTACGCGTGGGACCCGGTCGAGAACGCCGCCCTGATGCCGTGGCTCGCCGCGACTGCGTTCCTGCACTCGGTGATGGTCCAGGAGCGCAAGGGGATGCTGAAGGTCTGGAACGTCGTGCTCGTCGCGCTCGCGTTCGAGCTGTCGGTGTTCGGCACGTTCCTGACGCGGTCGGGCGTCGTCAACTCGATCCACTCGTTCGCGCAGAGCCCGATCGGCGGATGGTTCCTCGCCTTCGTCGTGATCTCGTCGGTGTTCTCGGTCGTGCTGATCCTCTGGCGGCTTCCGCTGCTGCAGGCGCGCACCAAGCTCGAGTCGGCGCTCTCGCGCGAGGCGACGTTCCTCTACAACAACCTGCTGCTGGTCGCGCTGTGCCTCGCGGTGCTGTGGGGCGTGCTCTTCCCGATCATCACCGAGCTCGTGAAGGGCGAATCGCGGACGATCGGACGGCCGTACTACGACTTCTTCCTGCGCGCGTTCGGGCTGCCGCTGCTCCTGCTGATGGGCATCGGCCCGCTGATCGCGTGGCGGCGCACCAGCCTGCGCGCCCTCACCCGGAGCCTGGCCTGGCCGGTTGCCGCGGCGCTCACAACCGGCATCGTCCTGATCGCGGCGGGCGCAGGCTCGTCGAGCCCAGGGCTGATCGCGTACTCGTTCTCGGCGTTCGTGGTCGCAGCGATCGTCGTCGAGCTCGTCCGCGGAACGCGCGTGACCGGGTCGCTGTGGCGTCTCGTCGCACGGAACCGACGGCGGTACGGCGGCTACATCGTCCACTTCGCGATCGTGCTGCTGGCGATCGGGATCGCAGGCTCGAGCGCATACGGCGCTACGAGGGAGCGGGCGCTGCGCCCCGGCGAGACCATGACGATCCGCGGCTACTCGCTGACCTATCAGCGGATCGTCCACCCGCCGAACGCGAACGCGACCGAGACCCGGGCGGTGCTCGACGTGTCGGGGCGCTGGAACGGGAAGCTGTCCTCGGGGACGAACGCGTACCGCAACCCACCCGAGACGTCCAACGAGGTCGGGATCCACACGAGCTGGCTCCGCGCCGAGGACCTCTACGTGATCACCGACGACATCCGTCCGAGCGGCGTCGTGTACTTCAAAGTGCTCGTGAAGCCGCTCGTGAACCTGATCTGGATCGCCGGGGTCGTCTTCCTGCTCGGCTCGGCGGTCGCGCTCTGGCCGGACGCGCGTGAGCAGCGCCGGCTCGTTCTCCGCCTCGCGCCTGCGCGCGCGTGAGCGCACTCGCGATCGTCCTTGCCGTCGCGCTTGCGGCCGCGGCGGTGGTGGTCGTCTGCCTGCCGTATCTCCGCGAGCCCGAGGTCGAGGACGACCGTCTCGACGCTCCGACCGAGGGGGAGGCGAAGCGGCTGGCGCTCGCCGAGGAGCGCGACCGCGCGCTCGCCGCGCTGAAGGAGCTCGAGTTCGACCACCGCACCGGCAAAGTGGGCGACGAGGAATACCGGGAGCTCCTGGGGCCGCTGCGGCGCTCGGCCGCCGAGGCGCTGCGCGCGCTCGAACTGAGCGACGAGGCGGAAGCCGGCTAAACGATTCCCGCCACCTGCACCAGCAGGAAGATGTTCAGCGAGATGATCACCGCGGCGATCACGACGGCGACGACCGTCGTCACGCGCTGGTTGACAAGGCGGCCCATGATCGTGCGCTTCGACGTGAAGTAGACGAGCGGGACGAGCGCGAACGGGATCCCGAACGAGAGCACCACCTGCGAGACGACGAGCGTCCGCGATGGATCGAGGCCGATCGCGATCACGATGAAGGCCGGCAGCATCGTGGCGATGCGGCGGACGAAGATCGGGATCTGGCGGCGGATGAAGCCCTGCATCACCACCTGGCCCGAAAGCGTCCCGACGGCCGAGCTCGAGAGCCCCGACGCGACGAGCGCGAGTGCGAACAGCGCGCTCGAGGCGCTGCCGAGGATCGGCTCGAGCGTCTGGTGCGCGGTCTCGAGCGACGAGACGTCGCGATGGCCGGTGCCGTAGAAGGTGCTCGCGGCCATCACGAGCATCGCCATGTTGATCAGCCCGGCAATCGACATCGCGATCAGGACGTCGACGCGCGTGTAGCGGAGCAGCGTCCGAGCGTCTTCGTCGGTCTCCGGGATCAGCCGGTCCTGCGTGAGCGCAGAGTGGAGGTAGATCACGTGCGGCATCACGGTCGCGCCGAGGATCCCGACCGCGAGCAGCAGCGACTCGCCGCCGCTGAAGCCGGGCACGATCGCGTGCCTGCCGACCTGGGAGAGGTCGGGGTTCGAGAAGATCAGCTCGACGACGTAGCAGCCGCCGATCACGCCGACGATCGACGCGATCACCGCCTCCAGCAGCCGCACCCCGAAACGCTGGAGGCCCAGGATGCCGAATGCTGCGATGCCGGTGATGATCGCCGACGGGAAGAGCCCGAACCCGAAGAGGAGCTGGAACCCGAGCGCCGCCCCGAGGAACTCGGCCAGGTCGGTGGCCATCGCGATCAGCTCCGCCTGCACCCAGAGCCCGATCGAGGTGCGCCGGGTGAAGCGCTCGCGGCAAACCTCCGGGAGGTTGAGCCCGGTGGCGATGCCGAGCTTCGCGGAAAGCGTCTGGATCAGCATCGCCATCAGGTTGGAGGCGACGATCACCCACACGAGCGTGTAGCCGAACTTCGAGCCGCCGGCGATGTTGGTGGCGAAGTTGCCCGGGTCGATGTAGGCGACGCAGGCGATGAACGCGGGGCCGAGGAAGGGAAGCGCTCGGAAGCGCGTGCGATGGAGCGCCTCGTCGACGGTGACGAGCCCCTCGGGGAGCTCGGCGGTGCGGGAGGCGATCACCCTCGCATTTTAGCCATGCCTAAAAATCGGTGCCTGGCACCGAGGTGCCTGGCACCCCGCTAGGTCGCTCGGACGAGCCTGAGGTCGGGCAGGTTGCGGTGGCGCTCGTCGAGGTCGAACCCGTACCCGACGAAGAACTCGTCGGGGATCGTGAAGCCGACGTAGCGGACCGGCAGATCGTCGACGAGCCGCCGGTAGGGGCGATCGAAGAGCGTCATGGCATGAAGCGACGCGGGGCTGCGAAGCGCCAGCGAGCGCACGAGGTAGTTCATCGTCAGGCCGGTGTCGATCACCTCGTCGACGAGCACGATGTGGCGCCCGCCGATCTCCTCGTTGAGGTCCTTCAGGAACCTGACACCGCTGTGGTCGTCGTCCTCGTTGCCGTAGCCCGCGAGCTCGACGAAGTCGAGCGCGTGGTGGATCGCGATCGCGCGGGAGAGGTCGCAGATGAACGGGATCGACGCCTTGAGGGATCCGACGAGCACCGGCTCGAGCCCCGCGTAGTCCCGAGAGAGCTCGGCGCCCAGCTCGTCCACCCGTTTCTCGAGCTCGCCGGCGTCGAGAAAGACATCCCCGATGCGGGAGTCGTGGATGCCCGGCTCGGTCAGGACGCCTTCTGGAGCCCGAAGCGCGCGGCGAGCCGCTCGAAGTCGCGCTCGTAGAACAGCTTGATCTTGATCGCGGGGTAGAGCTCGCGCAGCTTCCGCAGCTTGCGGTTCTTCCGCGTGACGAGCGACTGCTTCATCACCGTCACCTCGAGATAGAGATCCTGGTCGGGGAGGTAGAAGTCGGGCGTGAACGCCTCGGTCACCCGGCCCTCCTCGTCGCGCGCAAGTACGAACGTCGTCGGCTCGTACTGCCAGCGAATGCCGTACCAATCCAGGATCTTCGCGTACTCGAGTTCCGCCGGATTCGCAAAGCGCGGCGGCTCGTCTCCGCAATATGCCTGGAAAACCGGTGTTTCCAGTGTCACCTCGGCCAGGGTAGCAGTGCCCCCGGATGCTCCCGTCGGCCACGTGGCCGTTCTAGAGTCCCAAACTCCATGGAGCTGACCCTCGCTCATCTGTCGGACATCCACTGCGGCGATCCGCATTTCGTGCCCGACCTGATGGAACGTGCGATCTCCGAGATCAACGATCTCGACGCCGACATCGTCGTGTGCTCGGGCGATCTGACGACGTTCGGCTTCAAGGAGGAGTTCGCGCGCGCGAGGCGCTACCTCGACCGTCTCTCGTGCGAGGCGCTCGTGGTCGTGCCGGGGAACCACGACTCGCGAAACGTCGGCTACGTCCATTTCGAGGAGCTGATCGGCGAGCGGCGTTCGGTCGTCCGCAAGCTGGGCGCGACGGTCGTCGCCGTCGACTCGACGGAGCCCGACCTCGACCACGGGCACATCGGCCGCGGCACGTACAGCTGGATCGAGGAGCAGTTCGCCGAGCCCGCCGAGCTCAAGGTGTTCGTGCTCCACCACCACCTGCTCCCGATCCCCGGCACCGGACGCGAGCGCAACGTCGTGTACGACGCGGGCGACGCGATCGAGTGCCTGCAGCGCGCCGGCGTGCAGCTCGTGCTCTCGGGCCACAAGCACGTGCCCTACGCGTGGAAGCTCGAAGACCTGTTCGTCGTGAACACGGGCACGGTCTCGACCCTGCGGTTGAGAGGAAACACCCGGCCCTGTTACAACGTCGTCGAGATCGAGGGCTCGCACGCCTCGATCTGGCGCCGCTACCCGTTCCACGGGCAGGAGTTGATCATCCAGTTCGACCTGCGATCGGGCGAGTACGAGAAGTACACGGGCCGGATCGAGCGCGAGGTCAGCGCACGGAGGTGAGCGGTGTGCGCGCGGTCGCGCTGGTGGACGGTGAGCACTACCCGGCGGTCGTGCGGGACGCGCTCACGGCCCTCCCGTACGACTGGGTCGGTGTGATCCTCGTCGGAGGAACCGAGAAGCTGCGCGAACCGCCCGAGTACGGCGTGCCGGTGGTCGACGGCTTCGCAGGCGCCGAGCTCGTCGTCGACCTTTCGGACGAGCCGGTGCTCGGGCCCGCCGAGCGGTTCCGCTGGGTGTCGCGCGCGCTCGCTGCGGGCCTCCCGTACGTCGGAGCCGACTTTCGCTTCGACCCGCCGCAGCTCGAGCCGTTCGAGCTTCCGTCGATCGGGGTGATCGGCACCGGCAAGCGGGTCGGGAAGACGGCCGTGACCGGGCACCTGGCGCGCCTGCTCCGGCGCGACCGCTCGGTGGTCGTCGTCGCGATGGGCCGTGGCGGCCCACCGGAGCCGGAGCTGGTCGAGCGGCCGCCGACCGTACACGAGCTGGTCGCGCGGTCGCGAGCCGGACGCCACGCCGCCTCCGACCACCTCGAGACGGCGGCCGTCGCGGGGGTGCCGACGATCGGCTGCCGCCGGGCGGGGGGCGGGCTGGCCGGCGCCGTCTCGACGTCCAACGTCTCGGCCGGCGCGCGGCTCGCGGCGGAGCGCGCGCCCGACCTGGTGATCTTCGACGGGAGCGGCGCGGCGATCCCGCCGGTGGCGACCGACCGCCGGATCCTCGTCGTCGGTGCGAAGCAGGACGCGGACGCCTATCTCAACACCTACCGGCGGTTGATCTCCGACCTCGTGCTCTCGGTCGACTGCGAGGTCGAAGGTGCGCTGCCCGTGACCCTGCGCCTGCGAGCGCTCGAGCCGCTCGACGGCCGCGTGGCGGTGTTCACGGCAGGGGGGAGTGACGTTTCGCACCTCGAAGCCGAGGTCGTGCACGTCTCGACCAGTCTCGGCGACCGGCCCGCGCTCACCCGAGAACTTGCCGGGCTCGATGCGGACACGTACCTCGTCGAGGTGAAGGCGGCGGCGATCGACGTGGTCGCCGTGCACGCACTCGCGAACGACCGCCGCGTCGTGCTCGCAGCGAACGACGTCGTGCCGCTCGCGGGCAACCTCGATTCCGCGCTGCTCGAGCTCGCTCCGGTC
>DATIOD010000023.1:0-45963 GCA_035473635.1 Gaiellaceae bacterium | reverse complement strand
AGGCCGTCCAGATCGACCCGTCGAACTCGAACATCTCCGTGCGGATCTTCAGCCCGGGGAACGAGGGTGACGTCAAGCAGACGAACTCTGTGTCTTCGACCGCCAACGCCGGCAACCGCGCCTCGACGGAGCAGCGCGCGTCGCAGGGCCAGGCGGACGGATGTGGATGTGCCCCGGCGCCGAAGCCGAAGCCGTGTGGCTGCGACTCGGCCCCGAAGCAGTGGGACCAGCCCGACTCGACGAGCGACTCGGCGCCGACGACGCAGTCGTCGCCCGACTCGTCCGACGGGTACTCGCCCGACAGCAGTCAGCCGTCCGCGGACTCGGCCGCGGCGCCTGCCAGCTCTCCGGCAACCGGCGTCCAGGGCGTCGGACAGCAGGCCTCGACGAAGCAGCTCGCTCTGGCCGGCTCCGAAGCCGACCAGGTCGGTGCCAGCAACGTCGCCGACCCGGTTCGCATCGGCAGCTGGGGCGACGGCGGCAACGTGGAGCAGACGAACTCGGTGAGCTCGGATGCTTCCGCGGGCAACGAGGCCAAGACGCATCAGAACGCCGACCAGTCCGGTAACGGCTCGTCGTGCGGGTGCGGCGGTGGAAACAGCGTGCAGGGAATCGGTCAGAAGGCGGAGACCGTGCAGGGCTCCCTCGCACTGTCGAAGGCAGTCCAGGACTTCGGTGGCCACAAGTGTGGCTGCGAGTCCGACGGCGGGTCGGGCAACAACGCCTCGCCCGTTCGCATCGGGAGCCCGGGGACCGACGGGGACCTGACGCAGTCCAACACCGTCGATTCGACGGCGAACGCCGGTAACAAGGCGCATACGTCGCAGCACGCCGACCAGATGGGCGGCGGCGGCACGCAGGCGCAGGGGATCGGGCAGCAGGCGTCGACGCTGCAGGCAGCGTTCGCAGCCTCGCTGGCCTTCCAGAAGGGCGCGTCGAACGACGCGTCGCCCGTCCGGATCTTCAGCCCGGGCGGCGGTGGCTCTGTCGACCAGTCGAACTCGGCTTCGTCGGAGGCAAACGCCGGCAACGAGGCGAAGACACGGCAGAGGGCCGACCAGCAGGTCGGCGGCCACAAGGACTGTGGCTGCAAGGGCGTGCCGATCCAGGGGATCGGCCAGCAGGCCGGTACCGGCCAGATCGGGCTCGCAGGCTCCGGCGCGTTCCAGCTCTTCCCGGGGAACGTGAGCGACCCCCTGCGCATCAAGAGCCCGGACGGCAAGGACGGCAAGGGCTCGTACCCCTGCCGCTGCTCGGACGGCAAGGACGGCAAGGACGGGAAGGACGGCAAGGACGGGCAAGACGGCAAGGGCTCGTACCCCTGCCGCTGCTCGGACGGTGGCCAGTCCTATCCGGGCGGTGGCTCGGACGGGCACAAGTCCAACCCGGATCTTCCGTCGTCCGGCCGCACGATCGGCGACGGTGGCTGGGACGGGCAGGCCTCGTACCCGGACCTCCCGTCGGACGGTCGCATGATCGAGCCGCAGGGTGGCTCGACTACGCAGGCGAACACGGACGGTTCCACCGCCAACGGTGGGAACGCAGGCCGCACGCATCAGTCGGCGTCACAGCTGACCTGATGTCGGCCGCCAGGCGGGGAGGGCTCCGTGCCCTCCCCGCCGCCGGTTGCCCGATCGGGAGGAACGGGAGTACGCTTGGACGGGGAGCGAAGGTCGCAAAGAGCGAGGTTCGGATGAGGGGACGGCCGACATGTCTCGTCCTGCGGCAGTTCGCGCCGCTCGTCGCGGTGATGGCCCTGCTTGGACCCGCACCCGCTCTCGCAGCCGGTCCGGCCCCCGATCGGGCGCCTGCTGCCTCCGGGTTGCAGCCCGATCCCGCTCCCGGCGCGCGCGCCCAGACCCGGCCGTCGGCCCCGGCCGCCCCGAGGCCCACGCGTCCCGTCTACGTCGCCCCGGCCCGAGTGGTCGCGCCGGTCGTCCACCAGGCCGTGCCGACCCGGCCGGTCGCGAAGCGGAAGGTCATCGCCAAGACGAAGCCGGCGCCGAAGCGCCCGGCCGCGCATCGGGCGGCGACGTTCGCGCTTCCGCGGATCGTGCTGCCGACGCTGACGCAGGCAGCGCGCGTGCGTGATTCGCACGACCTCGACGCCGTCCTCGCCGGAGTCGCCTTGCTGCTCGCCGCGGTCACCGCGGGCTCGGGCGCACGCCTCGTCTCGCAGTGGAACAGCCGGGCGGGAGCAGCGTGAGGCGCGCGGCGCTCGGCCTCGTCCTCGCGCTCGCCGTGGTCGCGGCGCCGTCTGCCGGCGCAGCGGGCCCAACGATCAGCTACACGATCACCTCCGGGACGGCCGGCGACAACGGGTGGTACCGCAGCCCGGTCTCGGTGAAGCTCTCCGTTGACGGCAACGTCACCGACTCGAACTGCCCGCTGGCGAAGACGTTCAACACCAGCAACGACGCCCTCAACTGCACCGCGACGGACGGCCAGGCGACGACGCAGTTCTCGCTGCAGTTCAAGATCGACACCGACGCACCCTCGGTGAGCTCGGCGTCGGTCGACCGCGCCGCCGACTCGAACGGTTGGTACAACCACCCGGTCACGATCGCGTTCGTGGGGTCCGACGCGACGTCGGGCATCGCGTCGTGCACATCGGTCACGTACAGCGGCCCCGACTCGTCGACCGCGACCGTCGGCGGCGTGTGCAAGGACAAGGCCGGGAACACGAGCAGTGCCGCCGCGTTCGCGGTGAAGTACGACGCGACGCCGCCGACCGTGACGGCGAGCCCCGCCCGCGGGCCCGACGACAACGGCTGGTACTCGCACGCCGTACAGGTCGCGTTCGCCGGTTCCGATTCCGTTTCGGGGATCGCGTCGTGTACGCCGGCGGTGACGTACTCGGGCCCGGACAGCGCGACGGCAGATGCCCAGGGCTCGTGCACCGACCAAGCCGGGAACAAGGGCTCCGCGTCGTCGGCATTCAAGTTCGACTCGACCGGCCCGAAGGTGACGGCGACGTTGTCGCGCAAACCCGACGCGAACGGCTGGTACACGAAGCCGGTCGTCGCGAAGTTCAGCGGAGCCGACACGATGTCCGGGCTCGCGTCGTGCACGCCCGCGAAGACGTACAAGGGGCCCGACGGATCCGCCGAGAAGGTGACGGGCACCTGCCTTGACAACGCGGGCAACACGGGATCGGCGGAGGTGGCGCTCCGCTACGACGGCTCCGGCCCGCGCCTCACCAAGCTCGCGGCGACGATCGGCGACCGCAGCGCAATGCTCTCGTGGAAGCGGCCGTCCGACGTCACGACGATCGAGATCGTGCGCCGGCCCGGGCGCGGCTCGGCGTCGTCGTCGATGCTGTATCGCGGCCACGCGACGAGCTTCCGCGACACGAACCTGAAGGTCGGCGTCAACTACCGCTACACGCTCACGAGCCACGATGCCGCGGGCAACAAGGCCGTCGCGTCGCTCACGGCGACGCCGCGTGCGCTCTACGCGCCGGCACCGGGAGCGCACGTTCGCGGCCGCATCGCGCTGAGCTGGGTGGCCTCGCCCGGCGCGCACTACTACAACGTCCAGCTCTTCCGCGGCAAGCAGAAGATCTGGAGCACTTGGCCGGTCACGGCCTCGCTCACACTCCCGAGGACGTGGACGTACGGCGGGAAGAAGTTCACGCTGACCCGTGGCACGTACCACTGGTACGTCTGGCCCGGGCACGGGCCTCGCTCGGAGTCGCGCTACGGCGCGCTGCTCGGCGGCAGCTCGTTCGTCGTCTAGACCGCGAAGAGCGTGAGCTCGGGCTCCCGCTCGCCGCGCAGCACTGCGAGATCGACCGTTGCCCACGCGAGCCCGCGGCTCTCCGCGAGCGCCACCGCCTGCGGCTTGATCGACTGCGCGGCGAGGATGCCGCGGCAGCCGGCGCGCGCCGGATCGACCCGGATGCAGTCGAGGTAACGCGTCAGCTGCTCGACCGCGTCGATCGTCCCGACGCGCTTGATCTCGACCGCGACCCAGCCGTCGTCCGCGTCGCGGCACATCAGGTCGACGGGGCCGACCTCCGTCGACCACTCGCGCTTCACGAGGCGGAGCCCCGCCTCGATCTGCTCCGGCCGGTCGGCCAGCAGCAGCTGGAGATCGCGCTCGACACCGTCCTTCTCGAGCGCCGCCGCCTCGCCCATGTCGTGCGATACGTCCGAGAAGACCTCGACCAGGCGGATCTCGAGGCGATCCTCGCTGCGGCCCGCGCGCTTGCGCACCACGAGCGTGTCGGCGCCGCTCTCGACCACGGTCGGGCCGGTCATCCAGTTCAAAGGCTTGTACCCGCCCGCATCCGCGTGAATCAGCACGGAGCCGTCGTCCTTGAGCATCAGCAGACGCGTCGACTCGGGCAGATGGGCGGTCAGCCTGCCGGTGTAGGTGACCTCGCAGCGGGCGACGATCAGGCGCACGGCCGGGCAGCCTACTGTCCGTTTCGGACAGGCGGCGGTTCCCACATACACTCGGGCCGAAGGAGGTGTGCTGCGTGTCCGGCACGGTGAACGAGCAGGATCTCGCCGCTCTCGTTCGACGGATCACCGAGGCGGCCGAAGCCCTGATCGCAGGCGACATCAGGGGCTACGTCGCCCGGATCCACCACGCGCCCGACTACACGCTCATGTCGCCGTACGGCGGCGAGCCGGTGCGTGGTTTCGACGAGTCCGACGAGGCCCTGGACGGGCTTGCCCGGTTCTTTCGCGGCGGCGAGGCGACGGTCGAGGTGGTGCAGACCTACACATCGGGCGACCTGGCAGTGCTCGTCGTCATCGAGCGACAGCGCGGCACGGTCGGGGATCTCCCGGAGCAGGACTGGTCGCTGCGGGTGACATGGGTCTTCCGGCGCACCGCGGAATCCGACTGGGAGCTCGTGCATCGTCACGCGGATGCGCTGGTGCATGCGATCGACCACGAGCGGTTGGGCGCATTGGCGCGCGGGGAGTGACGACGCCCGGCTACGGAAGCGCCCGGCGGTACTCGACGTCGAGCGGGCGCGGCGGGTAGGGGACGACGCGCGTCGTGCCGCTCTCGACCCAGCCGCGGCGCTCGTAGAACCGCCGGCCGCTCGCATTCCCCTCGAGCGTCCAGAGGCGCGCCTCGCTCTCACCGAGCGCGACGAGCCGGGTGAGCCCGAAGTCGTGGAGCTCCGACCCGACGCCCGTGCCCTGCCGCTCGGGGGCGACGAAGAGCCTCCGGAGCATCCCGTGGCCGATCGACACGAGGCCGGCCGGCTCGTCGCCGGCGAGGCCGAGGTACGTCTCGACCTCCGGGTCGTCGAGGGCGTCGGCCCACAGGTCGCGGATCTCGGCCGACGGGAACGGATACCGGTCGGGCGGGAAGATGTGCGCGAACGCGGTCACCGCCGCGGCACGCTGGATGCCGAGCAGGACCTCGATGTCGCCGCGCGTCGCGGGCTCGATCGTGAGGCGCTCAGCCGGCATCGAAGACGAGCCAGACGTCCGGCGGGATGTGCGGCTTCCCCGGGACCGGTCGGCGCTCCTCACGCCAGTCGTCGCCGGCCGTCGCCGCCGCGATGCCGCGCCAGAAGCGGGCGGCAGCGGTGTTGTTCTCCTGGAAGGCGATCTCCCACGCGCCGGAGTGCAGTCGAAAGAGCTCACGGATCGCCGCTCCGCCCAGCCCCTCGCGGCGCACGCGCCGGACGACGAAGAACTCGTGCAGCACGCGCGGCTCGTCCTCGACGCCGGCGACCAGCGCGAGCCCGACCGGCCTCGAGTCGCGGTAGAAGAGGTAGCCGCGCCGGTCGGGATCGTCGCGGAAGAACGGCTCGAGGCCCCGCGTGTGGAACAGGCCGTCTTCGTCGAGCTGCGAGTCGCGGAACTCCGAGAGGTCGTGGCGGTAGAGCTGCCACAGGCGCTCGACGACCGGACGTGTCCCTGCTGTCACCTCGCGGAGCTCGAGCTCTGATCCCACGGCGGCAGTCTGCTTCAATCACGCGACGTTGAGGACGGCACGCTACGACGGCCAGACCGAGTGGTACGAGGAGTACACATCGGCCGATCTCTTCGCCCGCGCCCGCGCGCACGTCGTGGAGCTGCTCGGGCCGGGCCCGGGCCGCTGCCTCGATCTCGGCTGCGGCACCGGCCGGGCGATCCCGGTCCTGATCGACGCGGGATGGTCCGTGGTCGGCACCGACGTCTCGCTCGACCAGCTCGCCGCTGCGCGTGCGCAGGTGGGCGACCGCGCGCGTCTCGTCCATGCCGATGCGCACGCGCTGCCGTTCGCGGACGCGGAGTTCGACGCCGTCGTCTCGATCCTCACGCACACCGACTTCGACGACGCGGCCGCGGTGCTCACCGAGGTCTCGCGCGTGCTGGGAGCGGGTGGGGCGTTCGTGTTTCTCGGCGTGCATCCGTGCTTCGGCTCGCCCTTCATCGATCTCAGCGACCCGCGTGCGCCGGGCTACCGCGAGGCGGGCTGGCGCCGCCTGCCCGCCGATCCCGCGAGCACGAAGGTGCGCGCCCGCGTCGGCGTCAACCACCTGCCGCTCGCCGATCTGCTGAACGCGTTGATCCGCAGCGGGCTCACGATCACGCGCGTCGAGGAGCCCGGTGACGACGATCCGCCTCTCTTCCTCATGCTCGAGGCGACGAAGTGAACGCCGCGAGCCGCCGCAGCGCCGGGTCGAGCCGGATCGGCTTCACGCCGTCCTCCCACCACACGCCGTTCACGCGCAGGGCGCCCGCGGCACGGTCGCGCTCGACGTCGATGCGCCCGACGATCCGGTCGCCGTAGAGGATCGGCAGGACGTAGTAGCCGTACCGGCGCTTCGCCTTCGGCACGTACATCTCCAGCCGGTAGAAGAACCCGAACAGCGCCTCGGCGCGCGCGCGGTCGTGTACGAGCCGGTCGAACGGCGAGAGGAACGTCACGCGGCGGGGAACCGGCTCGTCCGAGATCTCCGGATGGACGTGGAGCTTGCCGCGCTCGAGCCAGACGCCGAGCGAGCGGCGGCGCTGCTCGCGGATCGATCGCTCCGCCTCGCGCCAGGAGATCGACTCGGCCGGCGGGTAGACGCGCGCCGCGAGATCCCACAGCCGCTGCTTCCCCACCCGGCCTGTCACCGCGATCTCGCCGTGCAGCTGCAGCAGCTCGAGCATCAGCCGCACCTGGCGCGTGCCCCACCAGCGGTGCGGCTCGTACGCGGGCAGGAGGTCGGCCTTGAGGTCGCGCGAGAGCATCGGGCCGTTCCGATCGAGCTCGCGCAGGACGTAGCGGCGGAAGCGCGCGTTCGCCTGCAGGAAGTCGCGCACCCACGCGTTCGCCGTCGCGCGGCGATGCCGCATGCGTGCGCGGACGAGCGGCAGGTCCTCCACGGGCCAGATGAACGCGTTCCACTCGAAGAGCCGGCGCTCCTCCCAGATCAACCGGTCGAGCTCGCCGACGTCGAACCGCCCGAGCCGGCTGTAGAGCACCAGCTGCTGGGGGGTGGCGACCGTCGCGATCGGGTCCATCTGCAGGAACCCGAGCCGTCGCACGACGCCGAGCACGTCCTCCGCGCTCCCGTCGAGCCCCTGCGCGCGCACCGCGATCCGCCGCATGCGCTCGAGACTTCCGTCAACCTTGGCCGTCATCGGTTCTCGAACACGCGATCAGGGAGGTAGGCATGCCAAAGTTCGTCCGCGACTTCAGAGACTTTCTCCTCCAGGGGAACCTGATCACCCTCGCGATCGCGTTCGTCATGGGTGTGGCGTTCGCGGCCCTCGTCAGCGCCTTCGTCGCCGACCTCATCACGCCGATCATCGGAATGATCTTCGGCACTTCCGACTTCAGCAGCGAGTCGTTCACCATCAACGGCTCCCATTTCCTCTACGGCGCGTTCATCAACGCCCTGATCACGTTCGTCGCGATCGGCGCCGCCGTCTTCTTCTTCATCGTGAAGCCGTACGAGTACGTCGTCGCCCGGCGCGCGAGGGGGGAGGAGGAGCCTGTGATCACGGACGAGGAGCGTCGTCACCAGGAGCTGCTGGAGGCGCTGCACGCGCTCGCGCGCTGAACCGTCCCCGTCCCGCTACGCGCGCCGGATCAGGGTCATGCCGTCGCGCACGCTGAGCAGCACCTGAACCGTGCGCGCGTCGCGGGCGACGTGGTCGTTGAAGGCGACGATCGGCCCCTCGCCGTCGAGCACCCTCCCGCTCCAGAGGGTGTTGTCGGCGACGATCAGGCCGCGTTCCGCGAGCCGCGGCACAACGGCTTCGTAGTAGTCGACGTAGCCCTCCTTGTCGGCGTCGATGAAGACGAAGTCGAAGTCGCCCTCGAGCGTCCCGAGGGACTCGAGCGCCGGGCCGAGGTGGAGCGTGATCCGCGAGCCGTAGGGCGAACGGTCGAAGTACTTCTGCGCGACTGCGGCGCGCTCCGGGTCGAGCTCGAGGGTGTCGAGGCGGCCGCCGTCGGGCAGGCCGGCGGCGATCGAGAGCGCCGAGTGCCCGCTGAAGGTCCCGATCTCGAGCGCGCGCCGGGGCTGGACGCCCCAGACGAGCAGCTCGAGGAAGCGGCCCGCGACCGGGCCGGTGAGCATTCCCTCCGAGCCGAGGTCGCGGCGGGTCTCGCTGGAGAGCTCCGCGAGCAGGTCCTCGTGCGGCGAGGTTCGCGTCTCGACGTACTCCTCGATGCGCGGGTCGAGGATGTCCATCAACCGCGCTCCACCCGCGAGCCGCCGACGATCGCGTCCTCGCCGCCGTCGAAGCGAATCCACGCCTTGCCCTTCCCGTCATAGTCGGGCGACCAGACGATCAGCGTGGCGTTGCGGCCGTTGACGCGCACCTGCTCTTCGCCCTCCGGGTCGACTCCACGCCACACGCGGATGAAGGGGTTGTGCTCCCACTCGCGGCCGATCGTCGTCTCGTCGGTGTGGCCGGGCAGCACCCGTCGGTCGTGGGGCATCGACATGTACACGTCGAGCACGGCGCTCTTGATCTCCTCGAAGTCCCCGCCGCCGACGGCGTCCTTGAACAGCGTGTCGCCGGAGAACACCGCCTCGTCGTCGACGACGAAGCAGACCATGTCGTCGGAATGGCCGGGGGTCGGGATCGCCTCGATCACGAGCTTGCCGACGTCGAGCGAGCCGCGCACGACCGGAAGGCCGAGCTCGTCCTCGTGCGCGACGTGATCCGCATGCGCGTGCGTCCGCAGCACGTGCGAGGGCGTCACACGCCATTCCTCGGCCGCCCGGAGGAGCGGCTCGAGCGGTGCGCCGGAATCGACGAAGACCGCCGCGCCGCCCGGCTCGTCCGCGACCAGATAGCCGTTCGACAGCCAGCTGTCGTCCATGCTCCGCGCCACCAGCACGCCGATAGGCTAACGACGCACACGACCCGAGGAGTTGAACACCGATGCCCGGCCTCATGAGTCGCGCCACCACGATCGTCAAGGCGAAGTTCTCGAAGCTGCTCGACCGCGCCGAGAACCCGAACGAGACGCTGGACTACTCGTACGAGGAGCAGCTCCGGCAGCTGCAGAACGTCAAGCGCGGCATCGCCGACGTGACGACCGCCAAGAAGCGGCTCGAGCTGCAGTACACGTCGATGCAGCAGCAGGTCGACAAGCTCGACGGCCAGGCCCGGCAGGCCGTGCAGGCCGGACGCGAGGACCTTGCGCGCCAGGCGCTCGCGCGCAAGGCCGCCGTGCAGGGGCAGCTCGACGGGATCATGCAGCAGGGCCAGCAGCTCGAGGCGCAGCAGCAGAAGCTGATCGAGGGCGAGAAGACGCTGCAGACGAAGGTCGAGGCCTTCCGCACGCAGAAGGAGGTCATCAAGGCGCAGTACTCGGCCGCCGAGGCTCAGGTGCGGATCGGCGAGGCGGCGACCGGGCTCGGCGAGCAGATGGCCGACGTCGGCCTCGCGATCCAGCGCGCGAAGGACAAGACCGAGCAGATGCAGGCGCGGGCAAACGCGATCGACGAGCTGACGACGTCCGGCGCGCTCGAGGACTACACCTCGTCGGGCGACGACCTCGACCGGCAGCTCGCGCAGATCTCGCAGGGTGCTCAGGTCGACGACGAGCTCGCGAAGATGAAGGCCGAGCTCGGCGGCGGCGAGACGCCCAAGGAGCTCGGGGGGGCAGGCCCGGGCGCGGACGCGAGCGCGGGCGACGCGAAAGAGGCGGAGGAGAAGGCGACGTGATCGTCCGCGTGCTCGGAGAGGGTCAATGGCGGGTCGACGACGACCTCCGTGCGCGCCTGAACGAGCTCGACGACGAGGTCGCGGCCGCCGTCGAAGCGGGCGACGAGGCAGCGCTCCGCAAGGGGCTCGCGGCGCTCGCCGAGACGGTGCGCACGGGCGAGCCGCTCGCGGCCGACGACCTATCGGCCTCGGACGCGATCGTCCCGCCCGAGGATCTCTCGCTCGCCGAGGCGCGCGAGCTGCTCTCCGGCGAGGGCCTCATCCCGGACCTCCCGGTCCCCGAGAACGCATGAGCCGCGAGGTCGTCCTCATCGCGCGGCCGCAGGGCGAGCCGCGCGAAAGCGACTTCGAGCTCCGGGACGCGATCGACCACGATCCCGGCTCCGGCGAGGTCGCGGTTCGCAACGTCCTCGTCTCGGTTGACCCGTACATGCGCGGCCGCATGGCCGGCATCCGGACGTACGTCGGGCCGTTCGAGCTCGGCGAGGTCGTCGACGGCGCCGCGGTCGGGCGCGTCGTGGCGTCGCAGCACGAGAGCCTCTCCGAGGGCGACTGGGTGCTGTCGTCGCTCGGCTGGCGCGAGCACGGCATCGTCGCCGGCGATCACGTGCGGAAGCTCGATCCGGCGCTCGCGCCGCCCGCGACCGCGCTCGGCGTGCTCGGGATGCCCGGGCTGACCGCATGGGTCGGGCTCGTCGACATTGGGGCGGTGAAGGAGGGCGAGACGGTCTGGGTGTCCGGCGCCGCCGGCGCCGTGGGCTCGGCCGCCGCCCAGATCGCGAAGCTGAAGGGACTGCGGGTGATCGGGAGCGCCGGCTCGGGCGAGAAGGTCGAGTGGCTCGAGTCGCTCGGGATCGACGCGTTCGACTACCGGGAGACCCAGGCGAAGGACGCGCTCGCCGACGGGATCGACGTCTACTTCGACAACGTCGGCGGCAAGCAGCTCGAGTCCGCACTCTTCGCGCTGCGTCCGTTCGGCCGCGTGGTCGCTTGCGGTGCGATCTCGCGCTACAACGACGAAGGCCCGGGGGCCGGCCCGCGCAATCTCGGGTTGATCGTGACGAAGCGACTGCGCGTGCAGGGGTTCATCGTCACGGACCACCGCGACCGCTTCGGCGCCTTCCTCGAGGAGGTCGGACCGTGGGTGCGCGACGGGAGGCTCGCCTATCGGGAGACCATCGTCGACGGGATCGACAACGTACCGAGCGCGTTCGCCGGGCTGTTCCGGGGCGACAACATCGGCAAGATGCTCGTCCGCGTCGGCCCCGACGACCTTTAGACGTTCTAGCGGCGCACGAAGTCGATCTTCGTCGAGCCGAGCAGCCCCTGCGGGTCGAGCTCGAAGTGGCAGACACGCGGCCCGCCCGTCTGCGGCGCGTAGACCGTCCCGTTCCACCAGGGCAGCCCCTCGATGTCGGCGCGCTGCACGACGCGGCCTTCGAGGCGAATCGTCACGACCCGCGTCTTCTTGGGGATCAGCGTCAGCTCGAGCCTGCCACCGGCGCAGTCGTAGACGGTAAGACGCGCCGGCCCTCTGATGTCGCCGTTCGGGAGCACGTCGTGCTCCACGCTCGAGAGCCGAGGCTCACCGTCGAGGCGCCAGAGCGTGAGGCCTGCTTCCGGCACGCCGGTCTGCTCGACTCGCGCGATCGGCTCGCCGACGAACTCGTGGCCGTCGCTGGCGACGACGTAGCGCTCGCGGATCGGTAGCGCACCACGGTTGTCGGCATGCACCACCTTCTGCTGTAGCGGTCCGGGGACGCTGTACGGCGCGAGCGACACGACGTTGCGGACGTTCGAATTCCAGAACTCGACCTGCCACACGCCGTTCCAGTACGCCTCGCCGTCGTACAGGTACGCGACCGGGGCGGTGGTCGCGTGCGTCACCCAGTCCGGCGGAGTGCCGACGAGGTTCTTCTGGTCGTAGTTGACGCGGCGGGCGATGTCGCGCGCGGCGACGGCGCTCGATGCGACCAGCAGCGCGAGCACGAGCGCAGGCAGGGCCGGCAGCGCGCGGCCCGGTGCCGCCGCGATCAGCAGCAGCACGACGAGCGCCGTCACGGCCACCGCAGTCGCCGCGTGCTCCGCGCCCAGGCTGTAGAGGACCGCGACGCCGAACGTGTCGGGCAGCGCGTTCGCCGCGACCAGCCGGTGCCACGGCGTCAGGGCGAGCAGCACGAAGATCGCGAGGACGAGCGGCGTGGCCACCGCGCGCGGCCTTGGCGCGCCGCGGTCGAGCCACAGCGCGAAGACGAGAAAGAGGATCGGCGGCAGCAGCGCCATGTCACGGCCGAGCAGATGTGGTGCGAAGCGCGAGGCGAAGAGCCCGACCTGCACGACGACGAGGACGAGCGTGACGGCGGCGACGACGAGCAGGGCGCGCTCGGCCTGCTGAACGCCGCCGCGCCGCCGCAGCCCGTCGGCGATCAGCAACACCAGTGCCGCCGCCGGTGCGATTCCGGTCTCGAGCAGAACGTACGAGAGATGGTCGATCGCGAAGCCGGTGGCTCGCCCCGGCGAGTAGCTGCCCGTGATGGTGCCCGCGTACGCGCCGAAGACGGCCGGCGAGGTGAGTGCGATCACGGCCACCACCGCGAGGACGAGCCAGACGGGCCAGAACGCGCGCAGGCGTGAACGATCCCGGATCAGCAGCGAGTCGACGATCGCCGCGACCGCGAGCACCAAGACGAGCACGATCGACTGAACGCGCGTCAGGACCGCGATGCCGATCAGGACGAACGCGAGCATCTGGTCTCGAAAGCCGGCGGTCCCGACCGCCCGCGCGACCGCGAGCAGCGCCAGCGCGCCGAGCGGATAGATCAGCACCTCGGTCATCACGAGCCCGGAATAGAGGAGCAGGGGCGACGCGAGGGTGAGCGCTGCGGCGAGCAGCGCGTACCACGGCCGCATCAGCCGGCGTCCGTAGAGGTACACGGGAATCGCCGTCAGCGACATCACGAACGCCTGCACGATCTTCAGCGAGTCGTAGCCGCTCGTGAGCCTGCCGAGCGACAGCGGCAGCCCGGCCACCACCGGATAGAGGACGCTATAACCGGCGCCGTCGCCGTGCAGGATCGAGAGGGTCCCGTGCTGCCAGAGCTCGAGCGCGCGCTCACCGTAGATCGCCTCGTCGGGCATGATCCAGAGCCCGGTGAAGCGCAACGCGAGCGCAGCGTGAATCAGGGTCGAGACGACGACGAGGCCGCCGAGCGCGATCGCTACATGGGTGCGTCGAAGAGCGCGAGCCAACGCGTCAGGTCCGGCTCGATCGGGAGCTCGTTCTCCAGCTTCGCCTTGAGCTCCAGCTCGGTGGCGTTGTCCCGCTGCTGCTTCCCGGACGGGACGAATGGCCAGAACGTTCCGCGCTTGAATCCATAGATCCAGTAGACGGGATTCTCTCCTCCCGAGAATCGAAACGCGGCGCCGAGAAGCTGCGGCCCGAAACCCTTGGCCGTCAGCTCGGCGGCGACGGCGTGCACCGTCGTCACGAGGTCCTCGAGCTCGGGGTCGTGGAAGATCAGCCAGTCGAAGCCGTACTCGTCGCTCTTCCGCTCGACCTTCGAGCCCGACTGTGCGGCCACCGCCTCGACGAGCTGGTCGACGTCGTCGAACGCGCTCCGAAACTCGCCCGAGGACTGTGGCTTGAACGCGATCGCGCCGACGCCGGCGGTGGTGAGCCCGAGCTCGACCTGCAGCGTCACCGCGGCCGTCGTCAGCGCGAAGAGCTTGTCCTCCTTCGGCTCGGCGAGCTTCTTCTTCCCGAAGAGGGCGTCGCGGAGTCCCATCGGCCGCCGGTCGGGCTAGGCGACCGGGCGGCCCATCTCGCGAGCGATCTTCGCGAGCGCCTCGATCCGCTTCTCGAGCGGCGGGTGATCCATGAACAGCTCGGCCGCCGCCGACCGCACCTTCGCCGGGACGATGAAGAACGCGTTCATTCCCTCGACCTGCCGCAGGTCGCTGTTCGGGATGAGCGTCATCTGCGAGGAGATCTTCTGCAGCGCGCTCATCAGGTACTCCGGCGCGCCGGTGATCAGGGCCGAGCCACGGTCGGCGCAGTACTCGCGGTAGCGCGACAGGGTGCGGATCAGGACGAAGCTGATCGCGTACACGACGATCGAGACGGCGAGCATGATCAGCCATACGGGTGGCCCGTTGTTGTCGCGCCGGTCGCCGCCGCCCCACATGCCGGCGTACAGCCCGAAGCGAGTGAGCATCGCGGCGACCATCGCGAAGAAGCTCGCGACCGTCATGATCAGGACGTCTCGGTTCGCGACGTGCGAGAGCTCGTGCGCCAGGACGCCCTCGATCTCCTTCGGCTCGAGCCGGTCCCACAGGCCGGTGGTGACGCAGACCGCGGCGTGCTTCGGCGAACGCCCGGTCGCGAACGCATTCGGCACCGGCGTGTCCATAACCGCGATCTTCGGCTTCGGCAGGTCTGCCATCGCGCACAGCCGCTCGACCATGTCGTGCAGCGCGGGCGCCTCTTCGCGCGAGACGACCTTCGCGCCGGACGCGGCCAGCGCCAGCTTGTCAGACGTGTAGTACTGGAACACGGCTAGGCCGAGGACGATCAGCAGCATCGGCGCCAGGCCGACGTTGAGCAGGCTGAACAGGACGACGGCGAAGACCACGTACAGCAGGCCGAGGAGGCCGCTCGTGAGCAGCATCCGCAGCGTGAGACCGGTGTCCCGGCCGTACGAACGGCGTTTCATGGCGGCCATTGTAGGGACGGGGTCGGTCCTGCTGATCGCGCTTAACGCCCCGTCAACAGCCCGCGCGGGCTCGCCGTGCCTCTTCCTCGGGCCTGCGACGGGGGGCGGCCACGGGCTCGTGGCGATCCGTCCGCACGCCGAGATCCCGACCGGCGGGAGCGGCTGCGCGACGAGGTTCTACCTCGACCGCATCGGCGCGTCGTCGCTCTACGTCCTGACCGTCCACGGCCCCGGCTGGCACGGCACGGTGCACTCGCACGCGACGCGCGTCGACGGCCTCGTCGGGCTGCCGGAGATCCTCGACCGTAATCTCGCGGGCGGCGGCGACGCCGACCTCCTCCGCCTGCGCGAACGGCTGGAGCACGGGCGCGAGAACGCGCTGCGCGTTCGGGTGCTGCTGGCGACGATCCTGATCGCGCTCGCGCTGCTCGCTCCGGCCCGCGCGGTCGTGGGCTTCGCGGCGGCGATCGCGGCCGCGCTCCTGCTCGCCGCATTCGACTGGACGAGCCTGGCGCTGCTCGGGATCCTGACGCTGCTCGGCGCGTTGCTGCCGCGGCGCTCGCTCTGGCTCTTCTTCGCCGGCTACCTGGTAGTGCTCGTGGCGTGGCCCGAGACGCAGTCGCTCGCGCTGCTCGGTCCGCACCCGTGGGGCGGCGGCCGCTTCTACGGGATCTCGAACGAGCTCGAGACGATGCTGCTGGCGCCCGCGCTGACGCTCGGGCTGCCGGCCGCGCCGCTCGTGCTGCTGACCGTCGGCTGGAGCAAGGCCGGCGCGGACGGCGGCGGGATCTTCGTCTTCCTGGCCGCGTACGCGTGGCTGCTCGTCGGAGCGCTACGGGCACGCGGCACGGCTCCTGCACGGAGCAGGCTGCTGCTCGTCGGCGTGGCGGTCGTCGTGCTCGGGTTGCTGTTCGTCGCCGTCGACGCCGCGACCGGCGGGCGGAGCCACGTCACGCACGGGCTCGCAGGCGGGCCCGGCCGTCTTGCACACGACCTGTGGCACCGGTGGGCCGTCTCGTGGCACGGCGCGACCGGCAGTCCCGGCCGCGTGCTGCAGTGCGCGATCTGCCTCGCGGTCCTCGCCTGGGTTGCAACAAGGCGGCCGCGCGTGCGCGTCGTCGACGCGCTCTTGATCGCGCTCGCCGTCTCGCTGCTCGTGAACGACACGCCGCAGGACGTGCTGTTCTGGGGCGCGGTCGCGGCCGTGGCGCTCCGGCGCGCCGTATATGCTCCCCGCCCGATGCGTCGCTTCGCGCCGCTGGTTCTCGCCTTGCCGCTGCTTCTTTTCGCAGCGGGCTGCTCGACGTCCAAGCCGGGCGAGGCGACGACGACACCGCTTCCCTCGACGGTGGTCGGCACGGTCCCGGCTGCGACCACGGCGACGGCGACCGTGCCCGCCCAGTACCAGAACGGCGATCCGGTGGCGGGCAAGAAGGTCTTCCTGAGCGCCGGCTGCACGGGGTGCCACACGCTGAAGGACGCCGGATCGACCGGGACGGTCGGCCCGAACCTCGACCAGGCCAAACCGCCGCTGTCGCTGGCCGTCGAGCGCGTGACGAAGGGCGCCGGGGCGATGCCCTCGTTCAAGGGCCAGTTGAGCGACAAGCAGATCGCGGACGTGACGGCGTACGTCGTCAAGGCGTCCGGCGGCAACCCGAACGGCTGACACTCCAGCTCCCTGACGAGTTCCCGCGTCGCGTCCGCGTCATCGCGACCGACTTCGATCGCACGCTGATCTGGGAGGATGGCCGCCTGCACGAGCGGACGATCGCCGCCCTGCAGCGCACACGCGACGCAGGTATTCACGTGGTCGTCGTGACGGGCCGCATGGTGCAGTCGCTCCGCCGCGCGCTCGAACCGATCGCGCTCGACGATCCGGCGATCTGCTACCAGGGCGCGGTCGTGACCGACGGCGAGTGGCGATGGCTCCGGCACGAGCCCATCCCTCTCGAGCTCGCGCGCGAGGCGATCGAGGCCGTCGGCGAGGAGGGCTATTCGCCGAACGTGTACGTGGGCGACGACCTCTGCGTCGCCGCCGAGACACAGGCCGCCCGCAACTACGCGAGCTTCCAGCACATCGACATCCACGTCGTCGGCGACCTGCTCGCGTGGCTCGAGCAGCCGCCGACCAAGCTCGTCTGCGTCGGCGACCCGGAAGACCTCGACGCGGCCGAGGTACGGTTGAAGCAGCGCTTCGGCGAGCGCCTCTACATCTCGAAGTCGCTGCCGTTCTTCCTCGAGCTGGCCGCGCCCGGCGTGACGAAGGGAGCCGGGCTCGACTTCCTCGCGGAGCGCATGGGCTTCACGCCCGACGACACGATCGCGTTCGGCGACGGCGAGAACGACGTCGAGCTCGTCGAGTGGGCGGGCTACGCGGTCGCGGTCGAGAACGCGCACGACCGCGTCAAGGCGGTCGCCGACTGGATCTGCCCGCCCGCCGCCGACGAGGGCGTCGCGCAGGTTCTCGAATCGTTTCTAGACTCGGGAACGTGATCGACCTCCAGGCCGCCCGCCGCGATCCCGACGCGTTCCGCGCGGCGCTCGCGCGCAAGGGCGCCGCCGGCACCTTCGACGAGCTGCTCGAGGCTGACCGGCGCTGGCGCGAGCTCACGCCGCTGGTCGACGAGCTGCGCGGTCGGACGAAGCTCAAGGGGAAGCCGACGCCGGAGCAGCTGGAGGAGCTGCAGCACGTGAAGAACGAGCTCAGGTCGCTCGAGCAGCAGCTCGCGACGGCCGACGCTGCACGCGGCGAGCTGCACGGCCGGGTACCGAACCCGCCCGCGGAGGACACGCCCGACGGCGCTGCGGAGGAGGACGCGGTCGTCGTGAAGCGGGTGGGGGAGCCACCCGTATTCGACTTCGAGCCGCGCGACCACCTCGAGCTCGCCGCGGCGCACGGCTGGATCGACACCGAGCGGGCTGCGCGCGTGTCGGGGTCGCGGTTCGTCTACCGGATCGGCGACGTCGCGCTCCTCGAAGTCGCGCTGTACCGATGGGCGCTCGCGCGCGTGGTGGAGAAAGGGCACGTGCCGGTGCTCCCGCCGGTGCTCGTCCGCGAGGAGGCGATGTACGGCACGGGGTTCTTCCCGACGGAGAAGACGGACTTCTACGCCGTGCCGGAGGACGGCCTCTACCTCGTCGGCACCTCCGAAGTGCCGCTGGCCGCGCTTCACATGCGCGAGGAGCTCGAGACGCTGCCGCTGCGCTACGTCGCGCTGTCGACGTGCTTCCGGCGCGAGGCCGGCGCCGCAGGACGGGACACGCGCGGCATGTTCCGCGTGCACCAGTTCGACAAGGTCGAGATGTTCGTGTTCTGCGAGCCCGAGCAGTCGCGGGACGAGCACGAGCGGCTCCTGCAGATCGAGGAGGAGCTCGTGCAGGAGCTCGAGCTTCCGTATCGCGTTCTGAACATCGCGGCGGGCGACCTCGGTCTGTCCGCGGCGAAGAAGTACGACATCGAGGCCTGGTATCCGGGCCAGTCGCGGTACCGCGAGATCACCTCGACGTCGAACACGACCGACTACCAGGCTCGCCGGCTCGACATCCGCTTCCGACGCGACAACGCACGCCCGCACGTGCACACGCTGAACGGAACGGCGGTCACGGCGCGCGCGATGATCGCGATCCTCGAGAACTTCCAGGACGAGGACGGCTCGGTTTCCGTCCCCGAGCCGCTCCGGGCTTTCGGGGCGCCGGAGCGGCTCGGGGCGGCTCGGGCCGCCACCCCCTCCTAGAGGCTTGATGCGTGCTGGGGTGCGTGCGGGGATGCGCCTGACCAAGCGGATTGGACACGGCGGGCGCTGCCCGTAGCCACTGCTACGGGCGAGCCCGACGGGGCCGAGCCGCGCCGTGTCAGGCGCACCATCCGCATGTGCCCGTAAGTGCGCATCAAGCCTCTATGTGGGCCCGATCAGCGCCATCGCAAGCGACGGCGCATAGTCACCGACCGCGTTCGCGGTCAAGTCGCCCGCGTCCTGGCCGATCCCCACCTCGACCGTGTCACCCGCATCGAGCTTGTACAGCGTGCTCACGGTCTGACGCGTCTCGCCCGCCGGCGGACGCTGATCGACTGCGATCACGCGATCGTTCACGTAGACGTAGACCGCGCGGTTGATCCCGACCGTGGCATTCGACTGGATCGCCCACGACACGTTCGTCGTGATCAGGTAGACGCCGGCGATCGGTGCGGTCAGGTCGGTCGGACGCCGCGGGTCGAACATGTGGCCGGTGTCGAAGCTGACCGAGTCGAACGTGAGGCGCTGCACCGGCCCGCCCGCGATCTGGATGCGGGTCGGCTCGTCCTTTGAGCTGTAGACGCGCGCGGCGACGGTCGGCAGCACCGCCGCGGGCAGTCGACCGTGGCCGTCAAGCGGCAGCAGCCTGCCGGGCGTCGGCGTCAACGATGCCTCGATCGGGCGGTCCGGCGCCGCGCTCGGGTCGACGAGCGCGTACGCCTCGGCGGCCAGATCCGCGTTGTCCGCGTGACCGTGGAGGTTCGCCTTCGCGCCGCTGCTGATGTCGACGAGTCGGATCGTCCCGTCCTTGATGTCGCGGCTCGTGATCAGCGCGTGCACCGCGGCTGCCGCGCTGCCGCCAAGCGAGACGAGCAGCGCGAGCATCGCCACCGCCATCGCCGGCGAGAGCCGGAGCCTGCGCGAACGTGAATCGAGCTCTTCCATCCCAGCCTCCTCCGGGAACGTGACAGGGCCCGAGCGAACCGACCGTAAGCCCGGCGCGCTAGGGAGCTGTGACGTCCGGGTAAGAAGTTCGCGCGCGCGACTAACAGCCCGCTAACACAGTCGGACGGTTGTCTTGCGGCGCCACGAGATCGTCGGTCGCGCGTGTTACAAGGTCAGCGCGCGGCGGGGTGGCCGAGCGGTCTAAGGCGGCGGTCTTGAAAACCGCTGAGGGTGCAAGCCCTCCCTGGGTTCAAATCCCAGCCCCGCCGCTCTTGCGACGTTTCGTGCCGCAGTGACCGGAGAGGAACGCTCGCATGATCGTCGGGACCCGTCCTCGGGATCTGGCGCTCGTGGCCGAGCGCTGGATCGGCGACGAGATCTCCCGCGAGCTCACCCGCCACCACGCGCGTCGGCTCCGCAGGATCGGCTGGGAGGACGCCCTCGACCCTCCGACCGGAGGCTGGGCCGCAGGCGATACGCCGCCTCGGCCCGGGAACCGGCTGGAAGTCCTGATCGACGGAGCCCGGGCGCTGCCGGCGATCGCGGCTGCGTTGGAGCGCGCGCGCTCGCACGTCCACCTGACGGGCTGGTACTTCTCGCCCGACTTCCAGCTCGTGCGCGGCAGTGAGCGGGTCGTCGTTCGCAACCTCCTGGCGGAGCTCGCGGAGCGGCTCCCGGTCCGCGTGCTCATGTGGGCGGGCGCGCCACTGCCCCTTTTCCGCCCCTCTCGCGCCAACGTGCGCGCGACGCGCGACCGTCTGATCGCCGGTTCCAAGATCAGCTGCGAGCTCGACGCCAGGGAGCGCCCGCTTCACTGCCACCACGAGAAGACGATCGTGATCGACGACCGCATCGCGTTCGTGGGCGGGATCGACCTGACGTCGGAGTCGGGCGACCGGTTCGACAGCAGCGAGCATCCGTCTCGTGCGTCCATCGGATGGCACGACGCGTGCGCGATGATCGAAGGGCCGGCCGTCGCCGATGTGGCCGAGCACTTCCGCTTGCGGTGGCACGAGGTATCCGGCGAGACGTTGCCGCCCGTGAATTCGCCGGAGCCTGCCGGCGAGCTCGACCTGCAGGTCGTGCGCACGATGCCCGAGCGGATCTACCGCGCCGCACCCCGCGGTGCGTTCACGATCCTCGAGTCGTACCTGCGTGCATTCCGCGCTGCCAAGCGCCTGATCTACATCGAGAATCAGTTTCTCTGGTCGCCCGAGGTCGGAGCCGCGCTGGCCGACCTGCTGGCGAACCACACCGACCCGAGCTTCCGCCTGGTGCTGGTGCTCCCGGCGAAGCCGAACAACGGCGCCGACGACACCCGCGGTGTCCTGGGCGAGCTGGTCGACGCAGACAACGACGCGGGGCGGCTGCTCGCGTGCACGCTGTACGCCCGCTCCGGCTCACTCGCCGATCCGATCTACGTCCACGCCAAGGTCGCGATCGTCGACGACACATGGCTCACGATCGGCTCGGCGAACCTGAACGAGCATTCCCTCTTCAACGACACCGAGATGAACGTCGTCGTGCGCGAACGCGAGCTGGTGACGCGCACGCGGCTGCAGCTCTGGTCGGAGCACCTCGAGCTCGAGCCCGACCAGATCCCGGACGACACGACCGAGGCGGTCGACGAGCTGTGGAAGCCGATCAGCCGGCTGCAGCTCGACCGCCGGAATGCGGGCCTGCCGCTGACGCACAGGCTCGTACGGCTGCCGGGTGTCTCTCGTCGCAGCCGACGCGCGCTGGGGCCGTTCGACGGGCTCCTCGTCGACGGGTGATGTCAGTGCGCGGGCCCGGTCGCGACGCCGCGATCCGGGTGGTACGCCGTCCGCGGGCACGCGGCCCAGAGGCCGAGGTGGCGGGCGCGGGCGCGGCGCGCGAGCCGGTCGAGCAGCCCGGCGAAGCGGCCGCGGCGCCCGTCGTAGAAGTACGGTGCGGCCGCGCCGACGCGCACGAGGTAGACGTTCACGTTGAGCCGGTCGCGGGCGCGGATCACGTAGCGAAGCAGGCGCCCGTACTCGTCCACGCGGTCGGTCGCGGGCTCCGCGCTCAGGAACACCGCGGTGCCCGGAGGGAGCAGCCGCTTCGTGATCGCCGACGCCTGTCTCCCGTAGCACTCGGCCGAGAAGTAGACCTCGGGCGTGTCGATCTGGACGAGGCGGATCTTGGCGCCGTTCCGGAGATCGACGGTGTCGCCGTCGACGACGTGGTCGATGCGGTAGACGGCACGGCCGGTGGGGGACGCGCCCGCCGCGCCGACGAGCGCGAGCAGGGCTACCGCCAGGACCGCTCCCGTCGACCGACGCCGCATCTCCTGACAGTTGCAGCCATGGCCGAACCGGTCAACCGCAGCGACCGCGCCGAGCGGAGGAGCCGGTCGACCTCGGCGCGCGTCGGCTCAGTAGCGCCGCC
Organism: Gaiellaceae bacterium; assembly: GCA_035473635.1. Taxonomy (GTDB): domain Bacteria; phylum Actinomycetota; class Thermoleophilia; order Gaiellales; family Gaiellaceae; genus PALSA-600. The sequence goes on along the minus strand of DATIOD010000023.1, from coordinate 24,030 downwards.
GCCGCGAGAAGAACGCGACGACGCAGACGACCAGGAAGATCAGCGCGACGACTCCGAAGATCAGCACGCGCGCATCGTCTCACGCCGCGCAGACGGACCGCTTCTCTAGAGTCGAGCGGGATGCGGATCTGCTCGCTGCTGCCGAGCGCAACCGAGATCGTCGCCGAGCTCGGGCTCGCGGATTCGCTCGTCGGAGTCTCGGACGAGTGCCGCTGGCCGGCAACCGTCGTCGGCAAGCCGGTCGTCAGCGCGACGAGGATCGACCCCGTCGGCCTTTCGAGCACGCAGATCGACGAGGCGGTGCGCGCCGCCGTCCAGGACGGCCGATCGCTGTACGCGGTCGACGCGGATCTGATCGACGAGCTGCAACCCGACGTGATCCTCACTCAGGATCTCTGCGCTGTGTGCGCCGTGTCGAAGGGCGAGCTGGAGTCGGCGTGCCCGGTGGGCGCGGACGTGCTCTCGCTCGACCCGCGCACGCTCGGCGACGTGATCGGTTCGGTGCGGACAGTGGCCGACCGGCTCGGCGTCGCGGAGCGCGGGGAGGCGATCGCAGCGCGCATGCGCGCCGCGGTCGAGGAGACGGCTGCGTCGGTGCAGGGGCTCCCGCGCCGCCGTGTGTTCTTCGCGGAGTGGATCGATCCGCCGTTCTGCGCCGGCCACTGGCTCCCGGAGATGATCGACGTCGCGGGCGGCCGCGATGTCCTCGGGCGGGCCGGCGAGCCGTCGTACGCGACGACCTGGGAGCGCGTGCTCTCGCTCCGTCCGGAGCTCGTGCTCGTCGGGCCCTGCGGCTTCGGCGTGGAGGAGGCGCATCGCCGGGCTGCCGGCCTCCGTCTGCGGTGCCGCGCCGTCGTGGTGGACGGCGACGCCTACTACTCCCGGCCGGGCCCGCGTCTCGCCGACGGTGTCCGGCAGCTCGCGCGGCTCTTCCATCCCGAGGTCGCAGCCGACCCGGGACTGCCGGCGATCGAGCTGGGCCGGGCGCGCCACGCCGCATGAGCGGTGGGTGGGGCGGCCGGCATACCCGCCGGCCGCCCCGTCCGATCTACGACTCGAGGTCGCGCAGCGGCCCGTGATCGGGCGGTGCGTTGCGAGTGCTGAGAGCCTGGACCCCGGCATCGTGCTCGCCGTTGAACGGTGTCACGGCGCCCGGGCAGCCGGCCTTCACGGCGTCGGCCGGCGAGTTGAACCAGAGGCCGAGGTGGAAGGTGTGCACCGGCGCGGTGGCCGGGTTCGTGCTTGCGTCGGCCGGATGGAGGACAGGGGCCGGCGCCGGTCCCGGCGCGACGATGAACGTCTCGTCGTTGAAGCGGCCGACGAAGACGCCCGCACCGCCTCCGAGCCGTCCGGTCTGGAAGTCGCCCTGGTACCACGACAGCCCGAACGGCGCGTCGGGCACCTGGATGACGAAGAAGTCGAAGTCGGTGTTCGGCGGCAGGCCGGTCGCTTCCACGGTCATGATCTCGACAGGGCCGACCGAGCGGACAACGACGTGAGCCGACGCGTTCTTGAGGCAGGTCTGCGCGGCGGTCGACGGGACCATGTCGAAAGAAATCGTCTGGCTCCTCGAACCGCCGCGAGCGGTCGAGCCGACGAGGCCTGCGATGACGAAGCAGGCGGCGAGAACACACGCGCCTGCCTTCCAGTGACTGCGCATGCGATGCATGGCGTAACTCCCCCTTCCTGGCGAAGTGCCGCCGTACGCGTGCGGCGGCACGCGAATCACCTCTTGACGTACCCATTCGGCCCGATTCGCATGCCGCGATCGGCGTATCACGGCGGGCCCTCGCGCCTCTAGGCCAATGAGTGCCCGGGACCGGTTCGGGGGGAATCGACCGGGCACGCCTTTCTTTCCGGCGTGAGCGCGGATTGCGGGAAACCCGCAGTCCACGCTGCGGTCATGCGCGGAGCGCGATCAGGGTGAACGACGAGGGCATCCGGGCTCCTGCCGCCCTAGCTTGGGCGCAAGATCATCGAGAAGGAGCGAGAAATGTCGTCAACGTCGTCCGCCTCGCGCCAGTACCAGCGGGGCTCCGATTCCTACTTCGGTTGGGCCGCAATCGCAGTCCTGCTCGGGCTGCTCGTGGTGATCCTCGGGTTCTTCGCCCTGATGATGTGGGTGGACTCGAACAACGCGAAGGACTCGGCCGCCCAGTCCGCCGCGCAGGCCAAGAAAGCGGCGACCGGCGGCTCGACCGGGGGCATGGCCGGGATGGCGGGGATGGCCGGTATGAGCGTGTCCCAGGGCGATCTGACGAGCTACGCGGGCGCCGCTCCGGCGAACGCGGACGCGCTCGCCGCCTCCCATGCCGCCTACCCGGCGACACTGCCGCCGGCGGCTCCGGGGGCCGTTGCGGACGTGCACCTCGTCCTGACCGACATCACGATTCAGGTCGCGCCTGGCATCAAGTACGCCGCCTGGGCGTGGGCCGGCGGCGCGCCGGGGCCGATCATCCACGTGCGGCAGGGCCAGCTGGTCAAGATCACGTTGACGAACAACGGGGCGATCCCCCACTCGGTCGACTTCCACGCCGCGCGCATCGCCCCGAACAAGGCGTTCGGCGACGTCTTCCCGGGCAAGTCGGTGAGCTACACGTTCCGGGCGAACGACCCGGGCGTGTTCATGTACCACTGCGGCACCAAGCCGGTCCTCATGCACATCGCGAACGGCATGTACGGCGCGATCGTCGTCGAGCCGAAGCCGGGGGTGCTGCCGAAGGCCGACGAGAACTACGTCCTCGTCGCGAGCGAGTGGTACCTGAGCTCGAACGGCCTCGGCAAGCCCGCCCAGTTCAACATGGCGAAGGCGCACGCGCGGCAGCCGGACTGGATGACCTTCAACGGCTACGCCGGCCAGTACGTCAAGCATCCGCTGACCGCGAAGCCCGGCGATCTCGTTCGCTTCTGGGTCGTCGACGCCGGGCCATCGCTCGACACCGACTTCCACATCGTCGGCACGATCCTCAACACCGCCTACGCGTTCGGCGACATGAACCCGGCCGACGCGCTGCACGGCGTGCAGACGGTCACGGTTCCCGCCGGCGGTGGCGGCGTGTTCGACGTGAAGATCGACCAGCCCGGTCTCTACCCGTTCGTGTCGCATGCGTTCGCGGCCGTCGACCAGGGCCAGGTCGGGCTCCTGAACGTCGGCAACGTCAAAGGAACGATGTCGCACTAGCTCCCTCGAGTCGCGGGGTCCCCAAACGGGGCCCGACCCGGGACCGGCCCGGGTCGGGCCCCGTCCCGCGTGGAGATAGGCTGTCGCCGCCGTCCGGCCCCGGAACGGAGTGCCGGATCACCGCGCAGGGCCATCCGAGGGCGATCTTCCAGCGGGCGCTCGAGCGCGGCAATCTCGTCGTCGCCGAGGCGACGCTCCGCGAGCTCGGCCGGCCGACGCTCGGCGAGCTGCTCGAGCTCACCGCCCTGATCGCGTTCAAGGACCCGCACCGGCACTCCCGCGTTGCGGCGCGCTGGCTGCTGCGCTGGCTCGAGCAGCACGATCAGGCGACGATCGGCGACGCGTCGCTCGCGGCGGCCTCGCTCGCCGCGCTCGGCGGCCGGCACCACCGCGCGGCGCTCGAGACGCTGCGCGGCCTCGCCGAGGAGGCGAGCGGTCGACGACTACGATAGGCGGATGGACTCGCTGTCGGCTCCGTTCGGCCCCGATCAGACCGTGGCCGACGTGATGCTCGCCGAGCCGAAGACGCTGCCCGCGGACGCGACGGTCGCCGACGTGCGCCGCGTGCTCGACGACCACCACGTTCAGCTGCTGCTGCTCGCGGACGGCGGTCGGTTCCGCGGGGCGATCGCGGAGATCCCCGCCGACGCCGACGACGCGGCGCCGGCCGCGACGTGCGTCCAGCCCGACCCGGCGACGATCGGGCCGGGCGAGCCCGCCTCGGTCGGTTTCGAGCGGGCGAAGGAGAACCCGCATCGCAGAATCGTCGTCGTCGACGATCACGAGAACCTGCTCGGCCTGCTCTGCCTGAAGGAGTCGCTCACCGGCTTCTGCGGCCGGCCCTCGAGAGGCTAGATGGTCGATGCCACGTTCTCGCGTGTCCGGATGCGCGGCCTGAGGGCACTCGGCCGCTCCCGGCCTGTTCGTGGCGGCGTTGCCGCCCCGAGCAGGCCGTTCGCTTCACGCCGTCGCACCGGCAGCGATGGCGCTGCCATCGCCGCCGGCACGCCGCCGCGCCCGACCACCCTCAGTCCACGCCCCGGAACAGACGATCCCGTGGCATCAACCATCTGACGCTCGTGCGCGGTGCGGGGAGACGCAGGGCCCCGCTCGTCGCCGCCGGTGCGTGTCTCGGCGGGTGCGGGCTGCTCGCCGCGCTCGGTGGAACGGGCGCGACCGCCTCGACGAGCACCTTCCCGACGCCGACCGTGCCGCAGACGACGATCGGGACGCTGCCCGCGACGACGAGCGCTCCGACCACGACCGCCGAGACGTCGACTGCCGGGACGACTACGACACCCGGGACGACGACCACGCCGGCGACGAGCGGCCTGGGCGGGCCCGGGAAGTCGCTCCGCCTGCGCCCGCGGACGAGGACGAGCGGCTGCCGCGTGGGGATCGTCCCCGATCGCCGCTGCTCGCCGGGCGCGCTCTACGTCGGCCTGACCAGGGCCGTCGTCTGCGCGCCGGGCTTCGATCCGGCCGGCGTCGACGCCGGTACCGCCGCCGAGCGGAAGCGGGTCGTCGCGGAGTACGGGCTCCCACAGGTGGGCGGCTCGCTCGAGCTCGACCGGATCGTCCCGGCCGCGCTCGGCGGCTCGAACGACGTCGCGAACCTCTGGCCGGAGCGGGCTCCGGGGTATCGGCTCAAGGATCGGCTGGAGACGAGGCTTCGCAACCTCGTCTGCTCGGGGACGATCGAGCTCCACGCCGCTCAGGTCGCGCTCGCCGTGAACTGGACGAAGCTGTACGTGCGTGTGTTCGGCCTCCGGCCGAACCTGTGAGCGACGCGAACCACGCGCGCGTCGGCTACGTCGGCCACGCAACAGTTCTCCTGGAGCTCGACGGCGTCCGTGTGCTCACCGATCCCGTGCTGCGGCGTCGCGTCCTGCACCTGCGTCGGCACACCCTGCCGGACGCCGACGCGCTCTCCAGGCTCGATGCGGTGCTGATCTCCCACGCGCACTGGGATCACCTGGACGTGCCGTCGCTCGTCCGGCTGCGCGGGACGCCGCGCGCGATCGTGCCGCGCGGCGCCGGACGGCTGCTGCGGCGAAGCGGTTTCGGCGAGATCGTCGAGCTCGACGTCGGCGAGAGCACCGACGTGGGAGCTGTCACCGTGACGGCGACGCGCGCGGATCACGACGCCGGCCGCGGACCGCTCGGCGTCCGGGCGCCGGCGCTCGGCTACCGCCTGACGGGCTCGAAGCGCGTGTACTTCGCCGGCGACACCGACCTGTTCGGAGAGATGACGGAGCTCGCGCCGCTCGACCTGGCGCTATTGCCGGTCGCGGGCTGGGGTCCGCGGCTACCAGCGGGGCACATGGACGCGCGCCGCGCGGCCGAGGCGCTGCGGCTGCTCGAGCCGCGCACGGCGGTGCCGATCCACTGGGGCACGTACTCGCTGATCACGAAGCGGCGCGAGCGCGAGTCGGTCGTACGCGAGCCGGCCGAGGAGTTCCGGCGGCTCGCCTCCGAGCTCGCCCCCGAGGTGGACGTCCACGTGCTCGCGGAGGGCGAGTCGCTCGAGCTTCCCTGACGGATGACACGCGCCCGTCGCGTGCTCTAACGTTGCGCTCGGGCCGTCGCACGGTCGGGCCACTCGCCATGGATACCACCACCCCGTCATACGGCGAGCAGCCGCGCTGGACGCCCCAGCGTCCGGCGATTCATCCGCTCCGTCTGATCCTCTCGTGGATCGTCTCCGCGGCGGCCCTGCTGATCGCCGCGACGGTCGTCCCGCACGTCCACGTGAACGGCTTCGTCGGCGCGGTGGTGGCGGCGCTGCTGATCGCGCTCCTGAACGCGGCCCTACCGCCGCTCGTGGCCGCGATCCGGCTTCCGTTCGCGCTGGTCAGCGGTTTCGTGATCGTGCTCCTGCTCGACGCGCTCATGCTCTACATCGCGTCGAGGATCGCGCCGAGCGCGATCGAGGTCGATTCGTTCTTCTGGGCGATCGTCGCGGCGCTGATCGCCTCGGCCGTCACCGTCGTGCTCGACGTCGTGTTCGGGACGAACGACGACGACACGTACACAGTCCGCGTCGTGCAGCGCGTCGCGCGCCGCTCGAAGGAGCAGATCCGAACCGACGTGCCGGGGATCGTGTTCCTCGAGATCGACGGGCTGGCGCTCCCCGTGCTGCGCCGGGCGATGCGGGACGGGAACGCGCCCGAGATGGCAAGCTGGCTGGCCCGCGGCTCGCATCGTCTCAACGAGTGGGAGACGGACTACTCATCCCAGACGGGGGCGAGCCAGGCAGGGATCCTGCTCGGCTCGAACGAGAACATCCCGGCCTTCCGCTGGGTCGAGAAGGAGACGGGGACGATGCTCGCGTGCTCGGCGCCGCCCGACTGCGCCGAGATCGAGCGGCGCCACGCGACCGGCATCGGCCTGCTCACGAACGGCGGTGCGAGCCGCGGCAATTTGCTCTCCGGCGAGGCCGACCACATGATCCTCACGGTCAGCCGCATCGAGGAGGAGAAGGGCGCCAACCCCGGCTACCGCGCGTTTCTCTCGAACGGCTTCAACGTCACGCGCGTGCTCGTGCTGTTCTTCTGGGAGGTGATCCTCGAGCTGGTCGCCTCGATGCGGGCGGCCCGGCGGGACGTCCGCCCGCGCGGCCACCGCGGCGGCATCTATCCGTTCCTGCGCGCGACGATGTGCGTCTTCGTGCGCGACCTGCTGGTGTACGGCGTCCTCACCGACATGATGAAAGGCCGGCCGGTGGTGTACGCGACGTTCTCGAGCTACGACGAGGTCGCGCATCACTCCGGCCTCGAGCGCGCCGACACGCTCGAGGCGCTGCGCAAGCTCGACGAGCAGTTCGGGCGCATCGAGCGCGCCCGTCCATTCGCGTCGCGGCCGTACGAGATCGTCGTGCTCTCGGATCACGGCCAAACCCAGGGGGCGACGTTCAAGCAGCGGAACGGCTACGGGCTCGCCGACCTCGTCGAGCGGTCGCTCACGGGCGGCAGCGTCACCGAGGTCGCCGACGGCGACGAGCAGTCGAAGATGGTGGGCCACGCGCTCGACGAGGCAACGGGTCACAAGTCGAAGCGTCCGAAGAACGACGTCTCGGATCGCCATGTGGTCGTGCTGGGCTCGGGGAACCTCGGGCTCGTGTACCTGATGGAGGAAAAGCACCGCCTGTCGCTCGAGGAGATGAACGAGCGCCACCCGGATCTCATCCCGGCGCTGCGCGAGCATCCGCACGTCGGCTTCCTGCTCGTGCGGTCGGAGGCCGACGGCCCGGTCGTGCTCGGTCGTTCCGGTGTGCGCTACCTCACCGACGACCGGGTCGAGGGCGACGATCCCCTCGAGCACTTCTCGCCGAACGCCGCCGACCACCTGCGCCGGACCGACGGCTTCAAGCACGTCGCCGACATCATGGTGAACAGCTTCTACGACCCGCAGCTCGAGGAGGGCTGCGCGTTCGAGGAGCTGATCTCGTTCCACGGCGGCATGGGCGGGCCGCAGACCCGGCCGTTCATCCTCCATCCGGTCGGGTTGCCGTGGCCGGACGAGCCGATCATCGGCGCCGCGGGGGTGCACGGTCTGCTCGTGGGCTGGCGCCGGTTCTTCCAGGGCGGCGAGGACGAGAGCGTGGGGCAGGTCGACCGAGCAGGAGATCAGCGCCTGCTCGGTGAACCCAGATAGGGCTATCCGCGCGATCGACGACGCACCCGGCGGCCGAGGCCGCCCATGAGGTTCGTGCTCCCGTTCCGGCGGCGCCGGTCGGCCGAGCCCGGGGCCGAAGCGCCTGCCGAGGACAAGGAGGACGTCGAGCAGGTCGTCGTCCAGCTCGACGACGAGCAGCTCCGAGCGCTGTCGACCGTGTTCTCCGCGCCGCGCTGGCTGCGCGACCTCGGCATCGCCGCCTGGTTCCTCGTCGGTGTCGGTGTGCTGCTCGTCGGCCTGACCTGGGTCCTGGGCGTCACCTCGACGATCACCGAGCCGGTCGTCACGGCGGGCGTCGTCGCGACGGTCGCGTCGCCGGGCGTCACCTACCTGCAGCGGTTCCACATCCCGCGCGGGTTCGGTGCGCTGATCGTCCTGCTCGCACTCGCGGCGCTCGGCGGGCTCATCCTCCTGCTCGTCCTGGGCGGGATCGTGGCCCAGGGCGACCAGATCTCGAAGTTCGTGAAAGATGGGGCCGACAAGATCCAGGGCTGGATGGAGGACGTCGGCGTCGACACGTCGGCCGCCGCGAGCGCGAACTCGAGCGTCTCGACAGCCACCTCCGCCACGATCTCGACGCTCGTTCACGGCGTCGCGTCCGGCATCCGCGAGATCGCGTCGCTCGCGTTCGGCATCTCGCTCACGCTCTTCTCGATCTTCTTCCTGCTGAAGGACGGGCCGGCCTTCCGCGCCTGGGTGAACCGCCACCTCGGCGTGCCCGCGCCGGTCGCGGCGACGATCACCGGCGGCATCGTGGTCGCGATGCGCCGCTACTTCCTCGGCGTGACGATCGTGGCCGCGTTCAACGCAACCGTCGTCGGGATCGGGGCGCTCGTGCTGGGCGTTCCGCTCGCCGGCACGATCGCGGTCGTCACGTTCGTGACCGCGTACATCCCGTTCATCGGCGCCGTGATCGCGGGCGCGTTCGCCGTGCTGCTGGCGCTCGGCGCCAAGGGAACGGCGGTCGCGCTCGTGATGCTCGTGATCGTCATCCTGGCGAACGGCCTGCTGCAGAACGTCGTGCAGCCGATCGCGATGGGGGCGACTCTGCGGATGAACCCGCTGCTGATCCTCGTCGTCACGATCTCGGCCGGCGCGTTCTTCGGCACCGTCGGCATGATCGTCGCGGCTCCGCTCACGTCCGCCGCGATCCATATCTCGGCCGACCTCGGCCGCGTGCGCTCGGTCGCCCGGCGTACGAAGAGCGCCGAGCCGACGGTCGTCGCCGAGCAGCCCGCGTGACGCCAGAAGGCGTTCAGCGGCGAGGTCAACTGGGTCGAGCTAGACCTCGGCCTGAAGGACGACGACCACAACCACATGATCGACCCGGAGGATCGCGTCAAGCTCGCGATGGGTTTGCAGTAGGAGCCCTGCAGTAGCAACCGGCTCCCACACGGCGTTAGAGTCGTGGTCTCTTACGAGCTGCGGCGAACGACGGGGTGGGGCCGGAGATGCGCAACTGGTCACGCGACGACGTGACCTTCGAGCAGAAGGCGACGGCGGGGGTGCTCGCGTTCGGGGCCCTCGTCGTTGCCGGCTGGCTGGCGGCCGACAGCCTGTCGTCGTCCTCGTCGAGTAGCCGCAGGTCCACGACCACGGGTGGGGCGACCGTCGTCACGGTGACGTCAGTCCGCACGGTGCGACGGCCCGGCCCGGTCGTCACCCGTGACGTGTCGGTCACGAACCGGCTGCTCGTGCGCTCGCAGCCGAAGCCGAAGGCGGTGACGACGACCGTCGTCCGGACGAGCACGGCCTTCGCGACCAGCACGGTTTACCGCAACCTCCCGGCGGCGGCCGTCACCCACGTCGTGACCGCTGCGGCCGCTCCACCGAGGACGGTCACGCGGTTGGTGACGACCGTCCAGTGGCGCGTGATCACGATCGCGCAGAAGGCCTCGACGGTCACGGTCACCGTCCCGGCGCCCTGATTTCCCCGCTCAGCGGCCACTTACGTCCCGTCACCATTTCCGTTTCCGCAGGCTTCGGAAGCCGTTGCTACGGTCCCGGGTGGGGATGAGGTGGTCGACGCTGATCGTCCTCGCGTCGGTCGTTATGTTGGTGGCGCCTCGTGCGTCCGATGCGGCTCCCGGCATGTTCGTCGGTGTGTCCGACGACGCCTTCGAATGGAACACCGGCCCCATGGTGTCGGCGGCGAACGACCTCGGGTTGCGCGCCATCCGCGTCGCGCTGACGTGGACACCGGGCGAGCGGACGCTCACGCCGAGCGACGCCGCGGCGCTCGGGCGCGTCGTCTCCGGTGCGCCGAACCAGCGCATCGTGCTGGCGGCGCTGAACCAGGGCGACCCGCCGCTCGACGCCGCGAGCCGCGACGCCTACTGCTCGTATCTCGGCGACGCGGTGACGCGCTTCCCGCGGATCAACGACGTCGTCATCTGGAACGAGCCGAACCTGAGCGGCTTCTGGCGCCCGCAGTACGGGCCGTCCGGGCAGAGCGCGCCCGAGCAGTACGAGGCGCTCGCCGCCGTTTGCTACGACGATCTGCACGCGATGCGCTCGTCGATCAACGTGATCGGGCCGGCGACCTCGGTGTGGGGCAACGACAATCCGAACGCCTTCGACAACATCTCCCACTCGCCGACCACGTTCATCCAGGGCCTGGGCGCGGCGTATCGCGCGAGCGGGCGCACGCAGCCCCTCTTCGACACGATCGGCCACCACCCGTACCCGACGAGCTCGAGCGAGCGGCCGTGGACGGTGCACTCCGACCCGGCGATCATCTCGCTCGGCGATCTCGGCAGGCTGCTGTCGGTGCTGAGCGATGCCTTCTCGGGCACCGGGCAGAAGCTTCCCGACCAGGGCGTGCCGATCTGGTACCTCGAGACCGGGTACCAGACCACGATCCCGGCGTCGAAGTCGTCGCTCTACTTCGGCGTCGAAACCTGGCCCGGCGCGCTCCCGGACGTCGTGTCGCCGGAGCCGCCGCGGGCCCACCCGCCGGACTCGAGCCAGGCGCCCGACCAGGCGACGCAGCTCGCGGACGAACTCCTGCTCACCTACTGCCAGCCGTACATCGGCGCCGACTTCAACTTCATGCTCGAGGACGAGCCGTCGCTCGGCGGGTGGCAGTCCGGCCTGCTGTGGGCGGACGGGGCGCAGAAGGGCTCCTACCAGCCGTTCAAGGCGGCGGTCGCGGCCGTGAACTCCGCCTCGGTCGACTGCAGTCAGGTCGCCGGCGCGCCGTTCGTCACCGCGCCCGTCACCTCTGCGGCGACCAGCCCGACCCTCGGTTCGCATCCCTCGACGAAGCCGGCGCCGCCGAAGCGGAGCCTCACCAAGGTCACCTACACCGGCGCGCGCCGTGCGCCGTTCGGGTTCCTCCAGCTTCGCGCCAGGCTCACGCGTGGTGCGACCTCGCGCGGCGTGCCGCTGAAGGGGCGGCAGCTGCTCTTCGTCGTCGGGAAGACCGCCTACGTCGTCCGGACGAACAAGGCGGGCATCGCGCACGTCGCGCCCGACCCGCCGTTGCCGCGCGGGACGCACAAGATCGCCGTTCGCTTCCAGGGCGACGAGCTCGACATGGGCTCCGGGCTCCGCGTCAACGCGCGGATCGTCAACTCGCGCGGCCACGTCCGCTCCAAGGGCGCCCTGCAGCTGACGGCTCACCGGAAGCTGACGCTCGACGCCACCTCCGACGGCAAGCTGGCGCACGGCAGCGTCACGCTGCGCGGCGCGACGATCCGGCAGGCCGTGTCGGTGAAAGAGCTCGGCGTGAGCTCGAACGACGCCGAGGCGTGGTTGCGCGGGAGCGACGGCCACGGGCATCGCTACCTAGTTCATCTCGCCCGCGTCGCGCACGGGCGGCAGGTGCACATCGAGATCGTCGGCGCCGCGAACCTCGACGTCACGGTCCCCGCGAAGCAGCTCAGCTTCGCGCGCAGCTAGACCGGCACCGGTTCCCATGCAAGGTTTCGGGCGCTCCGGCGTCTCAGGGAAGCCACGTTCCCGCCAGGAGGCTTCCCATGAAGAGATGTGTGCTCGCTGCTCTCGCCGTCGTCGCCCTCGCCGCACCTGCCGGTGCGCTCGCGAGCGGCGTCGTCCTGAAGGTGCAGCCGGCTCGTCACATGATCGCGGTCGCCCGCACGCCGACCAGCGTGCAGCTTGTCCACACCAACGCGGCCCGGCGCCTGCACGTCGGCCAGCGCGTCGACCTGCACGCGCGGACGCTCCGGGACGGCACGCTCGCCGCGTCGCGGGTCGAGATCCGCGGGCATGCGGAGAGCGTGCGGTTCCGCGCGCAGGTGGTCTCGGTCACGCCGGACCGGCTGGTCGTGTCGGCAGGCGGCGCCGTGATCGTGCTCGACGGCCATTCGCCGGCCGCACTCGCGCCCGGGTCGACCGTCGACGTGATCGCGGTCGTCGGTGACGACGAGGATCTCCACGAACGGCAGCTCACCGTCTTCTCGCCGACGTCGCCCGGGGGCGTGGTCGAGGGCCGGCTCACGATCGGGACCGGTTCGATCACGGTGACCTCGGAGCGGCAGTCGCTGGTGATCGGCGTGCCGGCCGGGTTCGACCTCACCGGCTTCGTGCAGGGAGAGGAGGTGCACGCCACCTTTGCGCAGCTCCCGAACGGCGCGCTGTCGCTGGTCAAGCTCTCCGGCGGCGAGGACGACGACGTCGGCGACCACGATCGCGGCCACGACGACGGCCACCACGGCGGCGGTCAGGACGGCGGGCACGGCCACGGAGGAGGGCACTAGGAAACCGGCGGGCCCTGCGCGGCGATAGAACCGACGTGAGCCCCTTCCTGCTCCGCCGGCTGTCCGACGAGAGCCTGGGCCGCCGCCTCGCCGCGGGCGAGGCGGCGGCCTTCGACGAGCTCTACCGGCGCTACGCGCACCGGCTCGCCGCGTACGGCGGGTATCTCCTCGGCGACCACGCGGCCGGAGAGGACGTCGCCCAGGTGACGCTCCTCAAGGCATACGGGGCGCTCCGCGACGGGCGCAACGCCGAGCACGTCCGGCCGTGGCTCTACCGCATCGCGCACAACGCCGCTCTGGATCTGGTCGGGCGGCGGCGCGAGCTCCCTTCCCCGGACGTTCCGGAGCTGCCCGCGGCCGCCCAGGGGCCGTCCCCCGGCGCGCTAGTCGAGGCGGTCGCCGCGCTCCCCGAGACGCAGCGGAACGTGTACGTCCTCCGCGAGCTGCACGGCCTGCGAATCGACGAGACCGCACGCGAGCTCGCGCTGTCGCCCACGCAGGTCGAGCAGGCGCTCTTCGCCGCGCGCAACCGGATGGCGGAGCACCTCGTGTTCGGTGACCGCTTGAGCTGCGTGGCCGTCCGGCGTCTCGCCGCCGGGCCGCTCGACACCCAGGAACGCCGCGCGCTCCGAACACACCTGCGCTCGTGCGCCGGGTGTCGGCAGGCGCTGCGCGCGAAGGGGCGTGTGCTCGGCGTGCTTCCCGCCGGCGCGCTCGACTGGCTGCGCGCGCTGCCCGGACTACTCGCAGGCGGCGGCGCCCCGGCTGCGGTGAAGGTCGGTGCAGTCGTCGCGACGGCGACGCTCGCCGCCGGGACGCCGGTCGGCTACGAGATCGCGCGCGACCAGAACCCGACGCGTGGTGCGGCGCCCGCCGCTGCGCCTCAGCGTCCGCAGCCGGCGCGGCGCCCCGTGGCCGTGTCGCACCGGGTCTCGGCGGCCCACGTGCAGCCCGTCCGCCTGGCACCGGCGTCGACCGAGCGGCGCAGCGAGCCCCATCACGCCGCGACCTCGCACGCCGGCTCGGCGACGCACGAGCGCGGGCGGGGCGGACCAGGCCCGAGCCGTGCCCGGCCGGCGCACGAGCTCGAGGCGACGTCTCAACAGCACGGCGGCGGTGGCTCCCGGCACGGGCCCGAGACCGTGTCGACGACCCCCGCGAGCACACCGCCGCCGGTCACCACCGTGGCGACGGTGGAACCGGCGCCAACCGCCCAACCGACGTCGAGCTCCGGGCCCGGCGACGGCGGGACGACCACCGTCTCCGGGTCGGGCGACGGCGTCCCGGGCGGCTCCGGAAACGGCGGCCCCGGGAGCAGCGACGACGGCGGTTCGGGCCACGGCGGCGACTCGGGCAGCAGCGGCCACGGCGGCGGAGGCGACGGCGCGCTGCACGAGTAAGCTCGCCTCACGATGACCGCGAGCGATCTCCTTCCCGCCGCCGCGACGGTCGCGCTCGCGCTCTGGTTCCTCGGCGTCACCGGCTGGGTCGGCTTCGACCCGACGGTCAACTGGGTGCTCTTCGTGGCCGGGCTCGTGCTCGCCGCGGCCGCGCCGCTCGTCAGGCCCCGTTCTTCCGCGCCTGCACCAGCTCGGCCATGATCTCGAGCGCGATCTCGGCCGGCGTCTCGCCGCCGAGGTCGAGGCCGATGGGGCCGTGCACCGAGTCGGCGATCCCGCCGAGATGCTCGCGGCGCCTTTCCTGCGCGCGCCGTGACCCGAGGCCGCCGACGTAGAACGCGCCGCCCTCGACGCCGCGGCGCAGCGCGGGCAGGTCGAGGCGCTCCTCGTGGACGAGCGAGACGAGCGCGGTGTCCTCGTCGACGTCGATCTTGTCCGGCCACTCGACGATCAGCTCGTCGGCGCTCGGGACGCGCTCGCGCGTCGCGAGCCCTGCACGCGGATCGACGACGACCGTGTGCCAGGCGAGCGGCCGCGCGAGGGCGCAGAGCGCCTCGGCGATGTCGCCTGCGCCGACCGCGACGAGCCGCGGCGGAGGTGTGACCGACTCGACGAAGACGCTGCGGCCTTCCTCCTCGCGGAGGTGAGTCGACGAACGCGACGCGTCGTGCCACCGCTCGCCGACGCCGTCACCCTTGACGACGACGTAGCTCGTGCCGCGCTCGATCGGCGGCGCACCCGAGAAGGGCTCCACGAAGACGTCGATCTCGCCGCCGCAGGGCAGGCCGACCGTCCACGCTTCGTCGTCCGCGATCCCGTACGAGATCACGTACGGCGCCTCGCCGTTCAGCACGGGCTGCGCGCGCTCGGCCACGTCCGCCTCGACGCAGCCGCCGGACACGGATCCGAACAGCTTGCCGGAGCCGGTGATCGCAAGCTTCGACCCGAGTGGGCGAGGCGCGCTTCGGCGCGTGCCGATGACGGTCGCGAGCGCGACGTCCTCGCCCTGCTTGCGCCACTCCTCCGCGTGCGACAGCACCTCGTCCATACGGCGGTCATGCTAGACGCGAGGCAATGGATGCGATCGACGATCTGCTTCGGCGGGTTGATACGGGCGAGCTCGGCGACCCGCTGCCCGTGCTCGCCTACGTCGCCGGCCGGGACGTTCGGCTCGACGAGGAGAAGCTGAACGGCGCGCGGCGGCGTGCGTTGCTGCTGCTCGCGGCCGGGGGCGACCCGCATCGCGAGCTCGGCGTCGACGACCGTGCCGTGAAGGCTCTCGCAACGGAGCTGTACGACCCGGAGCGGCGGGCCGAGCTCGGCCGCTCGATCGACGCGCTGGCGCTGCGCGTGCGCGACCTGCCGCGCGCGCGCGATGCGGCGCTCTTTCTCGCCGGCGACGTCGATCTCGCGTGGCGGCTGTTCGCGCTCGGCCTGCTCGTCGAGGAGGTCGAGGGTTGACGCCTGCCGTCAAGGCCGCCGAGCGCGCGGGCATCGAGTTCAGGTTGCACGAGTACTCCGGCGTGGAGATGGGTGAGGGCGACTACGCGGCGGCCGTGGCAAAGGCGCTCGGGATGCCCGCGGGGCGGCTCTTCAAGACGCTCGTCGTCGACGCCGACGGCGCGCTCCACGCGTATGTCGTTCCCGGCAACCGTCAGCTCGATCTCCACGCCGTGGGGAAGCGCGCGGTCCTCGCCGAGCGGGCGGCGGCCGAACGGGCGACGGGCTACGTCGTCGGCGGGATCAGCCCCCTCGGCCAGCGCCGGCGGCTCCCGACCACCGTCGACGAGGCGGCGCTCGCGTGGCCCACGATCCTTGTGAGCGCGGGGCGCCGCGGCCTGCAGATCGAGCTCGGCCCGGACGATCTCGTGCGGCTGACCGGCGCCCGCGTCGCGGCGGTCTCGAAGGACTAGGTACCCCACCAGACGCTCGCGGCGATCACGACGTAGAACCCGACCAGCACGACGCCCTCCTGCCACGTCGACTGGCCGTCGTTCACGACGAGCGCGCCGAGCACGGCGCTGAGCAGCAACACGACCGCCAGGAGCAGCGGGAAGACGAGCGTCAGGTGCGTCGAGAGCAGGAGCGACAGGAAGACGAGCGCCGGCGTCAGCGCGAGCGCGACCTGCAGCGACGAGTTGATGATCACCGAGATCGCGAAGTCGGGCTTGTTGCGCGCGGCCAGCTGCACCCCGACGACGTTCTCGACGGCGTTGCCGGCGATCGCGACGATCACGAGGCCGGCGAACGCCTGGCTCATGTGCAGCGTGTCGATCGCGGGTGTGAGCGCGTCGACGAACCAGTCGGCCGTGAACGCCGCGCCCGCGCCGCTCACGCAGAGCACGGTCGCGGTCAGCCCCGTCGACCAGCGAACCGGCTCGTGCTCCTCGTCACCGGTCGACTTCAGGAAGGCCGGCAGGGTGACGACGAACACCACGAGCAGGACGCCCGCGCAGATCAGAGACAGCGTCTCCTCGTGTGGCCGGGCCGCCGTCTGGAGCGCGCTCGTCAGCGACGGGATCGCCATCGTCGCGGCGGCGAGCAGCGCGAGGATCGACACCGTGCGGGCGCGCGACGAGCTGAACTGCTGCGGGCCGTTGCGGAGGCCGCCGACGACGAATGCGATTCCCAGCACGAGCACGCTGTTCGCGAGGATCGAGCCGACGAGCGCCGCCTGGACGACTTCGATGAGCCCTTGCCGGAGGGCGAACAGCGAGATGAACAGCTCCGGAAGGTTGCCGAGCGCCGACTGCACGACGCCGGCGCCGCCCGAGCCGATGCGCGCGCCGAGCTGCTCGGTTGCATGCCCGACCTGCCGTGCGAGCGACGCCAGCGCGATCGCGCAGACCGCGAAGGTCAGCACCGGAGTGAGCTCCGCGAAGTGGCAGATCGCGGCGATCGCCACGAGGCCGACCGTGATCGCCGACTCGATGACCTCCCGACGATTCATGGCCGCGGGGATAGTAATTCGACAAACGGGGTACCACGAACGAGGGCGTAGTCGCCCCATGGGTCAGTCGATACCTCCGCCAGGATGCGCAGTCTTCTACTGCTGTCGGTCATTGCCGTCGCCCTTGCCGCCGTTACCGCCGCGAATGCGTCGCAGCTCATCGACCGCAACGCGCACAACGTGTCGCTCGAGGTGAACGCCAAGGGCGAGGCGCTGCTCACGTACAACGACGGCGGCCGCGTCAGGCATGTCCTCGCCTGGGGCGCCGTCAACGCGATTGCGCCGACGTCGTCGCGCCAGCAGGTCGCGTTCGACCTCGACTACGCGGGCGGCTGGGGGAAGTACCACCGCGACTACTGGAAGACCTTCAACGGCTCGTGCGCCGCCTACGACGGGCCGGCGCTCGCGTGGAAGGTCGTCGCATGCAAGGCGCCCGACGGCTCGTACTGGGCATTGCAGGCGTGGCAGCGCGGGCTTCCGAACTACGGCGTCGCGCCGGGCGGGAGCCAGGGTGCCTGGGAGCTCAGGCTGTCCCACTGGACCGGTGCGCTGCCCGTGCTCGAGATCGACATGGACTGGTCGTGGCATCGCTTCGACCACCTCTTCGGGCGCCTCACGTACGGCGGCACCGGCGTGTACGGCTTCCGCTCGACCTCGAGCGGCGCACCGCTCGACACGTTCGGCCGGAACATCTACGTCGACACGTTCGACTCGCGCTACGGCACGGGCTGGCACCGCGAGAACAGCTTCCTCACGCACACCGGCACGGGGGCCTTCTGTTACAGCTTCAACCCCCACGGCGCGCACCCCGCCGGCAACGGAGCGCGCTACCGCGCCACGGTCGAGGGACCGGGCGTGACGCCCGACGTGATGTGGCAGGGCTCCTCGCCGGGCCCGTACTCGAGCACTGCGGATGCCACCGCGAACCAGGCGATCGCCGGCCTCGGCGACCGCCAGTGCCACCCGAACTAGCGAACGAGCCCGTCGGGAGGATCCCCGGTTCGGGGGATGAGGCCGGGCGTTTGCAGGCGGAAACTCCGACCGTTCCTTTCTTTGTGCGGCGAAGGAGAACGACGATGGTTCACTGGAATCGGCGGCTGGGGCTCTTGACCGCGCTCGTCCTTGCATCCGGACTGCTTGCTGCGGTCGGCGCGGGGATTCACTGGGCGATGGCCATGTTCGTCGGCTAGGCGACGAGCGGTGTGAAGTGACGGCCGTGTCCGACCCCACGCACGACAGCGCGGGCCGGCACGGACGCGAGAAGCCGGCGGCACCCGTTGCCCGCCGGCTTCTCGTCTACGTCGTCCTCGTCAGCGCCGGCGGTGCGATGCTCGTCGCGCTCGGCGCCGTCACGATCGCCCGTGCGGGGCTGACGGCGGCAGGGTGGGCGAGCCTGGCTGCGCTGCTCGTCGCGGCCGTGTTCGTGGAGGCGTTCCCGGTCCCGATCAAGGGCGTGCGCGCCGGGGGCATCTCGCTGGCGGCGGTGTTCATCGTCGCGACCGGCTGCCTGTACGGCTGGGGCGCCGCGGCCGTGCTCGGAGCGATCACCCGCGGCGTGGTCGAGCTCGTCCAGCGCCGGCCGTGGACGAAGGTCTCCTACAACTCGTCCGTCTACGCGATCTCGGGCGCGGGCGCGGGAGTGATCGCGTCGTACGGCACCGCGCACACCGAGCACGTCGCCTGGTTCGCCTCGCAGGTGATCGCGGCGGCCGCGACCTTCTACGTGCTCAACGTCGTGCTCGTGGCGCTGGTGGTGAGCATCTCGGCCGGCAAGAACCTCGGCGCCGTCGTCGCGCAGACGGTCGAGTCCACGGTCGTCGCGTTCGCGACGATGGCGTCGGTCGCGATCATGCTCTGCGTCCTGTGGGAGCGCTCGCCGCTGCTCGCGGCGACGCTCGTCGGGCCGTTCCTCGCGATCGCGCTCTACCAGCGCTCGGTCCTCCGCGAACTGGACGCGATCGAGCTCGCGTTGACCGACCCGATCAGTGGCCTCGGCAACCACCGCCACTTCCAGCAGGAGCTCGAGCGGCTGCTCGACGAGGTCGACGAGACGGGCACGCCCCTGACGTTGTGCCTGCTCGACGTCGACGAGTTCAAGTGGATCAACGACTCGCACGGTCATCCCGTGGGCGACCGGATCCTCGCGCTGGTCGGCGCGAACCTGCGCGACGCAGGCGAGGCGTTCCGGCTCGGCGGCGACGAGTTCGCGGTCTTCTTCCCGAACGCGACGGAGGACGAAGCAGTCGAGACTGCGTCGGCGGCCGTCGATCGCATCGCACGTGAGCGGCCTGAGGGCGACTTTGCGATCGCCGTGTCGGCCGGCCTCGCGACCTACCCGTGGCCCGGTCTCGAGCGCGCCGACCTCGTGCGCGCCGCCGACTGTGCGCTCTACCTGGCGAAGGCGGAGGGGCGGGCAGCGGTGCGCGTCTTCCGTCCCGGCGTCGTCGACCTGTCGGCACGGCGGGGCTCCGAGGAGACCGACCGCCGTGCGCGCCTCCGCGCGGCGGCGTCGCTCGCCGGCGCCATCGACGTGCGCGACGCGTACACCGGCAGCCACTCGCAGGCGGTCGGTGAGCTCGCGGCCAGGATCGGCGAGCAGCTCCAGCTGTCCGCCGAGGACGTCGAGCTGCTCCGCATCGCCGGCTTGCTGCACGACCTCGGCAAGGTCGCGGTTCCCGAGCACATTCTCAGCAAGCCCGGCCCGCTCACCGAGCCGGAGCACGACGCGATCTCGCTCCACCCGCTCGTCGGCTACCGCATGCTCACGTCGCTGCGCATCGAGCCGGTCGCGACGTGGGTGCTCCACCACCACGAGCGCTGGGACGGGCGCGGCTACCCGGACGGCCTCGCGGGCGAGGAGATCCCGATCGGCTCGCGTGTCCTTCTGGTCGCGGACGCGTACGAGGCGATGACGACCGACCGCCTGTATCGCACCACTCGGTCGAGCTCGGACGCCCTCGCCGAGATCGCACGCTGCGCCGGCAGCCAGTTCGACCCACGCGTCGTGGACGCGCTGCTCGCGCTCGTCGAGTCGGGCACGGTGACGCCGTCGGGCGTCATGCTCGCGTCGTAGCGCCCACGACCATCTAGGCTCGCCTCCGTGGAGGAGGAGCGTGGATCCGAGCAGCGAGCGCTGTTCCGGCGTTGGCCCGCCGGCGTTTCGGTGGTCGTGGCCGAGGTCGACGGGCGCCGAGCGGGGCTCACCGTCTCGTCGCTCGTCTCCCTGTCGCTCGAGCCGAGGCTGATCGGAATCTCGATCGCGATCGACGCGTCGCTGCACGAGCCGCTGCGCGGCGCGGACGAGTGGGCGGTCTCGATCCTCGGCGGCGACCAGGCCCATCTGGCGCAGCACTTCGCGCGCAGCGTCCCGCCGATCGCCCTCTGGGAGGGGATCGAGGTGCGCGCGGACGACCCACGCCTCCTCGCCGACGCGGTCGGATGGATCGTCGCGCGCCCGGTCGACAGCTTCGTCACCGGCGATCACAGCTTCTTCGTCGGCGAGATCGTCCACCTCGAAGAGGGCCGCGCCCCCGAGTCGCTCGTCTACCTGCACCACGGCTACCGGTCGCTGTGATCGAGGCGGTCGTCTTCGATCTCGACGGCGTGATCGTCGACTCCGAGCAGGTATGGGACGAGGTGCGCATCGGGCTCGTGCGCGAGTCGGGCCGTCCGTTCCCGGAGCGTGCAACCCGGGACATGATGGGAATGAGCTCGCCCGAGTGGTCGCGGTACCTGACCGACACGCTCGGCGTGCCGGGGACACCGGAGAGTGTGAACGCCGAGGTCGTGCGGCGGCTGCTCGAGCGGTACGCCGACCGGCCGCCGCTGATCCGCGGCGCCGTCGCCGCCGTCCGGCGGATCGGCGCCCGCTGGCCGCTCGCGATCGCGTCGTCCTCGAATCCCGAGGTGATCGAGGTCGTGCTGCGCGCGGCGGGCATCGAGCCGCTCGTGCAGGCCGCCGTGTCGTCCGAGCAGGTCGGGCGGGGCAAGCCGGCGCCCGACGTGTACCTCGAGGCGGTGCGGAGGCTCGGCGTCGAGGGTGCGAACGCGGCGGCGGTCGAGGACTCGCACAACGGCATCCGCTCGGCGAAGGCGGCGGGGCTGCGCGTGGTCGCGATCCCGAACCACCACTTCCCGCCCGACGAGGAGTCGCTCGCGCTCGCCGACGTCGTCGTCGCGTCGATCGACGAGCTCACCGTCGAGGTCGTCGCCGGCTAGAGCTCCAGCGACTCGCCATCGTCCGGCACGAGTGCGCCGTCGATCGAGCGGTAGACATCGCGACGCTCGAGGCAGTGGTTGATCGCCTCGAGGTGGACGACCACGACCGCCGCGTCGGTCGCCGCGCGAACGGCGCGAACGTCGTCGGCCGTCATCACGATCGGATCGCCTTCGAGGAAGCGTGCGCCGCCGCCGTTGACGACGATCGTGCGCGGCCGGTGACGTTCGAGCTCCTCGCGCACCTCGTCGCACCAGATCGTGTCACCGGCGACGTAGACGCGGTCGAGCACGAAGCCCGAGACCGGGCCGAGCGCCTCGCCGAGCTCGCCGGTCCCGTGCCGGCCCCCTGTCCGCGCCACCTCGAGCCCGAGCCAGCCGTCCGGGTCGTCAGTGGCCGACTCGAAGCCCTGGCTGCGCAGAGCGTCGAGGCTCGCGGGCTGGGTCAGGACCGGGATGCGCCGGTCGAGGAGCGCCGCGGCACGATCGTCGAAATGATCCTTGTGCAGGTGCGTCACGATCACGCCGTCGATCCCCTCGACGACACGCTCTGCGGAAAGCGGGAGCGGGACGAGCGGGTTTCGCTCCTGGTTCGGCGTGTTCTCGATCGGCGGCCTCGCACCGGCGTCGTCGAGCGCCGGGTCGACGAGGATGCGCTTGCCCGACGACTCGAGCAGCAGCGTCGCGTTGCGGACGAGTGTGAGCCTCACACGCGCCCGAGCAGGACGCAGCCGTTGTGGCCGCCGAGGCCCATCGCGTTCGAGAGCGCGACGTCGACCTTCGCCTTCCGCGCCTCGTTGGGAACGTAGTCCAGGTCGCACTCGGGGTCGGGCTCGCGGTAGTTGATGGTCGGCGGCAGCACACCGTCGCGCAGCGCGAGCGCGGAGAGGATCGCCTCGATCGCGCCGGCGGCGCCGAACGTGTGGCCCATCATCGACTTCGTCGAGGAGACGGCGAGTCGGTACGCATGGTCGCCGAAGACCTGCTTGATCGCGCGCGTCTCCGCCGCGTCGCCCTGCGGCGTCGAGGTGCCGTGCGCGTTGATGTAGCCGACGCGCTCGGGCTCGACGCCGGCGCGGTCGAGCGCGGCGATCATCATCGCGGCGACGCCCGTGGCCTCCGGCTCCGGCTGCGCCATGTGGTGCGCGTCGTTCGACGCCCCGTAGCCGAGCACCTCCGCGTAGATCGAGGCGCCCCGCCGCTCAGCGTCCTCGAGCGGCTCCAGCAGGAGCGCGCCTGCTCCCTCGGCCATCACGAAGCCCGCCCGCGTCGCGTCGAACGGCCGCGAGGCGCGCGGCGGATAGTCGTCCTCGGCGGCGAGACCGCGCATCGCCGTGAACCCGGCGAGGATCAGCGGAACCATGCACGACTCGGTGCCGCCTGCCAGGACGGCGTCGGCGGCGCCGCGGCGGATCATCTCGGCGGCCTCGCCGATCGCATGCGAGCCCGTCGCGCAGGCCGAGACGACCGCGTAGTTCGGGCCCTTCAGCCCGAGCGAGATCGCGAGCTGCCCCGAGACGGAGTCGACGAGGACGTTCGGGAGGAAGTTCGGCGACACGCGGTCGGGGCCGCGCTCGCGCAGTGTGTCCGCCTGCTCGAGGATCCCGGGCACGCCGCCGATGGCGGAACCGAAGACAACGCCGACGCGCGCCGGATCGAAGCCGTTGAGCCCGGCGTCGCCGAGCGCCTCGCGGCCGGCCGCGACGCCCAGCAGGACGTTCCGCTCGAGCCTGCGCGCCTCCTTCGGCGGCACCACCTGCGACGCGTCGAAGTCCTTGACCTCGCCGGCGATGCGCACCGGCAGCCCCTCGGTGTCGAACGCCCGGATCCAGTCGATGCCGCTCTCGCCGGCCTGTGCGGCCGTCCAGGTGGTCGAGGCGTCGAGGCCGAGCGGTGTGACGCAGCCGACTCCGGTGACGGCGACGCGGATCATGGCCGAAACCCTACGCTTCGGCCCGATGCCGGCCGCCAGCATCCCGTTCCCGCCGATGGAGGCTCAGCTCGTGCGCGAGCTGCCGGTCGGCGACGGGTGGCAGTACGAGCCGAAGTGGGACGGCTTCCGCGGCGTGCTCGAGAACGTCGACGGCGAGCTCAAGCTCTGGTCGCGCAACGAGCGTCCGCTGCTTCGCTACTTCCCGGAGCTCGAGGCGCTCGGGGATGTGCTCGCTCCGGGCTCGGCCCTCGACGGCGAGATCGTGATCGCGCGCGACGGCGCGCTCGACTTCGACGCGATGCAGATGCGGCTGCATCCGGCCGAGTCGCGGGTGCGCAAGCTGTCGGCCGAGATCCCGGCGGAGTTCGTCGCGTTCGACGTATTGCTGTGGGAGGACGAGGAGGTGTGGCGGCAGCCGCTCGCCGATCGCCGCGGCCGGGTGGAGGGCCTCGACGGCTTCCGGCGCTCGCCGGCGACGCGCGAGGTCGAGGACGCGCGCGGGTGGCTCGCACGGTTCGAGGCGCTCGGGCTCGACGGGGTCGTCGCGAAGCGGCTCGACGCGCCGTACCTGCCCGGCTCGCGCGACGGGATGGTGAAGGTGAAGGAGCACAAGACGGCCGACTGCGTGGTCGTCGGGCTGCGCTGGAAGGCCGACCGCCGCGAGATCGCGACCCTGCTGCTGGGCCTCTACGGCGACGACGGCGACATCGACTACGTCGGCTCGTGCGCGGTCGCTGCGAAGACGCGCGAGGAGGTCTCGAAGCGCGTGGTCCCGCTGCTCGTCGACGCGCCGGAGCGGCGGTTCTCGGAGCCCAACCGCTGGGGGACCGGCGACCTCGAGGAGGCCGCGATCCGTCCCGAGCTCGTCGTCGAGGTGCGCTACGACAAGGTGCAGGGGAACCGCTTCCGCCACGGCTCGAGGCTCATCCGCTGGCGCGACGACAAGCGCCCGC
>DATIOD010000022.1:0-24632 GCA_035473635.1 Gaiellaceae bacterium | reverse complement strand
TGCGTGGCTCCGGCGCGCGTCGGTCCGCGGGCTGCGCGGTGAGCGGCGCGCGCTCGTCGACGGGATCGTGCTCGGGGACGACAACGGCCTGTCGCCGGAGCTCAAGACCGCTTTCCGCCGATCCGGGCTGTACCACCTGCTCGCGGTGTCGGGCCAGAACGTCGTGCTCATCTCCGTGGGCGTGCTCGCGCTCGTACTGCTGCTCGGCCTCCCGCGGGTCGCGGGTCACGTCGGCGCGCTCGCCGCGATCGCCGCGTACGTGCTCGCGGTCGGACCGCAGCCGTCGGTGATCCGCGCGGCCGTCGCCGGTTGCGCGGTGTCGGTCGCCTGGCTCGCCGGTCGCCAGCGCGACGGCTGGCACGCGCTCCTGCTCGCCGCGCTCGTCCTGCTCGCGTGGAACCCGTACGCGCTGTTCGACCCCGGCTTCCAGCTCTCGTTCGTCGCCGTCGTCGCGATCTTCGTGCTCGCTCCGTGGCTTCGTGCGGTGCTCGAGGGGTACCCGCTCCCCGGCTCGCTGCGGCTTGCTGTCTCCGTCTCGGCCGCCTGCGGGCTCGCGACGGCTCCCGTGCTGGCGCTCCGCTTCGGCGCGGTGCCGGTGCTCGGGATCCTGGCGAACGCCCTGGTCGAGCCGGTCGTCGGGCTCCTGCTCGGCCTCGCGTTCGCCGCCGCCGCCGTCGAGCCGGTCGCGCCGCGGCTCGCCGAGACGCTCGCGTGGCTCGACGGCTGGATCGCGGCCTACGTCGCGATGTGCGCCCGGCTCGTCGCCGCGGTCCCGTTCGCACAGCTCCGCGGTCTCCCGGCCGTCGTGGCGACGGTCGTGCCGTTGCTCGCCGCTGCTGCGGCATGGCGTCGCTTCCGGGCCTGGCGCTAGGCGCGCGGGACGGGGTCGTCGACGAGCGACTGGACGATGTCGATCGCGAGTGCAACCGCGTCCGCGAGCCGCCGCTCCTCGACGAGCCCCAGCGTGTCCTCGGGCAGGTGGTATTCCTCGTACGGGAAGTGGAGGATGCTGACCGCGGGGATGCCGGCCTGCGCGAACGGCAGGTGATCGGTGCCCGCCTCCTCGCCGATCTCCGTCACCACCTCGTAGCGCTCCGTCAGCCCGAGGCGCTCGGCCGCAGCCCGCGTCCGCTCGAGGAGTGCTGCGGGCGAGCAGAGGAGCTCGAGCAGCTCGCCGCAGCCGATGCAGTCGAGGTTGACCATGCCGACGATCGAATCGAGCGTGTCGCGCTCGCGGGCGTCGGCGACGAAGCGCCGGGCGCCGACGAGGCCGATCTCCTCGGCGCCGAACGCAACCAGCTCGATCGTGCGCGTCGGCTCGGTGCCGGCGAAGTGCTCGGCGACCCGCCACAGCCCTTCGACGCCGGTGGCGTTGTCGATCGCACCCGGCCCGTGCCAGACCGAGTCGTAGTGCGCACCGACCACGATGCGCTCGTCGGTCTTGCCCGGGATCCGGGCGACGACGTTCCGGTCGCGCTGACCGGCGACGAACGATCCACGAACGACGAGCCGCGCGCGCTGTCCCTCGCGAATGCGCTCGCTGTCGGCGCGGGAGAGGAACGCCGTGGGCGGCGTCGCGATGTGCCCGGCGAGCGTGAACCGGCCGCCGAACGGGATCGGGCCGCGGCCGAAGATCGACCGGGCGAGTCGACCCTCGCCGACGGCCCAGAGCCCGTCGGAGAGCACCTCGATCTCGCCCTCGCACTCGCCGGGGTGCGCGTACATGCACGGGCCCGCCCGCCATCGCTCGCCGTCCACCCAGAGCTCGGGCTCCTCCGCGTCGTAGCGCAGCAACGGGAACTCCTGAAAGTCCGGCTCGAGGCCGAGGTCCCGGAACGCGGCCGCGATCGCTTCCGCCGCTCTTCCGGCCGCCTCGGTCCCGCACTGCCGCACGCCGATCTCGTCTGCGAGCGTCTGCAGCAGGCCGGTCGCGGTCCCCACGACGCGAGTCTTCCAGAAGCGCTTCGTCGCCCGAGCATCTTCGGGACGGGCGCCTATGCTTGGCGGCAGTGGCGGACGAGCTGAAGCCGGCGTATCTGATCGCAGGGAGCGATCGGCCGAAGGTCGACCGTGCAGTCGCCAGGCTCCGCGCGCGCTTCGATCAGGATGCCGTCGAGCTGCACGATGCGTCGGAGACGACGGGTGAGGATGCCGTCGCCGCGTGCAACGCGCTCGGCCTGTTCGGGGACGGCGATCGGCTGATCGTCGTGACAGGCGTCGAGGCCTGGAAGGCGGAAGATGCCAAGGCAGTCGGCGCGTACGTCGTCGCGCCGAGCCCGGGGACGGTGCTCGCGCTCGTGGGCGGCGAGGTGAAGAAGGACGGGCCGCTCGCAAAGGCGATCGGGGGCGCCGGTGAGGTCCTCCTGTGGGACGCGCCGCAGCGCGGGCTCGAGCGCTGGGTCGCCGAGCAGTTCAAGCTCCGCTCGACAACCGCGGAGCCCGAGGCCTGTCGGTTGCTCGTAGAGGTCGTCGGCGACGACCTCTACGACCTGACCGCGGAGGTCGACAAGCTCGCGACGTGGGCCAACGGCGATCGCGTGACGGAGCGCGAGGTCGAGGCGCTCGTGGCGCCGCGCGCCGAGTCACCGGCGTTCCTGCTCACGGATGCGTGGGGCGCACGCGACGTCGCGGCCGTCCTCCGGGCGTCCGAGCGCATGCTCGAGCGGACGGGCGATCCCCGCTCGCGGACGATCCCGCGCGTCGTCGGGGCACTGACGAACCACGTCGGGCGCCTGCGGGCGGTTCAGCGGCTGGACGCCGAAGGCGTCGAGGCCAAGGAGGCTGCGGGCCGCCTGAAGCTCCACCCGTTCTACGTGCGCAAGCTCTACGGCCAGGCCCGGAACTACAGCGGCGACGAGCTCCGTGGCGCGACGGTTCGCCTCGCTGCGCTCGACCACGCGCTCAAGGGTGGCTCGAGGCTGGCGAACGACCTCGAACTCGAGCGCGCGCTCGTCGAGATCACGCAGCCTGCCGGAGGCTGACTATGAGTCGGCGCCGCCGACAAGCCGCGCCGCCTGCGACTTCTTCCGGGCCGCGGCGTTGCGGTGCAGCGCGCCCCGGGCGGCCGCGCGGTCGATCAGGCGGGCGAGGCTCTTGTGCTCCGCCTCGATCGCGGCGGCGTCCTTGTCCTCGACCGCGGTCGCGAGACGCTTGGTCAGCGTCTTGATCGTCGACCGGTAGCGGAGGTTCTCGAGCCGCTCCTCGGCGGCGATGCGGACGCGCTTCTTCTGCTGCTTGATGTTCGGCATCTTCAGAAAGATGCCCGCTCGAGCGGGCGCGCGGATGGTACCAGAGGCCCGGTTCGAGGCGCGCTGCCCGAGACCGGCAGAGGCGCTCCCTATGCTCATGAGCGTGGACGAGGCCCGCCTGGCTCGTGAACGGGAGGAACGGCTCGTTGCCCGGAACGAGCGCCGCCGCGCGCGCGGCCAGGAGACCTGGGGATCGCCGGAGCCTGTGCCGGACGGGGTTCCCGTGCCGGCGCCGGCGCCGGGCGGCGAACGCCGCCGGCGACTCGCTCTCTCGACGATCATCTTCGCGGGCGCGACGGCCGTCTCGCGCGTGATCGGCCTCGTGCGCGAGATGGTCGCGACCTATTACTTCGGCGCGCAGGGCCCGATCAACTCGTTCACGGTCGCGTTCCAGCTGCCGAACCTCGTGCGGGCGCTCGTGGCCGACGCGGCGCTCTCGTCGGCGTTCGTCCCGGTGTTCAGCGGGCTGCTCGAGAAGGGAGAGCGCAAGCGCGCGTGGCGCGTCGCCTCGTCGCTGTTCTGGCTGATCCTCCTCGGCCTCGGCGGGATCACCGCCTTCTTGATGCTGATCGCGCCGCTGCTGCTGAAGCCGTTCCACGCCTCCGATCCCGAGCTCGCGGTCGGGCTCGCCCGCGTGCTGTTCCCGATCGTCGTCCTGCTCGGGCTCTCGGGGATCGTCGTCGGGATCCTCAACTCGTACGACCACTTCACCGTCCCCGCGCTCACGCCCGTGGCCTGGAACCTCGCGATCATCCTCGGGCTCGTGCTCGGCGTCCCGGCCGTCGACACGAGCGACGCGAAGCTCTACGTCTACGCCGGCTCGATCCTCGTCGCGACGTTCATCCAGTTCCTGCTGCCGCTGCCGTGGCTGCGCGGCCGCGACGACCGGCTCCGGCTGGTGATCGACTGGCGCGACCCTGCGGTCGCCCAGGTGCTCAAGCTGATGATCCCGGTCACGATCGGGCTCGGGCTGATCAACATCAACGCCCTGATCGACACGTTCTTCGCGTCGCGCTTCATCGACGCGAATCTGGCGCCGGCAGCGATCAACAAGGCCTTCCTCATCTACATGGTCCCGCAGGGCGTCTTCTCCGTGGCGGTCGCGACCGTGTTGTTCCCGTCGTTGTCGCGACAGGCGGCGCGCGGCGATATGGCGGCGCACGGCGACACGGTCGCCCGTGGGCTCAGGCAGATCGTGTTCCTGCTCGTTCCGTCGTCGATCGCGTGCGCGGTGCTCGCCGAGCCGATCGTGCGGCTGCTCTACCAGCGCGGTGCGTTCACGGAGGACCAGACGATCGTCGTTGCCTACGCGCTCGCGGCGTTCGCGATCGGCCTGACGTTCAACGGCACGATGCTGATGCTCAACCGCGCGTTCTTCAGCCTGCAGGAGAACTGGATCCCGACCGCGGTCGCCCTCGCGAACCTCGCGGTGAACGCGATCCTCGATGCGCTCTTCTTCCACCTCGGCGTCTGGGGCATCCCGCTGTCGACGTCGATCGTCAACATCTGCGGGACCGCGGCGCTGCTCGTCCTGCTGCGCCGCCGCGACAGCGCCCTCGACCTCCGGAACCTGACCGGCGTGTTCCTGCGGGTCATGGTCGCCGGGGCCGTCTTCGCCGCGGTCGCGTGGCCCGTATGGAAAGGGCTCGACTCGGTGCTCGGCCGGTCGGCCGCCGCGCAGGTCGTGTCGCTCGGGGTCGCGCTGGGGCTCGGTGTCGCCGCCTACCTCGGCGTCTGCGCGGCGTTCGGGCTGCGCGAGTTGCAGGCGCTACTCTCCTTCCGGGGCCGCCGAACGTAGCGGCCCGACGTGTCATGGACCAGCAGCACATCCGCAACTTCTCGATCATCGCGCACATCGACCATGGCAAGTCGACGCTCGCCGATCGCATCCTCCAGCTCACCGACACCGTCTCGGCGCGTGACATGCGCGACCAGCTGCTCGACTCGATGGAGCTCGAGCGCGAGCGGGGGATCACGATCAAGGCGCAGGCGGTGCGCGTCCACTGGCGCGGCTACGAGCTGAACCTGATCGACACGCCCGGGCACGTCGACTTCACGTACGAGGTGTCCCGCAGCCTGCAGGCCTGCGAGGGCGCGCTGCTCGTCGTCGACGCAGCGCAGGGAATCGAGGCGCAGACCCTCGCGAACGCGTACCTCGCGATCGAGAACGACCTCGAGATCGTGCCGCTCGTGAACAAGATCGACCTGCCGCAGGCCGATCCCGACGGCGCGGCCGCCGAGGTCGCAGACCTGATCGGAGAGGACGCGGACCGTGTGCTGCGCATCTCGGCGAAGACCGGCGAAGGCGTCGAGGCGGTGCTCGACGCGATCGTCGAGCGGATCGGCGCGCCCGAAGGTGCGCCGGACGCCTCGCCGCGCGCGCTCATCTTCGACTCCTCGTACGACCAGTACCGCGGTGTGGTGGCGTTCGTGCGGGTGGTCGACGGCGTCCTGCGCCGGCGCGAGAACCTGCGCGCGATGGCACTCGGCACCCGCTTCGAGGCCCAGGAGATCGGCTTCATGTCGCCGGCGATGCGTCCTGTTCCCGAGCTGCGCGCGGGGGAGGTCGGCTACGTGATCACCGGGCTGAAGGACGTCTCGGAGCTACGTGTCGGCGACACGCTCACGTCCGACCGCGCGCCCGCTACGGCGCCGCTCCCCGGCTACAAGGACGTCAAGCCGATGGTGTTCGCCGGGCTCTTCCCGACAGAGTCCGACGCCTACCCCGAGCTGCGCGATGCCCTCGAGCGGCTGAAGCTGAACGACGCGGCGCTCTTCTACGAGCCCGAGACCTCGCAGGCGCTCGGCTTCGGCTTCCGCTGCGGCTTCCTCGGCCTCCTGCACATGGAGATCGTCCGCGAGCGCCTCGAGCGCGAGTTCGACCTCGACCTGATCGTGACGGCGCCGAACGTCGCCTACCGCGTCCGCGGGCTGGGGCAGACCGACTGGCGCGAGGTGCACACGCCGGCCGATCTCCCGGACGACGCGGAGGAGGTCGAGGAGCCGTTCATCAAGGCGTCGATCATTGTCCCGAAGGAGTACGTGGGGACGATCATGGAGCTGAACAACGAGCGCCGCGGGCGGTTCGACCACATGGAGTACCTGTCGCCCGAGCGCGTGCACCTCGTCTACGAGCTCCCGCTCGGCGAGGTCGTCCTGGACTACTACGACCAGCTCAAATCGCGCACGCGCGGCTACGCGAGCTTCGACTACGACTTCGACGGCTTCAGGCCCGGGACGCTCGTCCGCGTCGACGTTCTCGTTGCCGCAGAGCCCGTCGATGCGCTCAGCTTGATCGTGCACCGCGAGTTCGCGTACGAGCGCGGCAAGGCTCTCGTCGAGAAGCTGCGCGAGGAGATCCCGCGTCAGATGTTCGACGTCCCGATCCAGGCCGCGATCGGCGCGCGCGTGATTGCGCGCGAGACGGTCAAGGCGCGACGCAAGGACGTGCTCGCCAAGTGCTACGGCGGCGACATCACGCGCAAGCGCAAGCTGCTCGAGAAGCAGAAGGCCGGCAAGAAGCGGATGAAGCAGGTGGGTGCAGTCGAGGTGCCGCAGGAGGCGTTCCTCGCGGTGCTCAACCTGAACGACAGCACACGGCGCTCGTGAGCGGCGCGACCCTAAGCGGCGCCCGACACCTCTACGTCCACCTGCCGTTCTGCTCCTCCCGGTGTGGCTACTGCGACTTCGTGACGGCGGTCGGCCGCCGTGGCGACCACGAGCGGTACGTCCGGGCGCTTCTCGGCGAGCTCGAGCTCGAGCGCGCCGTGCTCGCCCCCGACCTCGAGACCGTGTACCTCGGCGGTGGGACGCCGACCTTCACGGGGCCGGGCGCGCTCGCGACGCTCCTCGCCGCGCTGCCGCCGAGCGCCGAGTTGTCGGTCGAGGCGAACCCGGAGACCGTCACGCCGGCCCTGGCCGGACTGCTCCACGACGCCGGCGTCGATCGCGTGTCGCTCGGGGCGCAGAGCTTCCAGCCGCCGCTCCTGGCCGTGCTCGGGCGCGTTGCCCAACCTGACGACGTCCGACGCGCCGTGCACACTCTGCGTGGTGCCGGATTTGACAACGTCTCACTCGATCTCATCTACGGGATCCCGGGCCAGGAGCCCGCCGATCTCGAGCGCGACCTCGCCGAGGCGCTCGCCCTCGAACCCGATCACCTGTCCGCGTACGAGCTCGAAGCGAAGCCGGGAACGCGCTTCACCCACCGTCACGGTGCCGCCCTCCGGCGTCAGGCGGAGGCGATGGAGTCGTACTTCGAGTTGGTGGTCGAGCGGCTGATCGGAGCCGGCTACCGCTGGTACGAGACCGCGAGCTTCGCCCGGATCCCCGAGCTGGCCGGGGGCCGCGACCTGCGCGCGCGGCATAACCTGGGCTACTGGCTCGGCCACGACTACCTGGGGCTCGGCGTGGGCGCGGTCAGCACAATCGAGGGAAGGCGCTGGCGGAACGCGCCGTCGCTCGCCCGCTACCTGGGGGCGCTCGCGCGCGGGAACGTCCCGCCGCGCGAGGTGGAGGAGCTCCCTCCGGGGGTGCGCGCAGCAGAGCGCGTGCTCCTCGGCCTCCGGCTGGACGAGCCACTCGCGCTCGCCGAGGTGGGCGGAGCGCTCGACCACGACGAGCTCGAGCGCCTCGAGCGGGCCGGGCTGGTCGCGTCAAACGGAGGCGGCCTCTCGCTCACGCGGCGCGGCCGGTTCGTGGGCGGCGGCGTCACGGCGCGCCTGCTCGCTCCTACCATGAGCGGATGAGCGAAGCGCTTTCGGAGCGGCAGCGGGGCATCCTACGCCGCGTGGTCGAGGCCTACGTCGCGACCGGCCAGCCGGTCGGGTCGCGCACGCTCGTCGAGGGCTCCGACCTGCGCGTCGCCCCCTCGACCGTGCGCGGGGAGCTCGCCGAGCTCGAGCGGATCGGCCTGCTCACCCACCCGCACACGTCGGCGGGGCGAGTGCCGACGGAATCTGGCTACCGGATCTACGTCCACGGCCTGCTCGAGGTGCAGGAGCCGCGCCCGGGCGAGTTCCCGCTCGCGCTCCCGCTCGCGCACGCCGAGGTCGAGGAGGCGCTGCAGGCGACCACCGAGATGCTGTCGCAGGTGACGAGGCTGCTCGCCCTCGTCTCCGCGCCGCCGTTGCACGCCGCCACCGTTCGCCACGTGGAGGTGCTGATGCTCCTGCCGCGGGTCGTGATGACGGTCGTGATCACGTCGCTCGGCGGCGTGACGAAGCTCCGCACCGAGTTCCCGGACGACGTCGACCCGGGGCTCGCCGGCTGGGCCGCGGACTACCTCAACGACCGCCTGTTGGGCGTGCGGATCGGGTCTCGCGCCGTCCGTCTCGCGTTCGAGGAGCCGGGGCTGTCGCCGCGGGAGCGTCTCTTCCTCGAGGCGATCAGGCCGTCGTTCGACCACGCCGCCGACGAGGGGCGGCGCTTGTTCGTGGGCGGCGCCGCGGGCCTGCTCGACGAGATGCGAGAGGAGGAGATCGGGGCGTACCGAAGCCTCATGGAGGTGCTCGAGAAGCGGGCCGCACTGCTCGACGTGCTCGCGCAGCGGCTCGATCCGCGGCGGCCGTTCGCGCGTGTCGGGGAGGAGCTCGAGCAGCCCGGCCTGCGCGAGCTCGCGCTCGTCGGCGCGACCTACGGGGTCGCGCACCGGACGCTCGGCGCTGTCAGCCTGCTGGGGCCGCTCCGGATGGACTACGACAAGGCGCTCCGCTCGGTGCGGGTCGCCGCGCGTGAGCTCTCGCGCTTCGTCGAGGACGTCTACGCGGACGAGTGATGGCGACCACTGACCGCGATCTCTACGAGGTGCTCGGCGTTCGCCGCGACGCCGACGACGCGACGATCAAGAAGGCGTTCCGGCGGCTCGCGCGCGAGCTACATCCCGACGTCTCCGAGGCGCCGGACGCCGAGGCGCGCTTCCGCGAGGCCGCCGAGGCGTACGAGGTCCTGGCGAACAGCGAGACGCGTGCGCTCTACGACCGCTACGGTCACGCCGGGCTCCGGTCGGGCGGGTTCACGCCGTCGCAGTTCGACATGGGCGGTCTCGGCGACCTATTCGCGACGTTTTTCGGCGACGACCTCTTCGGCGGGCGCGGCCGGCGCTCCCAGCGCGGCGCCGACGTCGCCGCCGAGATCGAGATCACGCTCGTCGACGCCGCACGCGGAACGACGGTCGCGGTGCCGTACGCGGTCGCCGTCGCGTGCACGACGTGCGGCGGGAACGGCGTCGAGCCCGGCACGCAGCCCGTGACGTGCACGCGCTGCGACGGCTCGGGACGGCTGCAGCACGTGTCGCGCAGCGTGTTCGGCGAGTTCGTCAGGACGCAGGCGTGCCCGCAGTGCGGTGGGGTCGGCCAGATCGTCGAGCACCCGTGCGGGGCGTGCGACGGCGCCGGTCGCGTCGTCGAGGAGCGACAGCTCGACGTGAAGGTTCCGCCCGGCATCCACAGCGGGCAGCGCATCCGCGTCAGCGGCGAAGGTCATGCCGGTGCGCTCGGCGGCCGCGCGGGCGACGTCTACGTGCGCGTCCACGTCGAGCCCGATCCGCGGTTCGTCCGCGAGGGCAACGACATCTACTCGCAGGTCGACCTCACGATCGTCGAGGCGTCGCTCGGCCTGCGCGTCCAGGTCGAGACGCTGGACGGCATGGTCGACGTCGACCTCGAGCCGGGCACGCAGCCCAGCGACGTGCGCGTGCTCAAGGGGCGCGGCATGCCAGTGCTCCAGGGCTTCGGCCGCGGCGACCACCGTGTGCTCGTGAACGTCACCGTCCCGCGGCGGCTGACAGACGAGCAGCGGCGGTTGCTCGCCGAGTTCGAGGCAGCGAGCGACGAGCACACCTACCGCCACGACGAGAGCTTTTTCGACAAGCTGAAGAGCGCGTTCCGCTGAGCGACCTGCGGCGCGTCACCGTCGAGGTTCGCGACGAGCGCGTCGAGGAGGCGCGCGCGGCGATGCTCACCCTCTTCCCCGGCGGCTTCGAGGAAGTGGAACGTGACGGCGCGGTGGAGCTCGTCGCGTACACCGACGCCGCGGGCGAGGAACGCATCTGGCACGTCTTCGGCGGAGCGCGCTCGACGGAGGTCGAGGACGGCTGGGAGGATCGGTGGCGCACGTTCCACCGTCCGATCCGCATCGGCCGGCTGTGGGTCGGGCCTCCGTGGGAGCATCCGCCGACGGATGCGCTCGCCGTCGTGATCGATCCCGGCCGCGCGTTCGGCACCGGCGCGCATCCGACGACGCAGCTCTGCCTGCGCCTGCTGCAGCAACTCCCGCCGGGCCCACTGCTGGACGTCGGCTGCGGATCGGGCGTGCTCGCGATCGCGGCGGCCGCCCTGGGGTTCGCGCCGGTCGCGGCGGTCGACATCGATGCGGCAGCAGCGGATGCGACGCTCGCGAACGCGCGTGCGAACGGTGTCACCGTCGAAGTCGCCGTCGTCGGCGCCGACGATGCGCTTCCAGCCTCGTCGACCGTCGTCGCGAACATCTCGGCCGCCGCCGTCGGATCGCTCGCGATGCGGATCGAGTCGCGCACGCTCGTGACGTCCGGGTACCTGCAGGCCGATGAGCTCGCGCTGGAAGGTTGGACGCACGTCGAGCGACTCACCCTCGACGGGTGGGCCGCCGACGTTTACGAACGAGCCTGACGCGGCAGTACGATCAGCGCGTGGCGACGTTTCGCGTCGAATTTCTCGGCTGCAAGGTCTCGCACGCAGACGTGCAGGAGGTGCGCGAGGCGTTGCTCGCGGACGGCCACGTCGAGTGCCACGGCGACGAGCGCGCCGACGTCGCGGTGATCAGCGGCTGCTGCGTCACGAACGAGGCGGTCGCAAAGAGCCGGAAGGCGGCGGCGCGTGCGGCCCGGGCGCACCGGCGCGTCTACCTCACCGGGTGCGCCGCGAACCTGCCGGCCGCGTCGCTGGCGGGCCTGCCGGCCGCCGTGACGGTGGTCGCGAGGCGCAGCGAGGAGACCGCCGCGTTCGTCGCGGGCGACGTCGGCGCGATCGGCTGCATCCAGGCGGACGCGCGTCTCGACCGCGTACGCGCGTTCGTGAAGATCCAGGACGGCTGCTCGTTCTCGTGCAACTTCTGCGTGATCCCGCTCGTTCGCGGGCAGTCGCGCAGCCGGCTGGCCGCTGCCGTTCTCCGTGAGGTTCACCGGCGCGTCGACCAGGGTCACAAGGAGATCGTGCTCACGGGGATCAACCTCGGCTGCTTCCGCGACCGCGCGTCCGGCTACGACCTGCCGCGCCTCGTCCGCGAGGCCGGCGCGACGCCCGGGCTCGAACGGCTTCGCCTCAGCTCGATCGAGATCAACCACGTCGACGACAGGCTGGCGGCCGCGCTGCTCGAGACGCCGACCGTGGGGCGGCACCTGCACGTCCCGTTGCAGTCGGGTGACGACGGTGTGCTGCGCGCGATGCGGCGGCGCTACACGACCGCCACGTTCCTGCGCCGGCTCGAGCCGCTCGCCGCGGAGTTCAACCTGACGACCGACGTGATCGTCGGCTTCCCGGACGAGGACGAAGCGGCGTTCGGGCGCACGCTCGCGACAATCGAGCGCGCCGGGATCACCAGCGTTCACGTCTTCCCGTACTCGCCGCGCCCCGGAACGGCGACTGAGCGCGACGACCGCGTGCCGGCGCAGGTGAAGCGCGAACGGGGGGCGACGCTGCGGGCGCTCTCGCGCGAGCTGTCCGAGCGCCGCTGGCGCGGCAAGGTGGGCTCGCGCGACCGGGTGCTCGTCGACCGCCCGGGCCGCGGCTACGGCGACGACTACTCGCCGTGGCTCGTCGACGCGCCGGTGGGCTCGATCGTCTCGGTCCGCGCCGCCGCGGTGACCGAGGAGGGGATCCTTGCCGCCTGACGCCACCGACTGTCTCTTCTGCCGGCTGTACCGCGACGGCGATCACGTCGACGCGGACGACGGGTTCGTGGCGATCGCGGACATCGCGCCGCTGGCGCCCGTCCATCTGCTCGTGATCCCCGAGCGCCACGTCGACACGTTCCGCGACGTCGAGGCGTTCGAGCCCGAGGAGGCGCGGCGGATGCTGGCATTCGTCGCGGCGACGGCGAAGCGCGCGGGGTTGACCGACTACCGTGTTGCCGTCAATGTCGGGCCGAGCGCCGGGCAGACCGTTTTCCATCTGCACTGGCACATCCTCGGGGAGGCAGCCCAGTGAGTCGCATTGAGGAGCTCGAGGCGGAGGTGAAGGAGGCGATGCTGGCGCGGGACGGCGAGCGCCGTGACGCCCTGCGCCTCATCCTCTCGAGCCTCCGCTCGGCCGAGAAGGACCTGCAGCGACCTCTTTCCGAGGGCGAGGAGCTGCAGGTGCTGCAGCGTGAGCGGAAGAAGCGGATCGAGGCGGCGGAGGCGTTCCGCGACGGCGGCCGCGACGATCGGGCCGCCAAGGAGGAGGCCGAGCTCGCGATTCTCGAGGAGTTCATGCCGGCGCCGCTGTCCGAGGACGAGCTCGAGCAGATCGTGGACGACGCGATCGCCGAGAACGGGGCGACCTCCCTCCAGGATCTCGGCCGCGTGATGGCCGACGTGATGCCGCAGGTGGCGGGCCGCGCCGACGGGTCGGCGGTCGGCCAGCTCGTGCGCGAGAAGCTCGCCTGAGTCGCTAGCTCGGCGGCGGCCCGCTCGCGACGAAGTCCTGCGGCCGGACGAGCACGGCAGCGAGGACGGCGCCGCAGAGCGCGACGATCGCCCC
Source organism: Gaiellaceae bacterium (assembly GCA_035473635.1). Classification (GTDB taxonomy): domain Bacteria; phylum Actinomycetota; class Thermoleophilia; order Gaiellales; family Gaiellaceae; genus PALSA-600. Next base: position 11,668 of record DATIOD010000022.1, on the reverse strand, counting down.
GATCACGAGGATGTGGTTGAGGCCCGAGACGAACGATGCGCGGGCGACCTCGGCGATGTGGGCACGGCTCGCCGGCGGTGCAGCCGCGATCGCCGACGCGGTCTCGCCGCTCGAGAGCTGCGTCGCGATGCCGTGCGCGTTCGGAACGTCGCTCAGCCCCGCCACGACGTCGGCGGTCACGCGGCTCGCGAAGATCGCGCCGAGCGCGGCAATGCCCGTCGCGATGCCGAGCTGGCGGAACGTGTTGTTGATCCCGGACGCCATCCCGGCGCGCTCGACGCGGACCGTCGAGACCGCGGTCGACGCCAGGGGCGCGTTGACCATGCCGATCCCGATCCCGCCGACGATGAAGCCGGGGAGGAGGGTCGTCCACTTCGAGTCGACCGAGATGCCGCTCATCAGCCACATCGAGAGCGCGACCAGGACGAGGCCGCCGCCGAGCAGCCAGCGGATCGGCACCCGGGTCGAGAGCCGTCCCGCGATCGGCGCGGCGAAGAACGAGACGATGCTCAGGGGCAGGAAGCGCACGCCGGTCTCGAGCGGCGACAGCCCGAGCACGTTCTGGAGGTAGAGCGTCAGGTAGAGGAACATCGCGAACAGCGACGAGGAGATTGCGAAAGCGGTGGTCTGCGCCCCGTCGAACGCGGGCCGCCGGAACAGCGCGAGATCGATCATCGTCAGGCGGTCCCGCGTCTGCGAGACGATGAACAGGCCGAGCAGCACGACCGCGGCGACCAGGAGCGAGACGATCGGCGTGCTCGTCCAGCCGTGCGAGTTGCCCTCGATCAGCGCGAGGATCAGGCAGAAGAGGCCGGTTGTCAGCGTGACGAGCCCGATCGGGTCGAGCCGGCTGTGCTCGGGATCGCTCGACTCGTCCAGCTTCGCTGCGGAGAGCGCGATCGCGGCGATCCCGATCGGGATGTTGACGAAGAAGATCCAGCGCCAGTTCAGCCACGACGTCAGCATCCCCCCGGCCAGCGGCCCGATCGCCACCGCGGCGCCGATCGTGGCGCCCCAGAGGCCGAACGCGGTCCCGCGCTCGCGGCCGTGGAACGCCTGGGAGATCAGTGCGAGCGCCGTCGCGAACATGATCGCCCCGCCGAGGCCCTGGACACCGCGCGCGATGATCAGGAACAGCGGGTCGTTCGACAGGCCGCACGCGGCCGACGCGACCGTGAACAGCGCGATCCCGATCAGGAACAGCCGCTTGCGCCCGAAGAGGTCGGCCAGCGATCCCGCGGTCAGGACGAAGGTGGCGAGGCCGAGCGCATATGCGTCGACGACCCACTGGAGATCCGAGAACGAGGCGTCGAGCGACCGCTCGATCGCGGGCAGCGCGACGTTCACGATCGTGATGTCGAGCAGCAGCATGAACGTCGCGGTGCAGACCGCGAGCAGCGTCCACCACTTCCGATCCATCGGCGGAACATAGATGCCGCCTTCGGGGCGGGGCGGAGGTTCCGGAGCGCCGCCTACACTCAGACCGGGAATGCAGCAGACCTTCGACGTCTCGAATGCGGTCGCGGCGGAGCTCGCCGGGATGTCCGACGGCGTGCTCGACGCGCTGCGGGAACGGCTGCACTGCACGATCCGCCTGCGCGGCAACCAGCTCACGCTAGACGGCGACGACGCCCAGGTCGCCGAGGCGCGCTCGGTGCTCGACGAGCTCGTCGACCTGGTCGAGGGCGGCCACGCGATCGGCGCCCACACGGTCGACGCGGTGCTCGGCGCGCTCGAGTCGGACACCGACGTCCGTGAGGTCTTCGACCACGTCGTCTGGCGCCATCGCGGAAAACGGATCGCGCCGAAGACGGTGATGCAGAAGCAGTACGTGGACGCGATCCGCCGGTCGACGGTCACCTTCGGGATCGGCCCGGCCGGCACCGGCAAGACGTACCTCGCAATGGCGCTCGCCGTCTCCGCGCTCCACGAGCGCGAGGTCGCCCGCATCATCCTCACCCGGCCCGCCGTCGAGGCCGGGGAGCGGCTCGGCTTCCTGCCCGGCGACCTGATGGCGAAGGTCGATCCGTACCTACGGCCGCTCTTCGACGCGCTCTACGACATGCTCGACCCGGACCGCGCGAACAACCTGATCGAGCGCGGGACGATCGAGGTGGCGCCGCTCGCGTTCATGCGCGGCCGCACGCTGAACGACAGCTTCATTATCCTCGACGAGGCGCAGAACACGTCACCCGAGCAGATGCAGATGTTCCTCACGCGTCTCGGGTTCGGCTCGAAGGTCGTCGTCACCGGCGACGTCACGCAGATCGACCTGCCGCGCGAGCAGCGGTCGGGCCTTGTGCACGTCCAGGACGTCCTGAACGACATCGTCGGGATCTCCTTCATCGGCTTCGGGCATCGCGACGTCGTCCGCCACAAGCTTGTCCAGCGCATCGTCGAGGCATACAAGGAGCACACCGACGAACGGAACAGATGAGCGCGCTGCAGATCGAGGTCGAGAACCGGAGCGGGACGCCCGTCGACGTCGACGCAGTGTGTGAGCTCGCACGCGGCGTCCTCACCGCCCAGGAGATCGACGACGGCGACCTCGGGATCGCTTTCGTCGGGCCGGAGGAGATCAGGGAGCTGAAGCGAGAGCACCTGGGGATCGACGAAGCGACCGACGTGCTCTCGTTCCCGATCGACGGAACCGACGCGCTCGACGGCGGCCTGCCGCGCCAGCTCGGCGACGTCGTCCTCTGTCCGCAGGTCGTCGGCAGCGAATGGCGGCGGCCGCTCGTGCACGGTCTCCTCCACCTGCTCGGGTACGACCACGGCCGGGCGATGTCGGAGCTCGAGGACGCCTTTTCGTGAGCTCGCGGCGGTCTCCGAGCGTCCTCGACTCGTTCAACAACGCGGCCGAGGGGATCATCCACGTGCTGCGCACGCAGCGGAACATGCGCATCCATTTCGCGGTCGCGGTCGCGGTGATCGTGCTCGCGCTGGTCGTCAACGTGACGAAGCTGGAGCTGATCGCGCTCCTGATCTCGATCACCTTCGTCCTGATCGCCGAGATGATCAACACGGCAATCGAGGGCGCGATCGACATCGCCACCACCGAGTTCGACCCGATGGCGAAGCTGGCGAAGGACATCGCCGCGGGCGCTGTGCTGCTCGCCTCGATGAACGCGCTCGCGATCGGCTACCTCGTGTTCGCCGGAAAGGTCGCCGACCGTTCGGCCGACCTCCTCGACCGCCTCAGGCAGGCGCCGGCCGAGCTCACCCTCGTCGCGCTCGTGCTTACAGTGATCATCGTGATCGCGCTCAAGGCGTACACGGGCCGCGGGACGCCGCTCCGCGGCGGGCTGCCCTCCGGCCACGCGGCCGTCGCGTTCGCATGCTGGATCGCGGTGACGTACGCGGCCGGTGCGTCGCACCGCTTCCTCGTCTCCTCGATCGCGCTGATCATGGCGTTCCTCGTCGGGCAGACCCGCGTCGAGTCGGGCGTCCACTCTGCGCTCGAGGTCGCCTCGGGCGGCCTGCTCGGCGCCCTCCTTGCGCTCGTCGTCTTCCAGGTGTTCTCGTGAGCGATCTGGTAGACAAGGCCGAGGCCGTTGCAGCGAAGGCGTACGCGCCGTACTCGAACTACTTCGTCGGCGCCGTCGTCCGCACCGTCGACGGCCGTGAGTTCTCGGGCGTCAACGTCGAGAACGCGGCCTACCCGCTCGGCGTCTGCGCCGAGAAGTCGGCGATCGTCGCGGCGGCAGTTGCGGGCTGCAGGCCGGGCGACCTCGCGGCGATCGGGATCACCGCCTCGCCGTGCGGTGGCTGCCGCCAGTGGCTCGCGGAGTGGCAGGTCGGGGAGGTGACGTTCCGGCGCGAGGACGGCTCGATCGCGCGGTGGGGCGCGTCGGAGCTCCTGCCGGACACGTGGACCCTCCCGACGTGAGGTCGGGCTTCGCGGCGGTCGCCGGGCGGCCCAACGTCGGCAAGTCGACGCTCGTCAACGCACTCGTCCGCGCGAAGGTCGCGATCGTCTCGCCGGTCCCCCACACGACGAGGCATCGCATTCGCGCCGTCTACACGACGGACGACGCGCAGCTCGTCCTCGTCGACCTGCCGGGCTGGCAGCGGCCGATCGACCGGCTCACCGAGCGGATGCAGACGCGCGTCGACGAGACGATGGGGGAGGACGTCGACGTCGTCATGCTCGTCGTCAGCGCCCGCGAGCGCATCGGGGCGGGCGACCGCTACGTCGCACGGCACGTGTTCGCACTCGGCGTCCCCGTCGTGATCGTCGTGAACAAGGTGGATCGCCTCAAGGCGGGCCACATCGCGACCCAGATGAAGCAGGCTGCGGCGCTCGGCCCGTTCCACGCGCTCCACCCGGTGAGCGCGGCGACGGGCGACGGGATCGACGAGCTCAGGGGCGATCTCGTCTCGCTGCTGCCCGAGGGGCCGCTCCTCTATCCGCCCGAGACCGACACCGACCTGCCGCTCGAGGCGCGGATCGCCGAGGCCGTGCGCGAGCAGGCGCTCCGGCTTACGAAGGAGGAGGTGCCGCACGCGCTGACGGCTGAGGTCGTCGCGATCGAGGATCAGCACGTGCACGTCCGCCTCTACACCGAGACGGAGAGCCAGAAGCGGATCCTGGTCGGCAAGGGCGGCTCGATGGTGCGCGAGATCGGCCGCGGCGCGCGCCCGTTCGTCGAGCAGCTGCTCGGCCACCGCGTCTACCTGCAGCTGCAGGTCAAGTCGGCGCCGCGGTGGCGCCGCGACGAGACGATGCTCGAGCGGCTCGGGTTGTAGCGATGGCGACGCTGCGCCGTGAGGGAGGCGAGCTGGTGGTGAAGCTCAACGACCTCGAGAAGCTCGGCGCGCTCCACGGCGACGTGCGCGTCCCGTGGCCGGCGGTGACCGGGGTGCGCGTCTCGGAGTCGCCGTTCCGCGAGCTCCGCGGCATGCGGGCGCCCGGCACCGGGCTTCCGGGCGTGATCGCGCTCGGCACGTGGCGCGGGACCGGCGGGAAGGAGTTCGCGGCGCTCTACCGCGGCGGCCCGGCCGTGATCGTCACGCTCGAGAGCGGCGAGTGGCGCCGCCTGCTCGTGTCCGACCAGAACGCCTCAGCGCTCGCCGAGGAGCTCCGCGAGGACCTGCCGGAGTGGCAGGCGCGGCCGCCCGCCTAGCGGACCGCGGCGATCAGCTTCGAGAGCCGCTCCCGCTCGCCGGCCGGCCAGAAGCGCGACAGTGTGCGCTCCGCCGCCTGTTCGGCGGTCGGGAGCGCCTCCTCGGTGACGCGGCGGCCGGTGTCGGTCAGCACGACGAGGGCCAGGCGGGCGTCGCGGGCGTGCGACTCGCGGCCGACGAGGCCCATCCGCTCGAGGGGCTGCAGCTGACGGGCGACGCCCGACGGCGTGACGCCGAGCCGGTTCGCGAGCTCGACGCGGCGGAGCTTCCCGTCCGGAGCGTCGTAGAGCTCGAGCAGCAGCGCGAGATCCCCGAGCGCGAGCCCGTGCGCGCCGAGCGCGACGTCGACGTCGCGGGTGACGACCGCACGCGCGAGGGCGAGGTCGAGCACGGTTGAGAGGTCGTTGTTCATCGTCGTTTCCATGTCGGCATCATATCATTGACGAGTCAACGACACGTGCGGTAGGGGTCAGACCCGGGTCAGACCCGGGTCTGACCCTTCCGGCGACGTCTATGCGGCCTTCAACGTCGCCTGGCCCGGGCGCCAGTTGGCCGGGCACAGCTCTCCGGTCTGGAGTGCCTGGACGATTCGCAGCGTCTCCGACGCGCTCCGGCCGACGCTCGCGTCGGTGGCCGCGGCGTGGCGCACGATGCCGTCCGGGTCGATGACGAAGGTCGCGCGCCACGCCGCGCCGTCGTCGGCCAGCACGCCGTAGCTCCGCGCGAGCTCGTGCGACGTGTCGGCGATCACCGGGTACGAGACCTGCCCGAGCCACGGGCTCGTGGTGAACCACGCGCGGTGCACCCACCAGCTGTCCGTGCTCGCGCCGACGATCCGTGCGCCGGATTCCTCGAAGTCCATGCGCAGCTCCTCGAACGCCGCAAGCTCGGTCGGGCAGACGAAGGTGAAGTCGCGGGGATAGAAGAAGAGGACGGTCCACGAGTCGCGGCCGGGCACGTCGACCGGAATCGGCTGGAGCTCGTCCTTGACGTAGGCGTCGGCCGTCCAGACCGGCGCCCGCGCGCCGACATGTGCGTACATCCCAGCCCTCCTCGAAACGATCACTCGTTGTCTCGCACCGACGATACGAGCGCTTCGCCGAAGCGGCGTCGGCGGGGAGGACGATTCTGCGTCGTCTGGGAGGACGAGATCGGCGTGGCCTGGCGGCCGCCGGGCCGGAGCTAGACTCGCCGTATGGCGCAGGCGCCTGCTCTTCCGCGCGGCTTCGAGCTCCCGCTCGAGCCGCGGCTGCCGCGGATCGGCTCGATCGACCAGGTCGCGGTCGAGGGCCGCGCCGCCGACCTCGCGAAGCGGAGCATCAAGCGCGAGGCGAAGGTCTGGGCACTCGAGCTCGCGATCCGTTGCTGCGACCTGACGACCCTCGAGGGCCAGGACACGCCCGGCAAGGTCGCGGCGCTCTGCTCGAAGGCGCTCCGGCCCGACCCGAGCGACGCGAACGTGCCGTCCGTCGCCGCCGTTTGCGTGTATCCGAACCTCGTGCCGACCGCGGTCGAGCGGCTGCGCGGCACCGGTGTGAAGGTGGCGTCGGTCGCAACGGCGTTCCCGAGCGGCCAGAGCCCGCTCGACGTCAAGGTGCGCGAGACGCAGGACGTCGTCGCGATGGGCGCCGACGAGGTCGACATGGTGATCGACCGCGGCGCGTTCCTCTCCGGCCGCTACGCGAAGGTCTACGACGAGATCGTGCGCGTCAAGGAGGTGTGCGGCGACGCGCACCTCAAGGTGATTCTCGAGGTCGCCGAGCTCGGGACGTACGACAACGTGCGGCGCGCGTCGCTGCTCGCGATCGCGGCGGGCGCCGACTTCATCAAGACGTCGACCGGGAAGCTCCCGGGCGCCGCGACGCTGCCCGTGCACCTCGTGATGCTCGAGGCGATCCGCGACGTGCACACCGAGACGGGGCGCAAGGTCGGGATGAAGCCGGCCGGCGGCATCCGCACCTCGAAGAACGCGATCCAGTACCTGGTGCAGGTGCACGAGACGCTCGGGCCCGACTGGCTGACGCCCGATCTGTACCGGCTCGGCGCGTCGAGCCTCGTCAACGACATCCTGATGCAGCTCCGCAAGGAGAAGACGGGCGCCTACCAGTCGAAGGACTACTTCACGAATGACTGAGGTCGAGCGCCGCCCCGACCGCTCGCCGGTCCCCGCCGACTGGACGTACGCGCCGGCGCCCGAGAGCACCGAGATCGTCTCGCTGCGCGAGCGCTACGGCCTCTTCGTCGGCGGCGAGTGGGTGTCGCCGCGGGCGGGCAGCTACTTCGAGACGATCTCGCCTCGCGACGAGGCGCCGCTCGCGCAGGTTGCACAGGCCGACGAGCAGGACGTCACCGCGGCGACGGCGGCCGCGCGCGAGGCGTACGCGACGTGGGGGAGCCTCGCGCCCTCCGAGCGCTCGAAGTACCTGTTCCGGATCGCGCGGATCCTCGCCGAGCGCTCGCGCGAGTTCGCGGTGCTCGAGTCGCTGAACGGCGGGAAGCCGATCAAGGAGTCGCGCGACGTCGACCTGCCGCTCGCCGCCGCACACTTCTTCTACTACGCGGGCTGGGCCGACAAGCTCGAGTACGCGTTCCCGAACCGGCGTCCGAAGCCGCTCGGCGTCGCGGGCCAGATCATCCCGTGGAACTTCCCGCTGCTGATGCTCGCGTGGAAGATCGCGCCTGCGCTCGCGGCCGGGAACACGGTGGTGCTGAAGCCCGCCGAGACGACGCCGCTGACGGCGCTCCTCTTCTGCGACGTGCTCCGGCAGGCCGAGCTGCCACCGGGCGTCGTCAACATCGTCACCGGCGACGGCCGGGCGGGCGCAGCGCTGGTGGAGGCGGACGTCGACAAGATCGCGTTCACGGGCTCGACGGAGGTCGGGAAGGCGATCCAGCGGCGGCTCGCCGGCACCGGCAAGAAGCTGACGCTCGAGCTCGGCGGCAAGGCGGCGAACATCATCTTCGACGACGCGGCGCTCGACCAGGCGGTCGAGGGGATCGTCAACGGCATCTACTTCAACCAGGGCCACGTGTGCTGCGCCGGCTCCCGGCTGTTCGTGCAGGAGTCGATCTACGAGCCGGTGGTCGAGAAGCTGAAGCGGCGCATGGCGACGCTGCGCGTCGGCGACCCGCTCGACAAGAACACGGACGTCGGCGCGATCAACTCGCGGATGCAGCTCGACAAGATCGAGGAGCTCGTCGCCGCCGGCCGCGACGAGGGCGCCGAGATCTACCAGCCGCCGTGCCGGCTGCCCGAGAAGGGCTACTGGTTCGCGCCCACCGTGTTCACGAACGTGGCGCAGAGCTACCGGATCGCACAGGAGGAGATCTTCGGGCCCGTGCTGTCGGTGCTCACCTTCCGGACGCCCGACGAGGCGGTCGAGAAGGCGAACAACACGCCGTACGGGCTCTCGGCCGGCGTCTGGACGGAGAAGGGCTCGCGCATCCTCTGGATGGCCGAGCGGCTGCGGGCCGGCGTCGTGTGGGCGAATACGTTCAACCGCTTCGATCCCACGAGCCCGTTCGGCGGCTACAAGGAGTCGGGCTTCGGCCGCGAGGGCGGCCTGCACGGGCTCGAGCCGTATCTCGCCTTCGACGACTGAGATCCGCCCGGCGCACCGGGACGACGGTCCGGCGCTCGCGCGGATCGACCAGGCGACCTGGACATCGCTCACGAGCCCCGCGCCGGCCCCGCCCGCGGGCACGCCGTTCTTCGGCGTGCACACGACGCCCGGCGACGTGCTCGTCGCAGTGGTCGACGGTGCGGTCGGGGGCTACGTGACGATCAAGCCCGCCACCGAGCTCCAGGCGAGCGACCACGTCCTCCACATCAGCGGGCTCGCGGTGGACGAGGAGCTCCGAGGGCGCGGCATCGGCCGGATGCTGATGGACGCCGCGATCGCCGAGGCGAGGCGCCGCGGAGCGCGGCGGCTCACGCTGCGCGTCCTCGGGCCCAACACCGCGGCCCGCCGCCTCTACGACGCCTGCGGGTTCGAGGTCGAAGGCGTGCTGCGCGGCGAGTTCCACCTCCGCGGCGAGGATGTCGACGACGTGTTCATGGCGCTCGCCCTCTGATAGACCTCGGGACCGGCATGTCGCGCCTCCCCGTCAAGAAGACCTACAAGCTCTACATCGGCGGTGCGTTCCCGCGTTCCGAGAGCGGGCGGACGTGCGAGGTGCAGGGGCAGAACGTCGCACGCGCCTCGCGCAAGGACGTGCGCGACGCCGTCTCCGCGGCGCGCGGTGCCCAGCCGAAATGGGCGTCGGCAACTGCCTACAACCGCGGCCAAGTCATCTACCGCGTAGCCGAGATGATCGAGGCGCGCGCGCCCGAGTTCGCCGACCTCTGCAGCGGCCGCGACGAGGTGGAGCGCACGATCGACCGCGTCGTCTGGTACGCGGGGTTCGCCGACAAGCTCGCCCAGGTCGTCGGCGCCTCGAACCCGGTCGCCGGCCCGTACTTCAACTTCACGATCCCCGAGCCGACAGGAGTCGTCGCGCTGATCGCGCCCGACGAGCCGCCGCTGCTCGGGCTCGTCTCGCGCATCGCTCCCGCCCTGACGGGCGGGAACGCGATCGTCGCGGTCGCATCCGAAACGTCGCCGCTCGCGGCGGTCGAGCTCGCCGAGGCGCTCGCGACGAGCGACGTCCCCGGCGGCGTCGTGAACCTGCTGACCGGCTATCGCGCGGAGCTCGCGCCGTGGCTCGCCTCGCACATGGACGTCAACGCGATCGACCTGACGGGCGCCGACGGGCTGCGCTCCGACCTCGAGGCGGCCGCCGCCGAGAACGTCAAGCGCGTCGTGATCGGGCGGCCGGACGGCCAGTCGCTCGCCGACATCTCGTCCTTCCTCGAGCTCAAGACCGTGTGGCACCCGATCGGCACATGACGGCCTTCGACCATGTGAACGAGATGGAGCCGCTCGTGATCTGGCCGGGCGTCGTCGCCCGTGCGGTCGTGAGCGAGCAGGCGACGTTCACGTACATCGAGCTCGAGGCCGACACCCACGTGCCGGAGCACAACCACGCGAACGAGCAGGTCGGCATCCTGCTCGGCGGCTCGGCGCGCTTCCGGATCGGTGGGGAGGAGCGCGACCTGACGCCGGGAGCGACGTGGTGCATCCTCGCCGACGTGCCGCACGAGGTGTGGGCCGGCCCGGCGGGGGCGTCGCTGATCGAGGTCTTCGCGCCGCGCCGCGACGACTGGGGCGACCGCGAGCGGCTCGAGCCCTCGCCGCCTCCGCGCTTTGCGTGACGACCGCCTGCGGCTGATCTACGCTGTTCGATAGCCGGTGCCAGCGTCACGACGTCTCAGCCAGCGCATCTCGGAGGGGGACGGGATCGCGATCATCGTCTGCGTCGACGACGCGGACGGCGCGCGCGCGGCCGAGGCGCAGGGCGCGAAGGCGGTGGCGATCCGCAGCCACGTCGACGGCATCCGCGACGCCACGTCGCTGCCGTTGCTCTGGATCGGCGACGGGATCCCGTCCGACGCCGACGCCGTGTGCGTACGGCCCGACGTCGACCGCGAGCCGGAGCAGGCGGAGGCGGTCGTGGACGTCCGCCACGAGGAGGAGCTCGAAGAGGCGCTCGAGCAGCTCGACCCGGAGATCTTCCTGCTCTCGGCGCTCGGCGCCGACGACGACGCCGACCCGCTCGACGCGGTGCTCGAGCTGCTGCCGGACGTCCCGGCCGGGAAGCTCGCGATCGCGCAGGTCGACGTCTCGACGCGCGAGGAGGTGCTGGCGCTCGAGCGCGCCGGCATCGACGCAGTGCTCGTGCCCGCCCAGGGCGAGGTCGCAAGCCTCGTCGGGCACCGGCCACTCGAGGTTTAAGAGTCTGAAAAGGCGCGGCGGACGGCCGCGGCAGGCCGTCTACCATGGCGCGCGATGAAAGCGCTGCTCGCGCTGGCCCTCCTCCTGTGCGCCAGCGGGCTCGTCACTGCCGGATGCTCCTCCTCCGAGGCCAAGCGGGCCACGGCCGCCCCTGCCGCGGCGCCGAAAGCGCTCGTCTGCCCCGACAAACCGAGCTGGCAGCACCTCGCGAACAAGATCGACGCGCCGGTCTACTGCCCGGCGTGGTTGCCCGATCCGCTGATCGGTGCGATCGGCAACCGCTGGAACAACATCAACTCCGTCTCCGCCGACCGCAGCTACCTCGAGAGCTTCGTGTGGCAGGAAACCGGTGGCGGCGCCGCCGGCGGCGAGCTGCACGTCAACCTGCGCGGCTACCCGGGCGTGACGAAGATCCCGACCTGCCGCACCGGCGGCAGCGAGAGCCGCAACGTCCCCTGCTTCGCCGACCCGCACGGCACGATCAGCGAGCGCGGGATCAAGGCGACCCTCTACACGGTCAACCAGGACGCCGACGAGTGGCACGCGCTGCTCCTGTGGCGCCGGGGCGGCAACCTCTACACGCTCTCCGAGCACGTCGCGCCGCCGCTGACCTACGACCACGTGATCCGCTACCTCCACAAGGAGCTGCGGTCGCTCGTCCTCGTCCGCCCCTCCGCGGCAGCGACGTAGATGAAGCTCACGCGGAG
>DATIOD010000021.1:0-7406 GCA_035473635.1 Gaiellaceae bacterium | reverse complement strand
GCCACGCGCGTGATCGCGGTCGCGAGCGGCAAGGGCGGTGTCGGCAAGTCCTCGCTGACCGTCAACCTCGCTGCAGCGCTGGACGGCCTCGGCCAGCAGGTCGGCGTCATCGACGCGGACGTCTACGGCCACTCGATCCCGCACATGCTCGGCGTCCACCAGCGGCCGATCGTGGTCGACAAGATGATCGTCCCGCCCGTGCGCGGCAACTTGAAGCTGATCTCCATCGGCAACTTCCTCGACGAGAACGCACCGGTGATGTGGCGCGGCCCGATGCTGCACCGAGCCCTCGAGCAGTTCCTCTCCGACGTGCACTGGGGCGACCTGGACACGGTCGTGATCGACATGCCTCCGGGGACCGGGGACATGGCGATCTCCCTCGGGCAGCTGCTGCCCCGCGCCGAGGTGCTCGTCGTCACGACGCCGCAGCCGCTCGCCCAGGACGTGGCGGCGCGCGCGGCGATGATGGCCCAGAAGACCGGTCAGAGGCTGCTCGGCGTCGTCGAGAACATGACCGGCGATGCATTCGGCGAGGGCGGCGGCGCCAGGCTCGCCGACGAGCTCGACGTGCCTTTGCTCGGGACGATCCCGCTCGACCGGGCGCTCCGCGAGGCCGGTGACGCCGGCACGCCCGTCGTCGAGTCCGATCCCGACGCCGAGTCGTCGCGGGCGATCGTCGCCCTGGCGGAGATCGTGGCCGCGACACGCCAGGCCGCAATCCGCAAGCCGTTGACGCTGCTCTCCTAGAGCGCGCACGGCCGAGAACGAAAGAGGGCGCCCGTAGGCGCCCTCTGCCGTCTCTCTCCAGAGACTCCCCCTACTTCTTGTGGACCTTCGTCAGGACCCATGCGCCCGAGACCTGGCTGCAGGTCATCTCGACCTGATCGCCGGCCTTGACGCGGTCGACGTCGTCGTGGCTCTTCACGGTGCAGGTCTGCGAGGCGGTGCCGTCCTTCGGCTTCACGGTGATCGAGGTGTCGCTGACCGTCTCGATCTGGCCGCGAACGAAGAGGTGCACGCTCGGGCGCGTCGGCTTCTCGGTCTTGCAGCGCAGGCCCTTGACGAGCAGCGCGGCGTTCGTGTTCGTGCCGCTCCCAATCGCACCGCCGGTCAGCCCGCCGGTCTTCGAGAACGAGCCCGAGAGGCTGCCGAAGAGCGCGCCGTCGTGGCGGCCGGCCTGGCCGCGCACCCAGCCGTCGAGCTTGCCGTCGGAGTTGACAGCGGAGAAGCCCGCGTGCGTGCGGTTGTCGGCGCCGGCGATCGTCAGGCGGCCGTCGACCCAGCCGAGCTTCTTCGTCGCGTTGTAGAAGCTCCGCACTGAGACGGTGGCCGCGCCGTTCAGGTCGGGCGTCGTGCTGGTGGACGTGCCGGACCAGCGCCCGGTCGTCACCTCAAATGTCTGGCCCTCGCACGTGTACGTCTGTGTGCGGACGTTGCTCGGCGTCGTCGCCGTGAGTGTCGCGCTGACGGCCGAGACATCCGTGGCCTTCAGATGGGCCACCGCGGCGCCGGTCGCGACCAGCGCGACGAGCGCGGATGTGATCAGTACGAATCGCTTCATGCTGTGTCGTCTCCTTGTCGGGATCTCACAGGTCCAGATGCCGAACTCTGAGGTCTCCGGCGCAGTAGGGCGTTAGCAATCCGTGAGGATTTTGTGAGGGTGTCGCGCCCGTACACTCGATTCGTGCAGGCTGCGGCATTTTTCGACCTCGACCGGACGCTCTTACGGCGCTCCAGCGCGCTCGCGCTCGCCGGTGCCTTCCGCGAGCACGGCGTGATCGGACGCGGACAGCTGGCGAAGGCCGCCGCGTGGCAGCTCTTCTTCGCTGCGCGCGGAGCGAGCGCGGAAACGGTCCGGAAAGCCGCCGAGGACGGCCTGATGATCTTGAAGGGCTTCGCGGTCGCCGACCTGCGCGCCCTGGTCGCGGGGGCGATGGAGCCGGTCCTGAAGCCGCTCGTCTACCAGGAGGCCCTCGAGCTCGCACGCGGCCACCAGGAGCGCGGCGAGCCGACCTACATCGTCTCGGCGACGCTGCAGGAGATCGTCGAGGAGATCGCCCAGGAGCTCGGCTTCGACGGCGCGATCGGATCGACGTGCGAGATCGAGGACGGTGTCTACACCGGGCGTTCGCTGCGCGCCGCGCACGGCAAGGGCAAGGCGGCGGCCGTGCGCGCGCTCGCCGAAGAGCACGGCTACGACCTGACCGCGTCGACCGCCTACAGCGACAGCCACACCGACCTGCCCTTCCTCGAGGCGGTGGGCAACCCGGTCGTCGTCAACCCCGACCGCGAGCTGCGCGGGATCGCGGCGGAGCGCGACTGGCCCGTTCGCGAGTTCGGCGAGCTTGCGTATCCGGTCGGCCGGCGCGTCGTCAGCCCGGCGCTCCTCGGGATCCCGCTCGTGCTCGGCGCCGGAGCGGCTTACTGGGCGTCGCGACGCCGTGCGGCCTAGCCCTCACGAACGGATCGTGGCGCTCGGGTTCTCCGAGGCCGACACCGCCACGCTGACGTCGCACTTTCTCGACGCCGAGTCGAGGGGGAAGCTCGGCCACGGGCTCTCCCGGGTCGATTGGCTCGAGGCGCTGCCGGATCTGCGGCCGGACGCGAGTCCACAGCGGCTGCATGCCGACGACGGCTACGAGCGCTGGGACGGGAACGGCGCGCTCGGCTACCTGACGCTGGCCGCGATCGTCGACGCGCAGCTGGCCGCGCCTCCCGTCCACGCCCGCGTCATCGTCGCCTCGAACTGCTTCCCGACCGGGATGCTCGGCTGGTACGTCCGCCGGCTCGCAGAGGGCGGCCTCGTCGCCGCACTGACCGCGACGTCGCCGGCGCGGTTGGCCCATCCCGACGGTGGCGAGCCGCTGGCGGGGACGAACCCGCTCGCGATCGCAATCCCGAGCGCCGACGGCGCTCCGCTCGTCACCGACGTCTCGATGGGCGCGGTCACGTACGGCGACGTGCTGCGCGGCGCCGCGCAGCCGGGCGAGCTCGTCCCGTTCGGCGGCGAGCTGGCACACAAGGGGTTCGCCCTGGCGCTCGGGCTGGAGCTCCTCGTCGGCGCGCTCGCGGGCGAGGGCTTCGGCGCCGTGCTCGTCGTCGCGCGTCCGGAGGCCGATCCCGTCCCGGCACTGCGCGAGCGGGCTGCGGGCCTACGGCTCCCCGGCGACGCGTAGAGCCTCGAGATCCTCGTCCTTGTCGGCCCAGCCCTTCAGCTCCGGGTCGCCGGCGAGCGCCCGGTCGAGATACCCGCGCGCCTCGTCCAGACGGCCCGCCCGCGCGAGGATGCAGGCCCGGTGGTACAGGAGCGGCGGATGGTCGGGCCGCTCGGCGAGGCCGGCTTCGAGCTCGGCAAGCGCTCCTTCGTAGTCGCCGACGTCGGCCTTCGGATACGCGGCGAAGAAGTATTCCCATGCCGACACCTCGTGCTGACCCGGCTTGCCGCCGAGCGCGAGCACGGTCGTTCCCGGCTCCTCGGCGCGGGCGAAGCGCGTGATCGCCGGATCGCGGAGGAAGACCGCCGACCCGGCGGGCACGTCGACCTCATTGCCGTCGAGAACGAACGTGGCACGCCCGGAGACGACGACGTAGAGCTCCTCGTGGCCGAGCCGCTCCTCGTTGTGCTCCTCGACGACGTCCTGGCCGGCCTCCGTCGCCGTGTAGGCGTTGATCCCGAACGCGGTGATCCCGAAGTGCTTCCGGAGCGGCGTCCAGCGCAATGACCCCGGGCCGGGCAGCGACTCCACCTCGGTGAGGCTCGCCACCTCGTAACCGCTCATCGTCTCCTCCTCAGCTCGCTCAACACGACGGGATCGATCTCGGCGTCGCCGTCGACGCGCTCCTCCAGGTTCGCATCGCCCGCCCAGTCGGCGAGTCGCTCGTAGCCGAGCCGTCCGAGATGGCCGTCGATCTCGGTTCGGAGCTCGTCGTCGACCGTGAGCCATTGGTCCCGCGGCGTCTTCCCGAACAGCTGCTGGTGCAGGTCGTAGAGCCGGCGCAGCTCCTCGATCGGTGCCGCGTGATCGTCGACGCGCAGGTCGACGAGCGTGTCCGTGAGACCTGCGTAGCCTCCGTCGCGCTCGACGACGAGCACGGCGGCCGACTGCTGCCCTCGCTTGTCGCCACCGGCCACCTGGGCGGCCGCAAGCGCGTCGAGCAGACGCTCCGCGAGCGATCCACCACCGCCTTCGAAGGACTCCGCGAGCGCGTCGACGGTGTCGCCCGAGACGAGGATGTTCCCCTGCGCCGCGTAGCCGTCACCCGCTCGACCGCCGGCCCAGTCGAGGCAGGCGCTGCCGGTGTAGGTCGCGCCGCGGCCCTGCGCGTCGACGACGCCGAGCTGTCGCTCGTCACGGCCGTCGTCGGCCTCGGTCAGACGCCGGACGACGTCATCGGCCGAGAGGCCCTGGCGCAGCAACGCGAGCCCGTCCGGCCCGTAGCGAGGGTTCGCGTAGGCCTGCGTCGCGACCGCGCCGGCTCCCGGCTCGGCCCAGGGCACGATCGAACCGACGGCGAGGAACTTCGACTGCGTCGCGACTCCCCACTGTCCGCTCTCGATGTCGCAGGCCGCGATCGAGTACGTCGAGACGGGTCTAGCCATAGGTGAGGGCTGTCAGATCCAGCGCGAGCAGCTTCTCGGTCGGCACGAGCACCGATGCGACCTCAGGCCGCGCGAGAGCCGCCTTGACCGCCTCCGGCGTCGCCGCTCGAACCACGACCGGCGTCCCCTGCGCATGCGCCTCCTGGAGACGAGCGAGGTCGACGACGTTGTCCAGCACGAGCGCGCCCTCGAGCTCGAGCGAGCCCTCGAGCGCGAGCTCGGGAACCCGCCGACCCGTCGACCCGAACCAGCGCTCCCTCACAGCTCCACCGACCCCCCGGGCTCGGGTGCGATCACCTCGACCCCCGGCGCCAGCGCGCGCAGCTCGTCAGGCGTACCGGCGAGGATCGGGAACGTGCCGTAGTGGCACGGCACGCAGCGCTTCACGCCGAGCAGCTCGCAGGCGACGGCCGCCTCCTTCGGGTCCATCGTGAAGTGGCCGCCGATCGGCAGGATCGCGACGTCGGGCGCATAGAGGCGCGCGATCAACGCCATGTCGCCGAAGACGTTCGTGTCGCCGGCGAAGTAGAGCTTCGGCCCCTCGCCGAAGTCGAAGACAAGGCCGCACGGCTCGCCGGTGTAGACGATCTGCCACTCCGTCGCCGAGCCCGCCGGCGCCTCGGTCATGTAGCTGGACGAGTGCTGCGCGTGCACGAGCGTGACCTTGATCCCGTCCACGTCGACGGTGCCGCCCTTGTTCGGGTCGTGGGCACCGTCGGCCTCTGGAACGCCGACCATCGAGAGGTAGTCGCGAAGCTCGACCGGCGCGACGACGGGGCACTCGAACTTCTTCGCCAGCTCGAGTGTGTCGCCGACGTGGTCGTTGTGCCCGTGGGTGATGAAGATCGCGTCGACGCGCTCCGGCTCCTTCTCGTTCTCCGGGCACTTCGGGTTGCCGTTGAGGAACGGATCGACGTAGATGCGCTTGCCGCTCGGGGTCTCGACGCGGAAGGCCGAGTGCCCGAGCCAGGTGAGTGTCGTGGACATGACGGGAGCCTAGAGGACCGTCCGATCCTGGGTCGAACATCGACGCATGACAACGCGTCTCGCCTCCGTTGCCCTGGTCCTCGGCGCCGCGCTCGCGGACGCCGCCGGCCAGCACTCGCTCGCGTACTACTCGCTCGTCGCAGCCGTCCCGATGGTCGCGCTCGCCGCTCTCAACGGCCTCGGCGACGTGCTCGACGGCTCCGCCGCCCAGCCACACGACCGTGGCATCGCCGTGCTCTCCGCCGTCGCGCTCCCGTTCGTCCTCCTCGGCACCGCCGTGCGGGCGCCGCTCCTGGAGGCTGGCCCGCCACCGGCGATCGGGATCACCGCGGTCGTCGGCGCGCTCGCGATCTTCGCCGTCCAGGCGCTGGTGGCAGCAACGGCCGTGGCTCCGCGCGAGCGGCTGCGCACCGCCTTCCGGCGCGGCTAGAAGGGCAGCGACGCGGCCGCGTCGCCGGCGAGCTCGATCAGCGGCTGCACGAAGAAGAACGAGCCGACCGTCACCGCGACCGAGAGCAGGACGGCGCTCTGGAGCGGAACGTCGAGCGGCGGCGAGCCGCCTGCGATCGCCGGGCGCAGCACCGCGGCGGGCCGGGCGTAGATCGCCCGGATCACGCCAAGGTAGTAGTAGAGCGAGATCGCAGTCGCGATCACGCCGGCGACGATGAGCCACCACCAGCCCGCCTCGTAGGCGGCCGCGAAGACGTAGAACTTGCCGATCAGGCCGCCGGTGAAGGGCATGCCCATGAAGCCGAGCATGAAGACCCAGAGCGAGGCGCCGAGGAACGGCCGCTCCCACCCGAGTCCGCCGAGGTTCTCGAGCGTCACCGGCGCCTGCAGCTCGCGCTCTCGCGCCGCGACGACCGCGAACGAGCCGATCGACATCGCGCCGTAGGGGATCAGGTAGTAGAGGAGCGCGCGGGCACCGAGCTCGTTGTCGGCGGCGATCGCGATCAGCATGAAGCCGGCGTGCGAGACCGACGAGTACGCGAGCAGACGCTTGAGGTCCCGCTGGACGAGTGCGGCGAGGTTGCCGACGGCCAGCGAGGTGATCGCGATCACAGCGATCGCGACCGTCCAGAGGTCCGACTGCTCGGGGAAGGCGACGACGAGGAGCCGGAGCGTCAGGACGAGCGCGGCCACCTTCGTCGCCGCCGACATGAACGCCGTCACGGACGTCGGCGCACCCTGGTAGACGTCCTGCGTCCACATGTGGAAAGGCGCCGCCGAGGCCTTGAAGCCAAGCCCTGCGATCAGCATCGCGAGGCCGGCCAGGAGGAGAGGATCGTCGCCGACATTGGCGGCGGCGATCTCCGAGAAGCCGATCGCGCCGGTCGCCCCGTAGACGAGCGCGGAGCCGAAGAGCAGGATCGACGAGCCGAACGCGCCCACGATCAGGTACTTCAGCCCGGCCTCCAGCGACGCCTCGCGGTGCGTGTCCATCGCGCAGAGGATGTAGAGCGCGATCGAGAACCACTCGAGCCCGAGGAAGAGCGTCATCAGGTTCGAGGCGGTGACGAAGAAGACCATGCCTCCGGCCGCCGCCGCGAGCAGGGCGTAGTACTCGCCGACGTGGTCGCGCCGCTCGTCGCCCCAGGCGACGAGCACGGCCAGGATGCCTGCCCCGGCGATGATCAGCGCCGAGAATGCACCCAGCCGATCGCGAGTGAACGACTCCGCGATCAGCGCGACGCCCTGCGTCGTGTCGTCGAAGACGATCGCGGCGAAGACGCCGGACGTGATGAAGCCGGCGAGGACGACGATCGCGGCGAAGAACCGGCGCATCCACGAGGGCACGAGGACGCTACCGAGCAGAGCG
>DATIOD010000020.1:0-56287 GCA_035473635.1 Gaiellaceae bacterium | reverse complement strand
GACGTGCGAGTTGTTGCCGTAGAACCGCAGCAGCATCCGCTCGCAGTGAGTGGGTGACCAGAACTTCGGCGGCGGTCTCGGCACAGCCGCGGCGGAACAGACCACGCAAAGGCCGAGGCCGCACAGCACAAGCGTCGCTGTCAGGGAGCGGATCACGTTCATCATCAACCTCCTTCGTGTGGTCACGGTGCCGTGACCCAGGCGCGGCCGCTACTGGTGCTTCTGAGGACGTGAGGCCCATCCCCCGTGACACCTTGGCCTGCGGCGTAGATGGTTGCCGGGTGTGCGGGATCGACGGCGACCGTCGGCTGGTAGAGCAACCGGCCGGTAGCGCGGATCCACGTTTGTCCACCATTGCTTGTCTTGTAGATCCCGCCCTGGGTCAGGGCCGCAAAGACGGTGCCGCTGCGGCGTGGGTCGACCGCCAGCGCCCGCACGCCCCCGACTCGAGAGACGCAGTGACAACTTCCGTGGGGGTCTCCGATCGGGAGGCCGTGTGCGATCGGCTGCCACGTCTGGCCGCCGTTGGTCGTCTTCAGGAGGTTGGCACCGATGGCCGCATAGACGGTGGTCGGGTATCGCGGATCGACCGCGAGCGCGGTGACGGTGACGCTGGCGCGAACGGTTGTTGTTGCCTGCCAGGTCGCGCCCGCGTCGGTCGACCTGTAGATCGAGAAGCGTCCGTTCGCGGGTGTCGCCGACGGATTGGCGAACTCGCCCGTGATCGCGTAGATCGCCTCGGGGCGGGAAGGGGCGATCGCAAGCGCGGAGACGTTCTCGGCTGGGTAGCGCGTGGCGTGCGGCGGGAACACGGTCTCCCAGCTGGACCCGCCGTCGCTGCTCTTGCTCACCCGGTCGGAGCCCGCATAGACGACGTTCGTGTCGGCGGGGTCGACCGCGAGCGCCCTCACCCACCCCAAGTCGCGGTTGAATTCATACGTCGGGCGGGGCGGCGCGAGCAACCCGCGCTTCGAGGGACGCCAACTGCGGCCGCCGTCAACCGTCTTGTAGACGGCAGACTCGGTGCCCGCATAGAGCGTGCCCGAATGCTGCGGATCGGCAGTCAACGCCTCATTGGCTCCCACCCAGCCGCCGCCCCTCGCCGCCATCGTCTGCCAATGCGCTCCGGCGTCGGTCGACTTGAAGACGTGACTTGAGTCGGCCGAGAAGCCGTTCGCCAGCACGTACACGATCTCCGGGCTGCGCGGGTCAAACGCGAATGCCTGCACGAGCCCAGCCTCCGGCGGCAGCGCCGCAAGCGGCGGCGATTCCGTCTTCACCGTCGAGCCGTGCGAGCTTCGAGCCAGCCCGGTCGCCGGGCCGAGCTGGTAACCGGCCGCGGTCGCCTCCTGCTCGACGCTATAGAAGTGGGCTACGGCTCGCTGCACCTGTGCCGGCTCGTCCCGCACAGCGGCGGCGGGGCCCGCATGTACGGCCGCAGGAGATGCCGTCGCGACACGTCCGATCGACACGCTCGCAACGACACTCGCAGCCACGAGCACCGCTGCCAGAGCAAGGCGCTTACGCCTCAGGCTCACAAGTAACTCCTCGAAAGTTGTGTGATTGATGAGTGCGGACCTAAAACGGGGCCCGCTCTGAGATCACCTAGTTCGTGCCTGAGTTCTCTGAGTCTCCGCCATCACTCATCACCACCGAGTCCCACACTCCCAGTTCGTGAGGGAAGAGTCAAGCTGCCATGAACTTGCCACTCGCGTGGGGGACGTCAGGGAACCCCGTCGCGGGGATCAGCCGCGCAGCGGATCGAAGTCGCCCGCTGCCGCCGCGGTAGATGCTGGTAGATGGCGGGCGGCCGTGGCCGCCGGAAACGCAGTCGGGGCGCCGAGATTCGAACTCGGGACCTCTAGTCCCCCAGACTAGCGCGCTAACCAGGCTGCGCCACGCCCCGCGACGCGCCCAGGCTAGCAATGATGTGGTTCGCGCTCCCGTCGCCGAGG
This sequence comes from Gaiellaceae bacterium, assembly GCA_035473635.1. Lineage (GTDB taxonomy): Bacteria > Actinomycetota > Thermoleophilia > Gaiellales > Gaiellaceae > PALSA-600. The sequence continues at coordinate 54,332 of DATIOD010000020.1, read as the reverse complement.
GCCGGCCCGCTACCGCACGTTCGCCGCGATCCGGTAGAGGACGGTCTTCAGCTCGAACGGCGTGAGCGACGGATGAGCCGAGCGGATGCGGGCGAGCAGGCCGGTGACGTGCGGTGTCGCGAAGCTGTTGCCGGTCGCACGGATCGTGCCGCCGCCGATCCATGCGACCGGGACGCCGACGCCGCGCGCGAAGAACTCGACCGGAGGTGTCGGGTTGTAGTAGATGAGCTCGGGATCGTCCTCGTCGTGGCAGGCGACCGACACGACGGACGCGAACCGCCAGGGGTAGCTCTCGATCGGCGAGTTGTGCGCCGAGCAGACCGCGACCGTTCCCTGATGCGCCGCCCGGTCGGCGAGCTCGCACAGCTCCGCGACGAACTCGCGCCTTCGCACCGAGAGGCTGAGGTTGAGCAGCTCGAAGCGCTCCTCGATCGCCCAGTCGAAGCCGGCGCGGAGGGCGTCGAACGTTCCATTGATGTCCTTGCCGAGCACGCGCACGCTGACGAGCTCGACCTCCGGTGCGAGCGCCCGGATGATGCCCGCGCAGGCGGTCCCGTGGCCGGCGACGTCCCCGCTCGTGTCGTCGACGACCCCCAGGTCACCGTTGTCGAATCGCTCGGCCGCGACCGAGCGGTGCACGTGGCCGACGAGCGAGTGCCCGGCTTCGATTCCGGAGTCCAGGATGCAGACCCGTACGCCGGCGCCCCGGCCGTCGCCGAACGCCCAGGCGCGCGAGAGCACGTCCGGGAGCGCCGCCGGCTCGACGTCGCGTTCGGAGCCCTTGGAGAGCCCCCAGGCGGGCAGGAACTCGGGCTCTGCCTCGCGCTCGGCCATCCGGGTCTCAGCCCGCGTCGAGAGCGTCCGCGAGCGCATCGAGGACACGGGTCCACGCCTCGCCGTCCTCGCGACGACCGGCGGCGGCGGCGAGCCGCGCCGCACTGGCCGCCGATCCCTCCAGGCCGGCGACGGCGTCGCCCGCGACCCGGGCGCGCCGCACCAGCTCGAGGGCAATCGCCGCCTGGTCGGCGAACATCCCGAGCAGCGCGAGGTCGCCCTGCCCGATCGGGCGGCCGAGCGAAGGATCGAGCACCTCGAGCACGCCGACGGCGACGTCTTCCAGAGCGATCGGTACTGCGAGCAGCCCGTTCGGGACGTACCCGATCGACTCGGCCTGCGCCCGCGCGAAGCGCGGGTCAGATGCGAGATCCTCGACGGCGAGCGGCTGCCTGGTCGCGAGCGACCAGCCTGCGACCCCGTCGGTCGCCGGCAGCCGGGTCCCGACCAGATCCCGCTCGCCCGCACCCGAGACCGCCGCGAACACCAGCGCCTCGCCGCTCTCGTCCAGCAGGAAGATGGTCGACGCCTGGGCCCGGAAGAGCGCCCGGGCGACGTCCGCGATCGATTGCAGGAGGGCGCCGTGCCGCTCGTCGGAGCCGAGGACCGCGGCGGCCGCGGCCGCCCTGTGCAGCTCGTCGCTCACCGGCAGAGCCTCCCTCTAACGGCTCACTCCTTGTTGTCGCGCGGGTCCCAGAGCTTGACCGTCGCCGTCTGCTCGTAGGCCATCCCGTTCGGGTAGCTGATCAGCTCGATGAAGGTCCCGAACGGCGTCTTGAAGTAGTTGATCGACTGCCCGGCCGCCGGGCCCCCGGTCACGGCGAACGGACCGAGGAGTTTCTTCGCGCCGAAGAGCTGCATGATCAGCACCGCGAACTCGATGTTGCGGACGTAGAAGGCGATGTGGTGCGCGCCGTAGTCGGAGTTGCGGCGGAACGTGCGGTCCTGGTCGGGCGCCTGGTACTGGAAGAGCTCGATGTTCGCGCCGTTCCCTCCGCGCACGAGGCTGATCTGGTCGATCACCGAGCGCGGGTCGACATCGACGAGATCGTGCATCAGCGTGCCGGCCGGGTCGCTGATCGGCCCGAACGTGAGCGGGTTGATGAAGCCCATGACGCCCTCGAACCAGCGCAGTGCCTGCTGGATGTCGGGAACCGTGATCCCGACGTGGTCGATCCCGAGCAACCCGGGAACGGTCGTCACGACCGAGTCGAGGCCGTTCTCCTTCGGCGACCAGAGCGGCGTCGAGACCGTCTGCTCGTACGCCATCCCGTTCGGGTAGCTGATCAGCTCGATGTACGTCCCGAACGGTGTCTTGAAGTAGTTGATCGTCTGGCCGGCGGCCGGCCCGCCCGTGATCGGGAACGGCCCGAGGAACTTCTCGACGCCCTTCGACTCCATGTACGCAACCGCCTCGTCGATGTCCTTGACGTAGAAGGCGACGTGGTGCCCCGACCAGTCGGAGTTGCGGGGATGGGTCTTGCGCTGGTCGGGCGCCTCGTACTGGAAGAGCTCGATGTTCGCGCTGTGGCCGATCCGCAGCACGGTGATCTGGTCGATCACCGCGCGCGGGTCGACGTCGAGCAGGTCGTGCATCAGCGTGCCGGTCGGGTCGCTGATCGGCCCGAAGCTGAGCGGCGCCTCCGCGCCCATCACCTCACGGAACCAGTCGACCGCCTCGCCGATGTCGGGCACGGTGAGGCCGACGTGGTCGGCTCCGACGAGCGTCAGGAGGTTCCGGGGGCGGCCGATGACCCGCGCCGCGCGGGCCGGCCCGGCCCCGAGCGCCGAGACCCCGGCCACGGCCGCGGCGAGCGCCGCTCCTCGCTTCAGGAACGCCCTGCGGGGCATCCCCTCCTCGAACAGCCCGGCTTCGATGAGCTGGTCGGCGGCGTGGCGTTCGTCGGGCGTCACGAGGGCACCTCCGGGTCGACGGGGCGTTGCACCGTGATCTTGGCAAAGGCGGCCCGACAGCGCGGAATAGCGGTGTGCTTCAATCGTTGAAGTAGATACAACGACTGAATCACGACTGAGGAGAATGACTTGCCCAACCTGCTGCTGATCCCGCTCGAGGACAGCGTCGTCTTCCCGAACATGTCGGTGACGCTGACCGTCGATGTCGGCGACGACCAGCGTGTCTTCCTCGTGCCGGTGCACGAGGGCGAGTACGCGGCCGTCGGCACCGTCGCCGAGGTCTCGGACCGCATGCGCCTGCCCGGAGGCGGACGCGCGGTCACGCTCGCCGGCCTCCACCGCGGCGTCGCGGGCGCCGCCCAGACCGGCCCCGACGGGCGCCTGCGCGTCGAGGTCGAAGAGCGCGAGGACGAGACGCCCCCGCGCATCCAGACCTCCGACCTCGAGCGCGAGTACCGCGCCGTCGTCGAGGAGATCCTCGACCTGCGCGACGCCGACCCACGGATCCGCGAGTTCGTGCGCGCGATCAGCGAGCCCGGCGCGCTCGCCGACACCTCCGCCTACGCCCCCGACATCTCGTTCGCCGACAAGGTGCGCCTGCTCGAGGCGATCGACGTCGTCGAGCGGCTCCAGCTGTCCCTGAGCCTGCAGCGCGAGCGCCTCGCCGAGCTCGAGGTGCGCCGGCGGATCCGCGAGGACGTCGAGTCGGGCGCGCAGAAGCAGCAGCGCGAGTACATCCTGCGCCGCCAGCTCGAGTCGATCCGCAAGGAGCTCGGCGACGACGACGGCTCGGCTGCCGAGAACTACCGGACGCGCATCGCAGAGGCCGACATGCCGGACGCCGTCCGCGAGCAGGCCGAGCGCGAGGTCGGCCGGCTCGAGCGAATGGGCGACCAGAACGGCGAGTCGCAGATGATTCGCACGTACCTCGACTGGCTGCTCGCCGTGCCGTGGGGCAAGACGTCCGAAGAGCGGCTCGACCCCGCGCACGCGCGCGAGGTGCTCGACGCCGACCACGCGGGCCTCGAGGACGTCAAGGAGCGCATCGTCGAGTACCTCGCCGTCCGCAAGCTCCGCGAGGAGCGCGGGATCGAGGAGGACAAGCGCTCCGGCGCGATCCTCACGCTGATCGGGCCGCCGGGCACCGGCAAGACGTCGGTGGGCGAGTCGATCGCCCGTGCGCTGAACCGTGAGTTCGTCCGCATGTCACTCGGCGGCGTTCGCGACGAAGCCGAGATCCGCGGCCACCGCCGCACGTACATCGGTGCGCTGCCGGGCAGGCTGGTGCGCGCGCTCCGCGACGCGGGGACGATGAACCCGGTGATCCTGCTCGACGAGGTCGACAAGGTCGGCGCCGACTGGCGCGGCGACCCCTCGGCGGCGCTGCTCGAGGTGCTCGACCCGGCCCAGAACCACTCGTTCCGGGACCACTACCTCGACGTCGAGCTCGACCTGTCCCAGGTTGTGTTCATCGCCACCGCGAACATCGCCGACACGATCCCCGGCCCGCTGCTCGACCGCATGGAGGTCATCCGCTTCGACGGCTACACCGTCGACGAGAAGGTCGCGATCGCCCGCGGCTACCTCTGGCCGCGCCAGCGCGAGCGCAACGGCCTGCACGAGCACGAGGTCGAGGTGTCGGACGAGCTGTTCGAGACGATCGTGAGCGAGTACACGCGCGAGGCCGGCGTCCGCCAGCTCGAGCGTGAGCTCGGCAAGCTCCTTCGCAAGACGGCGACGAGGATCGTCGCCGGCGACGTCGAGGCGCCCGTCCATGTCAGCCTCGAGCTCGTCCGCGACGCGCTGGGCCGGCAGCGCTTCTACCAGGAGTCCGCCGAGCGGACCGCCGTCCCCGGCGTCGCAACCGGGCTCGCGGTCACCGGCACCGGCGGCGACGTGCTCTTCGTCGAGGCGACCTCGATGAAGGGCTCGGACGGCCTCGTGCTCACCGGCCAGCTCGGCGACGTGATGAAGGAGTCGGCGCGGATCGCGCTGACGTACGTCCGCTCGCACGCGGACACGCTCGGCATCGACGAGGACACCTTCGACAACCGCTCGTTCCACGTGCACGTCCCGGCGGGCGCTATCCCGAAGGACGGCCCGAGCGCCGGCATCACGATGACGACCGCGATTGCGTCGCTCCTCTCCGGACGGCCGGTCAAGCACACGGTCGGGATGACCGGCGAGGTGACGCTGCAGGGGCGCGTGCTCCCGATCGGAGGCCTCAAGCAGAAGGTGCTCGCCGCCCACGCCGCCGGGCTGACCGACGTCATCATCCCGGAGCGCAACCGGGCCGATCTCGACGACGTGCCGGACGACGTGAAAGCCGAGCTCGCCTTCCACCCGGTGATGACGCTCGACGAGGTGCTCGCGCTCGCTCTCGAGCCGGCGCCCACGACCAGTGCGCTGCAATAACTGCACCCCGATCCCCGAGGAGGTCCGCCGGGCGGCGGACCTCCTCGAACGGCGCTTCGCCGTCTCGATCATCTGGGCATCCTCCGAGGGCGCCGTCCGCTTCGGCGAGTTCGCCCGGTCGCTCGGGCCGATCCCGCCGGCGACGCTCGCGGCGCGGCTCAGCGAGCTCGAAGAGGCGGGGGTGCTCGTGCGGGTGACCGTCGAGGGCAGGCCGCCCCGCACCGAATACCGCCTGACCGAGCGCGGGATTCGCCTGCAGGCGCTCGTGGCGGTGCTCACGCAGTTCGCGGAAGCCTAGAAGCCGCGCGCGCGTTGCAAGCGAAGGCGCTCGGTGGGGCCCCTAACCCCCCAGTGGTCGCTAGCCGGGACCCCACCGGGCACCAGGATTAGACGCCGGGCGAGGGCCGGGGTTAGCCGTTCAGGCGGCGGTAGAGCCGGTCGACCAGCTCGGGCATCGCCTCGAGCCGCTCGGTGATCGCTCGCACGCGAAACTCCCGGAAATACTCGGGTTCGACGTCGAGTGCCGACGCGAGCGTCCCCACCACCTCGTTGGACGGCACGGGCCGGTTGCCATGCACCAGATGGTTCAAGTACCCCGCCGACAGCCCGGTCTTCGCGGCCAGGGCGCGGTAGGTCACGCCCGACTCGTTCATCAACCGCTCGACGGCCGGCCCGAACGGCTCCGTTGCGTATCTCCGGCGCTTGGCCATGTCGCTACACCTCCCTGGCGAGGTCGGCCACGCCGACCCGCCGCTCCTCCCCGCTTCTCCGGTCGCGCACGTCGACGGCGCCGTCCTCGAGGCTCTTTCGTCCCGCGGTGACGCGGGTCGGGATGCCGATGAGGTCGGCGTCCGCGAACTTCTCGCCCGGCCGCTGGTCGCGGTCGTCGAGCAGGACCTCCTTCCCCGCCGCGGAGAGCGCCTCCGCGGCCGCTTCGCCGATCTCCTCGGCCCCAGTGAGCACGACGACGTGGACGTCGTACGGCGCCACCGCAGCCGGCCACGCGATCCCCGCCTCGTCGCTGAACTGCTCGACGAGGGCCGCCATGACCCGAGCAGGGCCGATCCCGTAGCTGCCGCCGACGAGCGGCTTCTCCTTGCCGTCCTCGTCGAGGAACGTCGCGCCGAGCGGCTCCGAGTAACGGGTGCCGAACTTGAAGATGTGCCCCACCTCGATGGCGGTCTGGAAACTGAGCGCGCCCCCGCAGCCGGGGCACGTGTCGGTCTCGGCCGACTCGCGCAGGTCGGCGAAGCGCGCCTCGTAGTCGCGTCCCGCCTCGACACCGCGAAGATGGAAGCCGTCGCGATTGGCGCCCGCGACGTATTGCCCCTCCTGCAGCGTGAGGTCGGCCACCACCTCGCCGTCGAAGCCGACGGGGCCGAGCGACCCCCCGGATGCGCCGAAGGCAGCGCGAATCTGCTCGTCGGTCGCGGGCCAGAGCGGCTCGCCGAACGCGGCGGCGAGCTTCGCCGTCTCGAGCCGGTCATCGCCGCGGATCAGCGCGAGCACGACCGTTCCGTCCTGCTTCGCGTGCGGCATCGCCTTCGAGGTCGCAGCCAGGTCGATGCCGAGAAACTCGGCGAGGGCCTCGCAGGTCGTCACCCCGGGCGTCTCCACCTCCTCGGGCGCGGCGAGCGGCGCCGGGAGCTCCGGCGGACGGGGAACCGTGCGGGCGATCTCGAGGTCGGCCGCGAAGTCACCGTGCTCGCACGTGACGAGCGTGTTCTCGCCGGCACCGGAGGGCGCGAGGAAGTCGAACGACTCCTTGCCGCCCATCATCCCCGGCTCGGCCTCGACCTCGTGATACAGCAGGCCGACCCGGTCGAAGATCCGGTGGTACGCCTCGCGTTGCTTGCGGAAGCTCACGTGGAGCCCGTCCTCGTCGCGGTCGAACGAATACGCGTCCTTCATGATGAACTCGCGCAGGCGGATCAGGCCCTTGCCGGGACGGAGCTCGTCGCGCTCCTTGATCGAGAAGTGGTAGAGCATCTGCGGCAGCTGCCGGTAGCTCTGGAGCTCGCGCGCGTGGAACGTCACGGTCTCCTCGTGCGTCAGCGGGAGGATGTAGTCGGCTCCCTTGCGGTCCTTCAGCCGGAAGAGCTCGTCGATGAAGTCGCGCTTCGTCTGCTGCCAGAGCTCGAGCGGGGTCAGCACCGGCATCAGCATCTCCTGGCACCCGATCGCGTCCATCTCCTCGCGGACGATCTGCTCGACCTTGCGGTGCACGCGCCAGCCGAGCGGCAGGAACGTCCAGACCCCGGCGGCGACCTGGCGGATGAACCCGCCGCGCACGAGCAGCTTGTGGCTGACGGCCTCGGCGTCGGCCGGGGCATCGCGGAGCGTGGGCAGAAAGAGCTGCGAGGCGCGGGCGATCATCGTTGCCTCCCCAGGCTACCGACCGCTGCCCGCGGCCGAGGATCTCAGTTCTCGAGCGGGATTGCGGACGCTTCGGCCATCGCGAGCGCCGCCGGCTTGGCCATCTTCAGGCGCTTGGGGCGCCGCATCCCGTCGGCGATCCAGCGGTCGATCTCGTGGAAGAGCTCGTCGACGAGGATGTCGCTCGAGACCTTCTTGAGTACCCGCCCGTGCCCGTAGATGAAGCCGACGTCGCGGCCGCCCGCGATCCCGAAGTCGGCGTCGCCCGCCTCGCCGGGGCCGTTCACCGCGCAGCCGAGCACCGCGACCTCGAACGCCTCTGGATACGTGCGCAGCCGCTCCTCGACGCGCTCGGCAAGCTGCTGCACGCCCACGTTGTCGCGGCCGCAGCTCGGGCAGGCGATCATGATCGGCCCGCGCTCGCGCAGCCCCAGTGCCTTCAAGATCTCGTAGGCCGCCTTCACCTCCTCGACGGGGTCGGCGGTCAGCGACACGCGGATCGTGTCTCCGATGCCGTCGACGAGCAGCGCCCCCATTCCGACCGCGCTCTTGATCGAACCGGAGTACGGCGTCCCCGCTTCGGTGACGCCCAGGTGCAGCGGGTACGGCACCTTCGCGGCGAGCAGGCGATACGCGCGGATCATCGTCGGCACGTGGCTCGACTTCACGGAGATCTTGAAGTCGCGGTAGTCGAGCTGCTCGAGCAGCCGCACCTCCTCGAGCGCGGCCTCGACGAGCGCCTCGGCCTGATCCTGCTGGGCGAGCTCCGTCAAGTGCTTCGGCAGCGAGCCGGAGTTCGCGCCGATCCGCATCGGCATGCCGGCGCGCTTCGCAGCCTTCACCACCTCCGCGACCTTGTCCGGCCCCCCGATGTTGCCGGGGTTGATGCGAACCGCCGCCACGCCCGCGTCGATGGCGCGCAGCGCCAGCGAGGCGTTGAAGTGGATGTCGGCGATCACCGGCAGCGGCGAGAAGCGCACGATCCGCGGCAGCGCGTCCGCGTCCTCGCTCTTCGGCACCGCGACCCGCACCACCTCGCAGCCGGCGCTCGCGAGCGCGGCGATCTGCGCGGTCGTCGCCTCGACGTCGTGCGTCTTCGTCAGAGTCATCGACTGCACGACGACCGGCGCGCCGCCGCCGATCTGCACGCCGCCCACGATCACGGAGCGTTCGCTGGCCACGCGGTCAAGGGTATCCCGGCGACGGTAGCGTGCCGCCGATGGACGGGTTCAGACTCCCGGAGCGCGACCGACGCTGCTTCGACCAGCTTCCGGCGACGATCGAGCGTGTGCTCACCGGGAGCGCCCCGGCCGGCGCCACGCCGCTCGACGATCCGTTTCTGCGCGACCCGGCCGATCGCGTCGTGCTGGTCTACCTCGATGCCTTCGGCTGGGACTTCCTCGAACGGCTCGAGGCGAGCCCGACCCTCGAGCGCGCCCGGGCGGACGGCCTCGTCACCCAGCTGACCAGTCAGTTCCCCTCGACCACGACGGCCCACGTGGCGACGATCCACACCGGGCTCCCCGTCGCGGCCCACGGGCTGTACGAGTGGCACCAGCTCGAGCCGGGCCTCGAGCGCCTGATCACCCCGCTGCTCTTCTGCTTCGCCGGCGACAAACGTCGCGACACGCTGGCCGGCGCGCTCGATCCGGGAGCGCTGTACCCGCGAAGCGGCTTCTACGAGCGCCTCGCCGCGGCGAACGTCGACCCGTACACGGTGCACCCGGCCGAGATCGCCGGGTCGACCGCGAGCGGCGTCCTCCTGGAGAGCGTGCGCGGGCTCGCGTACGGCTCGCTCGCGGAGGCCTATGGGCTGGCCGCCGACGCGCTCGCTGCCGCCGAGCGCGCCTACGCGCTCGTCTATCTCCCCCACGTCGACGCGCTGATGCACGAGCTCGGGCCCGGCGACCCGGCGGCCCTGTCGACGTTCGCTGCGATGATCGAGGCGCTCGGCGAGACGGTGTTCCCGCCCCGCACGCTCGTGCTCCTGACCTCCGATCACGGGATGACTCCGGTCGACCCCGTGACCACCGTCTACGTCAACGAGCTCTGGCCCGAGCTGCCCGAGCTGCTCGCAACCGGCGCGGACGGCAAGCCGCTCGCGCCGGCAGGATCGTGCCGCGACCTCTTCCTGCACGTCCGCCCCGGCGAGCTGTCCCGCGTGCGTGACGAGCTCGCGGCGCGACTCGACGGAACCGCCGTGGTGCTCACGACCGATGAGCTCGTCGCGGCCGGCGCGTTCGACACGCCCGGCGAGCGCCTCCGCGATCGGGTCGGCGACCTCGTCGTCCTGCCGCGGGTCGGCGAGGCCGTCTACTGGTACGAGCCGGGCCGCTTCGACCAGCACCTCCGCGGCCAGCACGGCGGGCTCTCACCCGCCGAAATGGAGATCCCGCTCGTCGCCTGGCGGACCTGAGCGTCGCTACCCGCCGCCGCCGAACAGGTCGTTGCGGAGGCCGAAGTACATCAGCACCGCGAACAGCGCCAGCCCGACGACCGTGTAGCGCATGTAGACGGCCTGCCTGAAGGTGCGGCCGCGCACCTTCTCGACGAGGGCGATCACGATATGGCCGCCGTCGAGCGGGAGCACCGGCAGGAGGTTCAGCAGCCCGAGCGCCAGGCTGATCAGCCCCAGCACGAACAGGAAGTCGCGGAGGCCCTGGCGCCATGCCGCTGCCGAGACGCGGACGATGCCGACGGAGGACGAGACCTGGTTGGTGTCGCGCCCGGTGAAGAGGTGCCCGATCCCGCGGACCGTGTCGGCGGTGATCCCCCACGTCAGCGAGAGCGCGTCGCCTGCCGCGGCCGGCGCCGACTCGCCTGCACCGGTGCGCGACTCGATCGCGATCCCGATCCGATAGGCGCCGTCGTCGAGCCGCGCCCGCAGCGGGATCGCGACCGTCCTGCCGTTTCGTCTCACGAGCAGGACGAACTGCCGCCCCTTGGTCGCGCGGATGTGCGCGGGGATGTCGCGAGGCTTCATCGTCTCGCCGCCGACCGACACGATCCGGTCGCCGACCTTCACGCCGGCGGCCGCGGCCGGCGTCTTCGGCAGGACGCGGCCGATCACATTCGTGTCGCGGGTCGTCGCGACGACGAATAGGACCGTGAAGAGCGCGATCGCGAAGAGCAGGTTGACCGCGGGGCCGGCGCCGATCGCGACGAGGCGGCGCCACGTCGCCTGGCGCCAGTACGCGTCGGGTGCAAGCGCTCCCTCGAGCTCCTGCCAGCCCCGCGTGTCGCCGAGCGCGGGACGCAGCTCCTCGAGCGCCGCGCGTGCCGTCTCGTCGTCGCCCGACTCGATCGCGGCATCGAGACGGGCGAGCTCGGCGCGATGCTCGTGGCGGGCCGGCTCCGGCAGCAGCGCCCCCAGGTCGCCCGCCGACGGGCGGTTCATCCCGGGGATCTTCACGTAACCCCCGAGGGGGATCGAGCCGATCCCGTACTCCACACCGCCGCGGCGCGTGCGCACGATCGGGGGACCGAACCCGAGATAGAACTTGCGCGGCGTCATGCCGACGGCGCGCGCCGCGAAGAAGTGGCCGGCCTCGTGGATCATCACGAGGAGCGCCAACCCGAAGATCGCGATCAGGATGCTCACGCCGCGGGCACCGTGATCAGATCGCGCGCGCGGGCGTCTGCCTCGCGCAGCTCGTCGAGGTCGCGCGCCGGGGCGCCGTCGACGCGCTCGAGGACGTCCTCCACGCGCGCGGCGATCTCGAGGAAGCCGATGCGGCCCTCCAGGAACGCGGCAACCGCCACCTCGTTGGCCGCGTTGAACGCACACGGAAACGTGCCGCCACGCTCGCCCGCCTCGCGCGCCAGGGCGAGCAGCGGGAACGTCTCCAGGTCGGGTGCGGCGAACTCGAGCTTCCCGGCCGCGACCAGGTCGAGCGCGGGAACGGGCGTGGCCGCGCGTTCGGGATATGTCAACGCGTACGAGATCGGCACGCGCATGTCGGGGTAGCCGAGGTGCGCGATCGCAGCGCCGTCGCGGAACCTGACGAGGCCGTGGACGATCGACGTCGGATGGATCACCACCTCGATCGCGTCGTACGGAAGCCCGAACAGGAAGCGCGCCTCGATCACTTCGAGGCCCTTGTTCGCGAGCGTCGCCGAGTCGATCGTGATCTTCGCGCCCATCGACCACGTCGGATGCGCGAGCGCCTCCTCGGCGGTCACGTCGGCGAGCTCCTCGCGCCTGCGGCCGCGGAAGGGGCCGCCGCTCGCGGTCAGGACGATGCTCTCGGGCGCGCCCGCGAGCGCGCACTGGTAGAGCGCCGAGTGCTCGCTGTCGACCGGGAGCAGCAGCCCACGGCCGCGCTCACGCGCCGCGAGCGCCAGCTCGCCGGCGGCGACCAGGCTCTCCTTGTTCGCGAGCGCGAGCGTGACCCCGTGCTCGAGAGCCCACATCGTCGCTGGCAGCCCCGCGAAGCCGAGCGTGGCGTTGAGGACGACGTCGGGCTCGGCGCGCTCGAGCAGCTCGGTCGGATCGCCGCCCGTCTGCGTGAGCGGCGCGAGGCCGTCGATCGGCGTCGAGCCGCTGGTCGCGGCGACGAGCTCCAGCGCCGCGTTGGCGGCGATCACCTCGAGCGCCTGGCGGCCGATCGAGCCGGTCGCTCCGAGCAAGGCGATCCGCGTCACGCCGGGAAGTGTGCCGACTCGAACCGGTGCCAGGCACCAAGGTGCCAGGCACCAAGGTGCCTGGCACCGCCTGGGCGCGGGCTACGTCAGCGCGAGGATCGCGAAGTACGCGGCGGGAGCGGCGAAGAGGAACGCGTCCAGACGGTCGAGCATCCCGCCGTGGCCACCGAGGAGCGCGCCGGAGTCCTTCACGCCGGCGTCGCGCTTCAGCAGCGACTCGAAGAGATCGCCGAGCGGCGCCGCGACGGCGAGGACGACACCGAGGACGATCGAGTCGCCGATCGAGAGGTAGTCCTGCTTGTAGAGGGCGACGAACGCGATGAACACCGTCGCCGCCGTGCCGAAGACAAACCCCTCCCACGTCTTCCCCGGAGACGTCGACGGCGCCATCTTGTGGCGGCCGAGCAGCCGTCCCCCGAAGTACGCGAGCGTGTCGCCCGCCCACACCGCGAGCAGGACTGTGAAGAGCACGAGGCGGCCGTTCTCCGGGAGGTTGCGCAGCAGGATCAGGAACCCGAGCCCGAGCCCGATCCAGACGGCGCCGAGCAGCGTCGTCGAGACTGCCGCTGTCGGCGCCTGCCGCGCCCTCGACACGAGCTTCAAACAGAACGCGAGCGGCAACGTCAGGAGCGCGCCGCCGACCATCCACTCCACGCCGGAGAGCTCGGCGCCGACAAGTGCCAGCGCGGTGCCGGCGTAGCCTGCGAGCGCGAGCGGCGCGTGCGCACGCGCCATCACCCAGAACTCGTGCAGGGCAAGCAGCGCAGCGACCGCCGCCAGCGCGAACACCCACCACCCACCGAGGTACGCGACGCCGAGCACCACCGGCAGCAGGACGAGTGCGACCAGGATGCGCGAGACGAACGAGCTCAACGCCCGCCGAACCGTCGGCGGCGAGAGGCGTACTCGGCGAGCGCGTGCCGCAGGTCGCGCTCGTCGAAGTCCGGCCAGTACTTGTCGACGAACACGAGCTCCGAGTACGCGACCTGCCAGAGCAGGAAGTTCGAGATGCGGAGCTCGCCGCTCGTCCGGATCAACAGGTCGGGATCCGGAAGCGTCGGCGCGTAGAGGTTCGCTGCGAACACGTTCTCGTCAATGTCCTGCGGCTCGACGCCGCTCTCGACGAGCCGGCGCGCTGCCTCGACGAGCTCCGCCCGCCCGCCGTAGTCGAACGCGACCCAGAGGTTGATGCGGGCGTTCAGCGCCGTCCGGTCCTCCATCGCATCCATGCGGCTCCTGAGCTCGGCGGGCGCACGGTCGCGCCTGCCGATGAACTGGACGCGCACCCCCTGCTCCGCGAGATCCGGGAGCTCGCGCTCGATCGTCTCGGCGAAGATCTCCATGAGGGCGTCGACTTCCTCGTCGGACCGCGACCAGTTCTCGGTCGAGAACGCGAACACAGCGAGGTCGTGGATGCCGAGCGCGATCGACGCCTCGACGATTCGCCGCACCGTCCGCGCACCCGCGCGGTGCCCGGCAGCCGTGGGCAGGCCGCGCCGCTTCGCCCAGCGGCCGTTGCCGTCGAGGATGATCGCGACCGACTGCGCGACCTCCGGCAGCGCGGGCTCGGCGACAGGACGGACGCGCGAGAGAGTTCGGAGTCGTGTGATGAAGCCCATGGAGGGTGCTAGAGGCGTGCCTCTAAACCTCCATGATCTCGGCTTCCTTGCGCTTCAGCAGGTCGTCGATCCGCGTCACGTGGTCGTCGGTGACCTTCTGCACGCGTGTCTCGGCCGCCCGCTCCTCGTCGTCGCCGACGTCCCCGTTGCGCACCAGCTCCTCGAGGTGCTTGATCGCGTCACGACGCACGTTGCGCACGGCGACGCGCCCCTCCTCGGCCATGTGGCGCACGACCTTCACGAGCTCTTTCCGCCGCTCCTCGGTCAGCTGTGGGATCGGCAGGCGGATCAGCTTGCCGTCGTTCGACGGCGTCAGCCCGAGATCCGACTCCTGGATCGTCTTCTCGATCTGCTTGATCGAGCTCGGGTCGAACGGCTGGATGGTGAGCATGCGCGGCTCGGGCGCGTTGATCGTCGCGAGGTTCTTGAGCGGCGTCGGCGTACCGTAGTAGTCGATCGTAATTCGATCGAGCAGCGCGGGCGTCGCGCGGCCCGTCCGCACCGAGTTGAAGTGCTCGTGCGTCGCCTCGACTGACTTGTCCATCCGGTGGTCCGCGTCGGTAACGAAATCCTCGATCACCGTTCTCGTTCTCCTTCGGGGGGCGTGGCCACGACGGTCCCGATCATCTCTCCCCGGGCAACGCGCCCGATGTTCCCGGGTGCGAGCTCGAAGACGTGGATCGGAAGGTGATTGTCCATGCAGAGGGAGAGCGCCGTCGTGTCCATCACCTTGAGGCCCTGCTCGATCGCCTGGAGGTGCGTCAGCGACGGGATCAGACGCGCGTCCGGCGACGTCCTCGGGTCACCGTCGAGCACGCCGGGGACGCCGTGCTTCGCCATCAGGATCGCCTCGGCGCCGATCTCGAGCGCGCGCAGCGCAGCGGCGGTGTCGGTGGTGAAGAACGGGTTGCCGGTCCCGGCCGCGAAGATCACGAGCCGGCCTTTCTCGAGATGCCGCACCGCACGGCGGCGGATGTACGGCTCGGCGACCTCCTGCACGGTGATCGCCGAGAGCACGCGCGTGTTCGCTCCGTGCCGTTCGAGCGCCTCCTGGACGGCGAGGGCGTTCAGCACGGTCGCCAGCATCCCCATGTAGTCGCCGGTGGCGCGGTCCATGCCCTCGGCCGCTGCCGCCATGCCGCGGTAGATGTTCCCGCCGCCGATCACGACCGCCACCTCGAGGCCCTCCGCGCGGAGCTCGACGAGCTCGCGCGCGAGCCGGTCGACCGTGTTCGCGTCGAGGCCGTACTCGGACGGGCCCATCAGAGCCTCGCCCGACAGCTTCAGCAGGATCCGCCGGAAGGCGGCCGGTCGCTCGAGCCGTGGCCGCGCCACCGTCTCGGCGCCGGCCTCAGGCAACGGCGTACCAGGCGTAGTCGCGCAGCTCGATCCCCTGCTCCTCGAGGAACCGGCCGACGGTGGCCGTCGACTCGTCCGCGCGGTACCAGGTCTGCTCGTCGAGCACCGCTTCGCCGAAGAGCTTCTTGTTGAGCATGCCGTCGACGATCTTCTCGCGAACGCCCTCCGGCTTGCTCTGCACCTCGTCCGAGTTGCGGAGGATCTCGCGCTCGGCGTCGACGAGCTCCTGGGGCACCTGTTCGCGGCTCTCGTAGGTCGGCCGCGCGAACGTGAGGTGCAGCGCGAGGCTACGCGCCTTTTCGGGGTCGCCGCCGCTCGTCGCGACGAGGGCGCCCACCTTGTTCGCCGGGGAATGGACGTAGTACGAGAGCGTCGTCCCGTTGCTCGCCTCGAGGCGCTTCGCGCCGACGACCTGGATGTTCTCGCCCAGCTTCGCCGCAAGCTCGACGCGCTCGGCCTCGAGCTCGGCGACCGCCTCCTCGCCGCGCTCGTGCACGAGGCGCAGGACCTTCTCGGCGAACGCGAGGAAGTCCCCGTTCGACGACACGGGCTCGGTCTCGCAGCCCACGGCAACGATCGTGCCGGTATCGCCGCGCACCATCACGCCGACCTTCCCCTCGCTCGTCTCGCGGTCCGCGCGCTTCGCGGCGGACGCCATCCCGCGCTCGCGAAGCAGCTTCACCGCCTCGTCGAAATCGCCCTCCGTCTCCTGGAGCGCGCGCTTGCAGTCCATCATCCCCGCGCTCGTCGCATCGCGGAGCTCCTTCACCATCGTCGCGGTGATCTCGGTCATGACGCGCTCTCCCCTCCGGCATCGGCGGCCGGCGCGTCTGTCTCCGGCGCCTCCGCCGGCGACTCCTGCTGGGCGCCGCCGTTCTTCGGCGCGCGCAGCTCCGCGGCCGTCACCTTCTGCTTGCCGGCCTCGATCCCGTCGGCGATCGCCTTCACGATCAGGCCACACGAGCGAATGGCGTCGTCGTTGCCGGGGATGATGTAGTCGGCTTCGTCCGGGTCGCAGTTGGTGTCGACCAGGGCGATCACGGGAAGCCCGAGGCGCTTCGCCTCGCGCACAGCGAGCTGCTCCTTGCGAAGGTCGACGATGAAGACCGCGTCTGGCTGACGGCGCATGTCGGCGACGCCGCCGAGGTTCGCCTCGAGCTTCTCGAGCTCGGCCTCCATCGAGATGCGCTCCTTGGCGGGGAGCAGCTCGAGCTGCGACTCCTGCTTGAGGCTGCGAAGCTCGTGGAGGCGCTGGATGCGGTCGGAGATCGTGCGCCAGTTCGTCAGCAGGCCGCCGAGCCAGCGGTGGTTGACGTACGGCATGTTGACGCGCTTCGCCTCGTCGGAGACGGCGTCCTGGGCCTGCTTCTTCGTGCCGACGAACAGGATCGAGCCGCCGCGCTCGGCGATCGCACGCGCGAAGCTGTGAGCCTCGTCCAGCAGCTCCTGCGTCTGGGTGAGGTCGATGATGTAGATGCCGCCGCGCTCGGTGAAGATGAATCGCTTCATCTTCGGGTTCCAGCGGCGGGTCTGGTGGCCGAAGTGGACGCCGGCCTCCAGCAGCTCCTTCATGGAGACGACGGGCATGTGAGCCCCTTTCTGCGGTTTGACGATGCATCGAACAGGCCGGTGGCCGGGGCGGAAAGCAGACGCCTACGCGCCTGCCACCGTCCGCCTCGGTGGGCCCACCGGGTCGGAGGGACGAAAGAACGCGGGAATGGTAGCTACAGCCGCTCGAGATACGTCCGGAGGGTGGGCGGAACCTCCGAGCGGGCCTCGACCCGCTCCTCGCCGAACGGGTGCGGGAGGGCGAGCTCCGCCGCGTGCAGGAACTGGCGCCCGAGCTCCCGCTCCGGCGCGCCGTAGACGGGGTCGCCGACGACAGGCAGGTCGATCGCCGCGAGGTGGACCCGGATCTGGTGCATCCGCCCCGTCTCGAGCCGGACCCGCAGGAGCGCGTGCCCGTCCCAGAGCCGCTCGACGGCGAAGTGCGTCACGGCGTCGCGCGGCGCGTCGGTGTCGAGCGAGACGCGGGTCGGATCGCGGCGGTCGCGGCCGATCGCCGCCTCGATGCGCCCCTCCCGCGACTTCGGCCGGCCGGCGACGAGCGCGAGGTACGTGCGCTCGAGCGCCCGCTCCCGCACGAGCTCGGTCAGCCGCCGGTGCGCCTCCTCGGAGCGCGCGAGCACGAGCAGCCCCGAGGTGTCTCGGTCGAGCCGGTGCACGACGCCCGGGCGCTCCGGGTCGCCGCCCGCGATCAGGGGCCGCAGCGCGTCGACGAGCGTATCGCCCGCGTGCCCGGCGCCCGGATGCACGACGAGCCCCGCCGGCTTGTCGACGACGAGGAGGTGCTCGTCCTGGAAGACGATCGGCGGCGGCTCCGGCGGCTCGACGACGACGGCGTCCGGTTGCTCCGCGACCTCGATCACCTCGCCGCCGGCGAGCCGGTAGCTCTTCGGCCTTGCATCGCCGTCCACGAGCGTTCCCGCCTCGACGGCGCGCTCGGCCGCGCCGCGCGAGCCGAGGTGCGTGGCGAGGAAACGGTCGAGGCGCTGTCCGGCCGCGTCCCGCGGCACGGTCAGCCTCATCAGCGCGCCGCGACGTCGAGCGCCCGGCGTGGCGGCTTCGGGGCGCGGTCGATTGCGATCAGCGCGCCGAGCAGGATGGCGACGCCGACCACAATGAAGCTGTCGGCGAGATTGAACGCCGGCCAGTACGAGAAGTCGATGAAGTCGGTCACGTGACCGAGGCGGATCCGGTCGACGAAGTTCGAGAGGCTGCCGCCGATCAGGAGCCCGAGGGCGGCCGGCAGCACCGGGTGGCGCGCGCCGGAACGCCCGAAGAAGACGAGCATCCACACGATCGCGACCGCGGTCACGATCGTGACGAGCGACGTCGCGCCGGAGAAGAAGCCGAACGCGATGCCCGTGTTCTGCACATGGTGAATCGAGAGGGGCCCGACGACGTGCGCCGACTCGTCGAGCGCGAGCGTCGAGGTGACGACGTGCTTCGTGAGCTGATCGGCGGCGATCGCGGCGATCGCGACCGCTGCGAGCCCCGCCCACTGCCAGGGCCCCGCGGCGAGCGATCGCTCTGCGACCGAGACGGGCGCCAGGCCGTCGGTGGCGGAGCCGACGCGGACGTCGGCGCGCGGCTCGTGCACCGGCGACTCGCTCAACGCTTCGCGTCGTCGATGCATCGGGTCGTCCACGGGATCGCCTCGAGCCGGGCCGGGGCGATCGGGTTGCCGCAGACCTCGCACACGCCGTAGGTGCCGTTCGCGATCCGTGCAAGCGCCGCGTCGATGCGCTCGACGGTCTGCTGCACGCCTTCCTCGAGCCCCTGGTCGAGCTCGCGGTCGTACGTGACGGTCGCCATGTCGGCCAGGTGGTTGTCGCCGCCTCCCCCACCGGAGAGCTCGCCGAGCTCGTCCTCCATCGAGCCGGAGTGCTCCTGGTGCAGGTAGCGCGCCGATTTGAGGAGCCGCTCGCGCTCCTCCTCGAGCCGCCCGCGCATGCCATCGACGTCGAGCGAGCTCACGACCGCCCCGCGCTCGCGCGTGCGAGCGCAGCGCTCGCCTGGTCGGGGTCGAGACCGGCCACCACGACAATCTTGTCACGCGATGTGTGCCCCGCGACGACGGCGACGTCGCGCGCCCGCACCGAGAACGTTTCGGCGAGAAGCCGCACGACCGCCTCGTTCGCCCGGCCGCTCTCCGCGGGTTGTGTGACGCGAACCTTCCACGCGTCGCCGTGCCTGCCGACGACGCCGGTCGCTGCCGCTCCGGGCGCGACCCTCAGTGCGATCCGGGCGGCAGCAGGCACGCCCGAAGCGTAGCTCCGGCCGGTGTCGGGTCAGACGCCGCCGTAGCGCTCGTCTCCCTCGTCGTTGACGGGCGGCAGGCTGACGCGGTGGCCCGGCTCGAACTCGTGCACGTCCTCGAGCTCGTGCTCGTGCTCTTCGACCGGCTCGGGCTCCGCCGGGCCCGGGGCCAGCTCGCTCGGCTCCCGCACCGCAGCGGCCGCGCCCGGCGAGAGGATCGCCTCGAACTCGCTCGTGTCCTCGTGCACCGGCCAGGCGCCGCTCTCGCCGCTCTCGACCGCGAGCTGCTCGGCGCCCTTCGTCTCCTCGACCATCCCGAGCGCCGCGCGTAGGAGCGCCTCGACCCGGCGGGCCTCGGCGAACAGGCGCTCCTTCTCGCCCTGGGCGGTGCGTGCGATCGAGCGCGCCTCGCCGTTCGCCTCGGCGAGGATCAGCTCGGCCTCGCGCCGCGCCGCGTCCTTGGCCTCGGCCGCGGCCTTCTCGGCGGAAACGAGCGTCGACGCGAGCAGCTGCTCGCGGTCCTTGAACTCGCCCAGGCGCTTGTCGGTGTCCTCGAGGCGGTCGGTCAGCTCGCCCCGCTCGCGCCAGACCTCCTCGTAGCTGTCTGCGACGTCCTCGAGGAGCTTGTCGACGTCGCGGCGGCGGTAGCCGAAGAGCGATCGTCCGAGGCTCACGTGCCGTAGCTCTACCGGGGTGTAACGCATCTCCCCCTCCTTCCTAGAAGGCGTTCAGGATCGCGATCAGGATCCTCGCAACGAGCAGCAGCGCGGCGATCGCGACGATTGGCGAGAAATCGATGGCGCCGAACGACAGCGGCAGCAGGCGCCGCCAGAAGCGCAGGTAGGGCTCGCAGGCATCCGAGAGGAAGCGTTGCACGCCTCGAAGCGAATACGGCAGCTGGACCCACGACGTGAGGACGTAGAGGAGCAGCGCGAGCAAATAGACGGTCGCGAAGATGTAGATGAACGTCTGGACCGCGCCGACGACGTCGAGCACCATGGCGCCCCGTTCGTGCCTCCCCGCCCTTCTCCTACGCTTGGTTGAAGAAGCCGCCGCGCTCGAGCAGCTGTGCCCGCTGTTCGGCGGAGACCTCGACGTTCCTGGGTGTGAGCAGGAACACCTTGTCGGCGACGCGCTGCATGCCGCCGTTCAGGGCGTAGGTGAGGCCGCTCGTGAAGTCGATCAGCCGCTTCGAGAGCTCGGCGTCCGCGCTCTGCAGGTTGAGGATCACCGGCATCCCCTGCTTGAAGCGGTCGGCGATCTGCTGGGCGTCGTTGAAGCTGCGCGGCAGGACGAGATGGACGCGCACGCTCGACGGGTTCGGGACGACCTCGATCTGCGGCCGCCCGTCGCGGATCCGGGGCCGCGTCGCAGGCACCCGGGTGGCGGCCGCATCCGACTCCGACTCGGTCCAGTCGTCGTAGTCCTGGCTGCGCTTTCGCGGGGTCAAGCGGCGGACGTTCGGCCGCTCCCGGTAGCTCTGCTCGAGGCTCTCCTCGGCCGCGTAGCCGTCTTCGTCCTCCCAGTCCTCGTCCTCCTCGGCGATGCCGAAGTACACGAGCGTGCGATTCCAGAGGTCGCCCAGCGCCACGCCGCCAGTTTAGAGGGTTCAGTTCGCGAACAGAATCGAGCCGACCCGCACGTACGTCGCGCCTTCGTCGGCCGCGATTCGGAAGTCCTGCGTCGTGCCCATCGACAACTCGGCGAGGCCGTGCACCTCGGCGAGCTCGCGCAGACGCCGGAACCACGGCCGCGAATCCTCCGGTGTCTCGACCGCGGGCGGCATCGTCGAGAGCCCGACGATTCCATGGCCGAGGTAACCAGGGAGCTCGTCCGGAGGCACGCCCGACTTCGACCCCTCGCCGGCGAGATTCACCTGCACGAGAGCCGGGATCTCGAGCCTGTTCGCGGCCGAGCGCGAGTCGAGCGAGTGCACGAGCTCGCAGCAGCGGTTGACGACCTTCACCTTGTTCGACTGGAGGTGGCCGATGAAGTGCCACCGGAACGAATCGCCGTACTCCGCATGCTTCGCCTCGAGATCCTGCGCGCGGTTCTCGCCGACGACGGTCACGCCCGCCTCGACGAGCACCGCCATCTCGGCGAGCGACACATATTTCGTCGCGGCGACGACGGTCACGCCCGGCCCGACGATCGCGCGGACCTCTTCGAGCCGCTCGCGAACCGACTCAGGCGACGTAGCCGATCACCCCTTGCACCCCGCGCGGCTTGCCGTCGCGCCGGTGCGAGAAGAAGAGCTCCGGGTTGCAGATCGTGCAGGTGCCGACGCGCTCGACGTCGACGACGCCGGCCGCGTGCAGCAGCCGCTCCGCCGCCGTCCAGAGATCGAGGCGTCCTCCCCGGAGCAGATCGGTGTCGAACCGGTCGGCGACGTCGGCGCCCACCTCGTAGCAGCAGGGGCCAGCAGACGGTCCGATCACCGCGGCGAGCTCGGCGCCGTCGTCCCGCCGGACGGCGGACGCGCCCGCCGCGACCAGCCCGCCGAGCAGGCCGCGCCACCCGGCGTGCAGCACGGCGAGGCGGCCGCGACCGCGCGCCGCGATCGCGATCGGGACGCAGTCGGCAGCGAGCGCGAGCATCGGCAGCTGCCGCTCGTCCGTCCAGAGGCCGTCGCCGGGCTCGCCTTGGACGCCCGCCCCGGCGCGGTTCACGTCCGCGGAGTGCACCTGCCGGTTGACGGCGAGCGCATCCGGGTCGACACCGAGCGCGGCGCATGCGCGGCGCCGATTCTCGTCGACGAGCGTCACGTCGTCGCCGGTCGAGCGGCCGAGGTTCAGCGAGGAGTAGGGCCCGCTCGAGACGCCGCCCGTGCGAGTCGTGAAGGCGACGACGTAGCCCGGCTCACGCCACTCGATCATGCGGTGCGCAGCTCCTCTGCCCGCGCGAGCAGCGCCGTGCGCGTGTTCCGCGCCGGCTGGTCGACGACCTCCGCGAGCAGCGTCCTGAGCGTGGCCCCGACGGCGGGCCCCGGTGCGTACCCGAGCTCGAGCAGGTCGGCACCGTTGATCGCGAGGTCGCGCAGCCGGTGCGGGCTGCCGCGCTCTGCCTCGACGATTCGGCGCAACTGCGCGAGCTGCTCCAGCTGCTCCTCGGGCGGCGGCTCGCCCGGGCCCCACTTCCCGCGCAGGTCGGCCTCCTTGTGGTCGAGCAGATCGGTCGTCAGCTCCTCGCCGAAGCGGGCGAGCAGCCGACGTGCGCGCGCGGCGTCTCCGCGCGGGCTGAGCATGTGGTGACGGACGATCTGGACGACGCGGCGACGCGTCTCGGCCGGATACCGGAGGCGCGCCAGGGCGTCGCGCGTGAGCTCGGCGCTGACCTGCTCGTGCGCCCGTTCCGCCTTCCCTGCCTTCGCGTAGTAGTGCAGCCGCCCATCCTTGCCACGCCATGCGACGTACGGCTTGCCGGCGTCGTGGAAGAGCGCGGCGAGGCGGACGCGGAGCGGGAAGCCCGCGTCGGCCGCCGCCTGAACGACGGCGAAGGTGTGCTCGTCGACGGTCAGCCCGTGGTAGGCGCTCTCCTGGTCGAAGCCGATCGATCGCTCGAGCTCCGGCAGCAGCACGACGAGCACGCCCGTGTCGCGGGCGAGGCGGAGCGCCTTGAGCGGCTTCGCGCCGAGCAGCAGCTTCGACAGCTCGCCGAGCCCGTCCGCCGCCAGGCCTCCCCCGACGCGCTCGCCGCTGACGAGCCGCACCGAGCCCGCGTCGCTTCGCATCTGCTCGAGCGTCTGCTCGGCCGGGTCGAGGTCGAGCTGCGAGACGAACCGCAGGCCGCGCACGAGGCGCAGCGGATCCTCCGCGAAGCTCGACTCGGAGACGGTGCGGAGCACGCGTCCGTCGAGGTCGGCGCGTCCACCGAAGGGATCGACGAGCGTGTCGTCGGAGAGGCGCCGGGCCATCGCGTTGATCGTGAAGTCGCGCCGGGCGAGGTCGTCCTCGACCGACGCCCGCGGATCGACGGCGATCTCGAAGTCGTGGCGGCCCGGCCCGGTCGAGACCTCGCGGCGCGCCGGCGCGAGCTCGATCCCCGCGGGAACCTTCCGCCTGAGCGCGCGATCGG
The DNA here is from genome assembly GCA_035473635.1 of Gaiellaceae bacterium. Taxonomy (GTDB): domain Bacteria; phylum Actinomycetota; class Thermoleophilia; order Gaiellales; family Gaiellaceae; genus PALSA-600. The sequence goes on along the minus strand of DATIOD010000020.1, from coordinate 31,275 downwards.
CCGGGTAGAAGCGCACGCCCACCGCACGCCCGGCCACGGTGAGCGGCTCGGTGCGCCCGTGGGCAGCAAGCGTCGAACGCAGGCCGGCGATGTCGAGACCGGGGACGAGGAAGTCTGCGTCCTTCGCGTCGATCCCGATCAGCGCGTCCCGGACCGCTCCACCGACGACGTAGGCGTCGAGCCCGAGCGTGCGGACGTACTCCTCGATTTCCTTCGACAACGCGGAACGTTCTAGACGGTCGCGATCGCCTCGATCTCGACGAGCGCGCCCGACGGGAGCCTGGCGACCTCGATCGTCGCCCGCGCCGGTGGCTCGCCGCCGACGAAGCGCGCGTACACCTCGTTCATCGCGGCGAAGTCGTCGAGATGCTGCAGGTAGACGCTCGTCTTCACGAGCCGGTCGAGCGACGATCCCGCCGCCTCGAGGATGGCCTGGAGGTTCTTCATGACCTGCTCGGTCTGCTCGGCGATGCCGCCCGGGACCATCTCCGTCGCGCCCGGCTGCAGACCGAGCTGCCCGGACACGAACAGGAGGCCGCCCGCCGCGACCGCCTGCGAGTACGGCGCACCCTGGAACGGCGCCGGCGCTTCCTCCGTGCGAACGATGTGCTTGGTCACCGAGCCCTCCTTGACGTCGAGATCACGGGTTTGGGCGACACGCCTGTCCGAGCGCCGCGCCGACCGCCTTGAAGATCGCGGCCAGCACGTGCTGTGGATCCTTGCCTTCCAGCAGCCGGACGTGCAGGTTGAGCCCCGCCGCGTGGACGAGCTCGTCCAGGAACTGCGAGGCGACATCGTTGCCGAGACCGCCCACCCGCAGGTCGGAGAAGTCGACGTTCGAGACGAGCAGCGGCCGCTCCGACCGCTCGAGCGCCGCCGAGGCGAGCGCCTCGTCGGACGGGACGAGCGCCCAGCCGCGTCCGGCGTCGAGCCGCTCTGCGATCGCGCCGCCGAGCGCGCGCCCGGCCGCCGACACCGCCTGGTCGGCCCGCTCGGGCGCAACCTCGAGCGACACGTCAAAGCGCGCGGTCCGCGCCAGCTCGCCCACGAGGTGGTCCAGCACTGTCACGCCGGTCGCGACGTTCGCAGCGCCCTCGGCCGCAAGCGTGACGCGCACGCCGGTCTGCGTCTCCGCCATTTCTCGCTAGCTCTCGATGCGTTCGATGCGCGCACCGAGCGAGCGCAGGCGCTCGTCGATGCGCTCGTACCCGCGGTCGATCTGGTACGCGTCGCCGATCGTCGACGTGCCCTCGGCGCAGAGCGCCGCGATCACCATCGCGATCCCGGCGCGGATGTCGGGGCTCGCCATCCGCTGTCCGTAGAGGCGCGTCGGCCCGGTGACGACGACGCGGTGCGGGTCGCACAGGATGATCCGTGCACCCATCGAGACGAGCTTGTCGGCGAAGAACAGCCGGCTCTCGAACATCTTCTCGAACACGAGAACGGTGCCGCGGGCCTGCGTCGCGACGACGACGGCGATCGACGTGAGGTCGGCCGGGAACTGCGGCCACGGGCCGTCCTCGATCTTCGGGATCGCCCCGCCGAGGTCGTCGACGACTGCGAGCTCCTGCCCCGCCGGCACGTGCACCGAGTCGGCCTCGAGCTCGACCTCGATGCCGAGGCGCCGCAGCACCGGGAGCACCGGCCACAGATCGTCGCCGACGATTCCCTCGATCGTCATGTCGCCGCCGGTGACGGCCGCCATGCCGATGAAGCTTCCGACCTCGATGTGCTCCGGCCCGATCGAGTACTCGCCGCCCGAGAGGCGGTCGACACCGGTCACGTGGAGGACATTCGAGCCGACGCCCTGGATCTTCGCCCCGCGCGTGACGAGGAACCGGCAGAGGTCCTGCACATGTGGCTCGCTCGCGGCGTTCGAGATCATCGTCTTGCCAGGCGTCAGCGTCGCTGCCATCACCGCGTTCTCGGTCGCCATCACCGACGGCTCGTCGAGGTGAATGTGCGATCCCTCGAGCGTGCCTGCGAGCTGGTAGCGCTCGCCGAGCTCGAACGTCGCACCGAGCTCCTGAAACGCGTGGAAGTGCGGGTCGAGGCGGCGGCGTCCGATCACGTCGCCGCCGGGCGGAGGGACGATCGCGCGGCCGAGCCGGGCGAGCAGCGGCCCGGCGATGAGGAACGACGCGCGGATGTGGCTCGCAAGCTCGGCGTCAACCTCGTTGCCGATGTCGGCGGCGTGGACGCGCACCGTGTTCGCGTCGGTCCACTCCACCTCGGCGCCGAGATGCGAGAGCAGCGCGCACATCGTCTCGACGTCGCGGATGCGCGGGATGTTGTGCAGCGTCACCGGCTCGTCCGAGAGCAGGCATGCCGCCAGGATCGGGAGTGCGCCGTTCTTGTTCCCTGAGGCGCGCACGCGACCCGATAGCTCATGGCCGCCCTCGATCACGAACGACTCCGCCAACGGCCTGACGATTGTCGAGGACACGGGCGAACTATGCTAGCTGCCCACTTGTCGCCGACCCGTCAGCAGGCCTGGGACACCCTCACCAGGTACACGAAGAGCGAGGCGCTGCTGCGCCACGCGCTCGCGGTCGAGGCCTCAACGGCCAGCTACGCGGCCCGGTTCGGAGAGGACGAGGAGCTCTGGCGCGTCACCGCGCTGCTCCACGACTTCGACTACGAGATCCACCCCACGCTCGACAAGCACCCGCAGGACGGCGCCGCGATCCTGCGCGAGGAGGGCTACCCGGAGGTTGTCGTCGACGGCGTGCTCTCGCACGCGAACCACCTCGGCCTGCCGCGCGACACGCCGCTCAAGAAGTCGCTCTTTGCGTGCGACGAGCTCTCGGGTTTCGTGCACGCGTGCGGCCTCGTCCGGCCCACCGGCCTCGAGGGCCTCGAGCCGCGCTCGGTCAAGAAGAAGCTGAAGCAGCCGTCGTTCGCCGCCGGCGTGTCGCGTGACGACGTCTACGAGGGCGCCGAGCTGCTCGAGCTGCCGCTCGACGACCACATCTCGAACGTGATCGCCGCGCTGCAGCCGATCGCCGGCGAGCTCGGATTTCCGACCTAGAGACCCGCGACGAGGCGCTCGAGGTCGCGCTCGTCGTTCCACCAGCCGACCGAGGCGCGCAGCAGATCCGTCCCCGGCATGTCGCGGAGGATCACGCCGGACTCGTAGAGCCGTCCGCGCACCGCCGCCGGGTCCTCGGGCGCACGGAACGAGACGAGCGTCGCCTGCCCGGGCTCCGTGACGACCTCGTGGCCGGCGGCAAGCAGCAGCTCCCGGCAGCGCTCGGCGAGCCCGCGCGCCCGATCGAACCGGCCCGCCGGCAGGTCGGTGAGCGCCGCCTCGAGCCCGGCGAGCGACGAGGGCGGCGCGAGCCCTGTGTCGAAGCGGGCGGCGCCGGGCTTCGGCTCCCACTCCCCGGTCGCGAGGTCGTACGACGCGGCGGACGGGTAGGAAACGAGCCTCGGATCGAGCCGGTCGGGCTCGCGCACGTACAGCGCGCCTGTCGCATCGGGCCCGCACAACCATTTCTGCGCGCTGACCGTGTAGAAGTCGGCCGCCGACGCGTCGACCTCGATCGCGCCCGCGGACTGCGCGCCGTCGACGAGCACCGGCACGCCGGTCTGCTCCCGCAGCGCCTGCCACGGCACGACCTTCCCGTCGATCCAGACGACGGCCGAGAGAGCGAGCAGCCGTGTCCGCGGTGTGACGCGCGCGCTGATCGCGTCGAAGAGGTCGGCGGCGGCGAGCTCCCGGATCGGGACGATCCGCAGCTCCGCGCCGGACGCAGCGAGTGGCCCGACCAGCCCGAAGTGCTCCGCGTCGGTCGTCACGACCTCGTCGCCGGGCCCGAGCCTGGTCCCGAGGATGGCGACCTGCACGCCGCGGGTCGTCGACTCGGTCAGCGCGACGCCGTCGCTCGGGACGCCGATCTCCGCGGCGAGCAGCGCGCGGACGCGCTCGCGGCGTTCGAGCATCTCGTCGAAGTACGCCTTGCCGCCGCGCCCGTGCTCGGCCTCCCAGGCCTCGAGCCTCGAGACCGCTTCGATCGTCGCCGTCGCCAGCGGCCCGTTCGTGCCCGCGTTCAGGTAGGCGTAGCGCTCGAGCACCGGGAACCGCGAGCGCGCGTCGGCCCAGCTCATCCGATCTCGATCTCGACGGGTGTGTGGTCCGAGAGGAGCACGCCGCTCCGCATCCGCTGCTCCGGCGGCCAGACCCGCAGCTCGGACACGGGGGCGCCGCGGACGATCACGTGGTCGATGCCGGCCGCCGGCGCCGAGAACCCGAAGCGGCCGCCGGTCAACGCGAGCACCGCGGCGTTCGAGCCGCGGAGGTTGAAGTCGCCCGCCAGCACGACCACGTCGTCTTCCTCCGCCTGCGCGAGCGCGAACGTCGCGGCGCGCTCGAGCTCGACCGCCGGGAGGCGCGCGTCGCGGGAGCTCGTGCAGTGCATGTTCGCCACCAGGAACGTGCGGCCGTCGTCGTGCCGGAGCCGGAGCGCCTGCACGACGCGCCGCTCCTTGGCCCATGCGAGCCGTGCGACGACGTCGAGCGCGAGCGCGCGCGCCGCGGCGGCGCGAACAGGCTGCGGGTTGAGGATCTGGACCGCCCGACGCAGGACGCGCAGCCGCCGCCCGACCTGCACCGCGTTCCCCTGGCCGGCGAAGGCCGAGCGGAACTTCCCCGGGTGCGCGGCGGTCAGCCGGCGGCCGAGCTCGGCCGGGATCGGCAGCGGGCCGAGGCGCGGCGGCGCCGCGACGTCACCGGCCGTGAAGCGGCCGATCGCCCAGGCCGGAACTTCCTGGAGGCAGACGACGTCCGGCTCGTCGGCGGTGGCGAGCGCGATCATCTCGTCGAGGTAGGTACGCCGGCCGGGCGGGGACGAGTTGCCGTGGTAGACGTTCCAGCTCCGGACGAGCACCCGTTCTACGCTACTTCGGTGCGCGTCGTCGTGGCAGACCCACCCGCGTTCACGCCGTGGTACGACCACGAGCTTGCCGCCGCGCTCGCGCGCGCCGGCGCCGAGGTGGAGCTCGCGACGTCGGCGTTCCGATTCGGCACGCCCCCCGAGCCCGACGGGTACTCGTGCACGCGCTCGTTCTACCCCGTGTCCTCGAAGCTCTTCCGCCGCTCGCGGCTCCGCCTGCCGGTGAAGGGCGTCGAGCACCTCGCCGTCGTCTCGTCGCTCGCCCGCCTGCGCACCGACGTGCTGCACGTGCAGTGGCTCGCCTTCCCGCAGGTCGACGCGCACCTGCGCTTCCGCTCGCCGTCGGTGTTCACGGCGCACGATCTGCTGCCGCGGCGAACCGCGTCCAACCGCGACCTGTGGCGGCGGATCCTGCGGCGCTTCGACCGCGTCGTCGTGCACAGCGCCCGCGGACGCGAGGCGCTGGCCGAGCTCGGAGTCGACGCGACGGTGATCCCGCACCCCGTCTACCCCAGCGCCGCGAAGCGCGCCGACGACGGTCACACGCTCCTGAGCCTCGGTGTGATCCGCCCGTACAAGGGGCTCGCCGACGCCATCGAGGTCACGCGCCGGTTGAGCGACACCCACCTCCTCGTCGCGGGCGATCCTGCGATGCCGCTCGACGGCCTGCGCGCGGCCGAGCGCGTCGAGTGGCGCCTCGGCTACCTCCCGCCGGCCGAGCTCGACCGTGCGCTCGCAGACGCGACGGTCGCCGTGTTCCCGTACCGCGCCGAGCTCGACCAGTCGGGCGCGTTGCTGCAGGCGCTCGGCGCCGGCGTGCCCGCGGTGGCGTACGACGTCGGCGGGCTGTCCGAGCCGATCGAGTCGTACGGCGCCGGCCGGGTCGTGCCGGCCGGCGACGTCGACGCGCTGACCGACGCTGTGCGCGAGCTGCTCGACGACCCGGCGGCGCTCTCCGCGGCGCGAACGGGGGCCGAGCGCGCGCGGGCCGAGCTCACATGGGACGCGGCGGCGGCCCGCCACCTCCAGCTCTACCGCGAGCTCACATGATCGGCCGGCGCCCGAAGTTCGATGACGTGATCCGTCGCCAACTCGACGCCTTCGAGCGCGATCACGCCGACGTGATCGACGAGGCGGAGGCGAAGCTCGCCGCGTACAACGCGGGCGAACGCGACGAAGCCGAGGAGCTCTACGGCGACTACATCGACGCGCTCGAGACGGGGACCGAGATCCTCGCCGACGTGCGCGACGCCTACGCGCAGTCGCTCGACGAGCGGTTCGCGGACCGCTACCTGCGCGATTTCGACCGGGCCGTCGCGAAGCGGCTGCCGCCCTTCCGGCTCGAGCTCGAGAATCGGTAGGAGGGTCTAGTGGGACGGCGTTCGTCGTCGGGGTGGGCTGGTCGTTCCGAGGCAAGGACGCAGGGAGCGTCGATAGGAGCGCTATCGACGCGACTGAGGACGCGGCCTCGGGGCGTTCAGCACGGCCCGACGGCACAACCGCTGTTTCGCTAGACCCTCCTATATGGCCGAGCCGATCCAGGACTACGGGCTGCTCAGCGACCTGCAGACCGCCGCGCTCGTCGGCCGCAACGGGTCGATCGACTGGCTCTGCGTGCCGCGATTCGATTCCGGCTCGTGTTTCGGGATGTTGCTCGGTTCCCGGGACAACGGCCGCTGGCTGATCGCGCCACGGGGCGGCGGCCCGGCGACCGAACGCCGGTACCGCGACAAGTCGCTCGTGCTCGAGACCGAGTGGCAGACACCGACCGGGCGCGTGCGCGTGATCGACTTCATGCCGCCCCGCGGGACGACACCGGACCTCGTACGGATCGTCGAGGGCCTCCAGGGCCGCGTCGAGATGTCGACCGAGCTCGTGATCCGGTTCGACTACGGGTCGGTCGTCCCATGGGTTCGGCGGCTCGACGACGAGACGCTGCTCGCGATCGGCGGACCGAGCGCACTGATCCTGCGGACGCCGATCGACCTCGAGCCCGAGGGGATGTCGCACCGCGCCGACTTCGTCGTGCGCAAGGGCGACCGCGTGCCGTTCGTCCTGACGGCGTTCCCCTCGCACGAGCGGCGGCCGGCGATCGTCGATCCCGAGGTCGCGCTCGAGCAGACCGAGGCCTACTGGCACGACTGGATGGGCGGCTGCGCCTACCGCGGCGACTACGAGGGCGCGGTACACACGTCGCTGCTCGTGCTCAAGGCGCTCACCTTCCACCCGACCGGCGGCATCATCGCGGCGCCGACGACGTCACTGCCCGAGGAGATCGGCGGCGTCCGGAACTGGGACTACCGGTACTGCTGGCTGCGCGATGCGACGTTCACTCTCTTCGCGCTGATGAACGCCGGTTTCACCTCCGAGGCGCGCGCGTGGCGCAACTGGCTCCTCCGCGCCGTCGCCGGCGATCCCGCGCGCGCGCAGATCCTCTACGGCGTCGCCGGCGAGCGCCGCACCCCCGAGATCGAGCTCGGGTGGCTGCCGGGGTACGCGGGGTCGGCGCCCGTGCGGGTCGGCAACGCGGCGCACGAGCAGTTCCAGCTCGACGTCTACGGCGAGGTGATGGACGTCCTCCACCACTCGCGCGTCGCGGGCCTCCCGTCCGACGACCACGCGTGGAGCCTGCAGCGCAACCTGATGGAGTTTCTCGAGGGCGCCTGGAACCGGCCGGACGAGGGCATCTGGGAGGTGCGCGGCCCGCGCCGCCACTTCACGCACTCGAAGGTGCTGGCATGGGTCGCGTTCGACCGTGCGGTCGACACGGTCGAGCGCATGGGCCTGCCCGGACCTGTCGACCGCTGGCGCCGGATCCGCCAGGAGATCCACGACGAGGTCTGTCATGAGGGGTTCAACGTCGAGCGCGGCGCCTTCACGCAGTCGTACGGCTCGGCCGAGCTGGATGCGTCGACGCTGCTGATCCCGCTCGTCGGCTTCCTGCCCGCGAGCGACCCGCGCGTGGTCGGAACGATCGAGGCGATCCAGAAGCACCTGACGCGCGACGGCTTCGTCGAGCGCTACCGCACGATCGAGGCGCGGCACCACGTCGACGGGCTCACCGGCAGCGAAGGCGTCTTCCTACCGTGCTCGTTCTGGCTGGTCGACGCGCTGCTCATGCTCGACCGCACCGACGAGGCGCGCGAGCTGTTCGAGCGGCTGATCGGCGTGGGCAACGATCTCGGGCTGCTGTCCGAGGAGTACGACCCGCGCGAGGGCCGCCTGCTCGGCAACTTCCCGCAGGCGTTCACGCACGTCGGGCTCGTCAACTCGGCGTACAACCTCTCGGCGCACGCAGGACCGATCCACCAGCGCGGCGACGGTCGTCGCGCGGGCAAGCGCGCGGGCGGCGCTACGGGATGACCACGTAGTGCAGCTCCCGCACATCAGCGGTGCCCGAAGTGATGGGCGCGCGGAAGGGCCCGCGCGACCTCGGCTTCGCTCGCTGCACGACGGGCGAGCTGCCCGAGCGAGACGATCGTCGACACGAGCAGGTTGATGTTGCGCCCGTGCCGCTCGAGCTTGCCCCGCGCGAGCAGCAGCGGCTCGCCGCGCACGATCGCGCGGTACCGCTCGTACACCGGCGGCGGGACGATCAGGTTCGCCTGGCCGTGCTCGTCCTCGAGCAGCATGAAGACGATCCCGTTCGCCGTCGACGGCCGCTGCCGCGCGACCGCGAGACCCGCGAGCTCGATCAGCGCACCGTTCGGCAGCTCCGGAAGCTCGGCGCTCGTCGCGACGCCGGCAGGCAGGTGCGGCCGCAGCAGCTCGAGCGGATGGACGCCGACCGACAGCGACGTGTGCCGGTAGTCGGCGAGCATCCGCTCCCAGCTCGTCTGCTCGGGGAGCTCCGGGATCTCCGCCGTCGGCTCGAGCGGCAGCGCGAGCTGGCGGTTGCCGCTCGAGTCACCCTCTCCCCTCGAGGTGACGCCGAGGCGCCAGAGGAGCTCGCGCCGCGGGCCCCAGTCGTCGCAGGCGCCGGCCGCGACGAGCGCCTCGAGCACACCGCCCTTCACCTCCGCGCGCCGCGCGAGATCGCCGAGGTCGGCGTACGGCCGCCCTGTCTCGACCGCCGCGGCATCGTCCTCTCCGACCGACTGCACGTAGCCGACGCCGACGCGCACCGCCCCGTCCTCGACCGCGCACTGCGCCTCCGAGGCGTTGATGTGCGGAGGACGAACCTCGACCCCGCGCCGCTGCGCGTCGCGCACGAGCGACGACGGCGGGTAGAAGCCCATCGGCTGCGCATTCAGGAGCGCGCACAGGAACTCGGCCGGGTAGTAGCGGCGCAGCCACGCCGACTGGTACGCGAGCAGCCCGAAGGCCGCGGCGTGTGACTTCGGGAACCCGAAGCCTGAGAAGCCGACGAGCTTGTCGTAGATCGCGTGCGCGACCTCCATGCCGATGTCGTTGCCGAGGCATCCCTCGACGAAGCGCGGCCGGTACGCCTCGATCGCCTCCTCGCTGCGCTTCCTGCTCATCGCGCGCCGCAGCCCCTCCGCCTCGCCGACCGAGAACTTGGCCGCGGCCATCGCGACGTCGAGCACCTGGTCCTGGAAGACGACGACACCGAGCGTGTCGCGCAGCGCCTCGCGCAGCGACTCGTGGTCGATCGGCGGCTCGAACGTCGGATCGTCCCGGAGCTTCCTTCGGTGCTCGATGTACGGGTGCACGGCCTTCCCCTGGATCGGCCCCGGCCGGACGAGCGCGACCTGCACCGTGAGGTCGTCGAGGTTCTCCGGCTGGGTCTGCAGCAGGCTCTGCATCTGCGCGCGGCTCTCGATCTGGAACACCCCGACCGTGTCCGCAGCCTGGATCTCCTCGTACACCCCGGGATCGTCGAGCTCGATGCGCGAGAGGTCGATCGTCTCGCCGCGCAGCCGGGCGATCCGGTCGATGCACTCCTCGACCGCCGAGAGCATCCCGAGCCCGAGCAGGTCGATCTTCAGGAACCCGGCGTCGCCGCAGCTGTCCTTGTCCCACTGGCAGATCTGGCGGCCGGCCATCGCCGCCGGCTGCACCGGGACGAGGTCGATCAGCGGCCGCGACGAGATGACCATGCCTCCCGGGTGCTGGCTGATGTGCCGCGGGAGCCCGGCGATCTCGCGGGTCAGCCGCCGGAACGCCTCCCACCGCGGCCCCGTATGCGACCCCGGCACGCCGTCGAGCTCGCCCGCGATCCCCGTCGCGTCCCAGCCGTCCGTGACCCGCGAGAGCCGCTCCAGCTCGGCGAACGGGAGCCCGAGCGCCTTGCCGACGTCACGGATCGCACCGCGGCTCCGGTACGTCGCGAAGCTCGCGACCAGCGCCGCGTGGCTTCGCCCGTAGCGCTCGGTGACGCGGACGATCAGCTTCTCGCGAATGTCGCGCGGGAAGTCGAGGTCGATATCGGGCGCCGCGACCATCTCGTCGTTGATGAAACGGCCGAGCGAGAGGCCCGAGGCGACAGGGTCGACGTGCGAGAGGCCGGTGAGGTAGCAGACGATCGAGCCGACGCTCGACCCGCGCCCCCGCCCGGGCGGCAGCGCGTGACGCGGGCTGCCCGGCCCGCGCACTTCGAGCGCGCACTCGCGCGCGAGCTCGAGCACCTCCCAGTGCAGGAGGAAGAACCCGGAGAGACCGAGCTGCGCGATCAGGAGCAGCTCCCCGTCGAGCCGCTCGCGCGCTCGCCGTCTGAGACCGTTCGCGCCCCGGTAGCGATCGACGAACGCGCGGTCGCAGATCTCGCGCAGCTGGACGTCGGCCGGATCGCGGCCGTCGGAGAAATCCGGATAGCGGTAGCCGAGCTCCTCGGTCAGGTCGAAGCGGCATCGGTCCGCGACCTCGCGCGTCCGCAACGCCGCCTCGCGCGGCAGCCGCTCGAGCATTGCCGCCGGTGCGAGCAGCACCGACTCGTGATTGCCTCGCCGCTCGCGCTCGCAGCCGTCGAGCGACGTGCGATGCCGGATCGCGACGAGCGCGTCCTGGAGCTCGGCGCGGCGCTCATGGTGCGCGTGCACGTCACCGGTCGCGACTGTCGGGACGCCGAGATGCTCGGCGAGCTCGGCGAGCCGTGCGTTGCGGCGCGCGTCGCCGCGCTCGAACGGCCGCTGCAGCTCGACGTAGAACGCCCCGCGAAACGCCGACGCGAGCCGGGTCGCACCGGCGACGTCGAGTGCCGCCAGCCCATGGCGCGCGCAACCCGACAGGCAGACGAGGCCGTCGCCGTGCGCCGCAATCGTCTCGATGCTCGTCGCCGCCGGGAGCGGCTCCCGGTGCTCTCTTCCCTCGAGGCGCGTGCCCGCGTGCGCATCGGTGAGGATGCGGCAGAGGTTCGCGTAGCCGCCCTGTGTCTCGCAGAGCAGCGTCACGTGCATCCCGCCCTCGACGCTCACCTCGGCGCCGGTGATCGGGCGGACACCGAAGTGCTTGGCCGCGTGCGCGAACTCGAGCGAACCGTAGACGCCGTCGTGGTCGGTGAGCGCGAGCGCCTCGTAGCCGAGCTCGGCCGCGCGCGCGGCGAGCTCTTCCGGCAGTGACGCCCCGTCGAGGAACGAGTACGCCGAGTGCGCGTGCAGCTCGACGTAGCGCGTAGACGACGCGCCGGTGCCAGGCACCGAAGTGCCTGGCACCGGGTCGAAGCGCCGCTCGTCGCCGACGCCTCCGCGCGCCGGGAACGCATCGCGGGAAGTGAACGTCATACGATTCTCAGGTGGACCCGACCGTCAGCCGGCCCGGGGAAGGCGAGCGCTTCGAGCGCGAGAACCGGACGATCACGATTCGCAGCGACCTGCCCGGCGTGTCGATCATGGAGTTCGTCTTCGACGACACCTTCGTCGTCGACCCCCATACGCACGCCGACCACACCGATTCGTTCTACGTGCTCGAGGGCGAGGTCGAGTTCACGGTCGGCGACGACACCCTCCGCGTCGGCCCGGGCACGGTCGTCTCCGTTCCGCCCGGCGCCCGCCACGGCTTCCGCGGCGTGCACGGGACCGCGCGGATGCTCAACTTCCACGCGCCCGACTCGGGCTTCACCGACTCGATCCGCGGCTTCCAGCAGTCCAGCTAGACCCGCGGCATCATCTAGGCCCGCTGGGTGAACCATCTGCCCGCGTCGTCGTCGTGGTAGACGACGGCGTTCTCGCCGCTCTCGAGCACGAGGTCGAAGTACCGTCGGTGGACGGGCTCCTCGGTCCACCAGCGGTCGACGACGCGCCACTCCTCGCGCACGAGCGCGACCTCCTGGCGGTTGACGCGCCGCGGCGTGCCCCCGGCGTGGCTCTCGACCAGCGCCGGCCTCGGCTCGTTCAGTCGTCGCGCGGTACGAGCAGCGCGCGCGCCTCCGGAATGCGCGACCACGGCGCGACCTCCACCACCGTCGAGACTCCGCCTGCCCCCACGGCCGCGCGAACCTGGCGCAGGCCCTCGCGGAGCCGCCCCTGCACCACCGCGCCCTCGGCGGCGACGAGCTCGAGCTGCTCGCCGGTGTGCTCGGCGAGCGCCGACACCTCGAGCCTGAGCTTGAGCGCCGGCGCGGGCAGCTCGGCCAGCTTCGGCGCGAGCGCGGCCCGCAGCCGCACCGCGTCGGTGGTCGGCTCGCGCAGCGTCACCGTCCGGCGCCACGAAGCCCCGCCGACGAGCCGCGCCCAGAGCGCGAACTTTCTCGGCGGACGCCCCGCGCGTTCGGGTCGGGCGAGCAGCCGCTCGAGCAGCACTGCGAGCCCTCGGCGAAGCGTCAGCTCGTTGCCGATCGCCTCCGGGAACTCGAGCGTCTCGTGGAGGGCCGCGACCGGCCGTCTCGGCGCAACCTTCCGGTCTCCCGGTTCCTCACCTCCTGCCAGGCTCCAGGCGCGCCGGCCGTCCGGCCCCAATCGTTCGGCGACGGCGCCACCCGGCAGCCCGGCAAGCTGTCCGATCGTGCGAACCCCGAGCTCCTCCAGCTCCTCGTAGCGCTCGCGCTCGAGCGGGAGCAGCTGCAGCGGGAGCGGCGCGAGGAACGACTGCGTGCGGTCGTCGGCGACGACGAGCGCCTGCCCCGCCCGGGCGACGCTCGCGGCCGCGAGCGCGGCGAACCGCCGTTCGGCCGCCCCGACCCGCGGGTCCCACGCGGTCCCCACCGCGGCGAGCGCGCGCTTGAGCGCCGGCTCGAGCCCACCGTAGAGGCGCTCGACCCCCCGCGAGTCGAAGTAGACGGTGCCGGGCTCGGCCGGCTCGACCGCGAACCCCGCGTCCTCGAGCCGGCGCAGGATCTCCTCCCACGCCTGCTCGGCCGACGCCGGGTCCTGCTCGATCAGCTCGAGCGACGGGCACGTCGCGAGCGCCTCGGAGAGCCTCATCCCCGGCCGCACGCCTGCGGCCTCCGCTGCGCCGGTCACCGAGCCGATCAGCGGCTCCGTGCCGGGGAGCGGCGCGAGCGCAGCCGGCCGGGCCTGGACCGCCGGCCGCAGGCGGAGCGCCGCCCGCAGATCGAAGGCCGGGATGACGAGGGCGGCAACCATCGGGAACGTATGTTCTACACGAACGTCTGTTCCCCTGTCAACTATCCACTAGATTCAGCCGCGAGTGGCAGAACGCGACCGTCTTCCACAGCTCTCCGGCGAGCTCTTCATCACCGACGGGGGCATGGAGACGACGGTGATCTTCCACCGGGGAATCGACCTGCCCCACTTCGCCTCGTTCGACCTGCTCGCGACCGACGAGGGCCGGCAGGTGCTCCGCGACTACTACGGGACCTACGTCTCGCTCGCGCGTGACCGCGGCGTCGGCCTGCTCCTCGACACGCCCACGTGGCGCGCGAATCGCGACTGGGGCGAGCTGCTCGGCTACTCGGAGGACGCGCTCGCACGCGTGAACCGGGACGCGGTGGCGCTCGTCGGCGCGTTGCGCACGGAGGACGGGCCGCCGATCGTCGTCAGCGGCTGCGTCGGCCCGCGCGGCGACGGCTACCAGGCAGCGACGCTGATGACCGCGGAGGAGGCGCAGGGCTACCACGCTGCGCAGATCGAGACGTTCGCGGGCACCGACGCCGAGCTCGTGAGCGCGCTCACGCTCAACTACGTCGAGGAGGCGGTGGGGATCGCCCGCGCCGCCGATGACGCAGGGATCCCGGTCGCGATCTCGTTCACGGTCGAGACCGACGGGCGCCTGCCGACCGGGCAGAGCCTCGGTGAGGCAATCGAGCAGGTCGACGCGGAGACCGACGGTGCGCCCGCCTACTTCATGGTCAACTGCGCGCACCCGACGCACTTCGCGGACGCCCTCGTGGCGGGCGAGCCGTGGCTCGAGCGGCTCGGCGGCCTCCGCGCGAACGCATCGCGCAAGAGCCATGCCGAGCTCGACGAGTCGGACTCGCTCGACGCCGGCAACCCGCAGGAGCTCGGCGGGCAGTACGCCGAGCTCCGGTCCCGGCTTCCCCGGGTGACTGTCGTCGGCGGCTGCTGTGGAACCGACGAACGCCACATCGGCGCGATCTGCGACGCCTGGACGGACGCGGGTCGCTAAGAAGCTGCGGAGCGCAGCTCGGCCGCCAGCTCCTCGTGGCCGCCGAAGCTCGCCCAGCCCCAGGCCGGGCCGTCGTGCAGTTCGTCTCGGAGTGAAGGATCGGCGCCCGCTGCGAGCAGCAGCCGCACCGTCCCGGCCTGGCCGTTCTGCGCAGCGACGTGCAGCGCGGTCACGCCCCGGCCGTGGTCGGGGCCGCCGAACGTCCCGCAGGCATTCGGGTCGGCGCCCAGCTCGAGCAGGCGCGAGACCGCGTCGGCGCGCCCGTTCACCGCGGCCCACGTGAGCGCCGTCCCGCGGTAGGGATCGGCGTCGAGACGCGCACCGAGCTCGACGAGCCTGTCGACGGCGTCCACCCGGCCGGCTTTGGCCGCCCACACGAGCGCCTCGTCGAGCACCTCCTGCGGGTCGTCCGACGGCTCCCACGCGGGGAAGCCGCCGTGCGGCCGGTAGAACGCGCGATGCGCACCCGCCTCGGACGTGCCCGCGAGCTCGTCGATCAGGTCGACCCGGCCGAGACCGGCGGCGACTCTGAGGTTCCGCGGCGCGACGCCGAGCAGGTCGACGACCTCGCGGTGCCCCCAGAAGAGCGCCGCGACGAGCGGCGTGCCGCCGTCGCCGCGCGCGGAGAGCGTCGTGTCGGCGCCGGCTGCGAGCGCCGCTTCCGCCAGCGCACGGTCGTTCGAGTACCCCGCCTGGTGGAGGATCGTCCAGCCGTAATCGTTGCCGCGGTTGACGTCGGCGCCGCGCGCGAGCAGCAGCGTCACGGCCGGGAGCCTCCCGCCCGACAGCCCGAGCAGGTCGTTGCCGTTCGTGCCGCGTGAAGCGACGAGTGACGGGTGCTCGTCGAGCAGCGCCTCGACCGCCTCGAGGTCACCGCGTTGCAGCGCCCGGAACGCGAGCATGAACGGCGAAGGCGGCTCGCGCCCCTCGCGCAGCGCGTCGACGTGATTCGCGAGCGCATCCCAGCTCGCGAACCCGTGGCGCTCGGCGAGGTCGCGGCGGCCCTCGTCGAGCGGGACGCCGCGCACGCTCGCGATTCCCTCGGCGCGCCCCTCGTAGTACCCGAGCTCCGTCTCGAAAGGGAGCTCGACGTCCGTCATCGGCGCTCGAGCACGACGACGGGAATCTGGCGCGTCGTACGCGTGGCGTACTCGTCGTAGTGCGGCCAGACCTCGTTCGCCTTGCGCCACAGCCGCTCGCGCTCGTCGCCCTCTGCCGTCGTCGCACGCGCGGCGAACACCTCCGGGCCGACCTGGAGCTCGACCTCCGGGGTCTTCGCGAGATTGCGGTACCAGCCCGGATGCTCGGGAGCGCCGCCCTGCGACGCGACGATGACGTAGCGATCGCCGTCGCGCGCGTAGATGAGCGGCGTCGTTCGCGGGAGCCCGCTCGAGCGTCCGGACGTCGTGAGCAGCAGCACCGTGGATCCCTCTTTCCAGATATGGCCGGTCTCACCGCCTGTTTCCCGGTACACGCGGACGTGCTCCTGCCCGTACGGATACGTCTGCTCGGTCATTCGGTCCCCCTGTCGGTCGATGACTCCGACTAACTCTGCCCGCAGGTGGGTACGTGAGAGTGGGATGACTGGTGCAGCGTGGCTCGCTGCGATCGTCATCGGCGCCGCACCGGCGCCGCCGTCGTTCCACGCGCACGTGACGAACAGGTGGTTCCCGCTCGTCCCGGGCACCGTCTACACCTACCGCGGGGTCAAGGACAGCCTGCCCTCCCGCGACGTGCTCACCGTCACGCACCGCACGAACACGATCGCGGGAGCACCGTGCATGGTCGTCCGCGACCTGCTCTACCTCGCGGGGCGACTGCGCGAGCGGACGACCGACTGGTACTCGCAGGACGGTCGGGGGAACGTCTGGTACTTCGGGGAGCGCACCGCGGAGCTCGACCCTGCGGGCCACGTGACGAGCACGGAGGGAAGTTGGCGCGCCGGCCTTAAGGGCGCCACCGCCGGCATCTACATGCCGGCGCACCCGCGCGTCGGAGCAAGCGGGAGTCAGGAGCACTACCGCGGGCACGCCGAGGATCGCTACCGCATCGTCTCGCTCCACGCGTCCGTCCACGTGCCGTACCGAGGCTCGCGCTCTGCGCTGCTGACCGAGGAGTGGACGCCGCTCGAGCCGAACGTCCTCGACCGCAAGTACTACATCGCCGGCATCGGCACCGTGCTCGAGCAGACGGTCCGCGGCGGCGACGAGCGAAACGCGCTCGTCTCGCTCAGACGCTCCTGATCTCGGCGGCGCGGCCGACCATCTTCGAGAACCGCGGGACGACGTCGAGCAGGTCGACCTGCGCGCAGAACTCGATATCGGCCTCGAGCCCGGGCGGCCCGTAGGTGCGCGCGTTGAGCCCTGCGAGGGCAGACGGCCACGCACGCGCGACGACCTCCGCCGCGATTGCCGAGTCGGTCGGCTCGCCGTCGAGCGCGGTGACGATCCGGCCGGCGCAGTACGCGTCGTCGAGCGCGAACGACCCCTTGAAGCCGGAGCACACGATTGCGACGTCGGTGCCGTTCTCGCGCGCGCGCTCGACGACCGCGCCGAGGTTGAGCAGCGACCCGAGGAGCACGACGTCGCAGCGCGCGACGGCGGTGAGGATCGCGCGCGTCCCGTTCGTCGTCGTCAGGACGAGCGTTCGCGCCTTGGGCGCCAGGGCGAACTCCCGCGGCGACGCTCCCACGTCGAAGCCGTCGATCACCTGCGCCTCGCGCTCGCCGCCGACGACCGCGTCGTCGCCCAGCTCGGCGCGGAGCGCACGGGCTTCGTCGATCTGCTCGCAGCAGAGCACACGCTCGTAGCCCGCGGCGAGCGCCTGGGCGATCGACGAGGTCGCGCGCACGACGTCGACCACGATGCCGAGAGGCGCCGCCGCCTCCTCATCGGGCGTGAAGGCAACGTGAACACGCACGCCGATACGCTAGCCGCGTGGAAGAGCCGCGCTACTGCTACCGCCATCCCGACCGCGAGACCGGGCTTTCGTGCTCCGAGTGCGGGCGCCCGATCTGCTACGAGTGCATGACGCCCGCTCCGGTGGGGCTGCGGTGCCCGGAGCACTCGGGACAGCCGCAGGGGCTCCAGCGCGTGACCCGGCCCGTGCAGCGCGCGGCACGGCCGCAGGCGCTCGGCGGCATCTCGGTGACGATGGTGCTGATCGGCCTCAACGTCGCCGTCTACTTCGCCGAGCTCGCACTGGGCGGCACGACGAACGGCCAGGGCAACTGGATCTACGAACAGGGCGCCCTATTCGCGTCCGGCATCTCGTCGAGCGGCCACCTGATCGGGGTCGCCCACGGCGACTGGTGGCGGCTCGTCACCGCGGCGTTCCTCCACTACGGGCCGATCCACCTCGGCCTGAACATGCTCGCGCTCTACTTCGGCGGGACGGCGCTCGAGCAGGTGATCGGCCGCTGGCGGTTCGCGCTCATCTATTTCGCCTCGGGCGTCGCGGGCTCGGCCGGCGCGCTGCTCCTGACGCCGAACTCGCCGACCGTCGGCGCGTCGGGCGCGATCTTCGGCGTGTTCGGGGCGCTGCTCGCACTCGAGCGCATGCGCGTGATCCACTCGGGCGGCCAGATCCTGGCGCTGATCGTGGTCAACCTCGTGTTCACCTTCGCAGTGCCGGGCATCTCGATCGGCGGCCATCTTGGCGGGCTGATCTGCGGGTTCGTCCTGATGTGGGCGATGACGCACGTCGCGCGCTCGACCGAGCTGAGCGTGCTCGCGGCCGCCGCGGCGATCGCCGCGAGCTTCGTCGTCGCGTACGCGAAGGTCCGCGGCTACTCCTGAGAAACCAGCGCCCCTGCGGTGGACGGGACTCTCGCCCCGCCCACCGCGGGCGCATCGCTTCGACGGGACGTACCGTGGTACGCCTCCCCTCCCGCCGTCGGCGTCTGCCACAGACGTCGGTGGTGTGGCGTCGGATTCTGCCCGTTCAGCGCGGAGATCGCAACGATCGCAACAAAACCTACCCGCCGGCCGCCACGTAGGCTCCGCGGCCCGATTCGGCCAGCGCCGCCTGGGCCGCGGCCAGGCGGGCCACCGGGACCCGGAACGGCGAGCACGAGACGTAGTCGAGCCCGAGCGTGTGGCAGAAGGCGATCGAGCGCGGGTCGCCGCCGTGCTCGCCGCAGATCCCGAGCTTCAGGTCCGGGCGCGTGGCCGTCCCCCGCTCGACGGCGATCCGCATCAGGTCGCCGACGCCCTCCACGTCGAGCGTCTGGAACGGGTTCTCCGGCAGGACACCGTCCTCGAGGTAGCGCGTGAGGAAGTTCCCCTCCGCGTCGTCGCGCGAGAAGGCGAGGGTCGTCTGCGTGAGGTCGTTCGTCCCGAACGAGAAGAAGTCGGCCACCTCGGCGATCGTGTCGGCGCGAAGCGCCGCTCGCGGCACCTCGATCATCGTCCCGACGAGGTGCCCGACGCCGGGCGCCTCCTCGGCCCAGACCGCCTCGGTGAGATCGCGCAGCCGCGTCAGCTCCTCGCGGAAGCCGACGAGCGGGTGCATCACCTCGACGAGCGGGGCCGTTCCCTGCCGGTCGAGGACCGCCTTGGCGGCGCGGGCGATCGCGCGCACCTGCATCTCGTAGATCTCCGGGAACATCAGGCCAAGCCGGCAGCCGCGCGTACCGAGCATCGGGTTCGACTCGTGCAGCGCGCGGATGCGCGCGCGCATGCGCTCGTCGGTCGCCGCAGCCTCGGCGGGCAGGAACTCGTGCAGCGGCGGGTCGAGCAGGCGAATCGTCACCGGCAGCCCTGTCATCGCCTCGAAGATGCCCTCGAAGTCGGACTGCTGGAACGGCAGCAGCCGGTCGAGCGCCGCGCGGCGGCCCGACTCGCTATCGGCAAGGATCATCTCCTGCACCACCGGCAGGCGCTCGTCGCCGAAGAACATGTGCTCCGTACGGGCGAGGCCGATACCCTCGGCGCCGAAGTCGCGTGCGCGCTGCGCGTCCTCCGGCGTGTCCGCGTTCGCACGGATCCCCAGGCGTCGCACACCGTCGGCCCAGCCGAGCACCGTCTCGAAGTCCTCGTTCAGCTGCGGGGGGACGAGCGGCACTGCGCCCACGAACACGCGGCCGGTGCCGCCGTCGATCGTCAGCAGGTCGCCCTCGCGCAGCGTGTGCGAGCCGATCGTCGCCGTCCGCGCCGCCTCGTCGATCGCGAGGTCGCCGCAGCCGGCGACACACGGCTTCCCCATCCCGCGCGCGACCACCGCCGCATGCGACGTCATGCCGCCGTGCACGGTGAGGATCCCCTCGGCGGCGATCATCCCGTGGATGTCGTCCGGTGTCGTCTCGAAGCGGACGAGCAGCACGGGCCCGGTCGCCGCGCGCTCGACGGCGGTATCGGCGTCGAAGACGATGGCGCCGCTCGCCGCGCCCGGCGAGGCGTTCAGCCCTTTCCCGGCGGCCTCGAGCGTGGCGCCCGGATCGATCGTCGGATGCAGGAGCTGGTCGAGTTGCGTCGCGTCGATGCGCGCGACCGCTTCCTCGCGCGTGATCAGCCCCTCGTCGACCATCCCGACCGCCGCCTTCAGCGCGGCTGCAGCCGTGCGCTTCGCCGAGCGCGTCTGCAGGAGGTACAGGTGGTCGTCCTCGACCGTGAACTCGATGTCCTGGACGTCGCGGTAGTGGCGCTCGAGGCGGTCCATGGTCTCGATCAGCTGCGTGAACGCATCGGGCAGCGCCGCGCGCATTGCCTCGATCGGCTGCGGCGTCCGGATGCCGGCGACGACGTCTTCCCCCTGCGCGTTCGCGAGGAACTCGCCGTACGGCCCGCGCTCGCCGGTCGACGGGTCGCGCGTGAACGCGACGCCCGTGCCCGAGCGATCACCCTTGTTGCCGAAGACCATCTGCACGACGTTGACCGCGGTGCCGAGATCGTCGGAGATCTCGTGCGCGCGCCGATACACCTGCGCACGCGGCGTGTCCCACGACGCGAATACGGCGATCACCGCCCGCGCGAGCTGGACGTGGGCGTCCTGCGGGAACTCGCTCTGCCGCTCCTCGCGGTAGATGCGCTTGTACGTCTCGACGAGCTCGCGCAGGTCGTCGCCGGAGAGCCCGACGTCCTCGCGCACGCCGCGCGCGTCCTTGAGCGCGGTGAGCGCGCTCTCGAAACGGTGCGCGTCGATCCCCTCGACGACCTCGCCGAACATCTGGATCAGCCGGCGGTACGAGTCGAATGCGAAGCGAGGGTTCCCCGTCTCCTCGGCGAGCCCGGCCGCCGCAGCGTCGCCGAGCCCGAGGTTGAGGATCGTGTCCATCATCCCCGGCATCGAGATCGCCGCGCCGGAGCGCACGGACACGAGCAACGGCGCGGAGCTCGAGCCGAACTCGCGGCCGGTGCGCTCCTCGAGCCGCCTCACGTGCTCGTCGATCTCCTTCTCGAGCCCCGCCGGCAGCTCGTGACTGCGCAGGTACTCCCGGCAGGCGTCCGTGGTGATCGTGAAGCCCGCGGGAACCGGGATGCCGAGCTGGGTCATCTCCGCGAGGCCCGCTCCCTTGCCGCCGAGGAGCTCGCGGCCCCCCGCCGCAGGCTCGTCGAAGTGGTAGACGTACCGCATCGCCGTCACGGGAGCAGGAGCCTACCGGCCGCGCCGACGCCGGGACCGGAACTCCGCGGCCCACGCGAGGGCTCGCAGGGAGAACCAGAACGGGGTGAACAGCCCGTAGAAGAGGACGAGCGCCGCTCCGAGCGCCGTGTACCAGACGCCCCAACGCCACCGCGGGACCGGCGGCTTCGGCTTCATGCCTCGGCGCTCGCGGTGCGCTGCTCGACCAGGTGGATGATGCGGTGCGAGATCTCCTCGATCGAGAGCTCGCTCACCTCGAGCACCGGGCACCCGAGCCGGCGGTGCACCTGCGCGGCGTACTCGAGCTCCTCGTAGATCTCGACGAGGCTCGCATACTTGCGGTCGCCGCGCATCCAGCGGATGCGCTCGCCGCGGATCTCCGACAGGCGCTGTGCGTCGATCGTCAGGCCGACGATCTTTGCCGGCGGCACGTCGTAGAGCTCGGGCGGCGGCTCGATGCCTTTCACCAGCGGGACGTTCGCGGCCTTCCAGCCCAGATAGCCGAGGTAGATCGACAGCGGCGTCTTCGACGTCCGTGAGACGCCCACGAGCACGACGTCGGCCTCGTGCAGCCCCGAGGGCACGCCGTCGTCGAACTTCACGGCGAACTCGATCGCCGACATGCGCTTGAAGTACGCGTCGTTCAGCGGCGGCCGCGCGCGCGGGGTCATGCGCGCCGCCTGCCCCGACACCTTGGCGACCGCCTCGATCGGATGGCCCAGCAGGTCGCAGTAGTGGAGGCGCGCGCGCCGGCAGAGCGTGCGCATCGTCTCGCGCAGCTCCGGCTCGACGAGCGTGTAGACGACGACCGCGGGCCGGCCGCGCATCCGGTCGACGGCGAGCTGCAGGTCGGTCACGGTGTCGACGCGTGGGTGCCGGATCTCCCTGAACTCCTGGTCGGGGAACTGCGCCTCGAGCGCCTGCACGAGCCGGTGCGCCGTCTCCCCGGTCGAGTCGGAGACCATGTGCAGCTCGACCGATTCCACGCCGGCGCTCTGTCCGTTCTGTCAGTCGCCGGTGCGCGGGATCTGCGCGAAGTCGCCGAGACGACCGAACGCGTCCCGAACGTCGAGGAGCAGGCGAAGCCGGTTCGCCCTGACGGCGGGATCCTTCGCCATCACGAGCACGTCGTCGAAGTAGCGGTTGACGTGCGGTGCGAGCGCCGCCGCGGCGGAGAGATCGCCATCCGGCTCGATTGTCGTCACGGCCAGCGCGTCGGCGAGCTCGCGCTCCGCACCGTCCTCGAGCAGCGTGGCATCGAGGCTCGGCGCCGCGTCGGCCTCGGCGCGGCCGGCAAGGCGGTGCGCTCGGTCGAACGCCGTCTGCACAGCATCGAACTCCGGCGTGCGCTCGGCCGCGGCGAGCGCGGTCGCCTGGCGCGCGACGCCGGCCAGGTCGCTCACGGCCGACGAGCGCGCCGCGCGGACGAAGTGCACCGGCACGTCGAGCATCGCTTCGAGCCGTTCCTCGACGAAGTCGCGCACGTTGTCCGCCAGCAGCTCCCTCGGGATCACGACGCCGCCCTCGACTGCGAGCCGGCACAGCCCGATCGCCGCGCGGCGGAGCCCATACGGGTCGCGCGAGCCGGTCGGCCGGGTCGCGACCGCGAAGACGACGGTGAGCGTGTCGAGCTTGTCGGCGGCGGCGAGCACGGCGCCTGCTTCCGTCGCGGGCAGCGGGCTGCCGGCGCCGTCGGGCAGATAGTGGTCGTCGATCGCCCGCGCCACGTCGTCGGGGTAGCCGCCGAGGCGTGCGTACGTCGCACCGATGTGGCCCTGAAGCTCGGGGAACTCGCGCACGAGCTCGGATGCCTGGTCGCCCTTCGCGAGCCGCGCCGCATGCACCGCGACGTCGTCGCCTCCGAGCTTCGGCACGAGCTCGACGATCCGCGCGGTCTTGTCGGCGATCGTCCCGGCGCCGCGGAAGAACGTGATCCCGCTGGTTCGCTCGACGAGCGCGTCGATCCCGACCGCGACGTCCCGGTCGTACGTGAATTCGGCGTCTTCGAGCCGCCCCCGCAGCACGAACTCGTTCCCCGTGCGCACGACGTCGGGATCGCCGGCGTTCGCGACGAACGCGAAGCGGTTGCCGCCGAGCGGGAAGTAGCGCTGGTGCGACTGCATCGTCGTGATCACGACGCGTTCCGGCAGCCGCAGGAACCGCTCGTCGAACGAGCCTTCCTGAACCCGCGCCTGCTCGACCAGGTAGACCACCTCGTCGAGCTTGTCGGCGGGGTCGCTCCACGAGCCGAGCGCGTCCAGGCCGGAGGTGATCCGCTCGAAGCGCACAGCCCGGTCGGGCTCGACACCTGCGGCGCGCAGCACCGACAGGTACTCGACGGCGTGGTGGATCTCGACGCGGCCGGAGTGGGTGAAGCGGTGGCCGTACGAGAACCCGCCCGTCTCCACACCGGCGATCGCGACGTCGATCGTCTGCTCGTCGAGCTTCGCGCAGATCCAGCGCACCGGCCGCGCGAAGCGGAACCCGGCGCCCCACGACATCGAGCGCGCGAACTGCAGCCCGGTGACGATCGCAGCAAGCCGCTCGGGCAGCGCCTGCTCGATCGGCTCGCCGGGGACCTCGACGCCGAGGAACCCGTCGCGCACGCTCAGCGCACCGACGTCGACACCCTGCCGCTTCGCGAAGCCAGCGGCAGCGCGATCGCGCAGCGCCTCCGGCGGCCCCTGCACCCAGCTGTCCTCCGTGCGGTCGGGCACGGTCGCCGGGAACGCGAGCCGTCGCGGGCCGAGCCAGAGCTCATCCGGGGAAACGCCCAGGTGCTCCCGGGCGAGCGCGGGCAGCTGCAGCCCGGCCTCCATGCACGCCGCAGCCGGGAGCTCCTCGCAGCCGATCTCAAGCAGGAGCTTCCGCATGCTCCTCCTGCTGCTGCGCGAGGTAGAGCTGGGCGACCTCGCGCACGAGATCGCGGATGCGCGCGATGTACGCGGCGCGCTCGGTCACGGAGATCGCGCCGCGCGCGTCGAGCAGGTTGAAGGCGTGGTTCGCCTTGAGGATCTGGTCGTACGCCGGCAGCGGCAGATCCCGCTCGACGAGGTGGCGCGCTTCCTCCTCGTACTCGCCGAAGCGGCGCGCCAGCGTGCCGACCGGCGCCTCCTCGAAGTTGTAGCGCGACCACTGCCGCTCGTTCTCGCGGTAGACGTCCTCCCACGTCACGCCCTCCGCCCAGACGAGGTCGAACACCGTGGGCGCCTCCTGCACGATCATCGCCAGGCGGTCGAGGCCGTACGTGAGCTCAGCCGGCACGAGGTCGAGGTCGAGCCCGCCGAGCTGCTGGAAGTACGTGAACTGGGTGATCTCCATCCCGTCGCACCACACCTCCCAGCCGAGACCCCACGCACCGACCGTGGGCTGCTCCCAGTCGTCCTCGACGAACCGCACGTCGTGCCGCGACGTGTCGATGCCGATCGCGCGCAGCGACCCGAGATACAGGTCGAGCACGTCCGGCGGGCTCGGCTTGAGGATCACCTGGTACTGGAAGTAGTGCTGGAAGCGCATCGGGTTCTCGCCGTAGCGCCCGTCGAGCGGCCGGATCACCGGCTCGAGGTACGCCGTCTTCCAGGGCGCCGGACCGAGACTGCGCAGGAACGTCGCCGGGTTCATCGTCCCGGCGGCGAGCTCGGTGTGGTACGGCGTCAGCAGCACGCACCCGTAGTCCGCCCAGTACCGCTCGAGCGCGAGAATCGTGTCCTGGTACGTTCGCTCGGCCATGAGCGCCCATCGTACGGACCGCTGGCAGCGCCTGTCACTCGCCTCCGAGGCGCTGCGCGGCAACCCCCTCGGCGATCCGCACGAGCGCCCGCTCTGGGTCTGGGCGCCCGAGGACGCCTCGCGGCGCTATCCGTCGGTCTACGTGATCCAGGGAATGCTGGGCCGCGTCGACGCCTGGTTCAACGTGACGCCGTGGACGGAGTCGTTCCCCGACGCGATCGAGCGGATCGCCCCCGACGCGGTCGTCGTGCTCGTCGACGCCTTCACCGCGGTCGGCGGCTCGCAGTTCGTCGACTCGACGGGCACAGGCCGCTACCACACGTACCTCTGCGACGAGGTCGTGCCGTTCGTCGACTCGCGATTCCCGACACTGCCCGAGGCCCGTCACCGCGGGATCCAGGGGAAGTCGTCCGGCGGCTACGGCGCGATGATCACCCCGCTCCTCCGGCCCGACCTGTTCGGCGGCCTCGCCACCCACGCCGGCGACGCGCTCTTCGAGCTCAGCTACCAGAACGAGTTCGGCCCCGCGGCTCGCGCGCTCCGCGACAAGTACGACGGCTCCTACGAACGCTTCTGGGAAGACTTCCGCAGCGGACGTCCCACGTTGACCGACAAGAACGACGCCGTGCTCGTCAACAGCTACGCGATGGCCGCGGCCTACTCGGCGCGGGAGGACGGGACCGTCGAGCTTCCGTTCGACATCGAGACCGGCGAGCTCCTCCCGGACGTGTTCGAGCGGTGGCTCCGCTGGGACCCGGTGCGCATGGCGCGCGACCCACGCCACGGAGAGACGCTCCGCGCGCTCCGCGGCATCTGGATCGACTCGGGAACGCGTGACGAGTACTGGCTCGACCTCGGCGCGACCGCGTTTCGCCGTGTGCTCGGCGAGATCGGCGTCTCCGACGACGCCGTGCACTTCGAGCTCTTCGACGGCAGCCACGGCGGTATCACCTGGCGCTACCCGCTTGCGCTCGAGTGGCTCGTCGCGCGGCTGTCCTAACGGTCCTTCGCCGGCGCCGGCCGCTCCATCACCTTCGCGTCGGGGGCGTCGAAGCCGAACTTGCGGTACAGCGCGTGCATGTTGCTCGTGTGCAGGAGCCACCGCCGGTCGGCGAGCGGTCCGCGGTCGATCATCTCGCGCATGAGCTCCTCGCCCAGCCCGCGCCCGCGGTACTCGGGCAGCACGTAGACGTCGGCCAGGTACACGAACGAGACGCCGTCGCTCGCCGCGCGGCAGAAGCCCACCTGGCGCCCGTCGTGGTAGAGGCCGACCACGCGTGCCGCCTCGCGGACCAGCCGGTCCTGCACGTCGCGCGGGCGCCCGAGCGCCCAGTACGCCTCCTCGCTGAGGAAGCGGTGGATCTCCTCGAGGTCGATCCGCTCCTTCGCGTCGTCGAGCTCGAAACCGCCGGCGAGCTCGCGCCTCACGCAAGCAGCCGTTCGCGCGTGATCAGCCCGTCCTCCACGAGGTAGACGGCGACGTGGCGCGCGGGATCGCCTCGTCCGGTCACGCGCTCCTCCTGCACGACGAACTCGCCGACCTCGGTCCGCGAGAGCGGCTCGACGCGAAGTTCCGGGAACTCCGCGAAGATCGTCGAGTAGCGCGAGCGGATCCCGTCTCGCCCGCTGGCGAGCACCGTGTCGTAGCCGTCCTCGATGGTCGCGCGCGGCGCGTATCCCGCCACGAACGCATCGAGGTTGCCGGCATTGATGGCGTCGACGACTCGGTCGACCGGATCGAGCCGACGACTCACGCCGACAGCGTCCGCAGACGGAAGCCGCCGTGCTCCTCGTACGACGCCGTGATCACCATGAGAGCCTCCTTGCGGGCGCGATCCGCGAGCGGCGCGCCGACCGCGTCCGCGAGCGGCGTCGAGAGCAGGCCCTCGATTGCGGCGAATCCCTCCGGGGAGAGCTTCAGCCCGTCGACGGCGTGCGCCCGGCACAGCGCCCCGCCCGCCCGCGCCGAGTAGCCGACGAGCTCCTCGACCGCGCCGCACTCGACGCAACCGGTCAGGTGGGGCAGGTAGCCGGCGAGCCACAGGAGCTTCAGCTGGAAGGAGAGGACGAGCGGATCGAGCGCCGCGTTCGCGCCGGGCGCAGACGGAGCGCCGTCGAGATGGTCGAGGAACCGCTCGAGCGCCGTGAACGCGCGCTCGTTCGCCTCCGGCTCGCCGTGCAGGCGCAGCATCGCCTCGGCGCCGATCAGCCCGACGTTCAGGCGATACGAATCCTCGCGGATCGTGCGGTGCGAGCGCTTCAGGTCGACGCCCGTGATCGTGAGCAGCTCGCCGGAGCCCTGGTGGAGCATCAGCTCGACGTGCGAGAGCGGCTCGAGCCGCGCGCCGAAGCGCGAGCTCGTCTTGCGCACGCCCTTCGCGATCGCACCGACGCGGCCGCGGTCCGCCGTGTAGAGGTGGAGGATCCGGTCGGCCTCGCCGTAGCGCAGCGACCGCAGGACGATCGCGTCGGTCTTCGCGGTCCGCGCCATTCGCGGCAATTCTAGAGTCGCCGTGTGTCAGCCCCGGCCCACGCGCAGGCGCTGGCAGCCAGGGCAGTACCACGTGCCGCGGCCGGCCGCGCGCGTCTTGTCGATCGGCGTCCCGCAGCGCTCGCACGGCTCGCCTGCCCGGCCGTAGACCTTGAACTCGTCCTGCATCGAGCCGGGCTCGCCGTCCGGGAGCCGGTAGTCGCTGAGCGTCGATCCCTGGCGCGCGATGCCCTGCTGGAGCGCACGGCGAATGCCACGGTGGAGCGCCCGCACCTCGTCGAGCGTGAGCGCCGCCGCGGGTGTGAGCGGATGCAGGCGCGCGCGCCACAGCGCCTCGTCGGCGTAGATGTTCCCGACGCCGGCGACCGTGCGCTGGTCGAGGATCGCCGCCTTGATCGGCGCCTTGCGGCCCGCGAGCCGCGCGGCCAGGTTGCGTGCGCGGTAGGACTCGAGCAGCGGCTCCTCGCCCACGCGCGCGTCGAGGTACGGGTCGAGCTCCCCCGGCTCGAGCAGCAGCCACGTGCCGAACCGCCGGACGTCGCGGTAGGCGACGTCCGATCCGTCGTCTAACCTGACAACGGCTCGGCGGTAGGGATCGTCCGGCAGCGTCCCCGCCTCGCCGTGCCGCAGCGACCCCGTCATCCGGAGGTGAATGAGAAGCGACCGACCCGACTCGAACCGAACAATCAAATACTTGCCGCGCCGGTCGAGCGACTCGACGCGCTCGCCCTCGAGCTCGGCGGCGATCTCTCGCGGGTCGAACGGTCGGGTCAGGCGCGAGTCGGCGATCGACACCGTCTCGAAGCCTCGTCCCTCCACGAGCGGCGCAAGGCGCCGGCGGACCGACTCGACCTCGGGCAGTTCGGGCATGTCCCCACGCTAGCCGGAGGCCGGCGCGAGGCCGCGCGAACGTTCAGGCGACCGCGGTCAGTCCACCACCTCGAGCAGCACCGGCCGCTCGGGCGGGGCGTCGTCGGCGAGCTCGTAGGCGGCGAGCAGCTCGTCGACTGCTGTTGCTGCCGTGGCCTCGTCGCGCGCGAGCACCCGCGCGAGCGGCTGGCCCTGCTCGACGGCGTCACCCCGCTTCGCGAGGCAGAGCACGCCCACCGCGTGGTCGATCGCGTCCTCCTTCGTGCGGCGCCCTGCGCCGAGGTGGACGGCGGCGTTCCCGACGGCGATCGCGCCGATGCGCCGCACGTAGCCCGCGGACGGTGCCGGCACCTCGCGCTCGACGGGCGCGGACGGCAGCACGCCCTCGTCGGCGTTGCCGCCCTGCGCTTCGATCCACCGGCGCCACACCGCCTCGGCGCTGCCGTCGGCGACCGCGGCCTCGGCTCGCCGGCGCCCCTCGACTTCGTCGATCCCGAGGTCCGAAAGCGCGAGCAGACGCGCGCAGGCGTCGAGGACGAGCTCGGTGAAATCGGCCGGCCCGCGCCCGCGCGCGGTGTCGAGTGCCTCCCGCACCTCGACCGCATTCCCCACCGCGGCCCCGAGCGGCTGATCCATGTCGGTGAGCAGGCAGACGACCTCGCGCCCCGCCTCGCGGCCGAGCGAGAGCATTGCGTCGGCGAGGCGCCGCGCCTCCGCGAGCGTCTTCATGAACGCGCCGTCGCCGACCTTGACGTCGAGCACGATCGCCTGCGCGCCGGCCGCGAGCTTCTTCGACATGATCGACGCCGCGATCAGCGACAGCTGGTCGACGGTCGCCGTGACGTCACGCAACCCGTAGAGGAGCTTGTCCGCCGGGACGAGGTCGCCGGTCTGGCCGACGATCGCGAGGCCGACGTCCCGGACCTGGGCGACGAACTCGTCCAACCCGAGCTCGGTGCGGTAGCCGGGGATCGACTCGAGCTTGTCGAGCGTGCCGCCGGTGTGCCCGAGGCCGCGGCCGCTCATCTTCCCGAACGGCACCCCGCACGCCGCGACGATCGGGCCGACGGCCAACGAGGTCTTGTCCCCGACCCCGCCAGTCGAGTGCTTGTCGACCACCTTCCGCCCGAGCTCGGCGCCGAGATCGATCGTCTCGCCGCTCCGGATCATCGCGTCGGTGAGCACGAAGGTCTCGCGCGGCGAGAGCCCGCGGAAGAACACGGCCATGCAGAACGCCGCCATCTGGTAGTCGGGCACCTCACCGCGGGCGTAGCCGAGGATCAGCTCCGCCAGCTCGCCGTCGGGCAGCTCCTCGCCGTCGCGCTTGCGCTGGATGAGCTCCGCGGCGCGGATCACTTCGTCGCGAAGAAGATCGTCGGCCGGCTGTAAGTGACGAACGGGATTTCAACGGCCTCCGGAACAGGCTGCGTCGGCATCGACATCGACTGCTGGTACGCGACGAGCTGTGAGCGGTCGTGAACCGTGACCGTGATCTCGAGATCGTGCTGCGCCACCTTCGCGAAATGGCCACGAAGGAGCTCCACGCCGTTCTCCCGATTGAACCGCTCCTCGAACCCGGGTGGATACGCGACGAGCGAACGAAACTCCCCGAGGTGCGATACGGAGTTCGTGACGGCGATCAGCGCGCCGCCCGGCCGAAGCACCCGGGCGATCTCGCCGAGCCCGCGGTCGATGTCCGGCACGTGGTACAGCATCCACGCAGCGACGACGGTGTCGAACGTCTCGTCGGCGAATGGCAGGTCCTGCACGTCGCCGACCTGGCCGTCGACCCCGCGCGCCTGCGCCAGCTCGACCATCCGCGGCGAGATGTCGACGTACGACACGCGCGCAGCGAGGTCGGTCTGCATCCGCTCGGCCAGCTCGCCGGGGCCTCCACCAACCTCCAGGACGATCTGGGGCTCCCACTCGAGCAGCGTGCGCCAGAGCACGTCGTGCGGGTCCGGGCCGGAGACGTCGTCGTAGAGCGCCTGCCGCGCGCGAAGGTTGTCCTCGGACGCGTACTGGCGGCGGACGGCTTCCGGGTCGTGGAGCGACATCACGACCCCGCCTTGTCCGCGACGAACACCGACGTGGCGCGGCGTGCGACGAACGGCTCCTCGATCGTATCCGGCAGGTTGTCGACGAACGGCGACATCGAGATCGACGCGCGCACGTACTCCTCCGCTTCGGCACGGTGGGCGAACACGAGCTCGCCGTCGACGTCGTGGCGGTCGATCGTGGCGAACCGCCGTGCGAGCAGCTCCTCCCCGCTCTCGCGCGAGAACGCGATCGTCGACGGCCCGCTGCCGACCAGCTCGCGCAGCTCGTGCAGGTGCGTCGTCGAGTTCGTCGCGGCGACGAGGCGACCGCCCGGGCGCAGCACCCGGGCGAGCTCGCCGACCGCGCGCTCGCGATCCGGCACGTGGTAGAGCATCCACGCCGCCACCGCGACGTCGAACGAGCCGTCCGTGAACGGAAGCTCCTGCACGTCGGCGACATTTGCGTCGACCCCGTGCTGCACAGCGAGCTCGACCATCCGCGGCGAAAGGTCGACGGCGGTCACCTCGGCGTCGGTCTCGCGGGCGATCCACGCCGCGAGCTCGCCCCAGCCGCAGCCGACCTCGAGCACGCGGTCGGGACGGAGCTCCGCGACGGCCGCGACGATGAACACGCGTGCGTCCTCGCCGCCTGCGCCGTCCGTGTAGGCGGAGGCGCGGCGTCGCAGGCGGGCCTCGTCGGCGTACTCGCGAGCGACGAGCGCGGGGTCGTCCAGCCGCGTCACGGATCGACGATCGGCCGCCCGGGGACTCCGCGCGGCGCCGAGCCGCCGCCGAGCCACGCATTCACGGTCGCGCCGACGTCGGCGAACTCGCCGTCCTCGTGGATCTGCCCGGCCGCGTTCCGCCCCTCGACGTAGGCAAGCAGCAGCGCGTACTCGCGCGAATGGTCGGTCGACGGCGTGGTCGGGTCGCAGCCGTGATCCGACGTGACGATGAGCAGGTCGTTCGGGCGGAGGGCGTCGAGGAGATCCGGAAGCCGGCGATCGAAGTCCTGCAGCGACCGGTGGAAGTTGACCGGATCGTTCCGGTGCCCCCAGAGCATGTCGGTCTCGACGAGGTTGGTGAAGACGAATCCGTCGTCGATCGCGCGGAGGATCTCCTCGGTCTTCTGGATGCCCTCGACGTTCGACCGCGTCGGGAACTCCTCGTCGATGTCGACGTGCGC
>DATIOD010000019.1:0-115834 GCA_035473635.1 Gaiellaceae bacterium | reverse complement strand
ACGCGCGCTGCTCCGTCGAGGCGCGGTTGCCGGCGTTGGCGGTCGAAGACACAGAGTTCGTCTGCTTGACGTCACCCTCGTTCCCCGGGCTGAAGATCCGCACGGAGATGTTCGAGTTCGACGGGTCGATCTGGACGGCCTTGGAGGCCGCACCGGCAACCTGCTCGGTGTCGGCCACCTGGCCGACGCCCTGGGTGCCGGACCCGCTGCCCGAGCTCGTGCTGGGCGGCGGGGTGGTGGTGATCGGATTGGCGGTCGCGTCGCGACCCTTGATCTCGCATCCACAGGACGAGCCGCCCTGGTTGGCGTGCTGGCCCGTCCACGCTTCGTTTCCAGCGTTGGCGGTCGAGTCGGCCGTGTTCGACTGCGTCACGGAGCCGTTGTCGCCGGGGCTGAAGATCCGAACCGGGATGTTCGTGTTCGAGGCGCCGATCTGCTTCGCCTCGGAGAGCGCGAGCGCGGCCTGGTCGGTGGTCGCAGACTGACCAACGCCCTGGGTACCGCTACCGCTACCCGACTGATTCGCCGACTGCGACGTCCCGGCGGAGTTCCCGGCGTTGGCGGTCGAGTCGACGCTGTTCGTCTGCGTCACATCGCCGTCGTTGCCCGGGCTGAAGATCCGCAGCGAGATGTTCGTGTTCGTCGGCTGCACTTGCACTGCGCTCGACGCCGCTCCTGAGAGCTGCGCGGTGTTCGCCGACTGCCCCACCCCTTGTGTCGAGGGTGGTGGCGCGGTATCGGCGAAGGCGACGGCAGCCGACGCGAGGCAAACAGCTGTCGTCGTCGCGAGCGCAACGACCAACTTGCGCATTAGTTCCTCCTTCGATCATTTCGTAGGTAGTGCTGCGGTCGTCACCGCAGCGGGATCGATCTCGGACTGCCTCGCGCGTCAGCCGGGTCGATCCACTCGATCGTCGCTCTCGCGCCCCCGCGACTGGACCGACGCTAGACGCGCGGGCGGCCCGAGAGCATGGGCGGCCGGAACACCGGGGGAGCTCACGGAGGCGGAGACCGTGAAGCTCCCGGTGCCGTGCGCACCCGGGGAGGTAAAGGAAACCGAGGCCGGCGGCGGCGCCTCCGGCGAGCGCCCGGGCGCCGGAGGGACGAGCGGCGTGGGCGCGCCGTGCGCGCCCGCGCTCTCCGACCGTCGAGCGGGCTTGTCGTTGTCCCGGCTGTGATCCGGCCGGTCGTGCTCACGCCCGCGCGCGAGCCCCGCAGCCGTGACCCCCGGCGGCGGAAGCTCGCGCGCCCCCCCGCGGGCGGATGCTGCGGCGGTTGCCTGCGGGTGGGTGACGGGCGCCTGGCAGCTCGCACTTTGCGAGCAACTCTGTGGCCCGGTCTTCGGAGTCTTGTCGGGACGAATAGCACGTGGTATCACGCGTGCTTTCGGTGTAATACTGCGCGAAATCTTGTTGGTACTTTTCGGAGCAGCGCGTGACGCCGGCGCCTGATGCGCAGGCTGGGTGCCCTGCGGCTCTGCGCCTGGGGTCTGCGCGGTCGCCGGGGTCGAGACGACGGGCGGCGGAGGCGGCGGTGGCGGCGATACCGGCTCTGGTATCACCGGCGTGACAACCGGTACTGCAACGGTCGGAGGCACGATCGGCGTGGGCGGCGCGGCGGGAACGACCGGGGTCGACGCATCGATCGCGACCTGAGCCAGCGCCGCGCCGTCGACGGGCACGCCGGGAACCGAGTCGGCGAGTGCCTTCGGCACTGCGACGGCAGCCACGAGCACAGCGCCGATGACCGCAGCCTGCCGCCGTCCGCTAGATGAGCCGCGCATCCTGAGAGAGCATCTACCCCGAAGCATGCGACTCGATACGAAAAACTTTCGAAAAATCTTTCGCGAATCACTCGAACCGTCTACGATCGACGTATGGCGTCGGCGCTCGCAGCGCAGGACACCGAGCGGGACAGGCTGATCGAGAGCCACCTGCCTCTGGTGCACGACGTCGCTTCACGGTTCGCGCACTTCGGCGAGCCACGCGATGACCTCGTCCAGGTCGGCTCGCTCGCGCTCGTCCGCGCGGTCGACCGATCCGATCCGGAGCGGGCGCAGTCGCTGCGTGCGTACCTCGCACGCTGCGTCGAAGGCGAGGTCCGCAGGCACCTCCGGGACCGCGCCGCAGTCGTACGTCTCCCCCGCCGCGTCCAGGCGGAGGAGGCCGGCTCACGGCCGGATCCGCGAATCTCGACGGCGCGGCGGCCGCTCCAGCTGCTCGACGGCGACGCTGCGCTCGACGCCCCCGAGCTCGACGAGCTCACCCTGGCGCGGGCCCTGGTGAGCCGCGCCTCGCGGGCGCTCGACGACCGCGAGCGCCAGATCGTGCTGCTGCGGTTCTTCTGCGACTGCACCCAGGCCGAGGTCGCCTCGACACTCGGGATCTCGCAGGCCCACGTCTCCCGGCTGCTCGCCACGGCGATGGC
This sequence comes from Gaiellaceae bacterium, assembly GCA_035473635.1. Classification (GTDB taxonomy): domain Bacteria; phylum Actinomycetota; class Thermoleophilia; order Gaiellales; family Gaiellaceae; genus PALSA-600. The sequence continues at coordinate 113,407 of DATIOD010000019.1, read as the reverse complement.
CAAGATGCGCAGGCGGCTGGAACTGACGGAAGCCACGCGCTACGCTCGGTGAGATGGCGACTCCAGCCCGCCAGCTCCCGCGTGGGAAGCTCCGCCGTGGCACGGAGGCGATGGCCCAGGCCGACGCCTCCCACAGCGGCCGCCTGCTGCTGCGCATGCCGAAGGCGCTCCACGCCGCGCTCGCCCAGCGCGCCGACGCGGAGGACGTCAGCCTGAACCAGCTGATCGTGCGGGAGCTCACCGACGCGATGGCGGGCGAGGCACGGACGGCGGGCGCTGCGCCGTCGCCCGACCGCGTCCCGCGCGCGCTGCAGCGGGCGCTGATCGCGAACGCGATCGTCGTCGCATTCGCGGCGTGCGCGTGCATCGCGATCCTCGTGATCGCCTGGCACTAGCAGTCAGCCGTTGTAGAAACGCTCGAGCGCGTCGCGCTCGGCGGCGACGTCGCGCCGCGCAGGGCCGGGCAGCGGCGCGAACTGCTCGCCGGCGATTCGCCACTGCCCGCGCACGCGCTCGGCCTTCCACGAACCGGCGATCAGCCCGTCCACCGTGAACGTCGCGAGCGTCGTCGCGTTCCTGCGGCGAAGCACGACGTCGCGGTACTCGTTGGGCAGGATCCGTGACCGATCTCGATGAGCGAGGACGATCGAGTCGAACGGTGGCAGGAAGCGCACCGGTGCCGGCGCTGCGGCGGGAGCGAGCCGAGCGCCCGGCACGTCGAAGAGCGTGCGGCCCCGCTCGTCCGCGTAGGTGCGGAGCCCGTCGAGGACGGGCGCGATCTGCCGCACCCTGAAGCCGGTGAACTGCTCGATGTCCTCACGCGCCGCCGGGCCGTACCCGGCGAGATAGTCCCGGACGACGCGCGCGGCGCCGTCCCCGGGCGGCGCGAGTGGCTCCCGCCACGGCACCGAGGGCGACGGCTTCGTGTGCGGCCAGTCGCCGACCGGCTCCGTGCGGACCCACGGCAGCGCGCGAAGCGTGAACGCGATCGTCCAGGGATCCTCGGTGCCGAGCAGCCGGCCGGCGAGTGCGGTGGCGTCGTCGACGGGCCCGTCGGGCCACGCGTCGAACAAGGCGGCCGGGTCGACACCCAGGCCGGCCACGCGGCCGCGCTGGGACTCGATGTGCGCGGACTCGATGAACGGATAGAGGTCGCGCGTGACGACGTGCAGCGTCCCCCGGATGACGCCGGACTTGACCGCCGAGCCGTCACGGAGAGCCTCCGTGAGCTGCGTCTTGCGGAAGCCCGCGCGGCGCGACCAGAGCGCGACGTAGGGAGACGGTGCGTATTGCGCCTGCAGTGCGACGAGTCGCGCGATCACGTCGAGCAGGGGACGGCGCGTTCGCGCGAGCAGGAACTGCCGGAGCAGGAGCGTGCGGTTCAGCTCACGGCCCGTGAGCGTCCTCAAGGAATCACGGCCGCCTTCAGCAGTCCGGACGGCGGGTCGGCGAAGAGCGCCGGGAGGTCGGCGAGCAGCACCTCGTGGGAGACGAGCCGCTCCCACGGATACGCGCCGCTCGCGAGGAAGCCGAGCGCCGCCCGAACCGTGGCCGGGGTGTGGTGGAACGAGCCGCGGATCGTCAGCTCCTCGTAGTGCAGCCGGTAGGCGTCCACCGGCGGGCGCGCGTCGCGCGGCAACCCGCCGAACATGACGACGGTGCCGCCGGATCGCGCCAGCGCCGTCGCGTCCTCCCACGCCTGCTCCGTGCCCACGGCTTCGATCACGACATCGGCGCCGCTCCCGTCGCCGGGCTCGGCGCCGAAGGCCTCGCAGAGCGCGAGGCGCTCGTCGCGCGCACCGACGATCACCGGCCAGCCGCCTGCGTCGGCGACGCTCGCCGCCAGCATCAGGCCGATCGGCCCGGCACCGAGGATCGCAACCGACTGCCCCGCGTCGACGCCGGCACGCTCGACGCCGCGCAGGCAGCACGCGAGCGGCTCCACCAGCGCCGCGACCTCCGCGGAGACGCCGGCGGGGACGTCGTGGAGGTTGACGGCCGCGATCCGCTCGGGCACGACCAGCCAGTCCGCGTACGCGCCGGCGAGGAACTCGAGCTCGAGGCACTGCTCGCCGCGCTCGCAGCCGGCGCAGCGGCCGCACGGCGCGCTGTTGGCGGCAACCACGCGGCGTCCATCGAGGATGCCGCAGAACTCGTGACCGAAGCGCGCCGGCAGCGTGCGGGCGAGCAGCGGGTGACCGCGCCGGAAGGTCTTCAGGTCGGTCGCATCGGTGAGCGCGACCTCGACCTGCACGAGCACGTCCCCGGGCCCCGGTTCCGGCTTCTCGACCTCCTCGACCCGCAGGTCGCCGGGGCCGTGGAGCAGTGCCGCCTTCACGGAACGAACGCGACCTTCAGCGCCGCCCCCGACCGGTAGCGCTCGAGCCCCTCCGCGAACCGCTCGAGCGGAAGCACCTCGACCGGCGGCAACGCGAGCGACGGAAGCAACGCCACGGCGGCGTCGAAGTGCGCCGGCTCTGCGGAGCGCGACCCGACGACCTGCAGCTCGCGCCGGTAGACGTGGTCGAGCGACGCGGTCGCCGGCGAGCAGAAGAGCAGCAAGGTGCCGCCGGGAGCGAGCATTCGAAGCGAGCCTTCGGTTCCGGCGTGGGCGGTCAGCACGACGGCGGCGGCCTCGCCGCCGAGCTCCGCCGCGCCGAGCTCGAGCGCGCGCCGTCGGCGCTCGTCGCGAGGGTCGGAGACCGTCACCTCGTCGCCGCGCCGCAGCAGGACCTGCGTCCAGAGGAGCCCGATCGCGCCGCAGCCCGCAACGTGCACGGCGCCGCGCGGCACCTGGTCCAGCGCCCGCAGCACGCAGGCGACGGGTTCCACCCAGATGCCGTCGAGCTCGCCGAGCGCATCGGGGAGGGGCACGACGTGAGTCGCGCGCAGACGCTCGGCGAAGCCGCCCGGGTCGATCCGCAGCAGCGCGAACTCGGCGCAGGTCGAGCCGTGACCGGCCCCGCAGCGCTCGCACCGCCCGCACGGGACGCGGTGCATCACCGTCACGCGCGAGCCGTTCTCGAGGGCGCCCTCGAGCTCGTGGCCGAGCACGGCGCCCGCGCGCGTGGGATCACCGAGTTTCTCGGTGTCCGAGCCGCACAGGCCGCACGCGCCGACATGGACGAGCACACCGTCGCCGCCGGGCTCGGGGCGCTCGACGAGCCGCGGGGAGCCGGTGTCGTCGAGGGAGACCGCGCGCACCGCCGCATCGTACGGCGGTGCGCGCGGTCGTTACCTACGTGTTCAGGTTGACCGGGAACGACACGAGCCGGCGGCTCGAGATGCCGCCCAGCACGTTCTCGCCGTTCTTCCGGGCACGGACGAACACGGCCAGCAGCTGCTGCCGCGACGACGCCGGGAAACGCGACGCGCGATGCAGCGTCAGGGTCGCCCAGCCGTCCGCACCGGTGGTGACCTCGGCGGGGACGCCGAACTGCTCGAACGGGATCGCGGTCGCATACACAAGCGCGCCCTGAACCGAGCGTCCGCCGCACGCCGAGACGTGGAAGCGGAGCGTCACGTCCGACACGGTGCGCGGCACCACCGACGGCGACGCCTGCTGGCCGTCGACCAGCAGCCTCGCGGGCGCCGAGATCGCTCCGATGTCGAGCGTCCCCGAGCCGCTCGTCGGGCAGCCGCCGACCGAGGTCGGCGGAGCTGCGGCGACCACGCCGGTCGGAACCGACGTCGCCGAGTTCGAGCCGTCACTGTTCTTGCCGGTGACGCGGACGCGCAGCGTGTTGCCCGAGTCGACGGCCTTGAGGTCGTATGTCTTCGCGGTCGCGCCGCTGATCGTCGAGCAGCTGCCGCCGTTCGAGTCGCAGCGACGCCAGTCGTAGCTGTAGGTGATCGGGGTCGCGCCTCCCCACTTGCCGACGTCGGCCGTCAGCGTCTGGCCGACCTGCGGCGAGCCGGAGATCGTCGGCGGCGACTGGTTCACAGGCGGGCTTGCCGCCTGCGAGAGGCCTGCCACCACGAGCGTTGCGACGGACCCCACTGCCAGCAGCAGGAGGATCGACGTTGTCTGCTTCTTCATCGCATTTCTCCTTTCCGTGGTCGACCGTCGGGTTCCCGCGAGGCTGGAAGATGCGATGAGGGCGGTGTGAGCGCCACGTAAAACCGGCCCGGCCGCATTGCGCGTAAAGTGGCTTGCCGTGCCGGTGAAGCTGCATCGTTGCGGCATCAACTGGGTGAAGCTCGGCGGTCATCCCTGCTGGCGCGTGCAGAAGGCGCTCGACGAGCAGGGCGTCGAGTACGAGGTCGTCGCCGGCCCCTGGTGGCCGAGCAAGCGCACCGAGCTCGAGCGCCTGAGCGGACAGCGCAAGTACCCGGTGATCGAGTTCGAGGACGGCGCGACGTACCGGGCCGAGTCGACGGAGATGGCGCAGCGGATCCGCGACGGCAAGCTCCTCGAGGGCCATGGCGGCACGGCGACCGCGACGCCGCCCGGCTAAACTGATCGCCGCCCGGGGCTATAGCTCAGTTGGGAGAGCGCCTGGATCGCACCCAGGAGGTCGGCGGTTCGAGTCCGCCTAGCTCCATTCGCAGGACGTCGAGCCGGCCAGTGTCGCGTCGATTGCTGCTAGGCTCGTCGCTGAATCTGAGCGAGTACCGGTTGCGTCTCGTGCGCTCCCTCTGCCCGTTCGTTCGTGGCTGGAGGAGGTGTTTATATGGCTACCGGAACCGTCAAGTGGTTCAACGATGCGAAGGGTTACGGGTTCATCACCCCTGCCGATGGCGGCAAGGACCTCTTCGTCCACCACTCGTCGATCCTCGCCGAGGGATTCAAGTCGCTCCCTGAGGGCGCGGAGGTGCAGTTCGAAGCGGTCGAGGGGGCGAAGGGCCCCGAGGCGAAGAGCGTCGTCGCCGTCTAGTTCGCCCGTGGCCGCGGAAGGCCCCGTGTCTCCGCGGCCGCCGGCGCGGAAAGGAGCGTCGATGCAGGGGACGATGATCTGGTTCAACCCGACGAAGCAGCACGGGTTCATCCGGACAGACGAAGGCGAGCGCCTGCGCGTGGACGAGACCGGATTCGAGGCCGGGCAGCAGATCGGTGATCGCTGTCGCGGAACGAGAGTGCGTTTCGATCGTCTCGACGGCAGCGCGGAGGCACGAGCCGTGAACGTCGCGGTAGTGCCGCTCGAGACAGCCCGCCGCGCTCGCATGCGGGGAGGACGGCGCTGATGGGCAAGCGGAGTCCGGAGTCTGTGCTGAAGCGCGCGCGAGAGCAGGCCTTGCGCGAGAAGCGAGAGACGAAGCAGGCGAAGAAGGACGCTCGGGCTGCCGCCCGGGCCCAGGGCTCTGACCCGGCCACAGACCCGGGCGCGGTCACGGAAGCGGAAACCCTCGGAGACGAGCTGGGCCAGGCTCTCCAGCGTTGAGCGACCACCGGTCGGGCGACGCACGAAGGGCGGCGCTCGACTCGTTCCTCGACGAACGGTGCGCCGCCGGCTACTCCGTCGAGACACGGTCGACCGCGCAGGCAGTCATCGTCCGGCGGCAGCGACTGCATTACCTGCTGCAGTGGTTCAGTCGCGGCGACGGGCGACGGTTGGTCGTCTCGGTCGACCAGAACGGAGAGATCACCACGGTCGCCGCCGAGCCACGGCGCTGGTGACGAAGCTCGGCGTCATCTTCACCGCCGATCGGCCGCCGGAGTCGCTGCCGGCGTTCGCGGCCGCGGTGGAATCCGCCGGGCTCGACGAGCTCTGGCTCTGGGAGGACTGCTTCTACAACGGCGGCATCGCCTCGAGCGCCACCGCGCTCGCCGGCACGCGGCGGCTCGCCGTGGGCCTCGGCGTGATGCCCGCCGTCTTCCGCAATCCGGTGGCCTGCGCGATGGAGGTCGCGACGCTGGCGCGGCTCCATCCGGGCCGGTTCGTCGCGGGCATCGGTCACGGCGTGCCCGGCTGGATGGAACAGATCGGCGCGCTTCCGGCCAAGCCTGCACGCACGCTCGAGGAGACCGCACTCGCCGTCCGGAGCCTCCTGCGGGGCGAGCGCGTCGACACGACCGGAGTGCACGTCGCCCTGAGGGACGCCGAGCTCATGCACCCGCCCGAAGAGGTTCCGCCTGTCGTGCTCGGCGTGCGACGGGCTCTCGGGCTCCGCGCCTCTGGACGCAGCGCGGACGGAACGATCCTCGCCGAGCCGGCCGCGCCTGCATACGTGCGCTGGGCCAGCGAGCGCATCGAGGAGGGTCGCGCCGAGACGGGTCGAACCGACCACCACTCGGTAACGGTGTTCGCCAAATGCCGGATCGATGCCGACCGCCGCCACGCGAGAGCCTGGGTGTCGCGGATCCTGCGCGAGGAGAGCAACGCCGTCCAGCTCGCCCCGCTCGGGCGGGACGACGAGATCGCGGAGCTCAGGTCGCTCGGCGATCCGGCGGCAATCGCCGATCGGCTGCCCGACGACCTCCTCGACGAGCTGACCGTCACCGGCGCGCCGGATCGGATCCTCGCAACGCTGCAGGCCGTCGCCGACGCCGGAGTCGACTCGATCGCGCTCGCGCCGATCGGCCCTGGGCCCGACGAACAGCTCCGGCTCCTGGCGCAGTCGATCCTCCCGGCATTCGCGAGCCGGTAGTCTCGCCGGCCGTGCCGTCGCCAGGACGACTCCGGCTCACACGGCAGCAGATCCTGGCGTTCAGGCGACGGGTCGGCGGGCTCGACGCGCGCACGCCGAAGAGCGCAGGGTCGCTCCGGCACGCGGCGTGGGCCGGCCTGCAGGACAGCATGCCGAGGGCCGCACTGCTCTCGCTCCACGCACGGATCGACGGCGTTGGCCCGTTGACGTGGGACGATCCCTCTATGACGGACGGCGAGGTCGCACGCGCGCTCGGCGTCGGGAACCGCATCAGGTACGCGGCGACGACCGGCACGATCGCCATCCGGTGGGAAGGAGCGCGTGCGCCGGTCATCTGGGCGGTCGACCCGCCCGCGATCGAGCCGGCCGCGGCGTGCCGCGAGCTCGCGCGGCGCCATCTGCGCGTCTTCGGCCCGACCACGGCGGTCGGGTTCGCACGTTGGGCCGGAATCTCCCGCAGCGCCGCGGCCGGCGCACATGCCGCACTCGAAGGATCGCTCCTCCCGGTGCGCACGCCGCTCGGCGACGAGTGGCTGCTCGCCGACGACGAGCAGGAGATGCGCGCCGCCGAGACCGCGCCTGCGACCGCGCGCCTGCTGCCGAGCGGGGATGCGTACTTCCTCCTCGACGGCAAGGAGCGAGAGCTGCTCGTGCCGCATGCCGATCGACGTGCGCTGCTCTGGACTTCCCGCGTCTGGCCCGGCGCGCTCCTCGTCGAGGGCGAGATCCGCGGGACGTGGAGACGCGCGCAGCACGCCGTACGGATCGAGACCTGGACGCGCCTGTCGCGTGCGGCTCGCGATGCCGTCGAGGCCGAGGCCGCCGCGCTCCCCCTGCCCGGGCTCGGGCGGCGGATCGAGGTCGCCTGGAGCACGTGAGACACGTCGGCAGCTCGCGCCGGAGACGAAAGCCCCGGCGCGAGCCCGCTGCGGATTCGAGCTAGGCGTCGTACCGGCCGCCGATCTCCGCGACCTGAGGCCGGCCCTTGTGCCCGGCCTCCTTCATGATCGCGGGCACGTCGGGATCGGCGGCGAAGTTCTGCCAGCCCGCGAGGTCCCAGTCGAAGATCGCCCAGACGCGGTCTTCCTCGTTGGGGTCGCGGAAGACGGTCGAGCCCTTCGAACCGTGCTGCTTGCGCTTCTCGGCGCCCGCTGTCGAGTACACCTCGACGAAGCGATCGAAATCTTCGACGGTCGTCGTTGCCAGGATCACGTGCTCCTCCTTGCGTCGCTTGACCGAACGAGCATGCGCCCGGCGCCGCGTGGGCACATCGGCTGAACGACCTATGCGGGGAGGAGGCCTATGCGGGCAGCACGAGGTCGTGCTCGAAGGCCCAGACCGTCGCGGCGGCACGGCTGCGCACGCCGACCTTCTGGTAGACGTGCTGGATGTGATGGCCGACGGTCCGGGCGGAGATGCCGAGCCCCGCCGCGATCGCCTGGTTCGACTCGCCGCGCACCAGCACCCGTAGCACCTCGAGCTCGCGCTCGGTCAGTCCCGCCGGCAGCTCGCGCGCACGCTGCCTCGAACGGTGGCCGGCCGCGCCGAGCACGGCGTCGACTGCGCCGGGATCGAGCCGCCCGTCGTTCGCCTCGCGCAGCAGCTCCGCCTCGGCGGCCGCTTCGTCGAGGGCCGGCCTGTACGGGCGCGGCTCGCGCATCGCGCCGTAGCAGTCGGCGACGGCGAGGATGCGAGCGCCCTGGCCGAGCGCCTGCCCGCGTGTGCCGCGGTGGTAGCCGGAACCGTCGAGCCGCTCGTGGTGCGAGCCGGCAAGCACGCCGATCGGCGCGAGCGCGGGCGACTGGGCGAAGGCGCGCTCCGTGAAGTGCGGATGGAGCCGCACGCGCTCCCACTCCCCGAAGCCGAGCGCGCCCGGCTTCTCCCAGATCGCGTTCGACACACCCACACGGCCGACGTCGTGCGCGAGCGCGGCGCGCCGCAGCGCGACGACGGCCTCTGCCTGCAGCCCCATCCTCCACGCGGCAGCCTCGGCGAGCTCGGCCACGCCCGACGAATGCTCGCGGAGCCAGGGCGACTTGAGCCCGGTGAGCGCGGCGATCGCGGTGAACGCCGCGTCGACGCGGTCGCCGGCGATCCAGATCTGCGGACGCGGCTCGCGCTCGAGTGCCTGCTCCCACATCCGCGTCTCGTCGAGGTCGGCGAGCAGATCTTCGAAGCTGCGGAGGGCGAGCCCGGCCAGCCGCGGGTCGTATGCCGCGCCGCTGCGGCGTTCGATGACGGCGCGCGCCTCGTCGGCGCCCGAGGCCGAGAGGAAGAGCGAGATATCCCGGGCGACGTGCAGCAGACGGATGGAGAGCGGCATCTCATCGCCGCGGACGTCGGGGAAGCCTCGCCCGTCCCAGCGTGCGAACACGTACTCGAGCGCCGCGTGGACGTTCGACCCGAGCTCGAGCCACCCGGCGAACCGCTGGGCGACCTCGCACATCGTCGCGAAGCCCTCCCGCGCCCGCGGGCCGGCGTTCGCGATCGCCTCCTCGACCAGCGCCTCGCGGACTTCGGGCGCGCGGCCGGCGCCGATGTTCGCTCGGTAGAACGCGAGCACCTCCGCGGGGCTGGTCGGGTCGATCAGGAAGAACGCCGCTCTGTGTGCGATGTCGTCGTCGTACACCTGGATCGCCTCGTGTCCGTTCGAGGTGCACCCGGATGCATGGAGGAGCGCGACGTAGTACGTGTCCGCGAGCTCGGTCGCCGACGCATCGGCGAGCTCGCCGAGGCGTACGGCGAGCACCGCCGTGCGGAGTGCGTGCTCGAGCGGCTGTCCCGTGCCGAGGTCGGTGGCGAGCGAGAGCGCGCCGATCACCTCGGCGGCGCGGATCGGCTGCTCACCGGAGGATGCCGCCACGTTGCCGATCCTAGAGGCTCGCTCCGAGCACTAGGATCGGGCGATGGCAGGCGAGGGCGTCGCGCTCGTGACCGGAGCGAGCCGCGGCATCGGCGAGGTCGTTGCCACGCGGCTCGCGGCAGGCGGCCGGCGTGTCGTGGTCGCCGCGCGGAGCCGCGACGAGCTCGCGCGCGTCGCGGCTGCCTCGGGCGCGTTGCCCGTGACGGTCGACGTCACCGATGCAACGGCCGTCGCCGCCGCGATCGAGGCTGTGGAGTCTGAGCTCGGCCCGGTCGATCTGCTGGTCAACAACGCCGGAGTCGCCGGCGAGGGCGGCCCGACCTGGGAGAAGGATCCCGCCGACTGGTGGCGCGTTTTCGAGGTGAACGTGCTCGGGGCGTTCCTGCTCGCCCGCGCGGTCCTGCCCGGCATGTGCGAGCGAGGATCGGGGCGCGTCGTGAACGTCGCGTCGAACGCCGCGTTCTTCCGTCTGGACGCCGACTGGGACGCGCGGATCGACTCGGCGTACCAGGCGAGCAAGGCGGCGCTCATCCGGCTCACCGAGGCACTCGCTGCAGAGGCGCGCGGTCACGGCGTGAGCGTGTTCGCGATCTCGCCGGGGATGGTCAAGACGTCGATGACCGAGCCCGTCTTCGCCGACATCTGGGACGAGCACGAGCTCTGGACGCCGCCCGAGCGGACAGCGGAGCTCATCACGCACATCGCGTCGGGTGCCCTCGACGAGCTGTCGGGCCGCTACATCCACGCGGCGCAAGACGACTGGGAGACGATGGGCGACCGCATGACGGCGATCCTGGACGACGATTCGAACGCCCTGAGGCTGCGAACGCAGCTGCACTGAGCGCGCTAGGTGCCGAACAGCCTGGCGCGCCCGCTACCCGTTGCGAACGGGTCGGGGCGCCGGTTCTCGGGCGCCTTGATCGCCATGCGTCCGCCGCGATCGCGATAGGGCTCGTCGTCGAAGGGGGACGACGTGGAGGTGCGCACCTCCGCGTGGCGCAGATTCTCGCGGTCGCACATGAAGCATCCGTCCATGCCCCGAGTCTGAGAGTCGCGACCTCTTACTATCGAGCTGTGCCCGCCGAGCTCGCCGATCTCGCAAGCGTCCCGCTGTTCGCATCGCTCTCCGACTCGGAGCGCTCGGAGATCGCGGCGTGGTTCGAGGTGAAGGACGTGGCGGCGGGCGTGCGGCTCGTCGGCGAGGGCACGACCGGCTCGACGTTCTTCGTGCTCGCGCGGGGGGATGTGGTGGTCACCGCCAACGGCGAGCTGATCGCCTCGCTCGGGCCGACCGACTTCTTCGGCGAGCTGGCGCTCCTCGGCGAGGGTCGCCGTACGGCGACCGTGACGACGACATCGGACGCGCGCGTCCTCGTCTTGTTCGGCGACGACTTCCGCCGGCTGCGCGCGACCTACCCGGAGATCGCCGCCGAGATCGACGCGGCGATGCTCCGCCGCCTCGGGCGGGCCTGACGCTCAGCGCGGCGCGGCCACGCTCTCGTCGTCGCGCATGAACTGGTGCACGAAGGCGATCGCCATGCTTCCCTCGCCGACCGCGGCTGCGACGCGCTTGACCGGCCCCGAGCGGACGTCTCCGGCGGCGAACACACCGGGGACGCTGGTCTCGAGCAGGAACGGGTCGCGTTCGAGCGGCCAGCCGTCGGTCGCTGCCAGATCCGGGCCGGTCAGCACGTAGCCGCGCCGGTCGAGCGCGATCTCCGGCGGCAGCCAGCCCGTCTCCGCGTCCGCGCCGATGAAGATGAACAGTCCGCTTGATCCGTGCCGCGCGGTCGCACCGTCGTCGCCTGTCTTGATGTCGATCGCCTCGAGCACGTCGTCGCCGTGCGCGGCCACGACCTCGCTGCGGAAGCGCACGTCGATGTTCGAGCGTGACGCGAGCTGTTCGACGAGATACGACGACATGCTCTTGTCGAGACTCTCGCCGCGGTAGAGCACGGTGACGCTGCGCGCGTGCGCGGAGAAGAACATCGCCGCCTGCCCGGCAGAGTTGCCGGCGCCGACGATGTGGATGTCGAGCCCGTGCACGTGTGGCGCTTCGCTGCGGGCGGCGCCGTAGAAAATCCCCTTGCCGACCAGGCGGTCGAATCCCTCGGCGGCCAGCCGCCGCCACGTGACGCCGCAGGCGAGGATGACCGTGCGCGCGCGCAGAACGTCGCCTCCGTCGAGGTGGACGGTGCGATTCGCAGCGTCGATGCGGGTGATCGAGCGCGTCACGAGGATCTCCGCTCCGAGCCGCCGCGCCTGCTGCAGCGCGCGGCTCGAAAGCTCGTCGCCCGAGACGCCCGACGGGAAGCCGAGGTAGTTCTCGATCCGCGACGACGTGCCCGCCTGGCCGCCCGGCGCCTCGCGCTCGACGACGAGCGTGCGCAACCCCTCCGACGCCCCGTAGACGGCGGCGGCGAGCCCCGACGGGCCGGCGCCGATCACGATCGCGTCGTACTCGGCCTCCTGAGGCTCGGTGCCGAGCTCGAGCAGCTCGGCGACCCTGCGCAACTCGGGCCGCACGACGGTCTTGCCGCCCACCACGCGGATCGCCGGGCAGTCGCCCGCGTCCGGAAGCGGCCCGCCCCAGTGCTCGGCGGCGTCCGGCGCGTCGGGCTGGAGCCACTGGAAGCTGATCTGGTTCCGGTCGAGGAAGTGACGCAGCTGCGTGCACGAGGAGTCGCCGCGGCCGCCGAACACGAGCGCGCGCGGCGGCGAGGCCTCGGCCGCGAGCCCCTGCAGCCCGCGCGGGCCGGTCATGCGCAGGGCGGCGAGCGTGCCGATCGATTTCGCGAGAATCGGATCGAGGGCCGCGATGGCGTGGTACGCCGCAGGCTCGAGGCGGAGAACGCGCGACAGCTCGGCGGCGCGGAACCCGACGGGGAAGACGGTGCCGAGGACGATCGGCACCTCGCCGAAGACGTCGCCCGGCAACCGTTCGCCGACCACCCGGTCGACGCCGTCCTGGCGTCGCACCGCCTCGATGCGGCCGTCGAGCACCGCGAAGAGCGCGCGGTCGTCTCCCGGGCTCGCCGCGTACTCGCCCATCGTGAGGGTGACGTCCGCGGCGGCGCGCGCGAGCCGCGCCTGCTCGTCGGCGCCGAGCATCGCGAAGGCTTCGATCCCGGCGATCTCCTCCGGTGTCACCACGGCCGCGGCTTGAGCCTACCGGCCTACGAGCGCGCGTAGAGCGCGGCCATCTCGGCGAGCGACCGCGGCTCGACGTCGCCGGCGTGCCCGGCCTGGCCGAACTGCGTCATCCGCTCCTCGTAGACCGCGCGCATCGCGTCGCGCGCGGCCCCGAGGTACGTCCGCGGATCGATCTCGCCCGGCCGATCCGAGAAGAACTGTCGAAGCGCACCCGTCGCGGCGAGCCGCGCGTCGGTCTCGACGTTGACCTTCCGCACGCCGTGACGGATGCCGCGCTCGATCTCGTCGACCGGCACGCCCCACGTCGGGCGCAGCGCGCCGCCGAAGGCGTTGATGCGCTCGACGAGCGCCTGCGGCATCGACGACGAGCCGTGGAGCACGAGGTGGGTGGCCGGCAGGCGCTCGTGGATCTGCTCGAGCACGTCCATCGCGAGCAGCGCGCCGGTGGGCGGCTGCGAGAACTTGTACGCGCCGTGACTCGTCCCGATCGCCACCGCCAGGGCATCCACGCCGGTGCGCGCGACGAACTCGACGGCCTCGTCGGGGTCGGTGAGGCGCGCGCGGCCGGAACCATGCCCGTCCTCGATCCCGCCGATCGTTCCGAGCTCGCCTTCGACCGTCACGCCGACGGCATGCGCGTGATCGACGACGGTGCGCGTGACGGCGACGTTCTCGTCGAAGTCGGTGGGCGTCTTGCCGTCCTCGCGGAGCGAGCCGTCCATCATCACGCTCGTGAAGCCCTGCTCAATCGCCGAGAAGCACGTCTCCGGAGAGTTGCCGTGATCCAGGTGCAGCACGACGGGGATGCCGGGGTAGACCTCGGTCGCGGCGCGCACGAGGTGCACGAGGAAGCGGTCGTTCGCGTACCGCCGCGCGCCGGGCGTCGCCTGCAGAATCACGGGCGACTGCGTGCGCTCCGCCGCCTCCATCACCGCCTGCACTTGCTCGAGGTTGGCGACGTTGAACGCACCGAGCGCGTAGCCGCCGGCCGCGGCCTGGTCGAGCAGCTGGCGCATGGAGACGAGCGGCACGGGACGCGAGCATCGAAGCTCGCCGGAGCCGCCGCAAGCTGTGGGCCGGTGAGCGGCGGGCGGCCCTCGACGGGCGGCGTCTACGCGGATCGGCTCAGCGCGCGCAGAACGAGCCAGACCACGGTCGCGGCAGTCCCGACCGCGACCGCGACGATCGACGCGTCGGCCCCGAGCCGCAGGCGCGCGACGAGGAAGCCGGTCAGCCAGAGAAGCGCGACGGTGGCGCCGGCGAGCAGCGTCCAGCCGACGAGCCCGTCGGCCGAGTAGTCGTTCTCCGACGAGGAGACGCTCTCGTCGCCCGCCAGCGTCCAGCCGGGATCGTTCGCCTCCGGCGATCTCCGGGCCTCGGCCTGGAGGTCGTGCAGGCCGGGCCGGAGGATCCCGTGCAAGCCTTGGTAGTCGGCCACGGCGTGGCCCTCTCCGCCGAGTCGCTCGCTCGCGGCGAGCGCGAACCACCCCAGTCCGAGTGCGACGGCAAACGCGGCGAGCACAAGCCAGGTCCTGCTGCCGCGCACGATCGCGAACACCGCCGCCGAGAGGAGGAGCATCCCGGCGGCGAGCGGGACGAGGCCGAGCGGGCGAAGATCGCCCGCGAACGAGAGATCGCGCCCGTAGTGGAACACGCGCTGCGCCGCGCCCGCCCCGATGAACGCTTCGACCGTCAGGTGGACGGCCGGCAGGACGCTCGCCACGACGACCACGGCAGCGGCCGCGCCGATCGCCGCCCAGCCGAGCACGTGATCACGTCTCCCACGCATCGTGGCGCCGATCATTCTCGCCGCGGCGCGCGGCGGGCCGCCTACCCCGGATGCGAGGGCGGCCGCGGCGCGAAGGGGCGCAGGTCGTCCTGGCCGGCGCGCACGACGCCCCAGCTCGACTCCGGCACCTCGTTCCACGCCCCCGGAAGGTCGCGCAGGGGCTCCGAGACGATCAGGCGCGACTCGTCGGACACTTTCGAGAGGATCTCGAGCTCGGGGTGCAGCGCACGCAGGGCGACGACGTCGGTCGAGTAGAAAAGCGATCGCGACTGGCGTGCGCTCGAGTACCGGAACGCCCAGACGTCGGCGCCGTTCGTGGTTGCGACGGTCATCTGGATCGGCTGGTCGACGCCTCGCTTCTTCCCGACCTCCTCGATCAGCCCGACCGCCGCCTCGACGGCTGCCGGCGGATCCGCCTCGAGGCCGAACGTCAGCGCGAGGTAGAAGAACAGCTCGGAATCGGTCGAGCCCTCGATCAGCGGATACAGCGACGGATCGACGGCGAGCGCGAGGTCGCGCTTGACGGAATGGAAATCGCCGATCAGGCCGTTGTGCATCCAGAGCCAGTTGCCGTAACGGAACGGATGGCAATTCGACTGCTGCACGGGAGCGCCCGAAGAGGCGCGGATGTGCGCGAACAGAATCGGCGTCTCGAGGTGCGCCGAGAGCTCGTGGAGGTTGCGGTCGTTCCAGGCTGGTTCCACGCTGTGGAACACGCCGGGCGTGTCGCCGATCCCGTACCAGCCGATGCCGAAGCCGTCGCCGTTCGTCGTCTCGGCGCCGAGCTGCGAGTGCAAGCTCTGCACGATCAACGAGTGCTGCGGCTTGTACAGGAGCTCCTCGATCCGCATCGGCGAGCCCGAGTACGCGAGCCAGCGGCACATCAGTGGTGGAAGCCCGACGCGGTCGAGCTGTCGTGGATCGGATGCGGCTGCGCCTGCAGCCGCGGCAACTGGCGCTTCAGATCGGCGACGAGCATGTCGGCCATGTCGTGCGAGAACCCGCGCTTCACGACCACCCGCAACGCCGCGAGGTCGGTCCGGTTCGCCGGGAAGGTGTACGCGGGGACGAGCCAGCCCCGCTCGCGCAGCGCGCCCGACACGTCGAAGACGGTGAAGTTGTCGATGCCGTCCGCGATCCTGAACGCGAAGACCGGCAGCTCGTCGCCCTTCGTCAGCAGCTCGAACGCGCCGAGCTCGGCGATCTGGGCGGAGAGGCCGGTGGCGACCTCGCGCGCGTATGCCTGCACGTTGCGGTAGCCCGCGAAGCCGAGCCGGAGGAAGTTGTAGTACTGCGCGACGATCTGGGCGCCCGGTCGGGAGAAGTTGAGCGCGAAGGTCGGCATGTTGTCCCCGAGGTAGTTGACCCAGAAGATGAGATCGTCGGGCAGGGCGTCGGCGTCGCGCCACACGATCCAGCCGACGCCGGGATAGACGAGGCCGTACTTGTGGCCCGAGGCGTTGATCGACGCGACGCGCGGCAGCCGGAAGTCCCACGCCAGGTCGGGATCGACGAACGGCGCGACGAACGCGCCCGAGGCTCCGTCGACGTGCACCGGGATGTCGAGGCCGGTTCGCGCCTGGAGGTCGTCGAGCGCCGCGCAGATCTTCGCGACCGGTTCGTACGAGCCGTCGAACGTCGACCCGAGGATCGCGACGACGCCGATCGTGTTCTCGTCGCACTGCGCTACGGCTTCCTCCGCCGAGAGGTTGAAGCGGTCTCCCTCCATCGGCACGAGGCGCATCTCGACGTCCCAGTACCTCGCGAACTTCTCCCAGCAGACCTGCACGTTGATCCCCATCACGAGGTTCGGCCGGTCGGCCGGGTCGCCCGCGGCCTCGCGGCGTGCGCGCCAGCGGCGCTTGAGCGCGAGCCCGCCCAGCATCGCGGCCTCGCTCGAGCCGGTCGTCGAGCAGCCGGTGGCGGCGGCCGCGTCGGGGGCGTGCCAGAGGTTGCTGAGGATGTTGACGCACCGCATCTCGAGGTCGGCGGTCTGCGGGTACTCGTCCTTGTCGATCATGTTCTTGTCAAAGCACTCGGCCATCAGCTGCGTCGCCTCCGGCTCCATCCACGTGCTCACGAACGTTGCGAGGTTGAGACGCGCGTTGCCGTCGAGCATCAGCTCGTCGTGGACGATCTGGTACGCGACGTCGGGCGGAAGCTCGTCGGCCGGAAGCTGATGCCGCGGCAGACGTCGGCTCTCGCGCTCGAAGAGCGGTGCGATCGACAGCTCGTTCGAGAGCGGCGCCGGGCCGTCGGGATGCTTGAGCGCCATGGCCACGCAGCCTTCCGGCGCGCGTTGCCCGCCGCATCATCCGATCCGGGTGACGTTCGAGCCGAAGGTCAGTCGGCGGGCTCGGCCTCGAGCTTCTTGCGCGCCTCGAGATTCGCGGCGTGCTCCTTCGCCGAGACCTCGGGCCAGGCGAGGTCGAGCGTGCGCACGGTCTCGACGAGGATCTGCGCGACCAGCGCCTGGGTGATCCGCTTGTGGTCGGACGGAACGACGTACCAGGGCGCCCACGGCGTCGAGGTCGCGGTGATCGCGTCCTCGAACGCGTTCATGTAGGCGTCCCATTCGGCCCGTTCGGTGACGTCGGCGGCGTTGAACTTCCACTCCTTGCCGGGCGTGTCGAGCCGCGCCAGGAAGCGCTCCTTCTGCACCGCCTTCGAGACGTGCAGGA
Source organism: Gaiellaceae bacterium (assembly GCA_035473635.1). GTDB lineage: Bacteria > Actinomycetota > Thermoleophilia > Gaiellales > Gaiellaceae > PALSA-600. The sequence continues at coordinate 96,333 of DATIOD010000019.1, read as the reverse complement.
AGAACTTCACGATCTTCGTGCCGCTACGGTCGAGGTGGCGCTCGAACGCGTTGATGTCCTCGTAGCGCTGCGCCCAGAACTGCTCGTCGCGCTTGCCCGGTGGCAGCCGCTGGGGCTCGAGCCACTCGGGGTGGACCTTCAGCGCGACGACTTCCTCGTAGTGCGACCGGTTGAAGATGCCGATGCGGCCGCGTTCCGGGAGGGCCTTCGAGATCCGCCAGAGAAAGTCGTGGTCGAGCTCCTCCGGTGACGGCTTCCCGAAGCCGACGACCTGGACGCCCTGCGGGTTCACGCCCTTCATCACGTGCTCGATCGCCGAGTCCTTGCCGGCGGCGTCCATCGCCTGGAAGACGACGAGCAGCGCGTAGCTATCGCTCGCCCACAGGAGCTCCTGGGCGTCCGACAGCTCAGCGGTGCCGCGGCGGAGCGCTTCCTTCGCCCGCTCCTTCAGCTCGTCCTCGGCGAGGCCCGCGAAGTCGTCGCCCCCGGTCCACCCCGGGTCGCGCCCCGCGATCCCGGCCGCTGTCCCGGGCTCGACGAGCAGGTGGTCGAGGAGTCGCCGCCGTGCCGCCATCGAGGTCCTCCTTGTGGCCGAGTTTTGCGCGCGCTCTTCAAGATCCGCGCGCGCCGCGTCGGATCAAGATAGCGTTGGCTCCCGAATTCGCCGGCAAGCAAACGATAGGAGACGTTGATGCTCGGTGCTTCATATCCGTTCCTGGACGTGATGTGGACGATGCTCGTGTTCTTCCTCTGGATCCTGTGGTTCTGGCTTCTGTTCACCGTGTTCGCGGATGTGTTTCGCCGGCATGACATCTCCGGTTGGGGCAAGGCCGGGTGGTTGATCTTCACGATCCTGCTGCCGTTCCTCGGCGTCTTCATCTATCTGATCTCGCAGGGGCACGGAATGACGGAGCGCAATATCGAGCGTGCGAAGGCGCAGCAGTCGCAGTTCGACAGCTACGTCCGCGAGACGGCGGGCGGAGGCGCGGCGGCCGAGATCGAGAGCGCGAAGAAGTTGCTCGACAGCGGCGCGATCACCGACACCGAGTTCCAGGCACTCAAGCAGAAGGCTCTGGCCACCTAAGGAGGAGCGATGGAAGAGATTGGACCCGTCGACTACGCAATCGTCGGCTTCCCGGGAAACAAGTTCCGGGGCGAGATCGGACCGGCGCTGGCCGAGCTCGTCGAGAACGACACAATTCGCATCATCGACATCGCGTTCGCAGGCAAGGACTCGAACGGCGACGTGGCCGCGATGGAGCTCACCGAACTGGATCCCGACGTGCAGGCGGGCCTCGAGAGCGCCGGGGTCGAAGTGGGTGGACTGCTCAGCGACGACGACATCCGCGACGCCGCGGAGGGTCTCGACCCGAACACGTCGATCGCCCTGATCGTCTGGGAGAACGTCTGGGCGCGGAAGGTGACGCAGGCGATCCGCGATGCGGGCGGCGTCGCGCTCGCCTTCGAGCGCGTGCCGCACGAGGTCGTGCAGGCCGCACGCGAGTGGGCACTCGAGCAGGCCAACGTCTAGGAGGAGATGAGAGATGTTCAGGCGTAGAGGACCAGGACTGGTCAGGATGGCCGCGGGGACCGCCGTCATCGCCGGCACGGCCGGAGCCGTTCGGCACCACCAGGATCAGAAGTACGCGGCCCAGGACCAGGCTGAGTACGACCAGCAGATGGCTGCGGCACAGGCCGCCGCGGCGCAGCAGCAGGCCGCCGCGCCGGCTGCCCCCGACTATGCGGCCGAGCTCAACCAGCTCGCGCAACTGAAGGCGCAGGGAATCCTCACCGACGAGGAGTTCGAGGCGAAGAAGAAGCAGATCCTCGGCATCTGACCGTCAGGCGCTGCTCCGGGAGCGCCGCCGAGGATCAACCGACTCACCGCCGAAACGAGGGCATGTCGTGACCGATCCCGCGGATCGGCCCCCCTCCGGGCAGCCCGCGCCGCGGACGATGACCGTCCGCGGCGCCACGTTCCTGGGCGTCGGCTCGATGATCGGCGCCGGGATCTTCGCGCTGCTCGGCGAGGCCGGCGCCGTGGCCGGCGCGGCCGTCTGGATCTCGTTCCTGATCGGCGGTGTTGTCGCAGGGCTTCTCGGCTACGTGTGCGTGAAGCTCGGCGTCCGCTATCCATCCTCGGGCGGGCTTGTCACCTATCTGGTCGAGGGCTTCGGGAAGGGCCGCCTCGTCGGCATCGCCTCCTGGCTCGGCTACATCGCCGCGATCGTGATCGTCACGGCGATGGTCGTCGTCTCGTTCGGCGGCTATGCGACGGCCCTCTTCGTCGGCAACGACGCCGCCTCGTGGTGGGACAACGTCTTCGTCACCGCGCTCGTGATCGTCATGACGGCGGTGAACCTGGTCGGTACGAAAGGCGTCGAGCGGGCGCAGTCGCTGATCGTCACCGGCGTGCTCTGCGTGTTTGCCGTCTTCATCGTCGTGACGATCGCGAACATCAACCTCGATCTCCTGTCGTTCGGCGACTATCCGTCGTTCTCGAAGATCATCGCGAGTGTCGCGCTCACGTTCTTCGCCTATCTCGGGTTCAACGTGATCACGTTCACGGCCGGCGACCTGGCCAACCCGTCGCGCGATCTGCCGCGAGCGATGTACCGGGCGCTCGGGATCACCTCGACCGTCTACGTCCTGATCGCCCTGGGCGTCTTCGGCACGCTCACCGTGGCGCAGGTGATCCAGTACGGAGAGACGGCGATCGCCGAGGCGGCCCGCCCCACGCTCGGGGACGCCGGCTACACGGTCATGGCGGTCGCGGCGCTCCTCTCGACCGCCGGCGCGACGAACGCGACGCTCTACGCGGCGAACAATCTGACCGGAATGCTCGCCCAGGAGCAGCTGTTCCCGCGCTTCTTCGGGCCGGGCTCGCGGCTCGGAGGGAACGGCGGGCTCCTCATCACCGCGGCGCTCGTGCTCATCGTCGCCAACATCGTGGATCTCTCCGCGATCGCATCGGTCGGTAGCGCCGTCGCGCTGATGGTCTTCCTGCTCATCGGCGCATCAGGGTGGCGACGCCGCCGCGACACCGGAAGCAGCCCCGTCGTCGTCCTCGCGGCGATCGTTGCGACAGCGGTCGTCCTCGTCTCCTTCGCGATCGACACGCTGAAGAACGCGCCGCAGACCTTCACCGCGATCGTCGTGATCGGGGCGCTCGCCGTCGTCCTCGACGAGCTGACGCGACGAGCCGCGCGCTCGTGACGGCGCCCACCCGGGGCTGAATGGCCGGCGCTTTCGCCTGGGGGCTGCTTGCGGCGTCGTCGCTCGTGATCGGCGCGGTCGTCGCGCTCTCCTTCAAGATCGGCCTGCGGACGATCGGCCTGATCATGGGCTTCGGAGCAGGCGTGTTGATCAGCGCGGTCGCGTTCGACCTGGTCGAGGAGTCCGCCGGGCTCGCGTCGGGCCACTGGCCCGTCGTCCTCGGGATGTTCGCCGGGTGCGCGGTCTTCTTCGTCGGGGACTCCGTGATCGACCGTTCCGGCGGCGCCGACCGAAAGGACGCGACCGGGGCGCAGGAGTCCGGCACCGCGCTCGCCGTCGTGCTCGGGACGGTTCTCGACGGGATTCCGGAGTCGATTGTCATCGGCCTCACGATCTACGAGGGCGGCGCAGTCGGCGCCGCCTATCTCGCGGCTGTCTTCATCTCCAACCTGCCGGAGTCCCTCTCCTCCAGCGCGGGCCTCGCGACGAGCGGCTGGAGCAAGGCGCGCATCCTCTGGCTCTGGATCGGGATCGCGCTTGTCTCGGGGCTCTCGTCGCTCGCCGGCTACGCACTGTTCCAGCACTCGTCGCCGAACACGGTCGGCTTCGTCCTCGCCTTCGCGGGCGGCGCGATCCTGACCATGCTCGCCGACACGATGATGCCCGAGGCCTACGAGCACGGCGGCAGGCTCGTCGGCGTGGTCACCACGATCGGATTCGTGGTCGCGTTCGTGATCCACACGCTCGACTGACATCTCATCGGCTTGCGCCACCGCCGCAAGGGGCGGAGTGAGATGCTTGCTGCGCCGTGAGCGACCCCGGACCGCCAGAGCCCGAAGCGAAGAAATCGTTCAAGTTCCCGACTGCGTTCACCGTCCTCGCGATCGTCCTGCTGCTCGTCTGGATCGCGTCGTTCTTCGTCCCCGCCGGGGTTTACAAGACCGATTCCTCCGGGTCGCCGATGCCGGGCACCTACCACGAGCTCCCCTCCTGCTCGGCTCCGGCCGCCACCGCTCCCGCGCTCGACGTCGAGTCGCCGACCGAGAGCGGCCAGGCCCCGGCCGACGCGGCCGCCGCGCCGGGCGCGACCGTCAAGGACGCAGGGCTTCCGTGCGTCGACACGTCGTTCAGCTTCCGCTTCAAGCAGCTCTGGAACGCACCGCCGAACGGCCTCTACGGCGTGGAGGGCTCGAACGGCTTCGTCGGGCCGTGGGAAGAGGGCTTCCTGTACGGCTCGGCAGCGATCTTCCTCTTCGTCCTGGCCGTCGGCGCCTTCATCACGGTGACGTTGAAGACGGAGGCGATCCAGACCGGGATCGGCCGGCTCGCACTGCGCTTCCGCCACAGCGGCTCGGTGCTGATCGCGATCCTGATGGTGGTCTTCGCGCTCGGTGGCACGAGCTACGGGATGTGGGAGGAGACGCTCGGCTTCTTCGTCCTGCTCGTCCCGCTCGCACTCGCGCTCGACTACGACCGGATGGTCGCCGCGGCGATCATCTTCCTCGGCGCCGGCACGGGCGTTATCGCCTCGACGGTCAACCCGTTCTCGACGGGTGTCGCCTCCGACGCCGCCGGGATCACGATCGGCCAGGGGATCGGGCTGCGGATCTTGCTGTGGGTCGTGCTCGTTCCGCTCGCCATCGGCTACGTCGTCTGGTACGCGAAGCGCATCCGGGAGCATCCTGAGAAGTCCGTCGTCGGCGTCTCGCCTTCCGACGCAGCGGAAGCGGAGAGCCTCGTCGCGGACGTGCCGAGCCTGACCGGCCGCCAGAAGCTCGTGCTGGCGCTCTTCGGGGCCACCTTCCTGGTGATGATCTACGGCTTCATCCCATGGAACGATCTCTGGCAGGAGGGGTTCGGCAAGAACTTCCCGCTGCCGACGTTCCACGACTTCTACTTCCCCGAGGCCGCCGCCCTCTTCCTGGTGATGGCGGTCGTGATCGGCGTGATCGCGCGCCTGGGCGAAGAAGGCACCGTGATGACGATCATCGCCGGCGCCTCGGACTTCCTGGGCGCGGGCCTGATCATCGTGCTCGCTCGCGGGATCACCGTCGTGATGAAGAACGCCTACATGACCGACACGATCCTCCATTGGATGGAAAACGCGGTCTCGGGGACGTCGACGGGTGTCTTCGCGATCCTGGCGTTCGTCGTCAACCTGCCGATCGCGTTTCTCGTGCCGTCGTCGTCGGGCCACGCCGCCCTGGTGATGCCGATCCTCGCGCCCCTCGCCGACTTCGCCGGCGTCTCCCGAGGGACCGCGGTCACGTGCTTCCAGACGGCTTCCGGATTCGTCAATCTCGTGACGCCCACCTCGGCCGTGATCATGGGCGGCCTCGCGCTGTCTAAGGTGGGCTACGACCGCTACCTCAAGTTCGTCTGGCCGTACCTCATCGCCGTCTTCGTCGTCGTCTGCGCGTTCGTCGGGATCGCCGCAGCAACCGGTTGAGCATCGAGAGGAGAGAGCAAGAGAGATGAGCACTGCCACCGACACCGTTCTCGGCACCCATTCGGAGGTCGGACGCCTGCGGACGGTCATGGTGCACCGGCCCGACCTCGCACACGAGCGGCTCTCCCCGACCAACTGCCACGAGCTGCTCTTCGACGACGTGATCTGGGTGCGCCGCGCACGCCAGGAGTTCGACGCCTTCGCCGACGTCATGCGCTCGCGCGGCGTCGAGGTCCTGCTGCTGCACGACCTCCTTCGCGAGACGCTCGACGACAAGGAGGCGCGCGACTGGCTGCTGTCGCATCGGGTCCGGCCCGAGGACGTAACCGTGATGTTCGCCGAGCCGCTCGCCGCCTGGCTGACCGAGATGCCCTCCGACGAGCTTGCAACGAGGCTGACCGGTGGGATCACCGTTCAGGAGCTGCCAGACGAGATCCGATCGGCGATCAAGGACGCGCTGCGTCCCACGGACTTCGTGCTGCAGCCGCTCCCGAACCAGCTCTTCACGCGGGACACGAGCGCGTGGCTCTACGGGGGCGTGTCGCTGAACCCCATGTTCTGGCCCGCCCGCCAGCTCGAGACGCTGAACGTCGAGGCGATCTACCGCTTCCACCCGCGCTTCCGCGACGCCGACTTCCAGATCTGGTTCGGCGGGGCCGACCACGACTGGGGCCTCGCGCGCATGGAAGGCGGCGACATGATGCCGGCCGGCGACGGCGTCGTCCTGGTCGGCATGGGCGAGCGCAGCACCGCGCGGGCGGTGAGCATCCTGGCGAAGAACATGTTCGAGGCAGGCGCGGCGCGGCTCGTGATCGGCGCGCAGATGCCGCGGGAGCGTGCCGCGATGCACCTCGACACCGTTTTCACCTTCTGCGACCGGAACGTCGCGACGCTGTACGAGCCGGTCGTCTCCCAGATCCGCCCGATCCTCTTCCGCCCCGGCGGCGCTGCCGGCGTGCAGGCGGAGGTCTCCGAGCGTTCGTTTCTCGACGAGCTTCGCGACGCCCTCGGCATCGAGGAGCTCAAGCTCGTCACGACCGGCGGAGACGAGTTCGAGGCCGAGCGCAACCAGTGGGACGACGGCAACAACGTCGTCGCCATCGAGCCTGGCGTCGTCGTGGCGTACGAACGGAACGAGGCGACGAACACGAAGCTCGCGAAGGCAGGCGTCGAGGTGCTGGCGATCGCCGGCCAGGAGCTGGGACGCGGGCGCGGCGGCGGCCACTGCATGACCTTCCCGATCGTCCGAGAGCCCTAGAGGGGAAAGGAGCCCGACGACCATGAGCACCGTCATCGACCTGCGCGGCCGGCACCTGATGAAGCTGGCCGACTACTCGCCCGAGGAGATCAGCTACCTGATCGACCTCGCGGCAGAGCTCAAGGCGGCGAAGCGCGAGGGGCGCGAGGAGCAGAAGCTCGTCGGCAAGGAGATCGCGCTGATCTTCGAGAAGGACTCGACGCGTACGCGGTGTGCGTTCGAGGTCGCCGCCTACGACCAGGGCGCTCACGTCACCTTCATCGGCCCGTCGGGCTCTCACATGGGCCACAAGGAGACGGTGAAGGACACGGCACGCGTGCTCGGACGCATGTACGACGCGATCGAGTACCGCGGCTTCGGTCAGGACACGGCCGAGGAGCTTGCGCGCTGGGCCGGCGTCCCGATCTACAACGGGCTCACCGACGAGTGGCACCCGACCCAGATCCTGGCCGACTTCCTGACATTCCGCGAGCACATCGACAAGCCGCTCGGCGAGGTGGCGTTCTGCTATCTCGGCGACGCGCGGTTCAACATGGCCGACTCATACCTCGTGGGCGGTGCGAAGCTCGGCATGGACGTGCGCATCGCGAGCCCGCGCTCGCTCTGGCCGCGCGACGAGATCGCCGACCAGGCACGGTCGATCGCCGAGGAGACCGGGGCGAAGATCACGATCACCGAGGACGTCGATGAGGCCGTCAACGGCGCGGACGTCCTGCTCACCGACGTGTGGGTCTCGATGGGCGAGCCGGATGAGGTGTGGGCCGAGCGGATCGAGCTCCTCAAGCCGTACCAGATCAACGCCGAGACGATGGCGGCGACGGGCAACCCGGACGTCAAGTTCATGCACTGCCTCCCCGCGTTCCACAACACCGAGACGCAGGTGGGCAAGGAGATCCACGAGAAGTTCGGGATGGAGGCGCTCGAGGTGACGGAGGACGTCTTCGAGTCGCCGGCGTCGCTCGTCTTCGACGAGGCCGAGAACCGCCTGCACACGATCAAGGCCGTGATGGTCGCGACCCTCGGAGCCTGACCTGCGCGTTGTCGTCGCGCTCGGCGGGAACGCGCTCCTACGCAGGGGCCAGCCGCTGACTGCCGAGAACCAGCGCACGAACGCGCACGCTGCGTGCGTGGCGCTCGCGCCGCTCGCGCTGGAGCACCAGCTCGTGATCTCTCACGGCAACGGCCCTCAGGTGGGGCTACTCGCCCTTCAGGGATCCGCATACGAGGCCGTCGAGCCGTATCCGCTCGACCTGCTGGGCGCGCAGACCGAGGGGATGATCGGATACCTGATCCAGCAGGAGCTCGGGAACCAGTTGCCGTTCGACAAGCGGCTCGCGTCGCTGCTCACGCTGATCGAGGTCGACCCAAAGGATCCCGCGTTCGACGATCCGACGAAGCCGATCGGGCCCGTCTACACGGCAGAAGAGGCGACGAAGCTCGCATCGGAGAAGGACTGGGTGTTCAAGCCGGACGGGGACAGCATGCGACGCGTCGTCCCGTCGCCGCTGCCGAAGCGGATCTTCGGTCTCGAACCGGTCGAATGGCTGCTCGAGCGGGAGTGCGTCGTGGTCTGCGCCGGCGGCGGCGGGATCCCGGTGATGTACGTCGACGAGCCGACCCCCGCCGGCCGCAAGCTCGTCGGCGTGGAGGCGGTGATCGACAAGGACCTCGCGAGCGCGCTCCTTGCCGAGGACCTCGAGGCGGATGTGCTCGCGATTGTCACCGACGTCGACGCCGTCTACTCGGACTGGGGCACACCGGAGCAGCGCGCGATCCGCCGGGCGACACCCGCCGCACTCGGGGCAGCCGAGTTCGCAGCCGGGTCGATGGGGCCGAAGGTGCGAGCGGCCTGCCAGTTCGTCGAGCGGACGGGCGGGCTCGCCGCGATCGGCTCGATCACCGACACCCCCGCGCTGCTGCGCGGCGAGGCGGGGACGACCGTGACGCACGAAGCCGACGGGCTCGAGCTCGCGGCGTCCTAACGAGAGCAAGACGGAAGGAGGCTCGAGAGATGGCGACGACAGTTCCAGCGCAAGGCGACGGGCGCGTCGAGGGATCAGCGGTCGCGTGGCATACGCTCGATCCTGGCGACGTCACCAGCCGCCAGGGCGTCGACCCGGCGAACGGGTTGTCGGGCGCCGAGGCCGCGTCGCGGCTCGCCTCCATCGGGCCGAACAAGTTCGCCGAGACTGCGGTCGAGCCGCGCTGGCACGCGTTCGTGCGCCAGTACCGCGACCCGATGCAGATCGTGCTGCTGGTCGCGGGCATCGGCAGCCTCTATCCGCTGAAGGAGCTCGGCACCGGGCTCGTCCTGCTCTTCTTGACTCTCTTCAACGCCGTGCTCGGCCTGCGCCAGGAGGGCAAAGCGGCGGAGGCGGTCGCGGCGCTGCAGAACATGATGATCGTGAAGGCGCGCGTGCGCCGCGACGGGGAGCTGGTGCAGATCCCGGCCGAGCAGCTCGTGCCGGGAGACGTGGTGTCGGTCGAGGCAGGCGACGTCGTGCCCGCCGACGGCCGTCTGCTCACCGCGGCGACGCTCGAGATCGCGGAGTCAGCTTTGACCGGCGAGAGCATGCCGGTGTCGAAGGGCGTCGACGCGGTCGAGGGCACGGACACCCCGCTCGGCGACCGGACCGACATGGTCTACATGAACACGAATGTGACCCGGGGTACGGGTAGCTTCATCGTCACGTCGACCGGGATGGCGACCGAGGTCGGCCACATCTCGCACATGCTCCAGGGCGAGGGCGACAAGGACACGCCGCTCACCGTCCAGCTGAAGAAGCTGACGAACCAGATCCTCTTCATCTCCGGGGCGGCCGTGGCCATCAGCGTGATCCTGAACCTGTCGCGCGGCGAGAGCTTCGACACCGTCTTCACCGCAGCGATCGCGTTCGCGATTTCCGCGATCCCGACGGGCCTGCCGGCCGTTGTCACGACGATCCTCTCGTACGGGACGCAGATGCTCGCGAAGGCGAACGCGATCATGAAGCGGCTCCGCTCGACAGAGACGCTCGGCTCCACGTCGGCGATCAACTCCGACAAGACCGGCACGCTGACGCTGAACCAGATGACGGCGGTGGAGCTGACGATTCCCGGACGGCGCTACACGATCTCGGGCGGCGGATATGCCACGGAGGGGACGATCAAGCACGTGTTCGGGCAGCCCGAGGTGCCGCTCGAGCAGTTCCTGCTGCCGATGGCGCTTTGCGCCGACGCAGTCGTCAAGGACGGCGACCTGATCGGCGACCCGACCGAGGGCGCGCTCGTCGTGCTCGCAGAGAAGGGCGGCCTCGCGGCGGCCGCGACGCGGGAGCAGTACCCGCGTGTCGCCGAGCTCCCGTTCGACGCCGCGTACAAGCTGATGGCGACGTTCCACCGGATGAAGGACGAAAGCGGGAAGGACGTCGTCCGCGGGCTCGTCAAGGGCGCGCCCGACCAACTGCTCGCCCGCGCGTCGTTCAGGCCAGACCCCGAAGACCTCTCGATCGTGCCTGCAGACGAGGAGTTCAAGCAGCGGTACATGGACGAGAACGAGCGCCTGGCGGGCCAGGGGTTGCGAGTGATGGCAACTGGGCGGAAGGACTTCGACCCGGCGTCGTTCGATGCGTCCGCCGACCTCCTTCCCCAGCTCGATGGGCTGACGGTGCTCGCGATGGTCGGGATCGTCGACCCGCCCCGGCCCACCGCGAAGGTGGCGATCGCGACGGCGCGGGAGGCCGGTATTCGCGTGCGCATGATCACCGGCGACCACGCGGTCACCGCGGGCGCGATCGCGAAGGAGCTCGGAATCCCCGGACGTGCGATCAGCGGCACCGAGTTCAAGGCGATGTCCGACGCCGAGCTCGACACGGCGATCGATGACATCGGCGTGATCGCGCGCGTCGCACCGGAGGACAAGGTGCGCCTCGTCGACACGCTGAAGCGGAAGGGCGACATCGTCGCGATGACCGGCGACGGTGTGAACGACGCGCCGGCCCTGAAGGCCGCCGACATCGGGATCGCGATGGGGATCACGGGCACCGAGGTCTCGAAGGAGGCCGCGACGATGATCCTCACCGACGACAATTTCGCGACGATCGTGAAGGCGGTGGAGCTCGGCCGCGGGCTCTACGACAACCTCACGAAGTACATCCGCTTCCAGATGGGCGTGTTGGTGGGCTTCATCGTCACGTTCCTCGGAGCGAGCATCTTCAACGTCGTCGGGGGCGTGCCGTTCGTGCCGCTGCAGACGCTCTACGTGAACTTCACCACCCAGGTGCTCCAGGCGATCGGCCTCGGCTACGGCAAGTCGACCGGAGGGTTGATGCGCCGCAAGCCCCGTCCGTCGGACGAGCAGATCCTGCCCCGACCTCTCCTGATCTGGGTCGGCATCGCCGGGCTCGTGATGGGCGGAGCGACGCTCGGCCTGATCGCGTGGGCGGACCACCACTACGGAAGCTCGGCCGTCGCGCGCACGATGGGCCTGACCGCGTTTGCGTTCGCGAACGTGTTCTTCTCGGTGACCACGCGCGACGAGCGGCGCTCGGTCTTCTCGCTCGACGTGCTCGAGGACCGGATGTTCATGCTCTGCAGCGGCGGCTCCCTCCTCGCGATCGTGCTCGGCGACGAGCTCGGCGTGCTGCAGCGGATCCTCGGCACCGTCCACCTCGATCTGCACCAGTGGCTCATTTGTCTCGTGGTCGGGCTCGCGATCGTGCCGGTTTCGGAGGCCCGGCGGCTGCTCCTGCGCCGTCAGGAACAGGGAGCCCCGGTGCCAGGCACCGAGGTGCCTGGCACCGGTTAAAGCGCAGCTACGGCAGGAAGTTCAGGGTCTCCGGCAGCGGGCCGGCGATCGGCGTCTCGAACAGCGGGCCTGCGCCGTCCGGGTCGATCGTCACCGCGCCGCCGGTGGCGAGGAAGGTCGCGATCTGCACCTGCGCGGCGACGGCCAGCGGTGCGGATGCGCCGAGGAGGTTCGTCAGGAACGTGTGCGGGTTCTTGACCGTGTAGCCCGGCACGCTCGCGAACGCGAGGTCGTTTCGGAAGTAGGTCGCACGGTCCTCGAGCCCCCCGGCCCGGATCAACGCCGACGCGGTCGGGTTCGGCACCGTCTGGTCGCCTTTCGCGAACTGCACGATCACCGCCTTCGCACTCTCGTCCGCGAGGGGCTTCGCCCTGATCGACGACGCCCACGCGACCGGATCGGCCGGCGTCTGCGCCCAGATCTGCTGATCGAGCGTGTTCTGGATCGAGTCGGCGCCTGGCACCGTGTCGACGAGGATCGGCTGGCCGCTCAGGGGCATGTTCTCGTTGAAGTTGGTGAACGTCGCGTTCGGGACGGCGTTGTAGAGCGGCGGGACGCGGGTCGCGAGCGCGATCCCGACGAGCGGCCGGAACGACGGGGACAGCCGCGCGATCTCGGTGATCGAGCCGCCCGGGACGTTGAGCACGCCGGCGTGCACGGCAGGCTCGATGCCCAGGAACGTCGTTCCGTAGATCCCGCCGAACGACTGGCCGTAGTACGTGACCTTCGACGCGTCGAGATCGGGGTTCCCGTCCCCGTTCACGTCGACGCCCACCTGGATCTCGCGCACGAGCTGCATCAGGTCGATCACGGTCTGGCGCAGGCCGTCGCGGTTGCCGACGGCATTGAACGGCGGGGCTGCGTTGACGCCCTCGGTCGAGTCGATCGTGCCGTTGCCGTCCTGGTCGAACCCGCGACCGCCGGCCGAGAAGGTCACGGGCGCGCCGTTGTTCCGGAGCACCGTCAGCGTGCCGAGGGGCCCGCCGCCGTGACCGACGACGTTGATCGAGATCGTCGCGATCCCGGCGTGGGCGAGCGTCGAGGCAGTGGCGATCGGAGCGCCCTGCTTCGAATCGGTGAAGCCGTGGCCCATGATCGCCACCGGCCAGCCTCCGGAAGGCTCCGTGCCGGACGGCAGCCACAGGTTGAAGTAGAGCGTGTTCGTCCCCTGCGGCTTCGGGGCGCCGAAGCGCGAGCCGACGGGTGGGATCACCTGCGACGAGTTCTCGTAGTTCAGCGAGGTGAAGCTGCCGTAGGCAACCGTGCCGATGGCGCCCGGGAAGACGCTGACCGCCGCCGGCAGCGCCGAGTCGTTGAACGTCGACGTGCCGACCTGGCGGTGGAACTGGACGCCGAGCACGTTCGCGAACGGGAAGACCGCCCGCTCGCCGTTCGTCCCGATCGTGAACGACGCGGGCGCCGGGTCGGACGCGTCGATCTGGCGTCGCACCTTCTCGAGCAGCGACGTGATGCTCTGCGTCGTGAACAGGCTCGCGTCGACGATGTGGCCGATCGAGACGTGCGACTCGAGCAGCGCGTGGATCAGGTCGACGCGATAGAGGATGACGCTCGGCGGGGTGATCCCCGCGAAGCTGATCTGCCGGCGGAAGGGCGTCGGGTCGAGGTCGCTCCCGTCGGCCGCTTTCACGCCGTCGGTCACGACGAGCAGGTACGGGGTGTGCTGGTCGAGGTACGTGTGGGGAACTCCGTGGAGCGTGTTCGTCGCCGGCGTCCAGACGAGCCGGTCGAGCGGCATCCGCTGTCCGTGGGGACCAACGAGGAACACGGTGTCCGGCGTCACCGTCGACAGGTCGATCGGGCCGCTGAACGGGATCGAGACGCGTGCGTCGACGTTGAAGCCGTCGAGCGTGTTGAGCACGTCGATGTCGGCGCAGTCCGATGGATGCGTCGTGCAGTCCGGCTTCGGCAGCGCGACCCGGAGGCCCGTCAGCTGCGTCGGATCGAACCGCGCGTCGAGGTTAGTCGGGAACGGCTGCTCGGGGCGAACGCCCGCACGCGCCAGTGCCGGCAGCCCCAGGGCCAGGGCCAGCGCGCACGCGACGAGTGCGAAGCGGAGCAACTTGGGCATGAAAGCTCGCCTCCTTGGGCGGGTTTTGACGGCCCGACGCTACTCCGTCCGCGCTACCTCCTGCGGCAGGTCTACGGCACGAGCAGGATCGCGGCTGCCCCGCCGACGAGCGCGTAGACCCACAGACGGTCGACGTTGATCCAGCCGCGGCGGAGGATGCCGACGCCGACGAACTCGTAGACGACGACCGCGATCGCGCCCGCGACTGCGACCATCGCCAGCGTGTGGATCGCGACCGCGAGGCCGACCAGGCCGAGCGAGGTCGGCATCAGCATGTCGTGATGCGCGCTGACCTGCGTGCCGATCACGACCGGGATCAGCATCAGCCCGGCCCCGTGCGCCGTCGACATCAGGAACGACCAGAGCGCGAGCTCGCGGGGGCGCAGGTTCATTCCGACCCAGCGCGGATGGGGATGCGTGCGCGTGAGCCGCGAAACGGCGAAGGCGAGCAGCCCGAGCGCGGCCGCGATCCGGATCGCGGCGTCCGACGACACGATCCGGAGCTCCTCGACCGCGACGACGGTGAGTGCCATCGACGCCGCATGTCCGAGCGCGATCGGCCCGAGCGCCCAGACGACGGCGCTCCGCGCGCGGTCGCGGAACCCGATCGCGACGGCGAACAGCCAGCCCATCGCCGGGTTGAGCCCGTGAAACGCTCCGAGGGCGACGAGCGCGCCGCCGCCCCATCCGCTCAGTCCGTGCATCGGTTCAAGCCTCTAGCTGAAGCAGTAGGAGTCGGACGAGGCGTCGCCTCCCTCGAGCCTGATCTGGTGGGGCTTGCGGCCGTCGAAGTTCGTGGTCAGGAACTTCGAGTCGAGCGTCATCGCGCCGGCGGGAGTGACGTCGAGCTTCGCGATCCAGCCGTCGAGGCCACCCGGATAGAACTGCGTGTCCCAGGTCGAGTACAGCGAGTTCGAGACGTAGACCCGGCGGCCGTCGCGGCTCACCTCGACCATCTGCGGGCCGCCGGTGAGCGGGCCCGAGGCCGGGTGCGCGGCGTGCGACGCGATCCCGCCGAGCCGGACTCGGCCGGTCTCCTTCGGGTCGAACGGATCGCTGACGTCGTACTGCAGGAAGTCGCCGGTGCCCCAGCACGAGACGTAGAGAAAACGGTCGTCCAGCGACAGGTTGATATCGCTGACGAGCGGCGGCACCGCGCCGAACCCCTGGAGCAGCGGCGGCAGCAGCTCGGCGTCGGCGGGCTCGGCCGGGATCGTGATCGCCTTGCGGATCTTCCAGGCGCCGTCCTCGCGATACCAGTGCCAGATCGAGGCCGACAGATCCTCGACCGAGACGACGACGCCGACGAACCCCCACTCGCGGCTCGGATCGTGGGCCGGCCGGAGCTCGAGCACCATCTGGTGCTCGTCTCCGAGCTCCAGCGTCTGCAGGTGCTTCCCGCGTCGGAGGTCCCAGATGTGCATCGCGTGGCCGTACTCGCGCCCGAGCAGCTTCTCCGGCACGACGCCGTCCTCGAACATCGCGGGCGTTCCCCACTCGCTCGAGACGAGTGTGTCCTGGTTCAGGTGCCACCAGAAGTCGTACTGGTAGCGCTGGGGGCTCACCTCACGCTCCCATGCGCCGAGCGGCTCGAACGTCTCGCAGTCGATGCGGAAGATGCCGCCCGCCTCGTCCGCTCCGTTCGCGCCGCCGAGACCGCTCATGTAGATCGCGTCGGGACCGCAGTGCGACGTGTGCGGCCGCGAGTAGCCCGTCTTGCGGATCAGCTCCTCCGGCTCGATCGTCTTCACGACCTTCGGATCCCTCGGGTCGTCCTTCGTGTCGACGATGTACGTGCGCGACGACGCCAGCCCGGGAACGACGAGGTAGCGGCGCTCGACGTGCGGGTTCGGTCCGGTCGGGCAGAGCACCGAGCTGCAGGCGTTCCAGCCGAAGTGGTGCACCTCGTCGCCCGGCGCCGCAAGCTCGAGCGTCGAGACGATCTCCCCGTACGTGCTCGAGCCGCGCTCGAGATCGATCACCCCGAGAGCGTCCGGGCGCGACGCCTGGTCGGGCTCGAGCAGCGCCACGTAGCCGACGGTCTCCTCGGGCGCCTCCATCGCGAGCCGCGGTGACGGGTAGAAGCTCGGGTCGGGTGTCCAGCGTGCCATCGCTCCTCCTCCTCCGGAAAGTCGCAAGACTAACTTTTTTGAAGTGGTCTACGACGCCTCTGCGCCGGCAGCGCACGCGCGCTCGAGCGCGTCGCCGAGCCTATCGCCGCCGGCCAGCGCGAGCAGCAGCGCCGCGGCGAACGCGTCGCCGGCTCCGAACGGCCGCCGTCGCTCGACGATGGGCGCGGCCCGCCGTTCCACCGCACCGCCTGCCGCCGCGAGCGCGCCCTCGGCACCGAGCTTGACGCAGGCAACCGGGAACCGGCCGGCGAGCTCACGAAGCGCCTCTTCAGGCCCGGCCCCTGTCATCGCGCGCGCCTCCGCCGCGGTTGCGAAGACGACGCGCACGCCCTCGAGCAGCTGCCGGTCGCCACGCGACGCGAGGCCCGGCGAGGCGAGGTCGACGGCCGACCACTCACCCGTGAAGCGATCGAGCGCGGCGCGCGCGGCCGCTGTCGACTCCGGCTGGAAGAGCGCGAAGCCCGAGACGAGCAGGACGTCGCCCTCGAGGGGATCCGGCACGTCGTCGCGCGAGAAGCGCGCGTTCGCGCCCCGGTCTGCGACGACCGCGGGCGATCCGCCCGCGTGCAGCGCGACGGCGACGCCCGTGCGCACGTCGGCGTCGCGCGCGAGCACGGGCGTGATACCGCGTTCCGCCAGGGCGGCGGCGACGAGCTCGCCCGCGCCGTCCGCTCCCACCCGTCCGACGACGGTCGCGGACGCGCCGAGGCCGGTCGCGCAGAGGGCCGCGTTGACCGCCGACCCGCCTGCCCGCAGGACGACATCGGCATGTGCGCGCTCGCCGGGCGCCGGCGCCGCGGCGCACACGACGTCGACGAAGACGTCTCCGACCGCGACGAGGCGCACGCGGCTCAGGAACCCGCGGTCGAGAGCATCCCGCGGACCGGCTCCGACGCCATGAAAGCGGATGCGCGCTCCGGCCGGAGCCCCGCCGCGAACGCCTCGATCAGGCGGCGCGTCTCGGCGTACGCGGACGCCGCCTGCTCGTCGTCCCCGAGCTCGTACGCGGCGCGGCCGAGGGCGTCCGTCGCGCGCCAGCGCGCCGGCGCCCCGACGAGCTCCTCCGCGATCGCGACCGCTGCACGGAGCGCGGCCAGCGCCTCGTCGCGGCGTCCGAGCCGGGCGTGCGCCTGGCCCAGCGCGGTCAGGGAGCGCGCCTCGTACTTGCGGCGGTGCGTGCGCCGCGCAACCGCGATCGCGTGCTCGGCCCACTCGATCGCCGACTCCGGCGACTCGGCCGCGACCGCGATCTCGGCGCGGGCGTTCGCGAGCCGGCCCGCGATCAGCCAGGTCGTCCAGGCCGTCGCGTCCTCGGCGCCCTCCCACAGGCGAGGCCACATGACCTGGGCACCGCCGACGTCGCCTTCGAGCAGCTGCGTGTAGAGCAGGTCGGAGCGCGCGAACTGCGTGGGCATGCCGAACGTGTTGGCGAGGCTCAGCTCGAGCGCTTCCTCGCTGCGCCGCCGTGCCTCCGCAACGTCGTACAGCTCGCGGAATGCAAGCGCCGAGTAGTTGAGGACGACGGCCGGGCTGCGGCCGATCTGCCGGGCCAGCTCGACCAGGTCGCTCCAGATCGCGATCGCCTCCTCGTGCCGTCCGAGCCCGGCCAGGCCGAGCGCTTCGAGGCCGCCGCCGCGAAGGAGCGCTTCAGCGCTCCGCACATCGCTCGCGAGCGCCCGCGAGCTGTGGCCCATCTCGATCGTGCGCTCGTAGTTCCCGGTCCAGTACAGGACGTCGGCATGAAGGTGGAAGTGGTCGGCGAGGTCGTACCTGCGCGCGCCGGGCACCCAGAGCTCGAGGGCTCGGTCGCCGAGCTCGAGCGCCCGGTCGAGATCGCCCTCCGCACCGCGCATCGCGAGCCCCTGGCTCTCGATCGCGAGCGCCGCCGGGATCGCAGTTTCGTCGTGGAGCGCCTCGGCCAGCGGCAGCGCCTCGTGCGCGATCGCGAGCGTCTCGACGTCCCGCTCCGTCCAGAGTGTCGCGCGCGCGCGGCCGATCAACGCGTCAAGGCGCTGTTGGCCCTCGAGCTCGGGCAGCAAATCGGCGAGGTCGTCCGCCGCCCGCTCGTAGTCCTGGATCGCGACGAGCGCAAGCCCGCGCCGGAGGCGGATCTCCGTGCGCAGGTCGTCGTCACCGGCGAGCTCGAGCGCCTTCGAGTAGAGGTCGATCACGGCCCCCCGCGCCCACGCCCGGCGTGCGACCTCCGCCGCCGAGAGGAGGTACGGGATCGCGCGAGCAGGCTCGCCGCCCTCGCTCCAGTGGTACGCGAGGATCGAGTGGAGCGTCTCCGCCGACTCGCCGACCGCGTCCTCGATCGAGCGGGCCACCTCCGCATGCAGCGTCCGCCGCGCCGCGCGCGGGACGGTCGCGTACGCGACGTCGCGGATCAGCATGTGCTTGAAGGTGAACTGCGCGTCGCCGGACAACTGGCTCGCCGGCTCGCGGCGGATCAGGTCGCGTAGCTCGAGAACGGCCAGCGCGGCGTCGATGTCGCCCACGTCGCCGACGGAGGACAGCACGCCGCGCCAGAACGCCCGGCCGACGACGGCGGCGGACATCAGCGCGCTGCGCGCATCGGCCGGGAGCGCGTCGATTCTCGCGGCGATCGCCTCGCGCACGGTCACGGGGAGCGTCGCACCCTCGCCCAGCTCCGCGACCGACGCCGCGAGCTCCTCGAGGAAGAGCGGGTTCCCGCCCGCGACCTCGACCACGCGCTCGAGGTCGACGTTGCGGTCGGTGACCTCGCCGATGACCGCCGCAGCCAACTCGGCGGAATGCTCGGGCGAGAGCGGATCGAGGACGATCGTCGCCTGCGGCACCAGACCGCTCGTGAAGGCCGGGTTGCTGTCGAGCAGCTCCGGGCGGGTCATCGCGATCAGGACGAGCGGCGAGTCGCGCAGGTGCATCGAGAGGTGCTGGAGCAGCTCGAGCTCGCTCGGCTGCGCCCAGTGGACGTCCTCGAACACGAGCAGCGTCGGGCACTCGAGCCCCAGGCACTCCAGGAACCGGCGGGCTGCGTAGAAGAGCAGGGCTGGGCTCCGTGCGTCCATGTCGCCCTCCGGGGCGAGCCCGAGCAGGAACGAGAGGTTGCGCGCGACCTCGGCGGTCTCCTGCTCCGGCATCACCTCGGCCACGGCGCGCGCGAGCTTCTCGCGCGCGACCGGGAGCGGATCGGACGCGATGATCCCGCTCGCGTCGCGGACGAGGAACGAGAACGCCTGGTAGCCCGACTGCTCGCCGTAGGGCAGGCAGCGGCCGCGCAGGATCCGTCCGCCGTCGCGCTCGACGAACGCGGCCGTCGCACGGCACAGGGTCGACTTGCCGATGCCGGGAGGCCCGACGACGGTTACGAGGTGCGGACGGCGCTCCGTCGCCGCGCGCGTCCAGATCGTCCGCAGCAGCTCGACCTCGTGCGAGCGCCCGACGAGCTCGCGCTGCGCGAGCGGCCGTTGCGACGGCTCGGTCACGGCCTCGATGACGAGCCACGCCTCGACCGGCTCCGCCTTGCCCTTCGCGTCGATCGCCGGCAGCGCCTCGAAGCGGATCGATTGACGCGTCGCGCGGTGCGTCTCCGCGCCGACGATCACCCGCCCGGTCGGTGCCGCCGACTGCAGGCGGGCCGCGGTGTTCACGACATCCCCGATCGCGAGGGCCTCCCCGCGCTGCGCGCCGAGCGTGACGATCGCCTCGCCGGTGTTGACGGCGACGCGCACGGCGAGCTCGAGGTCGTGCGTGCGGTTCACGTCCGCGACGCCGTCGACGACGCTCAGCGCCGCGCGCACCGCACGCTCGGCGTCGTCGCCGTGCGACGTCGGCGCGCCGAAGACCGCCATGACCGCATCGCCGATGAACTTCTCGAGGGTCCCGCCGTGATCCTCGATCCGTCGCTTCGCCTCGGCGTGGTACACGTGCAGCGCGTCGCGCACGTCCTCCGGGTCGGCGCCGTCCGAGCGCGCGGTCGAGCCGACGAGGTCGACGAAGAGGATCGAGACGAGCTTGCGCTCCTCCGCGGGACGGCCGGCGCCGTCGAGCTGCGCGCCGCAGTTGCTGCAGAAGTGCGCGTCGGCGGCGTTGGCCCGGCCGCAGCTCGGGCACGTCGCGGAGGCTTCGACCGACGTCACTCCTCCCCACCGTCCTCGTGCTCGGCGAGCCACGCCTTGGCGACGCGTTTCTGTGCCCGCGTGAGCCACGCGTCGACGACGAGCTCCCGCAGCTCCTCGCGCTGGATCTCTGCGAGGTCCGGGATCCTCATCAACACGGCCGGGTAGCCGTTCCAGTGCGGCGTCGTGAAGAAGACCTCGGGCCGGTCGGCGAGCAGCAGCTCCTTCTCGTCGAGGTCGCCGACCCGGAACACGAGCACGTCGTCGAGGCGCTCGCCCGTCTCGGCGTCGACCGCGTCCGGGCGGCGGCTGCGGTGAAAGCAGAACATCTTCCCGTGGACGCTGTAGGTCGGACGGCCGTCGTCCGACACGTCTCTCGTCACCTGCGGGAGCTCGAGCGCCAGCGCGTCGAGGTCGGCCATCGTCGCCATCTCCCCCGGGACTTTGCCACCGTCCGTACGATCGCGCAGTGATCGTCCGCACCGTGCTCGGCGACATCGACCCGGCCGACCTGGGCCCGTGCGACGCTCACGAGCACCTCTTCCTCGACACCCCGGCGCAGCCGGGCGAGGAGTTCACAGACCGCGACAAGGCGGTCGCAGAGGCGCAGACGCTCGTGGATGCCGGCGCGCGCGCCCTGGTCGACTGGACGCCGCTCGGCCTCGGGCGCGACCTCGACGGGCTCGCGTACGTCTCCCACGAGACGGGCCTCCACGTCGTCGCGGCCACCGGCCTTCACCGCGACGCCCACTACACCGCCCAGGACGCGTACCGCACGACGCCGGTCGACGAGCTGACGCGGCGCTTCGTCGACGAGCTGGGCGGGCGCTGCGGGATCATCAAGGCGGGCGCCAGCTACCACCACCTGACGCCGTTCGAGGAGAAGGCGTTCGCCGCCGTCGCGGCCGCGCACGTCGAGACCGGCGCGCCGGTCTGCGTGCACACGCAGCACGGGACGATGGGGCTCGCGATCGTGGAGCGGCTCCGGTCGCTCGGCGTCCCTCCCGCGGCGGTGATCCTGGCGCACGTCGACCGCAATCCCGACGCGGCCGAGCACGCCGAGACCGCCGACACCGGCGCGACGCTTCAACTCGACGGGCCCGGCCGGACGAAGTACTGGCCCGACTCGACCATCCTGCAGCTGATCGCCGCGCTCGCGGAACGGGGCCACGCCGACCGGCTGCTCCTCGGCGGCGACACGGGCCGGCGCGGGATGCTGCGGGCGTACGGCGGCGGACCCGGCCTGGACTACGTCTTCGCGCGCTTCCGGCCGCGGCTCGAGCGCGAGCTCGGCACCGACCTCGCCGACCGGATCTTCGTCGCGAACCCCGCACGGGCCTTCGCCTGGGCGGCGTGAGCGTCTTGCCCAACCGTCTAGACAGCTATACAGTCGCGCCATGGACGGGCCGTTCAGCCTGGCCGGGCGCCGGGTCGTCGTCACGGGGACGTCGAGCGGCATCGGCGAGGCCGTCGCCCGCAGGTTCGCGGCCGCCGGCGCACGGGTCGCGGGCATCGCGCTCGAGGACGCAGCTCCGGTCGAGGGCATCTTCACGACCGGCGACACCGGGGATCCGGATGCGATCGAGGCGCTCGCCCATCGCGTCGAGCACGAGTGGGACGGCATCGACGTGTGGGTGAACAACGCGGCGCGCCTGCTCGTGAAGCCGCTCGTCTCGACGACGGACGAGGACTGGCATGGGCTGCTGCGCGCGAACCTGCACGGCTACTTCTACGGCTGCCGGGCGGCGGCGCGGCGGATGATCGGGAAGGGCGCCGGCCGGATCGTCAACGTCACGTCGGCGGCGCGGATCCAGGCCGTGCCGGAGCTCGGCGCCTACAGCGCGGCGAAAGGCGCGATCGATGCGATGACGAAGACCTTCGCGCTCGAGCTCGCGCCACACGGAATCACCGTCAACTCGGTCGCGCCCGGTGCGGTCGACACCGCGCTGAACGCGACTGCGTACACGCCCGAGGTGCGCCGTACGTACGAGGAGCGAATTCCGCTGCACCGGATCGGGACGCCGGACGACATCGCCGACGCGATTCTCTTTCTCGCGAGCGACGCCGCTCGCTACGTCACGGGGCACGAGCTCGTCGTCGACGGCGGGCTCACGATCAACGGCGCTGTCGGACATGCGCGCACGGACGGATGACCGAGTTCGTCCCCCGTTACTACACAATCGAGCAGTCGCTCCGCGCGCGGATCGCAGAGCTCGACCAGCACGCGTCGCTCCCCTCGGACGCGCAGCTCTGCGAGGAGTTCGGCGTCTCGCGCATGACCGCACGCGGCGCGGTGCAGCGGCTCGTGCAGGAAGGGCTCGTCTACCGCGTGCCGGGCCGCGGCACGTTCGTTGCGCCCGCGCGCGCGAACCGGACGGCGAGCCACATCCTCTCGTTCAGCGACGAGATGCGGCGGCGCGGCAAGGTGCCGTCCTCCCGCATCGTCGAGCAGAAGCGCCGCCCCGCGACGGCCGACGAAGCGAGGCGGCTCGCGACCGACGAGGTGTTCGTGCTCCGGCGTGTGCGCGAGGCGGACGGCGAGCCGGTCGCGCTCGAGACCGCCGTCTTCCCCGCCGAGCGCGTCGCGCATATCCTCGACGGAGACCTCGGCAGCGAATCGGTGTTCGCAGCGCTCGCGTCGGCCGGCGTCGTTCCCACCGCAGGCCGGGCCGACATCGGCGCAGAGGCGGCCGGGCTCGGCGACGCCAAGCTGCTCGCCGTCAAGCGCGGTGAGCCGCTGCTCGTCGAGCGCCGCCTGATCGTCGACCAGCACGGCGCGCCGCTCGAGCTCACCGAGAGCCGTTACGTGGGCGCGCGTTACGGCCTCGACGTCGACTTCGACGTAGAGCTGCCGACGTGACGCTGCTCGAGACGGCGACGTTGAGCGACGGTCGCCTGAGCGTCGACGTGCTGCCGTCGCGCGGGCTCGACCTCGGCGCCGCGCGCTTCGGCGGCAAGCGGTTCTCGTGGGAGTCTCCGATCGGCCACGTTCCGTGGCAGGGGAGCTTCAGCCGCTCGTTCGGCGGAGGCCTGGTCGTGACGTGCGGCCTCCGCAACGTCGGCGCACCGGCGGAAGGCCAGCCGCAGCACGGCTGGTACAGCTCGCTGCCCGCGCGGGACGTCGCGATCACGGGAGCGACCGCGCGGGGCCGCGTCGTCGACGCCGACGTCCCGGGGCCCGCCCTCGAGCTCGTGCGTGAGGTCACGTTGCGCGACGAGGGCGTGCAACTGACCGACGTCGTCCGCAACCTGGGCGTCGAGTCCGAGCCGGCGCCGATCCTCTACCACGTGAACCTCTGCTGGGACTCGATCGAGACCGACGCCGCCGAGGTCGTCGCTCGCGACGACGACGCTGCCGGCGGCGAGTGGCGCGAGACCGGCCGCCCCGGCCCCGAGCGTGTCTACGAGCACGTCGGTGCATCGGAGGCGCGCGTGACCTACGACGACATCCGCGTCGCCGTCCGCTCGAACCTCCCGCGCTTGTGGCAGTGGATCGAGCCGGCGTACGGCGCGCTCGGAATCGAGCCCGCGAACTGCTCGGTGCACGGCCGCGCGCACGACCGCGCCGAAGGGCGGCTGCCGACGCTCGCGCCGGGCGAGACGAGGACGACCACGCTCGAGATCACAGTGCAGCCGGCATGACGCGGGGGATCGACGACCTGCGCGCCGGCGTCGTCGGCACCGGCTTCATCGGCGTCGTCCACGTCGATGCGCTCCGCCGCCTCGGCGTCGAGGTCACCGGCGTCGTCGGCTCGACGCCCGAGCGTGCCGCGTCGAAGCACCTGGCGCCGACGTACGAGAGCTACGAGGCGCTGCTCGACGACGAACGCGTCGACGTCGTCCACCTGACGACGCCGAACCACCTGCACGCCGAGCAGGTCAGGGCAGCGCTGGCAGCGGGCAAGCACGTCGTGTGCGAGAAGCCGCTCGCCCTCAACGCCGCCGACTCGCGCGAGCTGCTCGAGCTCGCCGAGCGCAGCGGGCTCGTCCACTGCACGAACTTCAACATCCGCTTCTACCCGCTCGTCCAGGAGGCGCGGGCGCGCATCCTCGCCGGCGAGCTCGGCGACGTGTGGAACGTGCACGGCGGGTACCTGCAGGACTGGCTCCTGCTCGAGACCGACTGGAACTGGCGGCTCGAGCCCGCCAAGGGCGGCGAGCTGCGCGCCGTCGCCGACATCGGCTCGCACTGGCTCGACCTCGTGCAGTTCGTCAGCGGGCTCGAGGTCGAGCAGGTCTTCGCCGACCTCGCGACGACGCTGCCCGTCCGCCGCCGACCGACGGGCGAGGTCGAGACGTTCGCAGCAGCCGACGACGTCGAGCGCGTCGACGCCCACATGACCACCGAGGATCTCGCGCACATCCTCGTGCGGTTTCGCGGCGGCGCGCGCGGATCGTGCGTCATCTCGCAGGTCTCGGCCGGTCGGAAGAACGCGGTTCGATTCGAGGTCGACTGCGCGAGCGGGTCGCTCGCGTGGGACGGCGAGCAGCCGGAGTCGCTGTGGCTCGGCCGCCGCGACGAGCCGAACGGCACGCTGCTCCGCAACCCCGGGCTGATGTCGGCCGCTTCGGCTGCGACCACGCACCTGCCGGCTGGGCATGCCGAGGGGTTCGCCGACACGTTCCGCGAGCTGTACCGCGCGGTGTATCGGGCGGTTGCCGCCGGCAAGCCGGGCGACGACTACCCGACCTTCCGCGCGGGGCACGTCGAGAACGTGCTCGGCGAGGCGATCGCAGAGTCGAACCGTCAACAGCGATGGGTGGAGGTGGCATTGTGAAGCTCGGACTGATGACGGCCGCGTTCGGCGGGCTCTCGCTCGACGAGGTCGCGGCGTGGTCGGCCGCCAACGGCTACGACATGCTCGAGGTCGCATGCTGGCCGTCGTCCGGCGGCGAGCAGCGGCGCTACGCGGGCGTGACCCACATCGACGTCGACGCCCTCGACGTCGACGCGGTGCACGCGACGCTCGAGCGCCACGGCGTCACGATCTCGTCGCTCGCCTACTACCCGAACAACCTGCACCCGGACAACGAGCACCGGCGCGAGGTGAACGCGCACCTGCGGAAGGTCGTCGACGCTGCGCAGGCGCTCGGCGTCGGGATGGTCGGGACGTTCGCCGGCAACGACAAGGACCGGCCGCTGCCGGAGAACCTCGATCGCTTCCGCCAGATCTGGCCCGAGCTCGTCGCGTACGCGGGCGAGCGAGGCGTCAAGATCGCGATCGAGAACTGCCCGATGATCTTCAGCTACGACGAGTGGCCCGGCGGCAACAACCTCGCGTGGTCGCCGGCGATCTGGGACGAGATGTTCTCGGCGATCCCGGATGCGAACTTCGGCCTGAACATCGACCCGTCGCATCTCGTCTGGCTGCAGATCGACTACGAGCGCGCCGTCTACGACTTCGCCGACCGCATCTTCCACGCACACGCGAAGGATCTCGAGATCCGCGCCGAGGGGCTGTACCGCCACGGCACGTTCTCGTCCGGGATCGGCTGGCAGGTGCCGCGCCTCCCGGGCCTCGGCCAGGTCGACTGGCGGCGGTTCCTCGCCGCGCTGTATGCGGTCGGCTACGACCACGTCGTCTCGGTCGAGCACGAAGACCGCCGCTTCGAGGGCGACCAGGAGCTGGTCGAGCGCGGCTTCCTGATCGCCCGAGACACGCTCGCACCACTGATCCACTAGAGACCGGTGCCAGGCACCTTGGTGCCAGGCACCTTGGTGCCTGGCACCGATTGTTCGCCTACGGCACGAGGACGAACTTGATGCCGGCGCCGCTTCAGCTCGCCATCGCGGCCATCGCCGCCTTCGCCCGCTCGGCGATCTTCTCGGGCGGCACGTCCTCGACGTGCGTGGCGATCGACCAGATGTGGCCGAACGGATCCTTGATCGAGCCGAAACGGTCGCCCCAGAACTGGTCGGCGACCTCCATGGTCACGGTCGCTCCCGCGTCGACGGCTTTGTGGACGACCGCGTCGACGTCCTCGACGTAAAGGAACACGCCGGCGGTCGTCGCTCCCAGCTCGCTCGGTGGGCGGGTCGTCGCCTGGGGCATCGGATCGGAGAGCATCACGAGCGAGTCTCCGATCTCGAGCTCGGCGTGCCCGACGCTCCCGTCGGGCGCATCCATTCGCAGCCGCTCCTTCGCGCCGAACACCTTCGTGTAGTACTCGATCGCCGCGTTCGCGTCGTCGACCGCCAGGTACGGGGTGACGCTGTGGTACCCCTCGGGAATCGGCATCACGGCCATTTGCTTCCCCTCCTTGCTGCGTTGACGCAACGACCCTAACGGTCATACCCGTCATCTTCTGTCGTCTTTCGGAACTAGTGTCCCTGCATGCGTGCGACCCGGCTCGTCTCGTTCCTGCTGGTGCTGCAGACGCGAGGGCAGATGACGGCGGCCGAGCTCGCAGAGCGTCTCGAGGTCTCCAAGCGCACGGTGCAGCGAGACGCGCTGGCCCTCGCCGAGGCGGGCGTCCCGATCGCCTCCGTTCGCGGCCCGGCGGGTGGCTACCGGCTCGAACGCGGCTACCGGACGAAGCTCACGGGGCTCGACGCGGTCGAGGCAGAAGCCCTGTTCGTCGGCCCGGCCGCCGAGCTCGGGCTCGGCCGGGAGCTGGCCGCGGCAAGGCTGAAGCTCCTCGCCTCGCTGCCGGCCGAGCTCCAGGAACGCGCCGACCGGGCCGCGAGGCTCTTTCACGTCGACACGCGCGGGTGGTTCCGCGAGGAGGACCGTGTCCCCCATCTGCCGCTGATCGCCGCGGCGCTCTGGCGGGGGAGCCGCGTCGACGTCCGGTACCGCGAAGGCGCCGAGGTGGTGTCCCGCCGGCTCGATCCGCTCGGTCTCGTGCTCAAGGCCGGCGTCTGGTATCTGCTCGCGCTGCGTCGGGGAGAAGAGCGCGTCTACAGGGTCTCGCGCATCGTGTCCGCACGGGAGCGCGCGGAGCTCTCGGCCTGCCCCGAGGACTTCGACCTCGGCGCCGCCTGGGCGCGCCGCTCGGCCGCGTTCGAGGGCGGCAGGACGCGGATCGACGTCACGCTTCGGGTGCCGCGGAGCCAGGTTCGCTACCTCCGCGCGGCTCGCGTCGTCGAGGACGGAGAGCAACCGACGGTCGTCGCGCGGTTCGAGGGCCTGGACCATGCCTACCGCGTGCTCGCCGCGTACGGGGCGCACGCCGAGGTGCTCGCACCGAGCGAGCTGCGGGAGCGAATCGCAGCGGCGGCGGCGGAGACGGTCGCCCTCTACGCCGGAGCCTGAGGTCGCGCGTGCCCGCGTCGAAGATCCGCTCCTGGGTTCGCCGGCCGTGATCGCGAGGAAGCTCGCCCGGGTCGTCCCGGACGCGCTACAGCGATTCTTCACCGACCAGTGTCCGCAACAGGCGGCCGCGATCTCGTACCGCGTGCTGTTCTCGATCGCGCCGCTCGCGATCGTCCTCGTCTCGATCTTCGGCATCGTGCTCCGTGACGAAAGCGTCCGCGAGGACGTCGTGAACGAGATCGTCGACGCGCTCCCCGTCTCGGTCGCAGGACGGCACGACGTCGAGACTGCGATCAAGGCGATCTCGTCGCCGGCGAGCGCCGCAGGGCTCCTGAGCCTGATCGTCTTCGCGTGGGCGGCGACCGGGATGATGACCGCGGTTCGCCGCGGACTCGAGGCGGCAATGGGTGTGACCGAGTCACGACCGCTGGCGCGCGGGAAGCTGATCGACCTCGCTCTGATCGTCGCAACTGCGCTGCTCGTGCTGGTCAGTGTGGGGATCACACTGCTCGGCACGTTCCTGCAGCGGACCTCCGACCGCATCGGAGCGATGATCGGCGTCGGCAGCGAAGGGCTCCTCGGGAGCGCGCTCCTCCGCACGGCGACGGTTGCGCTTTCGATTCTCGTCGTGCTGCTCCTCTACCGGTTCGTCCCGGCCCGCGGTCTGCGCGTCCGCGACGGTCTGGCGGGAGCGATCCTGACCGCCGTCCTCTTCGAGTCGATCGCGCTGGCGTCAGGCTGGATCTACGGCAAGACGACCGCGCTCAGCGTCATCTACGGCTCGCTGACCTCGGCGCTCGTCTTCCTCTACTCGGTGTACCTCTACGCATCGGCGCTGCTGCTCGGCGCGGAGGTCGCGGCCGCCTGGGCGCGGCCGCCCGGCCCGGCGGGCGACCCGATCCTGACGCAGGTGCGTCGCGGCGTGCTCGGGCTCTTCGTCGCCCAGAAGACTGAGGCTCGAGGTGAGGACGACACGCCCCGCCCGGGATAGCGCTCGACACTCCACCGAGCTATTCCGATATATCGTGTTATTCTGTAGGTATGAATGCCGACGCGCTCGAGTGGCCGTGCTCCCGCGGCCGTCCGTCGGCGGGGCGCTGGGCCGGCCTGGCGGCCGGCGCGGTGCTGGCGATGGCGGCGCGCGGCCGTGGGCGATACGGCCCGCGCTTCGGGCCCGGAGGCGGCTTCGGCCCGTTCTTCGGCGGTCCGGGCGGGTTCCCGCGCGGCCCAAGGGCCCGCCGCGGCGACGTCCGCGCGGCGGCCCTGCTCCTGCTCGCGGAGGAGCCGCGCAACGGCTACCAGATCATGCAGGAGCTCGAGAAGCGCTCCGACGGCCTCTGGCGTCCCAGCCCGGGGTCGGTCTACCCGGCCCTGGCCCAGCTCGAGGACGAGGGGTTGATCCGCGCCGAGGAGGTCGGTGACCGTCGGACGTACGTGCTGACCGACGCCGGCCGGGCGTATGTCGACGAGCGCCGGGGGGAGCTGAATGCGCCTTGGGAGCAGATGACCGACTCGGTCGACGACGACGCCGGCGCCTTGTTCCGCGAGCTGCGGCGCGTGGGCATGGCGGCCGGCCAGATCGGCCAGGTCGGGAACACAGAAGAGATCGCCAGGGCGCGCGCGGTCCTCGCCGAGGCGCGGCGCGCGCTGTACTCCGTGCTCGCAGAGGACGAGGCGGGCGAATGACCGAATCCGATCGAAAGGACAGACGTGGCAGCATCGAATGACCACCGCTACGAGCCCGGCGACGGCCCGCGCGACCGCTCGCTCCGCGTCGGCGACAAGGAACGCGACGCCGTCAGCGAGATCCTTCGGCAGCGCCACGTCGAGGGGCGGCTCGACTCGGACGAGTTCCAGGCACGCCTCGAGCGCTGCCTGACGGCGAAGACCTACGCCGACCTCGACGAGCTCGTCGCGGACTTCCCCCGCGACGAAGCCGGGCGTCGGCCGAACCCGAACGCGCGGAGCCGGCGCCCGTGGCCGCTGGCGCTGCCCTTCCTGTTCGTCGTCCTGATCGCGGCGGTCGCCGGCGGCCACGTGGTGTGGCTGGCCGTCCCGCTGTTCCTCTTCTTCGTCGTGCGCCCAGTGGTCTGGCGTGCGCGCGGCGGCTACGGGTCGTGGGCGTGCGGCCCGCGGCGGCCGATCACGCGCGCCTGACGGCCCCGCGCTACGGGACGAGCAGGAACTTGATGCCGGCGCCGCTTCGGGTCGCGCCGAACGCACGCTCCCACTCGGCGAGCGGGACCGCCTCGGTGAGCAGCGGGCCGAGCTCGACGCGACGCTCGCCGATCAGCTCGAGCGCGCGGTCCCATGACGCCGGCGTCGAGGCGTTGCCGGACGTCACCGTCAGCTCGCCGAAGCAGACGAGGTCGAACGGCACCGACACGTGCTTGCCCGCCAGCCCAATCTGGACGTAGCGGCCGCCGCGGCGGACCGACTCGAGCGCGAACGTCATGCCGGACTGGTGGCCCGAGCACTCGACGGCCACGTCGAACGCGCCGACGTCGCCGTCCGCCGTCGTCGACGTCGCGAAGCCCAACGCGGCCGCGACTTCGAGCCGCGCCGCGTCCGTCGGCGTGCCGCGGACGTGCACGTCCGCGCCCGCCGCCCGTGCGACCTGAGCGGCGAGCAGCCCGATCGGCCCCGGGCCGACGACGAGCACCGCGTCGCCGGGCGCGATCCGGTCGGGGTCGAGCAGCGAGTGGCAGCAGCATGCAAGCGGCTCGACCATCGCCGCCTCGCAGCCGTCGAGCCAGTCGGGGATGCGGTGGAGGTTTCGCGCCGGGACGAGCAGCCGCGGCGCGAACCCGCCGTCGACGAACGAGCCGATCGATCGGCGCTCGGGACAGAGGTTGATCCGCCCCTCCAGGCACCAGCGGCAGTGCCCGCACGTCGAGAAGTACGTCTCCGTCACGATCCGCGCTCCGCGCCACGACGCGTCGACGCCCACGCCGAGATCCGCGACGACGCCGGAGACCTCGTGGCCCATCGTCACCGGCGGCCGCGACGCGTACTCGCCGTCGAAGATGTGGATGTCGGTGCCGCAGATCCCGGCGGCGACGACATCGACGACTACGTGCCCGGCGGTGAGCTCGGGCTCCGGGCGCTCGGCGAGCGCGACGTTCCCCGGCCCGGGCGCGAGCTTCGCGAGGCCCTGCATCTCCGGGACGCTCAGTCCCCGCCGGCGGTCGCGCGCGCATAGATCGCCGCGAGCGCGAGCACGATCAGCCCGTAGATGATCTGCCGCAGCGCCTGGGATGCATTCAGGATCGTCAGCAGCGAGTCGAGCACGGTGAGGATGAGCGCGCCGAGGATCGTCCCCGCGTAGCCGCCGAGACCGCCGAAGATCGACGTGCCGCCGATCACCACCGCCGCCACCGAGGGCAGCAGGAAGGGGCTGCCGATGCCGAGATCGGCCGCGTTGTTGAAGCCCACGAGCAGGATCCCGGACGCCGCGGCGAGCATGCCGCAGAGCGCGTACACGACGAGCAGCACCTGCCAGTTGCGAACGCCGGCGAGACGCGACGCCACCGGATTGTCGCCGACCGCGTAGATCATGCGCCCGATGCCCGAGTAGCGCAGCCCGAGGATGATCACCGCCGCGACCGGGCCCCACACCAGCAGGTCGTACGGGACGTATGTGAGGAAACGCGCGGAGCCGAGCGTGACCACGAAGTTCGGCACGAGGGCCGTGAACTGCTTCTGTGCCTGCACGGTCAGCAGCCCCAGCGTGATGGTCGAGATCCCGAGCGTCATGATCAGCGCGTTCACGCGGAAGAGCGCGATGCCGATGCCGTTGACGAGCCCGATGCCGAGCCCGACGGCGAGCGCGATCAGGATCGCCTCGGCCGAGCCGTGCGTGCCGAAGCGCGAGATCACGAAGGCGCCCGTCGTCGCCGTCGTCGCGACGGAGAGGTCGACGCCGCCCGTCAGCATCACGAGCGTCTGCCCCGCCGCCATCAGGCCGAGCACGGCCGCGTAGAGGAACGTCGTCGAGACCTGCTTCAACGTCAGGAACGCGCCGTCGCCCTGCGCACGGTTGATGATGTCGGTGGCGACGAACAGCCCGATGAAGACGAGCGTGAGGACGGCGGCCGGGTTGTCGGACGCGAGCCGCCGCACCGACGGGCGAGAGGCAGGATGGGGCGCCGCCGCCATCAGCTCTTCCCTTTCTGCCGAACGACGAGCCCGCCGATCATCACGACGAGCACGATCAGCGCGCCCTGAATCACCTGCGCGTAGTTCTGGTCGACGCCCCTTAGAATGAGCACCGTCTTCACGAGCGTCAGCACGAACGCGGCACAGATCGGGCCGATCAGCCCGCCCACGCCGCCGAGCAGCGAGACGCCGCCGAGCACGACCGCCGCGACCGAGTTGAGCGTGTAGATGCCGCCGGCGTTCGGGTCGCCGAGCCCGGAGGCGGCGGTCAGGGCGAGACCGCCGAGCGCGCCGAATGCGCCCGAGTAAGCGTATGCAAGCACGCGCGTGGCCGGGACGTTGACGCCCGCGAGGTACGCGGCGTTGCGGTTCGAGCCGATCGCGTAGAGCGCGAGGCCGACGCGCGTGCGCCGCACCGTGAGCCACATCAGCGTGTAGGCGCCGAACAGGATCACGAGCGCCGAGGGCAGCCAGTGTGTCAGCACCGTGTCGAGCGTGACGAGGTTCTGGTAGCGCGTCGGCGCACCACCGCCCGGGACCTCGAGCACGGCGAGCGCGAGCCCGCCGAGCACGAACAGCATCGCGAGCGTGACGATGATGTCGGCGACGCGCGTCACGACGATCGTCAACCCGATCGCCGCGCCGACGAGCGCGGCGCCGAGGACGATCACGATCGACGAGAGCACCGCGTCGCGGAAGCTCATGTGCAGCATCACGCGCGCGGAGACGACGTTGACGAGCGCCATCATCGAGCCGATCGACAGGTCGATCCCGCCGCTCAGGATCACGATCGCCTGACCGCACGCGGCGAAGCACAGCGGCAGCGCGTCGATCGCGAGCGACTGGACGTCGAACGGGCCCCACTTGAGCGTGGTCTGCCCGCGCCAGTAGAAGACGAGCGCGATCAACAGCAGGAAGACGCCGATCGTCCAGCCGTGGCGCCGGAGGATGCGGACGGACCGGCTCGTGGACGGAGGGGTCGCCGTCCCGGCGACCGTCGTCGAGCTCACGCGGCCTCCCCCGTCTCCTCGACGAGGCCGTGCATCGCGCGCAGAAGCGACGCCTCGTCGGCGGCGGGGCCGGGCAGCTCGGCGGTGATGCCGCCTCCGTAGAGCGTGAGCACGCGGTCACAGACGAGCGGGAACTCGGTGAGCTCGCTCGAGAAGAACACGATCGCGCCGCCCTCGTCGGCGAGGCGCCGGAGCAGCGCGTAGATCTGCCGCTTGGTGCCGACGTCGATGCCGCGGGTCGGGTCGAAGCAGAGCATCGTGCGGAAGCCGCTCGCGAGCCAGCGCCCGATCGTCACCTTCTGCTGGTTGCCGCCCGACAGCCGGCGCGCCTGACGGCCGGCGCGCACGTCGATCTGCAGCGAGTCGATCGCGCCGCGCACGCGCCTGCCCTCGTCGCGCATGTTGATAGCGCCCCACCGGCCGGGGCGGTTGTAGCGCGGCGAGGCGATATTCTCGCGCACCGACCGCTGCGGCAGGAGCGCCTGGAGCCGGTCGGCGGGCACGAGCACGACGCCGGCCCGGATCGCGTCGTACGGGTGGCGGGCGCGAAGCGGCTTGCCGGCGACGTGGATCTCACCGGTCTCGGGCGTCCGCTGACCGGAGAGCACAGCGAAGAGCTCGTCCTGACCCTGCCCCTCGAGCGCGGCGATCCCGAGGATCTCGCCGGGGCGCAGCGCGAAGGAGACCTCGCGCACGAGCCCCACCGAGAGGCCGCGGACCTCGAGCGCGCTCGCGCCCTCGGCCGGTGGGGCCGGCCGTTCCGGCCCGGCCTCCTGCTCGAGCGCGATCGCCGCCGCCGCCGCGGCCTCCGGCCCGAGCATGTAGCCGACGATCGCCTCCTCCCCGCGCTCCCTCGGGTCGATCGTCGCGACGGCCCCGCCGTCCCGGAGGATCGTCGCCTGGTCGCACGAGGCGATGACCTCCTTCAGACGGTGCGTGATGAAGAGCACCGACCCACCGCGCTCGCGCACGGCCGTCATTACGGTGAACACGCGCTCGGCGAGGTCCGACGGCAGCGCCGCGGTGATCTCGTCGAGCAGCAGCAGCTCTGGCTCGCGCGCGAGCGCGCGCGCGAGGTCGATCATCCGGAGCAGCGGCAGCGGGACGTCGCGCACGAGCTCGCCGAAGTCCAGGTCGAGGTCGAGCGCCCGCAGCTCCGCGTGCACCCGCTCCGGGTCGTCCGCGGTCAGGCGCATGTTCTGCGCGACCGTCAGGTCGGGGACGAGCGCGGGATCCTGGAAGACCGGCGACAGCCCGATCGCCGCCGCGCGGGCGGGCGACCCGATGCGCACCTGCTCGCCGCGCACGGCGACGGTGCCGGAGTCGGGCGAGATCACACCCGTCAGCAGCCGGACGAGCGTGCTCTTGCCGGCGCCGTTCGCCCCGAGCAGGGCGTGCACCTCACCGGGCTGAACGAGCAGGTCGGCGGAACGGAGTGCGACGACCGGGCCGTAGCTCTTCGCCAGGCCGTGCGCTTCGAGGAGGAGCTCGGTCGCCATGCGAGGTCGCCGCGGGAGAGGGCCGGAGCCCTCCCCCGCGGTGCCGTTCAGTGCGGGGCCGCTAGGGCCCCTTGCAGCTGAAGAGCTGCTGCGTCGAGTACGTCGTCCACGGCTTGATCTGCAGCCGTGCACTGAACGTCGGCGGACGGCTCGGCGAGTAGTTCGCCTTGATCTCCTTCTTGCCCGCCGAGGTTCCGTTGTCCCAGACCTGCGGCGTGAGCTTCACCCAGTTCTGGACGCTCTTGCCCTGGAGCAGGTCGAGCGCAACCGCCGCGCCCGCGCCGCCGATGGTGGCCGGGTTGGTGACGGCCACGCCGCGGAAGCCCTTGTAGTACAGGAGCTGCTTCAGGAACTCGTTGTTGTCGGCGCCCACGACCGGCACGACCGGCTTGCCGGCGGTCTTGAACGCGTTGACGACCGTGTAGTCGATCCCAGACGTCCAGACGCCGTCGACCTTCACGCCGGAGTTGAGGATGTCGAGGATCTGCTTGCCGCCGGGCGCGAACTGCCACCCGGTGAACGTCTGCTTCACGACCTTGATGTTCGGGTACTTCTTGAGGGCCTGCGTGAACCCGGTGTGGCGGTCGGTGTCGGCCGGGACGCCGGCGATCCCGCGCATCTCGACGACGTTGCCCTTGCCACCCATCTGCTTGAACAGCCACTCGGCGCCGAGACGCCCGTACGCGACCTGGTCGTTCGTGACGTTGTGCGCCTGGGGCGCGGTCACGCGCTGGTCGACCGAGACGACCTTCACGCCGCGCGCTGCCGCCTGCTGGATGACGCTGTTCAGCGCCGTCGAGCTGGACGGGTTGATGATGATCGCGTTCGCGCCCGCCGAGATCAGGTTGCGGATGTCCGCGGCCTGCTCCGCCGGCCCGCCGTTACGGTCGGCGACGACCACCTTGCTCACCATCCCGCTCGCGGCGGCCTGGGCCTTGACGGCGCAGATCATCTCCTCGCGCCACCCGTTGCCGACGAGCGTGTTCGACACGCCGAGGACGTACTTCGCCTGGGCCTTGCCCGGGTGCGCGTACGCCGCGACGGCCGCAGTGACGGACACGGCGGCGAACGCGACGAGCGCGATCGCCCAGCGTGCTCCTCTGAACGAGCCCTTCAACTGTTGCCTCCTCTTGTGGGGGAACGCTGACGTGGGGGGTCGTGCGGCCAAGCGTACGGGGGCGTCCTCCTTTCTCCTAGCGGGTCTCACACTCATGTCCCCGTAGCGACCGTGCGTACCGCCGGGCGTGTTCGGCATAGGCAGCCTCGAACAGCTCGGCAGAAGCTTCCTTCCCGACGACCGCGGCGCTCGTGAGCACGGGCGGCATCGCGCCCCGCTCGACGAGCAGCTCGGCCGTCTGGGTCTTGATCTCGTTGACGAGCGCGACGGCGGCGATCGTCGACCCGGGCGCGACCGGGGTCGCCAGCCCTTCGATCGAGACGAGCGCGTCGCCCGGCGGCGTGCCGAGATCGAGCACGATGTCCGCGTTGTCGAGCAGCCGGCCCGCCTCGTGGGTCGGCTCGCCGGCCATCGAGTGCGCGATCGAGGTGACCGCGACCACGGTGAGCCCACGCTTGCGGGCGCCGATCGCCATCTCGATCGGCACCGCCGACAGGCCGCTCGCCGAGAAGACGATCAGGACGTCGGTCGGCCGGAGCTCGAAGTTCGCCAGGATCGTCTCGGCGAGGCCCGGCGTCCGCTCGATGAACATCGCCTGGCGCTGGCCGTTCGAGCCCACGACCTGCGTGTGGAACGTCATCGAGAGCTCGACGATCGGGTTGAAGCCGGGGTACGAGCCGTAGCGCGGGAACATCTCCTCTACCGGGATCCGCGAGTGGCCCGTGCCGAAGAGGTGGACGAGCCCGCCGGCGGCGATCGCGTCGGCGCACACGGCCGCGACCTGTGCGATCGCCTCCGCCTGTTCCTCGACCCGGTCGAGCAGCACGCGCGCAGCGGCGACGAACCTTGTCGTCCCGGGCGCGGTGAGAGTAGAGTCGATCGGCATCAACCTGTCTAGACGTTTAGACAGCTGCGACGCTACTTCGATCGCAGACCCCCGTCAAGGAAGGAGGGCGAGGACCAGTGGACGGCCACAGGGTGACCATGCTCGGCACCGGGCTGATCGGGCTCTTCTACACGCGCACACTGCACGGCCAGCGCGGCCGCGACCGTGTCGGCGTCGTCTACTCACGGTCGGCCGAGCGCGCCGAGGCGTTCGCGGGCGCGAACGGCGTCCCCGAGTACACGACCGATCTCGAAGCCGCGATCGCCCACGCCTCGACGGACACCGTCGTCGTCGGCCTGCCGAACCACCTCCACCTCGAGGCGGTCGAGCTGTGCGCGCGCCACGGCAAGGCCGTCCTCTGCACGAAACCGCTCGCGCGCAACGCCACGGAGGCGAAGCAGATCCTCGACATCGCCGAGTCCGCCGGCATCTTCGCCGGCTACCTCGAGGACCTCGTCTACACGCCGAAGACGCTGAAGGCAGTCGCGGCCGTCCGCGCGGGCCAGATCGGCGAGGTGACGTGGGCGCGCTCGCGCGAGACGCATCCCGGGCCGCATTCGGCGTGGTTCTGGGACGCCGAGCAGGCGGGCGGCGGCGCGGTCGTCGACCTCGGCTGCCACTGCATCGAGATCGTCCGCAGCTACGTCGGCAAGGGGAACAGACCGGTCGAGGTGGCTGCGTGGACCGACACGCTGGTGCACCCGATCGAGGCCGAGGACAACGCGATCGCGCTGATCAAGTTCGAGTCCGGTGCGATCGGGCAGTTCGAGGTGTCCTGGACGTTTCGCGGCGGGATGGACCTGCGCGACGAGGTGGCGGGCACCGAGGGGACGATCTGGACGAATCACTTCCTGCGCACCGGCTTCGAGATGTTCTCGTCGGGCGAGGGCGCCGGCTACGTTGCCGAGAAGGCCGAGACGACGAGCGGGTGGCTCTTCCCGGTCGGCGACGAGGTGGCCGAGCTCGGGTACGTCGACATGTTCACGGACATGTTCGACGCGCTCGACACGGGCCGCGAGCCGACCGAGACGTTCTACGACGGCTACGTCGTCAACGCGGTGATGGACGCTGTGTACGCCGCGGCGAAATCGGGGCGGTGGGAGCCGATCAGCATCGACGACTGGCGCGGCGGGACGACCGCGCGGATCTCGAAGAGCCGGCGGACGCACGACGGCAAGACGGTGATCAAGGAGGAGCAGATGCCCGACGGGCGCCGCAAGCTGATCCTCAAGGACGAGACGAGCGGCGCCTTCTCGGACGCCGTCGCCTAGCCGCGAACCGCACGCAGCACGGCCGCCGGGTCGTCGCCGAGCGCGGAGCCGATCCCGACGGCGACCGCGCCCGCATCGAGAAAGGCGCGCGCGTTCCCGGCGTCGACGCCGCCCGTGACGATCAGCGGCACGCCGGCGAGCGGCGCGAGCACGTCCTTCACGTAGCCCGGCCCGCCGAGCGCGCCGGGGAAGAGCTTCACGAGGGCGGCGCCGGCCGCCCACGCCTGCTCGATCTCGGTGGGCGTGAGCGCGCCCGGGATCGCCGGGACGCCGAGCTCGGCCGCACGCTCGAGCACGGCCGGAAGGGTCCCCGGCCCGACGACCGCCTCCGCGCCCGCCGCGACCGCGGCGTCGACCTGGGCCGCCGTGCGCACCGTCCCGGCGAGCACCGTCACGTCGCCGCGTCCGCGCACGCGCTCGATCGCGCCGAGCGCATCGTCCGAGTCGAGCGTGATCTCGACGACCCCGACGCCGGCGTCCGCGAGCATCGCGACGCGCGTGTCGACGTCGCGCACCCGGCGAAGGATCGCCACGAGCCGCTCGGAGCGGATGCGCTCAATCGCCGACATCGGCCCCGTCCGCGCGCAGCCGTGCCCGGAGGACGGCCGGATCGAGACGCTTCGGCTCGGCCGCCGTCGCCGCGGCGGTGCCCGCCGCCTGCCCCATCGCCATGCACGTCGCCATCGAGCGCGCCGACGCGTGCGCCTCGTGCGTCGCCGAGAAACAGCGGCCGGCGACGAGCACGTTCTCGAGCCGCTGCGGCTGGAGCGACCGGTACGGCACGCCGTAGGTCGCGCCTTCTTCGAGGTACACCCAGCGCGTGTCGTCGCCGGCATGGTGCTCCTCGATCGGCGCTCCGCACCGGGCGATCTGGTCGTCGAACTGCGCGGCGGAGAGGATCTCGTCGGCGCTCAGCACGTGCTCGCCCACGATGCGTCGGCTCTCGCGCACGCCGATCGCCGGGCTCGTCGACACCAGCGCCGCGCGCTCGTAGCCGGGCACGCACTCGCGCAGGAAGCGAAAGTACTCGCCGGCCTGACGACGTCCCTCGCGCTCGGCCGCGGACAGCTGATCCGCATCGGTCGCGTCGACCTTCCTGACGCGCGTCATCAGCGCCATCATCACGCCCTCGTGGGGCGTGCGGTGCACGGAGCCCTCGACCCGCGTCAGCGCATACCGCCCCGAGTCGCGCGCCTCGCGCATCAGCGCCCACAGCTCCTGCTTCGGCACCGCCTCTGCGCGCGCGACGTCGACGTTCGCGACGCGGAACACGGTCGAGAGGCTCTGCACGTCGTCGCCCGGCGCTTCGAAGGGAGCGCCCACGAGCGCGCAGACGTCTGCATCGCCCGACGCGTCGACGACCACCCGCGGCCGGATGCGCCGCACCCCTCCCTTCGCGGCCGCCTGCACCTCGACGACGCGGCCGTCCTCGACCGTCGCGGCGAAGACGAAAGCGTGCAGCAGCGTCGAGGCGCCGGCCTCGTGAACGAGCTCGTCCCAGACGCGCTTCAGCGTCTCGGGGTCGTACGTCACGCCGGTGCCGGCGCCGTAGGTGTTCGGCCGCTCGAACGCCATCCCGCGCTCGACGAGTCGTCCGACGACCTCGTCGGGGATGCCCGAGACGACCTTCCGCGGCGAGGCGCCCGGTGTGTAGAAGGCGTAGAAGGTGTCGAGCACGGCCGTCGACGTGCCGCCGAGAAACCCGAAGCGGTCGACGAGCAGCGTGGACGCGCCCGTGCGTGCGGCGGCGATCGCGGCGGTGCTCCCGGCCGAGCCGGCCCCCACCACGAGGACGTCGACAGTTGTGCTCATCTGTGCAAGAGTATGCACGAATGAGCAGATCGGCAATGGCCGAGGTCGCGCGCCTCTACTACGTCCGCGAGCTCACGCAGCAGCAGATCGCCGAGCGGCTCGGCGTCTCGAGGTTCAAGGTCTTGAGGCTGCTCGAGCAGGCGCGCACCGAGGGCGTCGTCCGGTTCGAGATCGACGAGCCCGTGCCGGTGCTCGACGAG
Source organism: Gaiellaceae bacterium (assembly GCA_035473635.1). Classification (GTDB taxonomy): domain Bacteria; phylum Actinomycetota; class Thermoleophilia; order Gaiellales; family Gaiellaceae; genus PALSA-600. Next base: position 57,094 of record DATIOD010000019.1, on the reverse strand, counting down.
CTCTCGCGCGGCCTCGAGGACCGCTACGGCATCACGGCGGTGGTCGTCGCGCACGACGTCGCCGGCGCGACGGCCGAGCTGCTACCCCGCCTGCTCGATGCCGACGACGTGCTCGGCGTCGCGTGGGGACGAACGCTCGCCGCCGTCGAGGCGCGCCTCCCCGCGCCCGGCTGCAAGGTGCCGGTCGTGCAGGTCTGCGGTGCGATCGAGGGTCTCGTTCCGGGCACGGGCCCGACCGAGCTCGCCGCGCGCTTCGCCGCCTGGTCGGGCGGGCGCTTCCACCCACTCGAGGCGCCGGCCGTCGCCGACGAGCGTGCACTGCGACGTGCCGTTCGCCCGACCACATCGGTCTTCGACGACGTCTCGATCGCACTGCTCGGCATCGGCACCCGGCCCGACGCGGCCGGGCACCTGCTCGTCCACGTCTTCGACGACGACGGCCGCATCGTCGCCGCCGAGCGCGCGATCGCGCTGTCGGTGCCCCAGCTGAGACGAGCGCGCGTGGTCGCCGCCGCAGGCGGGCGCCGCAAGCAGCGCGCCGTGCTCGGCGCGCTCCGGACCGGACTTCTCGACGTGCTCGTCACCGACGCCGCCTGCGCGCGGCACGCGCTCCGGTGAAGACCGCCGTCGTCACCGGGTCGGCCGGCGGGATCGGATCGGCGACCGCCGAGGCGTTCCGCGGCGCAGGCTTCGACGTCCACGGCGTCGACCGCGACGACGCGTTCCCGGAGCTCGACCGGCTCGACGCGCTCGTGTGCGCGCACGGGATCAGCGGCAGGGGGCTGGGTGACGGCCCGGTCGACCTCTGCACCGAGGCCGCGTGGGACGCCGTGCTCGAGCAGAACCTGAAGACCGTGTTCGTCTACACGAAGCGCGCGATCCCGCTGCTGCGGGCGAGCGGCGGCGGGGCGATCGTCACGCTCTCGTCGGTGCTCGGGCTCGTCGGCGGCGACGCGGACTTCGCGACGCACGCCTACGCCGCGTCGAAGGCCGGCCTGATCGGGCTCACGCGAGCGATGGCGGTGACCTATGCACCGGACCGGATCCGCTGCAACGTGGTGGCGGCGGGCCTGGTCGAGACGCCGATGAGCGCGCGTGCGCAGAGCGACCCGGCGATCGTCGCCCGCCTGCCCGAGCTGCAACCGCTGACCGGCGCGTTCGGCTCGCCGGCCGACGTCGCGGCCGCGTGCCTCTACCTCGCGACCGCGACGTTCGTGACGGGCGCGGTGCTGACGGTGGACGGCGGCTGGACCGCCCGATGAGGGTGCTCGGCCTCGATCTCGGCGCGACCAACATCAAGCTCGCCGTGCTCCAGGACGGCTCCGTGGCCGAGCAGCGCGACGAGCCGACGCGCTCCGAGGACGGTGATCCCGAGAGGGTCCTGCGCCGCCTCACCGAGCTCGGACGGTCAGTGGGTGGGGTCGACTCGATCGGGGTTGCACTCCCAGGGCTGTTCGACGATGCAGGCAACGCCGTGCTGCTACCCAACCTCTACGGTGACTGGACCGGCGTGCCCGTGCGCGCGCGGCTCGAGGAGTTGCTCGACGCACCGGTGCATCTGGTCAACGACGGGCACGCGTTCGCGCTCGCCGAGTCGATGCTGGGTGCGGGTCGCGGCGCCTCGGACGTGATGTGCGTCGTCTGTGGCACCGGCGTCGGGGGCGGGCTCGTGCTCGGCGGCCGCCTGCACCTCGGCGTGACCGATCGCGGCGGCGAGCTCGGTCATCACACCGTGGACGAGAAAGGTCCCAAATGCCCCTGCGGCAACTGCGGCTGCCTCGAGCTCTACGCGGGAGCGCGCGCGATCGCAGCCGCTGCGTCCGCCGGGTCGTTCGACGACGCGGTCGTGCGCGCGAAGGCAGGAGACGACACCGCGGTGCGTGCGCTCGCGCGCGCAGGCGAGCTGGTCGGGCTCGCGGTCGCGAACGTCCTGATCTTCCTCGCGCCCGAGCGCGTCGTGGTCGGCGGTGGTGTGACGGAGGCGGGCGAGCTGTTCCTCGGGCCGCTCCGCGCATCGGTCGCCGCGCGCGCGAGGGTTGCGCCGCTCGAACGGATCGAGGTCGTTCAGGCCGAGCTCGGCCCTCGCGCCGGCGCGATCGGGGCAGCGCTCTGGGGGCGTCAGGCGTGATGCAGCCCGTCGCCGTCCACTTCTCGCCGCACCCCGACGACGAGCTGCTCGGTGCGCCCGCCGCGCTCTTCATGCTGCGCGACGCCGGTTGGCGGATCGTCAACGTCGCGTGCTCGCTCGGCCGCCCGGCGCAGCACGCCCGCCGGCGCGGGGAGCTCGAGGAGGCGTGCCGCCGCGCCGCCTTCGAGCTCCGCGTCGACGACACCGAGCCGAGCGCGGTGCTCGCGGAGCTCCACCCCACCCTGGTGCTCGCGCCGAGCCCACACGACCGGCACCCGTTTCACGAGGAGGTGGGCCGCGCGGCGCTCGCCGCAGTCGCCGCGGCGGACGACCCGCGGACGGTCTGGCTCTGGGGCCTGTGGGGCGAGCTGCCGCTGCCGTCGCTCGTCGTCGAGGTGACCGACGAGCGCCTCGACGAGATCGAGCACGCGCTGTCCGCGCACGCCGGCGAGCTCGAGCGGAACGACGCGGGACGGCTGCTGCGCGCGCGCAGCGCCGCCAATGCGGTCGTCGGTGCGGAGCGCGTCTTCGGCTTCGGGTCGCGCGCGCTGCCGTTCCGCCGGGCCGAGCTGCTCACCGAGCTGCGGCTGGGCGACGGCCGCTGGCGGCTCTGCGAGCCACGCATCCTCGACCGCGCCGAGGCGGCCGGCGACGGCGTCGCCGGCGAGACCGACGTCACGACGTGGCTGGCCGAGCCGAGCCTGACGAGCCGCTACGGGTCACGACACGCGTCCCCGTCGCCTTGAACGACGCGAAGACGACCGCGCCGGTGCGCAGGTCGAGCCGCGCGAGCGACTCGGTGGTGATCTCGGCGGTCACCGGGCCGATCGCCACGCGCACACGATTCCCGAGCTCGGTGACGCTCCGGACCGTTCCGCCGATCACGTTCATCGCGGAGTCGGCGGGCGGAGCGTGGCCCACGGTGATGTCCCAGGGGTAGACGGCGACCACGACCTCGCCGCCTGCGGCGTCCGCGGTGCTGACGATCGTGCCGTCCTGAAGCCGCACGCGCGTCGAGCCGTTCGCCGACGGCTCGGCCGTTCCGTGGAGGAGGTTGGCGCCGGTGAACGAGGCCACGAAGGCGTCGGCAGGCGCGGCGACGAGCTCCGCCGGCGTTCCCGTCTGGCGCAATCTCCCCTCGACGATCACGCCCACCCGGTCGGCGAGCGCCGCGGCGTCCTCGAAATCGTGCGTAACGAGGAGCGCCGGGATCTCGAGGCCCGCGAGCAGCTCGTGCAGCTCGGCGCGCACGGTCGCCCTGGTGTGCGTGTCGAGCGCCGAGATCGGCTCGTCGAGCAGGAGCACGCGCGGGTCCCGCGCGAGCGCGCGCGCCAACGCGACGCGCTGACGCTCGCCACCCGAGAGCTCCCCCGGGCGAACCTCCGCGAGCGATGCGATGCCGAAGCGATCGAGGTACTCGTCTGCGCGTCTCTTGCGTGCGTACTCGACGTTCTGGCGCACGGTCATGTGCGGGAAGAGCGCGTAGTCCTGAAAGACGAGCCCTACCTGCCGCTCGTCGGGGGCGAGATCGACGCGGCGCGACGCGTCGAACCACGCGTCGCCTCCCACCGCGATCCGCCCGTCCGCCGGTGTGACCAGGCCGGCGATCGCGCGCAGCAACGTCGTCTTCCCCGCGCCGGACGGGCCGACGACGGCGACGGTCGACGCGACGTCGAGGCTCAGCTCGAGGTCGAAAGACCGAAGAGGGACGTTGAGGTTCTCGACGGTGAGCGCTGCCACGTCAGTGAAGTGTGCAGGGCCACGAGCAGCACGATGCTGATCAGCACGAGCACGCCGCTCATCGCCAGCGTCGCGTCGAAGCTCCGGTCGAACTCGGCGTAGATCGCGAGCGGCAGCGTTTGCGTCACCCGCTGCAGGCTGCCGGCGAACATGATCGTGGCTCCGAACTCGCCTAGGCCGCGGGCGAACGACAGCGCGAGGCCGGCAATCAGCCCACCCCGCGCGAGCGGCAGGATCACCCGGAAGAACGTGCGCACCGCGCCGGCGCCGAGCGTCCGCGACGCCGCGGCGAGGTTCGGGTCGGTGGCCTGGAACGCCGCGATCGCCTGGCGGATGTAGAGGGGGCTCGCGACGTACGCGACGGCGATCGTCACGGCGCTCTGCGTGAACGGGAGCGTGATGCCCGCCCACTGCAGGCTCGACCCGAGCAGCCCGAAGCGGCCGAGCGCGGCGAGCAACCCGATGCCCGCGACGGCGGGCGGAAGCACGAGCGGGAGCTCGACGAGCGTGACCGCGAACGAGCGCCCGGGGAAAGTCCGCGACGCGAGCAGGAACGCAGCGGGCGTCCCGAACAGGACGATCAGCAGCTGGGCGAGCGCACTCGTCTTCAGGCTCACGAGAAACGCGTCCCTGACCACCGGGTTCGAGAGCTGGTCGAGCAGGTTGCCCGGCGACGTGTGAACGAAGATCGCGACGATCGGCAGCAGCAGGAACGCGAACGTCACCACCGAGACGGCGACCCACGCGACCGCGAGCGCTGTCCGCCGCATCGCCGCCTACTTCTTCTTCACGACCGGCTTGACGCGCGGCAGGAAGCCCGCGGCCCGCAGCTGCGCCTGGCCCGCCTTCGACATCACCTTGTTGACGAACGCCTGCGCATCGGCCTTGTTCGGGCTGTTCTGCACGACGCAGATCCCGTACTGAACCTTGGGCTGCGCCCAGGCCGGCACCTTTAGCACCGTCACCTGACCGGGAACCGTCTTCGCGTCGGTCGAGTAGACGAAGCCGGCGTCGGCCTCGCCGAGCGCGACCTTCGCGAGCACCTCGCGCACGTCCGTCTCCTGGCTCACGACGTTCTTCAGCACGGAGGACGACAGGTTCATGTTCTTCAGGATCTGCAGCGTGTAGCTGCCGACGGGAACACCAGACGCCGCGATGTCCAGCTTGACGCCGCTCTTCGCCAGGTCGTAGATGCTGTGGATGCCGGCCGGGTTCGACTTCGGCACCACGATCACGAGCGTGTTGCGCGTGAACACGACCGGCTTCGAGCAGAGCCCCTTTGCGTTCAGCTGGTTCGGCAGGGTCGTGTTCGCCGAGGCGAACACGTCGGCCGGCGCGCCCTGCTGGATCTGCGCGGCGAGCGTGTTGGAGCCGCCGAACTGGTATTTCTGCGACGAGTCGATCTTCGGGAAGACGTCGGTGAGCGACGCCGCCGCGTACACCGTCACCTGGGCCTGCGTGGTCGCGTTCGCGCCGCCGAGGACGGCGAGACCGAGTGCCGCGACGACGACGGCGACGACGAGACGTTGCTTCTGGCTCTGCACCGAGGCCTTCCTCTAGCTCTGGATGATCACGTTGGTCGACTTCACGATCGCCGTCGTCGCCATGCCGGGCGTCAGCCCGAGCTCCTCGACGGCGTCGCGCGTCACCACGGCGACGAGGCGCATCGGCTCGTTCACGACGAGCTCGACCTGGGCCATCAGCCCGTCGGTCTTCACCTCGGTGACGACACCGTGAAAGCGGTTGCGCGCGCTGATGTGGCTGCCGGCGTCGTCGCCGCGCAGCCGGTCGATCTCGGCAGCGGAGACGACGCGGCGATTGCTGCGGTCGCGCTGCACCTTCACGCGGCCCGCCTTGTCCCAGCGCCGCAGCGTGTCGAGGCTGATGCCCAGCGCAGCAGCGGCCTCACTCGCGGTGTAGGTCTGTTTCGGCACGTCAGCTCTCGTAGCCGTCGAGCGCGGCCGAGACCTCGTCGATCGTGAGCGCCGGCGCGAACGCACGCCCGATCACCGGCCGCCCCAGTGTCGGCGCGAGTGCGCTGACGTGCTGCGCCTCGTTCGCCCCGATCTGGCCGATCGGGAGCCGGAGCTGTGCGGTCTGCACGTTCTCGATCGCGCCCATGTAGGCGCCGACCGAGATCGTCTCGATCGACCAGGCAAGCTGGAAGACCGTCTTCTGGGACGCGAACGCTCCCTTCGGGTACTCGAAGTCGATGTCGTCGGCGGTCGCGGGGACCTGGCCCGCCGCGGAGACCAGCTGCGCCAGCCCGTTGTAGTGGGCCTTCTCGTCGGCCTGCATCTGCTTGACCGCGGCGGCGGCGGGCCCGGAGAGCCTGCCGCTCGCCAGCGCCTGTGCCTGGAAGTCGGCGGCGAGGAGCTCGACACCGATCAGGAGCCGCAGGTAGGCCAGGTCGTTGTCGGGGACGGCGGCGGCTGCCTCGCCGCTCCACCACGCGGCGACCGCGGACGAGGCGATCAGCGCCGCGCCGCCGCGCCGGACGAGCGCCGATCTGCTGAGGTATTGCCTAGGTTCTGTGGGACGCATCGTGGCCGAGGATAGCCGACGGCTGCAAAGCGTACGTAGGCGTTGCATCGACTTGGTGCTGCAACGTGTCTTCGCCCGAAGAGCGTGCATTCCGGCGTTCAGGCAGACTGGCGCCGTGGCCGAGGACTGGCGCGTCACCATCACGCTCGACGGCGGCGAGCACGTGGAGCCGCTGCTCAAGCAACTCCACGAGCATCCGCTCGAGCAGGAGCTCGCACCGGGAGTCGCCGGGCGGGTCGCGGTGAGCTCGGACGAGAACAAGCTCTTCCTCTATGCAGACACGCGCTGGACAGCCGAGGCGGCGGAGCGCGTCGTGATGGACCTCGCGGGCGGGCGCGGCCTCCACGCCGACGAGCAGCTCGACCGCTGGCACCCCATCGAGGAGCGTTGGGAGGACGCCAGCGTCCCGCTGCCGGACGACGACGAGGACGTCCAGCGCGAGCGGGAGCGGCTCGACGAGACGGAGACGGCCGATTCGCAGACGAGCGGGTTCGCCTCGTGGGAGGTGCGGATCGAGTTCTCGTCGCACCGCGATGCGTCGGCATTCGCCGATCGCGCGGAGGAGGACGGTCAGCCGATCGTGCGGCGTTGGAAGTACGTGATCCTCGGGGCGAACGACGAGGACGACGCTCGCGCGCTTGCGGAGCAACTGCAGGGCGAGCTGCCCGGCGGCGCGACGATCCACGTGGAACCGGGCACCGGCACCGCGTGGGAGTGGCTCGGCGACCGCCCGTTCGCGGTGTTCGGCGGCCTGAGCGCCTAGCGCGCGAGCCGGTCGACGAGCGACGACGCGGTCACGACGCCGACGATCACCGAGAAGGTCAGCACCGCGAAGTCGAGCGGCAGGTGCGCGGGCGTGCCGATCAGCAGCCCGCGCAGGGCGTCGACCTCGTACGACAGCGGGTTGACGAGGGCGAGCGCGCGCAGCCACCCGGGCATCACCGCGACCGGGTAGAGCGCGTTCGACGCGAAGAACAGCGGCATCGTGATCATCTGCCCGATGCCCATCAGGCGGTCGCGCCGCAGCACGACGCCGGCGATCGTCATCGACAGGCACGAGAAGAACGACGACCCGAGTGCGACGATCACCACGGTGCCGAGGATCGCGAGCGGGCTCGTCGTCAGCGCGACGCCGAGGATGATCGAGAGCACGAGCACGACGACGACCTGCGCGAGCGCGCGGATGCCCGCCGCGAACGACTTGCCGAGGATGAGCGCCGAGCGCGGAGTCGGTGTGACGAGGAGCTTCGTCAGCACGCCGGCGTCCCGCTCCCAGATGATCTGGATGCCGTAGAAGATCGCGACGAACATCCCCGACTGCGCGATGATCCCCGGCGCCAGGAAGTCGAGATACGGGATGCCGCCGGTCGGGATCGCGTGGATCCGGTTGAAGGTCTCGCCGAAGATGAGCAGCCACAGCACCGGCTGCACGGCGCGCGTGACGAGCTCGGTGCGGTCGTGGCTGAGCTTCTGCAGCTCGACGATGCAGAACGTGGCGGTCCTGCTCGGGAAGCGGCGCCAGACCGCGGGCGCGCGAAGCTCAGCCGACGCGGCCGGCGGTCCTGCGAGCGCGGCGGATCTCACGAAGCCCTCCCTTCCCGACCTCGTGGCCTTCGATCGTGTCGCCCGTGTAGCGACGGAAGACGTCCTCGAGCGTGGCGGCGACGCCCAGCGAGCGGCGCAGCTCGGACGGCCGGCCGACGATACGAACGCGGCCGAGGTGCATCAGCGCAACACGGTCGCAGAGCGCGTCCGCCTCCTCCATGTAGTGGGTCGTGACGAGCACGCTCATCCCGGTGGAGAGGCGGAGCTCCTCGACGCGCTCCCACACGCCGCCCCGCGCGACGGGGTCGAGCCCGACTGTGGGCTCGTCGAGGATCAGCAGGGCGGGACGGTTCACGAGCGCCTGCGCCAGCTCGAGCCGCCTCACCATCCCGCCGGAGTACGTGCCCGCGAGGCGGTCGGCGTCGTCGGAGAGGCCCATTGCCTCGAGCGCCTCCTCGACGCGCACCTTGCGCTCGCGTCGGGGAACGTCGTAGAGGCGCGCGAACCACGAGACATTCTCGCGGCCGGTCAGCGCGGCCTCGATCGAGAGCTGCTGCGGCACGTAGCCGAGCAGCCGGCGCACCGCCATGCGCGCGACGACGGGATACCCGAACACCTCGACCGATCCTTCCTGCAGCGGCAGCAGCGTGTTGAGCACGCGGATCGTCGTCGTCTTGCCGGCGCCGTTCGGACCGAGCAGTCCGAAGACCTCGCCCGCGCGCACGTCGAGATCGATGCCGTCGACCGCGGCGTGATCGCCGAACCGGTGCCGCAGGCCCCGGATCTCGACTGCCGGGATCGCTGTCACGCGGCGGCAGCCGTTGCGAGTGGCTCGAGCTCGTTCGCGATGCGAGCCAGCGCCGGCAGGGCCTGCTCGACGCGCCGTCGCTCGGCCGCCGGCAGCCTGGCGATCGCCTCTGCGACGGCGGCGAGCCGGCGGTCGCGCCAGGCGTCGACGGTGCGCTTCCAGTCCCCGGAGAGCTCGAGCCGGGCGACGCGACGGTCGGCGGCGTCGGTCGTCCGCACGAGGATGCGAAGCGCCGTGAGCTCGCCGACGAGCGTGCTGACGGTGTTCGGTGCGAGCCGCATCGCGTCCGCGGCGGCGGCGATCGAGATGCCGGGGTTCCCACGCACGACGCGAGCGAGCTCGAGCTGAGCTCTCGTCAGCGACGAGAGCTCAGCCGGGCGGCCGTCGCGCCTCCTCGTCGCGCGCCGGACCGCCGACATCGCCGTCAGCAGCTCGTCCGCCAGCCTGCTGTCGGAGTCGAGACTCGTCATCGTTGGCATGATAGCTCTGTAACAGAGCTAAGTGGTAGAGATCGCGCCGTGCCTCCCCGCGGACCGGCCGTAGCTAGCCACGGCCCCGTGGACCGGTCCAGTCGCCAGGTGAGGGTGACGAAACCGCCCCGAACGATCCACACCGGGTGACGCGCGGCTCGCCGCGGCCGAATCGCGTGGCCGCGGCGGCCGTGTCCGGTCTCCAGGAGAGGGTGACGGAACTGCAACGGCCTCCCGCGGAAGCGAGAGGCTCGTCGGGCTAGATCCAGCTCGTCTCGACCGGCGGGGCGGGCGCCTCGCGGCGCACGACCAGCCTGATCCGTCCGCCGCCGGGAAGCTCGAACCGGAAGCGGCCGAGCTCGTCGGCACTCGCCGTCGCCAGCGTCGTGCCGTCGTCCCGCTGCACGTCGATCTCCGCGTCGACGGCCGGCACCAGCTGTCCGAGCAGCAGAATCCCGTCGCCGCTGTCGTCGACCTCGACGTCGACCTGGAGGTCGCTCGAGCGGAAGGTCAGCGAGCGGGCGGCTTCCGCCACCGAGCGCGTCCCCGCGACTGCGAGCCGGGAGTCGTCGAGCAGCTCGGCGAGCTCGGTGTCGACACGGCGCCATCCGAGTGCAGCGCGGGCATACGCGGTGACCTCGTTCGGGACAGGGTCGACAGTTCTGGCGAGGCGTCTCAGCTGAGCGAGCAAGGGGTCGTCTGAGCCCTCTGATTGCGTGGGGTTATTGGTCATGTTGGGCGGTCTCCTGGATGAAGAGGCGGTTGGAGGGCTCCTGATACGTCATGTTCCGAGCTGCGCCACGCCAGCCGTCCGGCGGAGCTGGTCGAGGCAGCGCATCCTGGTCGGCCCGATCGCGCCGACCGGCATGTCGAGGGCGGCTCCGATCTCCTCGTAGCTCGGCGGCTCGTCCGCGAGGAGCATGCGGAGCAGCGTCTTGCAGCGCTCGTTGAGCGACGCGAACGCCTTCCACAGCGTGCCGTCGCGCTCCTCCTCGAGCAGGAGCCGGTCGATCGTGTCCGCGTCCGGCGCCTCGAACAGATCCGGCTCGTCGGTCGGCTGCTCGCGCGTCCCCCGGCGGATCAGGCGGAGAGACTCGTGCCGCGCCGTCGTGGCGAGCCACGCGCCGAGGCGCTCCGGATCGTGGATGCGGTCGAGGTGCTCGACCAGCCGGAGCCACGTCGTCTGCGCGACGTCGGCCGCGTCGTCGCGCGAGAGCCGATGCGCGCGCGCGGTCGCCCAGACGAGGCTCGAGAAACGATCGACGATCGCATCCCATGCCTGCTGGTCCCCGCGGGCCGCCGCGTCGAGGAGCGAGCTCAGGCTCACGTGGCGACGTTGCGGAAGTCGCGACCCATTGCAGCAACGCCGGGCGTGGGACCGAACAGCGGTACCGTCGGCAGGCTCATCAAGTCCGCGGCGGCGGCGCGAGCGCTTCCCGCCGATACGGCCTTGTTGGCGAGATGCGCGGCGACCTTCGGCGCCGCGAACGACGTTCCGGACCACTTCGCCCAACCCTTGTACGCCACCTTGTCCGGCGGCCCGTCCTCGACCTTCGTCGTCAGATTGAAGTACAGACCCTTGACGTCTTCTCCGACCGTGTAGCCGGCGACCCAGTCTCCGAAGTTCGTGAAGTCGGACAGCTCCGGCCCCGGGACCCCGGACGGGGCTCCCGGCACGAGCGACCCGACGCCGATGACCGGGTACCGGGGCCAGCGAAGGCCCGCCGGAAAGTGCGGTGCGAACGACGACTCGTTCCCCGCAGGGCAGACGACGATCGACGTCTCCTTGAGCTGGGGCAACACGTGAGTGAACGTCCAGTTTCCGACGCCCTCGAGCGCACTGAACGCGAAGACCGGGACGATGATGTCGGCGTCCGCGTGCTTGTAGATCTCCCGGGCGACGGACGCTTCGGTGGCGGCTCCCTCTTCGTCGAGGATGCCGACGACCGTGACGTGGGCGCTCGGGCAGCGCTCCGCGATCTCGCCCGCCGTGAACGTGCCGTGCCCGTCGAGGAGCTCGAGCGCGCCGCCCGGTAGCCGGTACGGACCGTCGGGCTGGCTCGGCACCCAGGAGCTCCCGTTGAAGATCTCGCCCTTCACGCTGGTGAAGCCGCCTCGATCGCTCCGCGCTTCGAGCGATGGTTTCTCGATGTAGCCGGTGTCGATCACGACGACGCGAATCGGCTCACCCTCTCTGGGCGCGAGGTAGTTCGCGATCCTGGCCGCGCGCGCCGCCTGCGGCGCCAGGGCCGTCGGCGCCCTGGCCGGGCAGTAGGAGCCGAGCCCGCACGGGACGAGAAGGTGGTTCGGGGAGACCAACGGAGTCTTCCCCGACGCCATCCTCAGATCGGCGATGACCGACTCGACCATGCTGTAGGAGTCGGTGGTCGGCTTCCAGATCTCGATGTCCGTCACGCCCGCCGCCCGCTTGCCGGCACCCTGCAGCACAGACCCCTTCCTGCCCCAGCCGAACTTGTTGAGCAGCCCGCGCTCGTCGTCGGTCGCATCGCGGGAGACCAGCAGCTCGTCCCGGATCCATGACGACAGCTCGTACGTGGGCGCAGGCCCCCATGCGTAGTCGACGTGCTTGTTCTTGAGAATCCGACGCGTCAGATGAGTGACGTTGGGAGGAGCCACAGGAATGCCGACCTCCTTACGGCTGGCGTTTCGTTTAGGAGCGCCGCACTGGCGTTTGGATACTTGTCAGCGAGTTCATACGACTCGAAGCCCGATTCCGCAAGTTTGCAGGCGCCGGCCGCACGTATTTCGTCGCGTGCTCCGCGCTCTTGACCGGTGAGCGGGTCGACCGGCCCGGTTCGAAGAGGAGGAGCACGATGCACCACGTTTGCGCACCGAAGAAGATGCTCGTCGGCCTTCTGGCCCTCGTGCTCGGCGCGCTCATCACAGGGTCGGCAGCGGCCGCCGGGCAGCAGGTCATTCCGTACTTGAGCCATGGCGTCGGCGTCGATCAGAGCGCGTACAGCGGCACGTCGACCTCGACGAAGACGCCGCTTGTGATCCCGTACCTGAGCCACGGTCACGGGGTCGATCAGAGCCTCTACGTCGGCGGCAGCCACCACCTGCGGCGCACTGCGGCGACCGCGCCGGCCGCCAACGCCGTGCCCGACGCGCTCGACCGTGCCGTCGCGCGGCTCGAGCAGAGCGAGTCGACTGCGGCGGCGACCCGCCCGGACGACCGCGAGGGTCTTCGCGGCATCAACCCGACGTTGCTCTCAGGCGTCACGTCGTCGACGTCGCTGCGGCCGGACGATCGTTCCGGCTCACGCGGGATCGGCGTCACCTCGACGGTCGAGACCGCAAGCTCGTCGTCGAGCACCGACTGGAGCCCGGCCTTCTATGCAGGCGCCGGCTTCCTCGGAGCAATGCTGGTCGCAGGCGGCGCGCTCGCGCTGACCCGCCGCCAGCACGGTGGAATCGCGACGCGCTGACAAGTCGCCCGCCCGGTGGCGATCTGAAGCCGGCGCTGCCTCGAGCGGCGCCGGCTTCGGCGCGTTCACGCCGGCGCGATCGATCCGACGAGACCGTGCACCTGCAGCTCGGTCGCTCCGCGCCATGCGTGGGGCCCTGACGAGAAGAAGAGCCTGCCGTCCTTGCCGAACGCGAGCGCCCAGAGACCGCTCAGCTCGACCGGCTTGCCGCCGCTCGTGCGAACGGCGCCGTCGTAGGCCCAGCTCTCACCGTCCCGACGGAACGCGTTGAGCCGGCCGTCACCGAAGTTGCCCACGATCAGGTCGCCGCCGTACCGGCCGAACGTTCGCGGGGCGAGCGCAAGCCCCCACGGCGCGTTCAGCGGACCGCGGTGCGCGACACGTGCGACGAGCTTCCCGTGTGCGTCGAACTCGTCGACGTAGCCCCCGGTCGGCGCGTCATTGCCGTTGACCGGAGCGCGGAAGATGTAGGTCACGAACACGTGGCCGCCGATCGCGGCGATGCCGAAGGGCGCGTACCACGCCGGAACCTTCGGATCGCTGAACGCACCGGGCAGGCGCAGGCGCTTCCAGTGCGAGTCGAACATCTCGACGCGGCCGTTGTGGAAGTCGGTGGCGTACAGCAGGCCGTTGCCGAGCGCGAGGCCCCTGAACACCGCCGCCTCGCCGCGCAGGTCGACCGCGACCTCGGACTGCGTCGACCACGCAGTCGGGACGGTCGGGGTCCACGCGCGGATCGTCCCGTCCTCGCAGGCGTAGATGAAGCGCGCCGGATCGGACGTGCCGCGGGCCGAGAGAACGAAGCCTCGACCGGCGTTGAAGACCACGCCGGTCGGTCCGCCCGGCACCGACACGGTGAGATGCTGGCGCTTGCCTTCCCCCGAGAAGACGGTGCTCGTGTCGCTCGCCTCGTTCGCCGTCCACCACACGCCGCCGGGCTCCGCGGCGATCCCCCACGCGTTCACGAGCTTCTGCGCGCGGTAGCGAGCGGGGACGCCGCCGTCCGACACGAGCCGCTGCACGGTGTACACGCCGGACGATCCGCTCGACGCGCGAACGGCGAACGCGGCGACTACCGCCGCGCAGGCGATCGCTCCGATCGCGATCGCCGCGACCTTCATTACTCCGGAGGTGGTGCCGTCGAGTTCCGCACGACGAGCTTGGTCGACAGCTCCATGCGCAGCGCGTCGATGCGCTGGCCGTCGAGCAGGCGCGTCAACAGGCTGACGCCGGTGCGACCGAGCTCGGCGAGGGGTTGACGGACCGACGTCAGCTGCGGCGTAACGATCGTCGCCTGCGCCGTGTCGTCGAAGCCGACGACGGAAAGATCGTGCGGGACCGAGAGCCCGTGCGCGCGCGCCGCGTGCAGCGCGCCGATCGCGACGTTGTCGTTGAAGCCGAAGATCGCGGTCGGCGGCTTGCGCAGCGACAGCAGCTGCTCGGCCGCCTCGGTGCCACGCGGCGTCCGCCAGTCGGAATAGACGACGAGCTCGGGCTCGAGCAGGATCCCTGCCGCGGCGAGCGCCGCGCGGAAACCGTGCAGCCGTTCCTCGGTCGCGTACCAGCCCGCCGGACCGGCGATCGCACCGATGCGTCGATGTCCGAGCGCGAGCAGATGCTCGGTCGCCTGCTTCGCACCGGCGGCGTGCATCGCGGCAACGCACGCGATGCCCTCGGGCGGCCGCTCGCGCGGATCGACGACGACGAAGGGATAGCCCTGGCGCTGCAGCGTGCGGAGCTCTTCCTCGGACTCTTCGGGGAGCATGAGGATCGCGCCGTCCGTCGTGCCGCGCATCAACCGCTCGAGCAGCGAGACCTCGCGATCGTGCTCGTGCAGCGTCGGGCAGAGCACGATGCGCAGGTCGCTCTCGTACAACGCCTCGGCGGCGCCGCTCAGCATCGGACCGAAGTACGCGTCGGCGACGAGCGGCAGCGTCAGGCCGATCATGCCGGTGCGTCCGCTCGAGAGACCGCGCGCGCCCCGGTTCGTCTGGAAGCCGTGCTCGCGCACGACCTGCAGGACCGTCTCCCGCGTCCCCGCGGCAACATCGGGCCGGTCGTTCAGGACGCGGGAGACGGTCGCGATCGACACCCCGGCCAGATCGGCGATGTCGCGGATCGTCGCGCGGCCGCGAAACGGCTGGTCGGGACGCCGGTCGGTCTGCGCCATTCCGCAATTGAAGCACTCGGAAGCGTTTCCGGCAATTCCCGGAGGTCGTCTTTCTTGAAAACGACACGATTTCAGGCGGCCAGACCTTGACACGACGTTCAAACCGTGTTAACCGTTCCCGGAAATTTCCGGAAACCCCGCCCGTTCCCCGCTGCTCGCTTGCGGGCGAGAAAGGAAGCAGATGTCTGTGACTCCACGCTCGGCCCGCCGTTTGGCTCTGCTGGTCGTCGGCGCCGCGATCGTTGCGGCACTCGTCGTCGCCCGCATGGCACCCGCGGCCGGCTCCACCCCGGCCTCCGCAAGCGCAGCGGCCGCGAAGGCACACTCGTGCCTCGTCATGACCGGGTCCGGTGACCCGGCGTTCGTCAAGAACTTCAACCCGTACACCGCCCAGGGCCTGCCTGCAGGGCAGTTCATCCGCGGCGCGATGTACGAGGGGCTGATCGTTACTCCGGCCGGCGGCCTCAAGGCCCGTCCGTGGCTCGCCAAGAGCTGGAAGTGGTCGAACGGCAACAAGACGCTCACCCTGAGCCTCGTGCAGAACGCCAAGTGGTCGGACGGCCAGCCGCTGACCTCCGACGACGTCGTCTACAGCCTCAAGGGCGGCACCGGCTCGCAGGCCAAGGTGATGGACGTCCTCGGCTCCACGCGTCCAGGCTCGAACGTCGCCTCGGTCACGGCCAACGGCAAGTACTCGGTCGTCATCAAGCTCAAGACGGTCGACTCGCAGTTCATCTCGACGACGCTGAACGGCGTCTTCATCGTGCCGAAGCACATCTGGTCGAAGGTCAAGAACCCCGCGACCTACACGAACTCGAACCCCGTCGGTTCGGGCCCGTTCACGAAGCTCGTGCGGTTCACGACGCAGGACTACGTGCTTGGGAAGAACACGAACTACTGGCAGGCGGGCAAGCCGCTGATCCCGTGCCTCGAGTACGTGCAGGCGGCGTCGAACGACGCAGCCCTCGCACTGATCCAGAGCGGCCAGGTCGACTTGACGCACAACTTCGTCCCGAACGTCGACAAGGCGTACGAGGCGAAGGACAAGGCGCACTTCCATTCGTTCTACGCGACCACCGCCTACCCGCAGTCGCTCGTGTTCGACGACACGCAGTACCCCTACAGCCTCGTGCCGTTCCGCAAGGCGCTCTCGCTGGCGATCGACCGGCAGAGCGTCTCGACGCTCGGTGAGTACGGCTACGCGCCGCCCACCGACGCGCTCGGGATCAGCTTCCTGTTCCCGCAGTGGGTGGTCAACTCCGACGTCAAGGCCCAGGCCAAGGCGATGGCGACGTACAGCCCGGATGCGGCGAAGAAGCTGCTGACCGCCAACGGGTTCACCTACCAGGGCAGCAAGCTGCTCGACCCGAAGGGGAACCCGGTCAACCTCGACATCCACGTGATCTCGGGTTGGTCGGACTGGGTCGCCTCGGACCAGATCATCGCCAAGAACCTCCAGGCGATCGGCATCGACTCGAACGTGAAGCTCGAGCCGGACTGGAACTCGTGGTACCCGAACGCGTCCTCGACGAAGAACCCGACGCTCCTCTGGCAGGTTGGCGGCCAGGGCTCGCCGTTCGGCTTCTTCAACGCGAACTTCTCGAACAACGCCTTCGTGGCGTCGGGACAGGACGCGACGAACACCGGTAACTGGGAGCACTACAAGAGCGACCAGGGCACCGCGCTGCTCAACCAGTGGAAGGCCACGCTCGACCCGATCAAGCAGCAGGTGATCGCGACGCAGCTCCAGAAGCTCTGGCTGCAGGAACTGCCGATCGTCCCGCTGTTCGTGGGGCCGCGCTGGTCGACCTACAGCACGCGGTACTTCCACTGCTTCGACTCGCCGAAGAACCACTTCGGCGACCCGATCTTCACGACGTTCCCGGACAACATCCTGTCCTTCACGCAGATCTGCCCCGGCGGCAAGGCCGGCGCCAACTAACCGAAGACTCCACCTCGGTGGTGGAGCGGCGGGCGGGACGAGCAGGCGTCCCGCCCGCCGCGATCTTCATCCTCAGTCCCGATGCGCTGGCTCATCCGCCGAATCGTCTTCTACGCCTTCGCCATCTGGGTCGCGCTTACCCTGAACTTCCTGCTGCCCCGGTTGATGCCGGGCAGCCCGATCGGCGGCGTCCTGCAGCACCTCTCCTCGGCGCAGCTGCAGTCGAACCCGGGGATCATCAAGACCTACCAGGCGCTCCTCGGCGGCGACAACAACTCGATCTGGCACGACTACATCACCTACCTGCACCGGATCGTCCACCTGAACTTCGGCGTCTCGACGTCGAACTACCCGGCGTCGGTCTCCGAAGTCGTCGGGCGGACGCTCCCCTATTCGATCTTCCTGGTCGGTGTCGCCTTCCTGATCGCGTTCATCCTCGGAACGACGGTGGGGATGATCGCCGCGTGGCGGCGCGGCGGCGCGTTCGACCTCATCGCCGTGCCGTCGCTGCTCGCGCTCGGCGCGTTCCCGGCGTTCTTCACCGCGCTCCTCGGCGTCTACTTCCTGGGGCTCAAGCTCCACTGGTTCCCGATCCAGCACGCCTACGACAGCGGGCTCGTCCCCGGCTTCGACTGGGCGTTTCTGTCGAGCGCGTTCCGCCATGCGCAGCTTCCGATGCTCGTGATCGTCGCCGCGTTCGCGGGCGGCTGGGTGCTGAACATGCGCGCGATCATGATCAACACGATCAGCGAGGACTACGTGACGATGGCGCAGGCGAAGGGCCTGCGTGACCGCCGCGTGATGACGCGCTACGCGGGCCGCAACGCGATCCTCCCGCCGCTCAACGGGTTTGCGGCGCAGTTCGCGGGCGCGGTCGGCGGGCTCGTCTTCATCGAGTACGTCTTCAGCTACCCCGGCGCCGGGCTGACGCTGCAGCAGGCCGCGCTTGGCAACGACTACCCGCTCACGCAGGCACTGCTGCTCGTGTTCGCGCTCTGCGTGATCGCGGCGAACTTCATCATGGACCTCCTCAACTTCGCCCTCGACCCGCGCGTGCGGACCTCCTGATGTCGCAGCTCCAGCCGATCGAGATCGCCTACGGGCTGCCGAGCACGAAGCGGCGCGGGAAGGTGCTGCCGGGGTGGGCGAACCTGCTTCTGCACAACCCGAAGGCGCTCTTCGGGCTTTCACTGATCGGCTTCGTGATCGTGATCGCGCTGATCGCGCCGGTCATCTCGGTGAACAACCCGACCGACTTCAGCCTGCTCGACGCGCGCCAGGCGCCGTCCTGGCACCACCTGTTCGGCACGACCGATCAGGGAAGCGACATCTTCTCGCAGGTCATGCTCGGCGCCCGCCGTTCGCTGATCCTCGGCGCGGCCGCCGCGACACTGGCCACGGTGCTCGCGGCCACCCTCGGCATCTTCGCGGCCTACGCGGGCGGCGTGATCGACGAGCTCATCAACTTCCTGACGAGCATCTTCCTCGTCATCCCGACGATCCCGCTGCTCGTCGTCATCTCGGGCTACCTGAAGCAGCGCGGGATGATGACGATGGTGCTCGTCCTCGGGCTCACGCTCTGGGCATTCGAGGCGCGCATCCTGCGAGGACAGGCGCTGACGCTCGTCAACCGCGACTTCGTGAAGGCCGCGAAGGTCGCGGGCGAACCACGACGGCGGATCGTGTTCGGCGAGCTGATGCCGAACATGATCAGCCGGATCGCCGCCGCGTGGGTGCTCGTCTTCTACATCGCGCTGCTCGTCGACGCGGGGCTCGAGTTCCTCGGGCTCGGCGACACCGAGCACGTCAGCTGGGGCATGACGCTGTACTGGGCGCAGACGAACTCGGCCGTGCTGCAGGGCGAGTGGTGGCCGTTCCTGTTCCCCGGGATGGCGCTCGTGATCACGGTGATCGGGCTCGTCTTCCTGCTTGCCGGGATCGACGAGGTGAGCAACCCGCGCCTTCGGGGCAGGCGATGATCGCGACCGTGCCGGGACCGACGGACGAAGCCTCCGTGACGCCGGAGACGCTCATCGAGGTGAAGAACCTCGCCGTCACGTATGGCGAGGTCCGCGCGGTCGACGGTGTCGACCTGACGATCGGCGCCGGCGAGGTGCTCGGGCTTGCGGGCGAATCGGGCTGCGGCAAGACCACCGTCGCGAACGCGCTGATGCAGATCCTGAAGCCGCCGGCGCGCATCGCCGACGGGACGATCCGCTTCCGCGGCGAGGACATCACGCACGACAGCGAGGAGGCGCTTCGACGCTTCCGCTGGCGGAACGTCTCGATCGTGTTCCAGAGCGCGATGAACGCGCTCAACCCCGTGATGAAGGTCGGCAACCAGTTCGTCGACATGATGCGGGCGCACGAGCGGATCTCGAAGCGCAACGCGCTGAAGAGCGCCGGCGAGCTGCTCGAGATCGTCGGCATCGACGAGCGCCGGTTGAGCTCGTATCCCCACGAGCTCTCCGGAGGCATGCGACAGCGCGTGATCATCGCGATGGCGCTCGCGCTGCAGCCGGAGCTCGTGATCATGGACGAGCCCACGACCGCGCTCGACGTGGTCGTGCAGCGGGAGATCCTCCAGCAGGTGCGCGACCTGCAGCGCGAGCGCGGGTTCGCCGTGCTCTTCATCACACACGACCTCTCGCTGTTGTTCGAGTTCGCGAGCCGGATCGCGATCATGTACGCCGGCGAGATCGTGGAGGAAGCGCCGGCGCGAGAGCTCCAGGTGCGCGCGCTGCATCCCTACACCGAAGGGCTGTTGCGCTCCTTCCCGCCGCTCCGCGGGCCGGTCGCGCGGATGACGGGGATCCCGGGTACGCCTCCCGATCTCGCACATCCTCCGAAAGGCTGTCGCTTCAACCCTCGTTGCTCGTACTGCAGCCCCGACAGGCCCGAGCTCTACGCGCTGCAGACCGAGGTGCGCCCGCTGCTGCACGAGGCCGCCCCGGATCATCGCGTCGCCTGCCACCTCGTGGAGGCCGGACGGTGACGACGGGGCTCGAGGTCCGCGACCTGACGAAGCACTTCCCCGTCGGTAACGGGGTCGTTCGGCGCGCGCAGGTCCATGCCGCCGACGACGTGTCGTTCACGCTCCGCCCCGGCACGATCACGGCGCTCGTCGGTGAGAGCGGCAGCGGCAAGAGCACGGTCGGGCACCTGATCGCGCGCCTTCAGGACCCCACGTCGGGCCAGGTGATCTTCGAGGGCCGCGACGTCGCCACCAAGCGCAGCCGCGCCGACATCATGCGCTACCGGTCGCAGGTGCAGATGATCTTCCAGGACCCGTTCAGCTCGCTGAACCCGGTCAAGACCGTGCGGCACCACCTCGCGCGGCCGCTGCTGCTGCACAAGCTCGTCCCCCGCGGCGGGATCGACACCGCGATCCGCGAGCTGCTCACCACGGTCGGCCTCGTTCCCCCCGACCAGATCGCCGCCAAGTACCCGCACGAGCTGTCCGGCGGCCAGCGCCAGCGCGTCGCCATCGCCCGCGCCCTCGCCGTCGCGCCGACGGTTGTCGTCGCCGACGAGCCGACGTCGATGCTCGACGTGTCGATCCGCATCGGGATCCTCAACCTGATGCTCGACCTGAAGCAGGAGCGCAACCTCGCGTTCCTCTACGTCACACACGACCTCGCGAGTGCGCGCTACGTCGCCGATGACGTGCTCGTGATGTACGCCGGGCAGATCGTCGAGCGCGGTCCGGCCGAGCGCGTGCTCTCCGAGCCGTTGCACCCGTACACCGAGCTTCTGCTCTCCGCCGTCCCGGATCCGGACCACACCGACACCGGCGTCTTCGAGCACCGCAAGGGCCGCTCGTCGGCGGCGATCGACCCGGCACCGGGCTGCAGGTTCAGAGACCGCTGCGAGATCGCGGTCGAGCGCTGCTCGCACGAAACTCCTGCGCTCGTCGAGGTCCGCGCGACCCATGCGGCGCGCTGCCACGTTCGGGCCCCGTCCCCCGCACTCCGAGAGGAAGTCCATGTCGAGCCACTTCGCTAGGCAGTTCCCGCCCGAGTTCGTCTGGGGCGCGGCGACCGCCTCGTACCAGATCGAGGGCGCCGCCAACGACGACGGCCGCGGCGAGAGCGTGTGGGATCGCTTCTGCGCCACTCCGGGCAAGGTGCGGAACGGAGACACCGGCGCGGTGGCGTGCGACTTCTACCACCGCTACCGCGACGACATCGCGCTGATGCGCGAGCTCGGCCTCGACGCGTTCCGGTTCTCGATCGCGTGGCCGCGAGTCATCCCGACGGGGCGTGGGAAGGTGAACGCGAAGGGGCTCGACTTCTACGACCGTCTCGTCGACGAGCTGCTCGGGAACGGGATCGTGCCGTACGCGACGCTGTTCCACTGGGACACGCCGCAGGCGCTCGAGGACGCGGGCGGCTGGCCCTCGCGCGACATCGTCGACGCGTTCTCCGAGTACGTCGAGGCGGTGGCGGAGCGGCTCGGCGACCGCGTCGCCCACTGGATCACGCACAACGAGCCGTGGGTGGTCTCTTGGGTCGGGCACGCGTGGGGCCATCACGCTCCCGGACGCACGTCCGACCGCGACGCGCTCGCGACCGCGCACCACCTGCTGCTCTCCCACGGGCGGGCGGTCGAGATCCTCCGCAGGCTCTCGCCGGAGTCGCAGGTCGGCATCACGCTCAACCTCGACCATCCCTACCCGGCCTCGTCGGACGAAAACGACGTCGCCGCAGCGCGCTGGGTCGACGGGCTGCACAACCGGTGGTTCCTCGACCCGATCTTCAAGGCGAGCTACCCGTCCGACCTCGCCGACGAGTGGGCCGCGATCCTGCCCGAGATGCACGACGGCGACCTCGAGACGATCGCCGCGCCGATCGACTTCCTCGGCGTGAACAACTACACATCGCCGCTCGTGGCGGCCGGTGCGAACGGCGACAGGTCGGAGATCGTGCGGCGCGAAGGGGCCGACCACACCGACATGGGTTGGGAGATCGTCCCCGACGGGTTGCACGACCTGCTCGTGCGACTGCGCGACGACTACGGCCCGGCGGCGATCTACGTGACGGAGAACGGCGCCGCGTTCCCCGACGTGCGAGGGCACGACGGGAGCGTCGCCGACCAGGAGCGGCAGGCCTATCTCGAGGCGTACATCGGCGCCGCCGGCCGCGCTCTTGCCGAGGGCGTGCCGCTGCGCGGCTACTTCGCGTGGTCGCTGCTCGACAACTTCGAGTGGGCGTGGGGCTACTGGAAGCGCTTCGGCCTCATCTACATCGACTACGCGACGCTCGAGCGGGTTCCGAAGGGGAGCTTCTACTGGTACCGCGACGTGATCGCGGCCCAGCAGGCGCGCACCGAAGGATCGGAAGCGGCCGCATGAGAACCAGCCCTCGCTAGGGGCTACCTGATCGGTGCCAGGCACATGTGCCTGGCACCGATCTCCGGTTAACTCCAGCCGATGAGCGACCCCGGGGCGCTGCTCGCGCGGGAGCGCGAGCGCTACACCGCGCTGCACCCGCGCTCGCTGGCGGCGTTCGAGCGCGCCGAGAGCAGCCTGCTCGGCGGCGTGCCGATGACGTGGATGACGAAGTGGCCCGGCGGGTTCCCCCTCCACGCCGAGCGAGCGCAGGGGAATCGCGTTACCGACGTCGACGGCATCGAGTACGTCGACTTCTGCCTGGGCGATACGGGCGCGATGGCCGGCCACTCGCCGCCCGCCACGGTCGCCGCGGTCACGCAGCGGCTCGGCAGCCTCGGCGGCGCGGCGACGATGCTCCCCACCGCGGACGCCGCCTGGGTCGGCGCCGAGCTGTCGCGGCGGTTCGGCGAGCGGCGCTGGTCGTTCACGCTCACGGCGAGCGACGCGAACAGGTTCGCGATCCGGATCGCGCGCCAGCTCACCGGCCGCACGAAGATCCTGGTCTTCTCGCACTGCTACCACGGGTCGGTCGACGAGACCTTCGTGGTCGCGACCCCGGACGGCCCGCGATCCCGCGAGGGGAACGTCGGACCGCCCGTCGACCCGGCGCTGACGACGCGGGTCGTCGAGTTCAACGACGCGGACGCGCTCGAGCGCGAGCTGGCCCACGGCGACGTCGCGGCCGTGCTCACCGAGCCGGCGCTGACGAACATCGGGATCGTCCTCCCCGCGCCCGGCTTCCTCGACGCCGTGCGGTCGCTCACTACCGCGGCCGGGTCGCTCCTGATCGTCGACGAGACGCACACGCTGAGCGCCGGCCCAGGCGGCTGCACGCGCGCCTGGAGTCTCGAGCCCGACGTCGTGACGCTCGGGAAGTCGATCGGGGGCGGCGTGCCGACCGGGGCGTACGGGCTGCGGCCCGATCTCGCAGCGCGCATCACCGGCGACCCGCGCGCGGACCTCGAGGACGTCGGCGGCGTCGGCGGGACACTCGCCGGCAACCCCCTGTCGGTGGCGGCGATGCGCGCGACGCTCGAGCTCGTGCTCACCGACGAGGCGCTCGGGTACATGTGCGCGCTCGGGCATCGCTTCGCGGCGGCGATCGGCGAGGCGGTCGAACGGCATTCGCTGCCGTGGTGCGTCGTCGAGCTCGGCGCGCGAGCGGAGGTCCGGTTCTGCCCCGAGCCGCCGACGAGCGGCGGCGCCTCCGCAGCGGCCGCGAACGACGAGCTCGACGAGCTCCTCCACCTCTACCTGCTGAACCGCCAGATCATGATCACGCCGTTCCACAACATGTCGCTGATGTGCCCCGCGACGAGCGAGGACGACGTCGACCGTCATGTGGCCGCCTTCGACGAGCTCGCGGCCGAGCTAGCCGCCTAGCGCCGACGGATGGAAGAGCGGCACGGCCGGGTCCCACCCGGCCCGCAGCACCTCGACGAGCGAGGGCGGCGTGATCAGCCGCGCGGCGCCTCTCCTCCGCGCGCGTGGATCGACGTAGCCTGCCAGCGTGTACCTGAGCAGCCGGTCGCCGTGGACGAGCCACGGCTGCTCGTCGACCAGCACGAACGCGCCGTCGGGCAGCCGATCCAGGCGAGCCTCGTGATGCCGCTGAGCGCGTCCGTCCGTGAGCCGCTCCGCGTGCAGGCGCGCGTCGACGACGTCCGCCCCCGCCTCGCCCGGGTGCTGCTCGGCCCAGAGCTCGCCGAAGCGCACGTAGTCCTCGCGCCGGCAGAGCGCACAGGGCCGGTGGCCGGCGGCGAAGGCGGTCGCCTCGTCGAGGAAGAAGAGCTCGGTGAACCGGCCCGGCTGGAGGAGCGGCGAGCGGTGCCAGCCGCGGAACCGAAGACGGCACGCGATCCAGCGCCGCCCCGCGTAGCGCCTGCGAATCCTGCCCCGGTCGTCGTGCAGGCAGCCGCGGTTGCCGTAGACGAGCCCGCGGGCCGGATCGGCGACGAGCTCGGAAAGCGGCGTGACCCGGTTGCGAAGCGGCATCGGGGAACAGTGGCAGACTGACGCGCATGTCCCTGGCCGGATCGACGTTCGGCGTTCCCGAGCCGGGGAATAGCCCGTTGGATGAGCCCGGCCACCTGGAGAACGGGGACGTGACCCTGACGAGCCCCGAGCTGATCCTCGTCGCGGGCGACGAGGAGGCGCAGCGCGCGCGCGACGCGCTCACCGAGGTCGTCCCGACCGACGAGCGGATCCTCGCGGAGGTCAAGGCGCGGTCGCTCCGGGTCGCGCCGGCGGCTGTCGCTGCGCCCGCGGCGCCCTCACCCGCCCCGATCCCGGCAGCGCCCCCGCCCCCGCCTCCGCCTCCGGTCCCCGTCGCGGAGGCCGCCCCCGTCCCGGCGGCACCTCCGTCCCGGCGCAGGTCCCGCCTGCTCCTCGCCGCCGCCCTCGTCCCGATCGCGGCGCTCGGCCTGGCCTTCGGCGTCGGCTGGAACCCGTTCGGCGGCTCCGACGCCTTGCTCACGACGGCCGCCGCGCCGGCGACCCCCGGCCGGATCGGCACGGCGACATCGGCCCTGCCTGCGACGACGAGCCAGGCCCCGCCCGCGTCCACCGACGCGGCGGCCTCGACGCCCGCGCACACGCGCGCCCGCACGACGACCCCGACGCGTCCGGCCACGCACCCGGGCGCGGGCTCGCCGACGACCGGGAGCGCGCGGAGCGCGAGCACGCCGCGGACGGCGACCACCAAGCCTGCGAACACGAGCAGGCCGACCCGATCCGCGACGACGAAACCGGCCCCGCCGCCCGTGATCCAGCCCTCGCACGTGTTCGCGTGGCCCGCCGCGCCGGACGCGTCCTTCTATCTCGTCAGGTTCATGCACGACGGGAAGAAGGTGTTCGAGAAGCGCGTCACCGAGCCGCGGCTGACGCTTCCCGGGTCGTTCCGGTTCACGGCCGGGAACTACCGCTGGGTCGTGCTGCCCGCGACCGGCAGCGCCGGAAACCCGCAGTACGCGCCGGCGATCATCGACTCGAAGTTCGTGGTCGCGTAGAGGACCGCGTGGAACCCTCCTAAGATCCCCGCATGGAGTCGCCCAGGCCTCGCTCGGACGGAGAGCTCGTCGCCGCTTGCCGCGACGGCAGCGAGGGCGCGTGGGACGAGCTGGTCTCACGCTTCGCGCGCTACGTCCACGCGATCTGCGTCCAGGGCTTCCGCCTCGCGCCGAGCGACGCCGAGGACGTGTTCCAGGACGTCTTCGGCAAGGTCTACGAGCAGCTCCACAAGCTGCGCGATGACGACGCCGTCCGCCCCTGGCTCGCCCAGCTGACGCGCCGGACCTGCATCGACAAGCTGCGGGCGTCGTCGCGCGAGGTCGCGTCCGACGACTTCGAACCTCGCGGGATGGACGACCTCGTCGGCGAGCTCGACGACGCCCTGACCATCCGGGCGGCGCTCGAGCTGCTCCCCGCCGAGTGCCAGGAGATTCTCGACCGCTTCTTCGCGCAAGACGAGAGCTACCGCACGATCTCGGACGCGCTCTCCCTCCCCGCCGGCACGATCGCGAGCCGGATCTCGCGCTGTCTCGACAAGTTGAAGACCGTGTTGGAAGATTCGTACGCTCCCGCCCGTCATGTAGCCGGGTGATTCGAGTTGGATAGCGACATCGGCCAGATTGCTCGTTTGCTCGCGGCTCTGCCGCCCGCTCCAGTGGGGTGGGTCGAGGCGGCTCAGGAGCTGCCGAGCGCGCGGCTTGCACTCGATCGGTTCTTCGAGCGAGCGGCCGCCGACGCCGAGCTTCGCGCCCGGGTCGTCGCTGACCTCGAATCGGCGCTCGCGGAGTCGGGGATCTCCCCGACTCCGCGGCTCCTCGCCACGGCGCGAGCCCGCATGCAATCGATGTGACGAGCCCGTTGGCCGTCGCGGCCTCCCGTTTCGCCGACCGGTACGGCCTGACCGGCCTGCTCGCCACGCTCTCGTCCCGCGCGAGCGCGCCGGCGGCCGGCTCGGCCGCCGCGGCCGCGGCGGCTCTCGCCGCAGCGCTCGTCGCCAAGATCGCGCGCGGGGCCGACGAGATCGGGATCGCCGCGCAGGCCGACGCGCTGGCCGCCCGGCTGACCGACCTCGCGGCCGAGGACGCCGACGCGTTCGAGGCGGCGACGCTCGCGCTCGCCGAGCCGCGCGGCTCGAGCGGCGGCCGCGACCACGTGCTCGGCACCACCCTGCAGCGCGCAGCCGACGTGCCGCTCCGCATCGCGGAGGCCGCGGCCGACGTTGTCACCCTCGCCGCCGGCCTCGCCGCGCTGGCATCGCCCGGTGAGCGCGGCGACCCGACGGGCGCAGCACTCCTCGCAGCGGGAGCAACCCGGGCGGCGGCGCACCTGGTCACGATCAACCTCACCTCCCGCCCCGGCGACAAGCGCGACGCGCGGGCGAAGGCCGCTGTGCAGTCAGTCGACCGCGATGTGGAGACCCTCGGGACCGACGCGGCGCGTGGCTGACGAGCCTCAGCCCCAAGAGGTCGTCGAGGAGGAGGACGACCTCCCCGCGTGGTCGCTGCCGCTCGGCGGAGCGGCGCGCATCGCGCTCGAGAATCCGGTTGCGGCACGCGTCGACCTCGAGTGGGCTCTCGGCGGTGCGACGGGACGCGGTGTCCGCGTCTGCGTGCTCGACAGCGGGATCGAGGCGGGCCATCCGCGGGTCGGCGAGATCGCGGGCGCGGTCGCGATCCGCGTCGACGAGGACGGGGAAACGATCGCGGAGCCGGACGAGGAGGGCGACCTGTGCGGGCACGGCACGGCCTGCGCCGGGGTAATCCGCCGCATCGCACCCGAGGCGGAGCTTTACTCGGTCCGCGTGCTCGGAGGCGGCTTCAGCGGGTCGGGCAACGTGCTCGTGGCAGGGCTCCGGTGGGCCGTCACGCAGGGCTACGACGTGATCAACATGAGCCTCTCGACGACGAAGCGTCAGCTCGGCGAGGCGCTGCACGAGCTCGCCGACTCGGCCTACTTCCAGCGCACCGTGCTCGTCGCGTCGGCCCACAACATGCCGGTGGAGTCGTTCCCGTGGCGCTTCTCGTCGGTGATCTCCGTCGGCAGCCACGAGGAGTCAGACCCCATGCTGTTCTACGCGAACCCGAATCCACCGGTGGAGTTCTTCGCGCACGGCGTCGACGTCGACATCGCGTGGATCGGCGGAGGCTCGATCCGCGCGACCGGCAACAGCTTCGCCACCCCCTGCATCTCCGGCATCGCGGCGCTGATCCTGAGCAAGCATCCGCGCTTGACGCCGTTCCAGCTGAAGAGCGTCCTGTACCAGATCGCCTCGAACGTGGGAGGACAAGGTGAGAGAGAAGGCTGAGCTCCAGGCCGCCGTCGCCGCGGGCGTGCTCGCGTCGGACGAGCAGTTCGGCCGTCTGCTCGGATCGATCGTCGAGGTCGCGCGTGCGATCTTCGGCGCGAAGGCGTCGTCGATCTTGCTGTACGACGAGGCGACCGACGAGCTCGTGTTCGCCGCGGTGTCGGGCGAGGGAGAGGAGGCGCTCGTCGGCAAGCGCTTCCCCTCGTCGACGGGGATCGCCGGCTGGGTGCTCTCCTCGCGCACGCCGCTCGTGCTCGAGGACGTGCAGAACGACCCGCGCTTCGCGCGCGACGTCGCCGAGGGAACCGGCTACGTACCGAAGGGGCTGATGGCGGTCCCACTGCTCGATGACGAGCTCGCGCTCGGCTCGCTGCAGGTGCTCGATCGGCCCCAGCGCGCTCGCTTCTCGCTGCAGGAGATGGAGCTGCTCGGCCTGTTCGCCGGGCAGGCGGCGATCGCGCTCAGCCTGCTCCGGTCGGCACAGCGTGCGCGAGCCGCGCTCGCGGGCGACGGCGACATGGCCGTCGTCGCCGAGGTGGCCGCCGCGGTGGACGCGCTCGAGGGCACCCGGCGCACGGCGGGCATCGCGCTGCTTTCGGAGCTCGAGCGGGTGCTCGCTCAAAGCTAGGGCCCGGTCGCCCGGGCCCCAGCAGCATTCCCCCGGTGATGCCGCTGACCGTTAGAGGCTCTTGCCGGCCTTGATGTGGGCTTCGACGTCGTCGTCGCCGTCGTCGCCCTCGTCGTTCGCGAGCTTGCCGCCCTTGAAATCCCGGTCTTCGGCGTTCGCGAGCTTGCCGCCCTTGTAGTGGGCTTCGACGTCCTCGGCCTCGGCCTCGGCGTTCGCAAGCTTGCCCGTCTTCTGGTGAGCCTCGACGTCCTCGGCTTTGGCCTCGTCGTCGTCGTTCTCCCACTTGCGGTCTTTGGTCTCGTCGGACACTTGGCGCTGCCTCCTCGTTCCGTTTAGGGACGCTCACAAGACGGTCGAGCGCCCTCGGATCTTCCCTCGCACTTCCTGCTTTCGTCAAATGCTGCGATCCTCGGCCGGTGAGCGCCGCGGTCGCCGCCCAGGTCGGGGAGTCGCTCGGGGCCCTCCGCGGCGTCTTTCAGAACCGCCAGATCCGAAACGTCCAGCTCGCGTTCGCGGGCGCGGTCACGGCGACCTACGGGTACTCGATCGCGATCGCAGTGTATGCCTACCAGCACGACGGCGTCACCGCCGTCGGCGTGCTCGGGTTCGTCCGGCTCGCGGCCGCGGCTGCGATCGCGCCGCTCGCCGGGTCGCTCGCCGACCGGCACCGGCGCGAGCGGGTGATGCTCGCGTCCGATCTCGCCCGCTTCGGGCTGGTGGGAGCGGCCGCGCTCGTGGCGGCGCTCCACTGGCCGGCCCTCGTGGTGTACGCGCTCGCGGTCGTGGCGACCGTCGCCGGAACGGTGTTCCGGCCCGCCGAGGCCGCGCTGCTCCCGACGATCGCGCGGTCGCCCGACGAGCTGACCGCCGCGAACGTCTCCTCGAGCACGATCGACAGCGTCGGCTCGTTCGTCGGGCCCGCGCTCGGAGCGTTCCTGCTCGCCGTACAGGGACCCGCAGTCGTGTTCGCGGTGACTGCGGCGGCGTACGCCTGGAGCGCATCGTTCGTCGCGCGCGTCCGGGCCCCTCTCCCCGAGCCCGCGGCCGTGACGGAAGGTGAAGCGGACGAGGGCCACGACCTGCTCGCGGGCTTGCGCGCGATCAGGCACGAGCCGCGCCTCCGTCTGCTGATCGGGCTCTACGGCGCCCAGACGCTGGTCGCAGGAGCGCTCGGCGTGCTCGTCGTGGTCACTGCGCTCCAACTGCTCGGCCTCGGCTCGGCGGGAGTCGGGCTGCTCGAGGCGGTGAGCGGCGTCGGCTCGATCGTTGGGGCCGGAGTGATGCTCGCGCTGATCGGGCGCCGGCAGCTGGGCCGCGACCTGGCGCTCGGGATCTTCCTATGGGGTGCGCCGCTCGTGCTCGTCGGCCTGCTGACCAATACGGCGGTGGCGCTGGTCGCGTGGTTCCTCGTCGGGATCGGGAACACGCTCGTCGACATCGCCGCGATCACGCTGCTGCAGCGCGCCGTCCAGCCGTCGATCGCGGCTCGCGTCTTCGGCGTGCTCGAGGGCATGCTCGTCGCCGGGCTCGCGATCGGCGCCCTGCTCGCCCCGCTCCTCGTGCACACGATCGGCGCCCGGGCCGCGCTGATCGCGACCGGCGCGCTGCTGCCGGTGCTCGCGCTCCTGACCTGGGGCAAGCTCCGGACGGTCGACGCCGGCGCCCGCGTCGACCCGGACGTGATCGCGGCGCTCCGTGCGGTCCCGTTCCTGGCGCCGCTGCCGCTGCACACGCTCGAGTACCTCGGCGGCCGGGTCTCGCCCGTGAGCCTTGCCGCCGGCGAGGTGCTGTTCCGCCGCGGCGACGGCGGCGACCGTTTCTACCTGCTCCGCGTCGGTGCAATCGAGATCGAGCTCGACCACACCGTGAAGGAGGAGCGGGCGCCGGCGTACGTCGGCGAGATCGCGCTTCTCCGCGACGTGCCGCGGACCGCGACGGTGCGGGCGGCGGAGGCGTGCGAGCTGCTCGCGGTCGACCGCGACGACTTCCTCTCGGCCGTGGTCAAGCACTCGGCGAGCCGCGGGATCGCCCAGGACGTCGTCGCGACGCGGATCGACCTGGCGCCGAGCACCAGGGCGTGACCGTGCACGGCGCGCTCGAAGCGGTTTAGGATGGTGGCATGGCTGCACCCGTCGAACTGCTGAAGCGCGTCCCGCTCTTCGCACGGCTGGACGCCCGCGAGCTGAAGACGCTCGCCTCGACCTTCACCGAGCGGTCGTTCCAGGCGGGCCAGAACCTGACGACCGAGGGCCAGGGCGCGGCCGGCTTCTTCGTGATCGAGTCGGGCCAGGCGAGCGTGACCGTCGACGGCGAGACACGCGGGACGCTCGGCCCTGGCGACTACTACGGCGAGATCGCGCTGCTCGACGGCGGCGCGAGGACGGCGACGATCACCGCCGCGTCCGACGGCAAGAGCTACGGCCTCACGTCGTGGCAGTTCAGGCCGCTCGTCGAGGAGCACAGCTCGATCGCGTGGCCGCTGCTCGAAGCGCTGGCGGCCCGGATCCGCCAGATCGAAGCCCGCCCGTAGCGCGTCGGCTCAGACGGTCAGCTCGAGGCCGTCGTACGCCTGCTCGAACCCGTCCTCGAGCGGCCGCTCGACCGGGCGGTGCGTGAGCAGAAGGCGCTTCGCGCCCGAGCGGCGGAAGGCCTCGTCGGCCTCGACGGCCGACAGGTGCCCTCGCGTGCCGCCCTCGGGGTTCGGCGCGAGCAGCGTCGCCTCGCAGACGAAAAGGTCGGCGTCGCGGGCGAGCTCGACGAGCGCGTCCGTCGGCCCGCTGTCGGCGGAGTACGCGAGCGTGCTCCCGTTCGCGGAGACGCGGAAGCCGAACGCGAGCATCTGGTAGTGGAGGACGCGCACGGCGGTGACCGTCTGGCCCGCCGTCTCGAAGGGCTCGCCGTCGACGTACTCGTGGAGCTCGAACGTCTGCTCGAACATGTCCGGCCGGCCGAGCTCGACGCCGAGACGCGCGAGCGTCTCGCGGCCTCCCGGGGGCACCCAGAGCTCGGGGTGCGGCGCGTCGCTCGCCGGCCCGAACTGGAGCCCCCAGACCCAGGGCACGAGATCGCCCCAGTGGTCGAGGTGCCAGTGCGAGATCGCGATCGCGTCGACCTGAGGCCAGCCCTCGGCCGCGCGCAGGCGCGGCAGCACCCCCGGCCCGCAGTCGAGCAGCACCCTGCTGCCGCCGCTCGAGACGACGTAGCCGGACTGGGCGCCGCCCGGGTTCGGCCACGCCGGCGAGCAGCCTGCGACGGTCAGCTTCATCCGGGCAGTCTGCCCGACCTCGCGCCGATCCGGGGCACCTCAGAGCGCGTCGGTCGCGAGGCGTTCGGACAGCGCCTGGACAACGCTCGCCTGCAGCGACGGCACCTCTTTGGTCAGTCGCGCGAACGACCGTGAGCTCAGCACGAGGAGGTCGGCCTCCGAGACCGTCGTGACCGTCGCCGTGCGCGGGCCGCCCGAGAGGAGCGCGATCTCGCCGAGGAAGTCGCCGGCGCCGAGCATGTTCACGCGGCGGCCGTCCTTCGTCACCTCTGCGGTGCCCGAGACGATGACGACGAACTCGCGGCCCGGTTCCCCCTGCTTCGTCAGGGTGCGGCCGCTCGGGACGTCGATCTCGTCGAACTCGGAGCCGAGCGCCTCGAGCTCCTTCTTCGAGCAGCGCGAGAAGATCGGGACGCTCTTGATCAACTCTCGTTTGCGGTCCTGGCGCATCCGCATGGCGCGATCATATTGCGGTGTCGGCGCGCGTACCAGCGCCGCCCGGCATCACGGCGTCGGCTGGATCCTGGTCAGGACCGTCTTGCTGCCGTTCTTCGCGAGCTTGCGGACGACGAGCAGCTGCGTGTCGGAGATCACGCCCACGAAGCTGCCGGCGGCGTAGGCGCCGGCGCCGTCGGCGAGGCCGCACGTCACGTACGGCTGCGCCGAGACCGTCGCGACGGCGCAGAGAACGTGTGTCCCGGTGACGGTCATCGCCGCGCCAGGATGCACCGTCAGGGAGCGGCCGCCGTTCATCTTGCCCGGGTAGGCCGCGCCGATGATCGGCGGCTGCGTTCGCTTGGCGACCTCGACCGGAAGCGACGACTTGGACGTCTTCATCACCTGCAGCGTGTCGTCGGCGACCGCGAACGACCACGAACCGGGTCGCGGACCGGCTGCGTCGCTCTGGCCGCAGACGATGGTCGGCGGGCCGCCCACCGACGAGACCGTGCAGCGCACGGCCGACGTGGCGACCACGACCTGGTCGCCGGCCGCGAGCCGGACGACCCGCGCGGCGCCGCTGTCAGCCGCCGGCTCGCCGACGGCGAGCAACGCTGGGACCGCGACGACGATCGCGGCAAACGACAGACGAAGCCGCCGGCGCATGCAGTCCAGGGTAACGGTGATCCGGCTGCGGTCAATGCCGCAAAGAGCAGGGTTTTCGACCTGCATCGGAGCACGTGCCAGGCACTTTGGTGCCAGGCACCGCCTTAGCTACGGCGTTACGGGTTCTTGACGGTGATCTCGCGCGGTGGGGCCTGCACCGAGACGATCCACGCGGTCACGCCCTTGACGTTCTGCGTGTCCTTCGCCTTGACCGTCGCCTTCACGCGCATTCGCTT
Source organism: Gaiellaceae bacterium (assembly GCA_035473635.1). Classification (GTDB taxonomy): domain Bacteria; phylum Actinomycetota; class Thermoleophilia; order Gaiellales; family Gaiellaceae; genus PALSA-600. Next base: position 24,359 of record DATIOD010000019.1, on the reverse strand, counting down.
GTAGGTCTTGAGGAGCGTCAGGCCCATCTTCGTGACCTTGACCTTCACGGACGCGGTGCGGTTGACCGTGATCGTGAACTTCCCCGATCCAACCTGGACGACCTGGAGCGGCGGCGCCTTCTTGGCGCCCGGCTTCTTCTTGGGCTGCATCCGCACCTCGAGCACGATCGTGCCCTGGCAGCGCTTCACCGCGGGCGTCGGGCAGCGCAGCTTGTAGTGCACGTAGCCCTTCGAGTCGACGGCACTCTGACCCGTCAGCATCTGCACGAGCACGACGTGCTTGCCCGTGCCCGGAGGCTGCTTCGTCGGCACCGGCGTCGGGTTCGGCGTCGGCGCCGGGTTATTACTGAGGATCGGCGGCGGCGGCGACGCGACGTCGTCGTTGCGGATCGTCATCGTCGCGCTCGCGTGGCCGAGCGTGGCGCCGCCCGTGGGCGCGCTCAGCGTGAAGGTGAAGGCCCGATTCGCCTCGACGATGTTGTCGTCCGCAACCGGGATCGCGACCGTCTTCGACGTCTGCCCGGCCGTGAAGGTGAGTGTGCCCGAGACCGCCGAGTAGTCGGCGCCGGCCTTGGCGGTGCCGTCGGCGGTCGCGTACTTCACGGTGACCGTCCCGGTCGCGGCGGGCGTGAGCGTCACGACTGCCTGCACCGAGCCGGCCGCCTCCGATACGGATGCGTCGGCGACGGACAGCACGGGCGGCGCCGCCGGTGGCACCACGGTGACGTTGACGACCGACGCGCCGACGAACACTGCGGACGTCGAGGTGAACTTGACCGTGAACGCCTTCGTTGTGGTCGCGTTCCCGTTCGCGGCGTTCACGTTGACCGTGAACGTCTTGGCGCCGAACGTGCCCTTGTCCCAGTGCAGCGTCCCGCTCGCGTCGGAGTAGTCGGCGGGCGAGACCGCCGACCCGGGCTGCGTCTGCCACTGCACGTCGACCGGCTGCTGGGTGGTCGGCTGCACGGCGGGAGCGTTGAGCGTGACCGTCACGGTGACGGGAGTCGAGCCGGTGGCGGGCTGCGCGACCGGCGCCGGATCCTTGAGCTGGATCGACGGCTGCTTGTCGCTTCCGGCTCCGTTCGGCTGGTTGATCGAGCACGTCGCGTCGAGATGGTCGACCCCATTCAGCAACGTTGCGTGCTGCGGCTTCGAGACGCTGAGTTGGAAGGTGCGCGTCGCGCCGCCGGGCGGGTTGACGTGCGTATGGATGGCGATTGTGCCGTCGCGGTTGTCGTTCCCGGCGGGGATCGTGGCGGTGCCCGTGCCGCCGTCGTAGTCGCCCGCCACGGTGTTGACGTCGGACGTCGTCCAGGTCATCGTCGCCGGCACCAGGCTCGCGAACGAGTCGCGCAGCGAGAAGATCGCGTCGCCGCCGGCGGTGACGGTCCCGGTGCACCCGGAGAGGCCGACGACCGGCGGGGCCGACGACTCGGTGATCGTTCCCGTCTCGCCGGTCGCTGCGCCGGCTGCGAACGATGCGCCCTTCGGGTTCTTGATCGACACCGTGAACTGCTTGTCGAGCCCGTAGACGCCGTCGTTCTTGCTCTGCACCTTCACGTGGACGACGCCCGTCCCGGGCGCGAACGTGAGCGTGCCGCTCGTCTTCCCGGCCGGATCGGTGACCGTGTAGTTCGTTCCGTTGACCGCGCTGCCGAGCCCCGCGGGCGTTCCGTCGTCGACCTCGTAGTCGACGGTGATCTTGTGATTGGGAGGAGCGTTGACCGCGGTCCCGCCGCTGTCGACGAGCTTGATCTGGAAGTCGATCACCTGGTTGCCGGCCTCGGTGACCGTCGCGTTCGCGGGCACCGACGCCAGCCCCGCGATGCGCCAGTCGTCGTCGATCACGTTGCCCTTCCCCGTGGTCGTCGCGCCGAGCGCGACCGTGTCGGTCGTGTCGTCGGCGAACTCGACCTTCGTGAGGACGACGGTCGTCGTCGTGTCGTCCTCGGCCTTTGTATCGCCGGCAATCGGAACCTGGAGCTGCGCCGACGCACTGCCCTTCGCGATCGTCATCGTCTGCGCCGAGCCCCCGTCGACCGTGTAGGTGACGGTGATGTCCGTGCCGGCCGCGCCGGGCGCGACCGTGAGCGGGAACGTCAGCTTGTTCTGGCCCGGGCTGTCGCCTTCCGCCTGCGCCGGAGCGTTGCCGATCGTGACGGTGTACGGCGTCGGATCGGCGTGCACCTTCTCGACGACGCCGAACAGAAGCGCGGCCGCGACCGCCGCCGCCAGCACCGCGCGCACCCCGACTCCCAGCTTTCCCCCCATCTGACCCTCTAACCCCCTGGTTGGATCACCCTCTGGATCAGGGATTCGCACCGCCTCTTCGCCCCTGGTCCTGCGTCGGCCCGCCTCCCGCGCATAGTGCACCCTTTTCGACTCGACTGCAGGCTAGGTTTGTCCGGCTGAAAGTCCCGCGGCCGTTTTCGTAGGGTTTCGGACGGCTCGAGTAGGAAGTCCCCGAGGTTGTATCCGGCCACGCGGCCTGGTAAGAAAGAGATCGGGAACGGGTTCGGAGGGTGCTGGTGAAGGTGGGAGCTGGAACGAGTTTCGGATGCTCGCGGAGGGCGGCGACGCTGCTTCTGGCTCTGTGCACCCTCGGCGCGGCCTGCGCGCTCGCGCAGCCGGCCGCCGCCGACGACGCGACACCGGCGGCCGCGGCGACCTCGACCGACACGACCGGCGCGGCCGGGACGGCGGCGCCGGCGAACGATCCGGGGTCGACGGCGACCACCACCGACCCGTCGACGACGACCGCGACACCCACCGGCGGCACGACGACTCCGTCGACCGGCAGCACGACGACTCCGTCGACCGGCAGCACGGGGACGGCGGCGCCGAGCTCGCCGACGCCCACCGACGGATCCGCAACGCCGCCGACGGGCACGACGCCGACGACGGGCACGACCGACCCGGCGACCCCAGGCACGACGACGGGCACGACGACACCGACGACGCCGACGACGCCGACGACGCCGACGACGAGCGGAACGACGACGCCGAGCACGCCGGCCGCCGACACAGCTCCGCCGTCGCCGCCGCCCGCGGCGCCTGCTCCGTCGGCGGCGATCACCGTCCAGGTCCCGGCGCCAACGCCGCCGGCCCCCGAGCCGACGACGTCGATCACGATCACCTCTCTGCCCGACGCGACGCCGCAGCAGCCGTCGACGCCGGCCGCAGCCGCGACGCCGAGCGCGCCGTCGACTCCGACCGCCGTCGCCGCACCCGCGCCGACGCTCGTCGTCGCTTCGACGGTGGCAGGCCATCAGGGCCCGACGCATCGCGCGAAGCCCGGGCCGCCCGCGCCGCGCATCACTCCGGCCCAGGCCGCGTTGACGCCGCTCGACCACGCTGCGGTCACAAAGCTCCTCGCGCACTCGACGCTCGTGTCGACGCCGGCGCCGCTCGCACCGTCGGCGGCCGACTTCGTGCCGCAGCAGGGCGTGACCCTCGTCCCGAACAGCGCCGTCCCGGTCCCGCCGGGCCACGCGAACGGCGTGAAGACGCTCGCCCCGCCGAGGGCGCCGACCTGGCCGCCCGCGCCGAGCACCCCGTCGAACGACACGCCGGGCTCGCTCGGCGGCGCGTTCAACGGCCCTGTCGGCGGCGCGCTTCTCCTCTTTGCGGCGCTCGCCGCCGTGCTCTCGATCATCCCGCCGTGGTTCACCTCTCGCGTGGCCACGGCCGTCGCGGCGCCCGTCGAGTTTCGCCGCCGCCTCTCGCTCGAACGCCCCGGGTAGACGACCGCCACGAGCTTCACGATTCGGGCCGCCGCATGTCGGACGGGCCCGGAAGCTGGTGCGGACAGAACCCTGCGGATGGTTGGCAAGGAGAGGGGAAATGACGGAACGCAAATCGAGACAGGCCGCGGCTCGTGCCGTGGTGATCGATCCGGATCCACTTTGGCAACAGGCCGTCACGGCAGCGTTGACGCGCTCGAACGTCTCGGTGGTCGCCAATTCGGGCGACCTCTGCCGGGCACCCGAGCTCGCCGACGCCCACGCGGCCGACCTGCTGCTCGTCGGCCTCGAGGAGGAGGTCGACAACCGTGAGCTGTACCGGTTGCTCCGGCGCGTGCACAAGCGCTGCCCGGACCTGGTGACGGTCGTGTTCGTCGAGCACGAGGACCGGCTGACGGTCGACGCCGCGCTCGCCGGCGGCGCCTACTGGGCGGTCGACCGGCGGCTCGGCGCGGCCGAGCTCGTGCGCGCGGTCACCGAGGCCTATCGCGCTCAGTTGGAGGAGACGGGCGCGACCGACTCGGGCGGCGGCGTGCGGGCGCGACTGACCCGACGCGAGCTGGAGATCCTCCGGCTGGTCGCCGAGGGACGCCCGAACAGGGAGGTGGCGAAGATCCTCTGGGTGACCGACCAGACGATCAAGTTCCACCTCGCGAACACCTACAAGAAGCTCGGCGTGCGGAACCGGATCGAGGCGAGCCACTGGGCGATCGCCCGTGGCCTCGTCCGGCCGCTGCCAATCGCCGACGTGCTCGTCGCCGACATCGTCGCGGTGGAGGCCTCGTGACGGTGCCCGGCTCGCTCAGCTTCGGTCGTCGGCGGAGGCTCCAAGAGCCCTCCGCCGGCGACCCGCGCTGACCTAGTTGGGGAACGCGGACCTAGTTGGGGAACATCGCCGTCGCGTCGAGCGAATACGGCTTCGGCTTCGCCGTGCGACAGCTGATGGTCACGGGATAGCTGCCGGCCGTCACGGTGGCGGCGAGGCTGCGGATCGAGCGCTCGCCCGGCAGGTCGACGTACAGCGTCCCCTCCGCGCGGAAGCTCATCCCGCAGTCGGCGGCGACGGCGCGGCCGATCAACTGCAGGTAGAGCGGCCCCGAGGCGAGCTGGAGGCGGATCACCGCCCGCTTGCGGACGACGCCGTCTGTGAGCAGGACCTGGCGCGACGACGTCGGCGTGCCTGTGGGCGTCGCGGTCGTCACCGGAGGTGGCGGCGCGGCCGGGACGAGGCCCAGGTAGTTGGCGGCCGCCCACGCGTCGACGCGGCCGCCGCCGATCCCGCTGACCGGATGGGCGGTCGCGCGCAGGGCGTCCGCGAGCTGGTTCGCGGTCAGCCCAGGCGAGATCGAGAGCAGCAGCCCGGCGATCCCGGACACCGCCGGCGGCCCGAACGAGGAGCCGCAGCCGTACGCCGGCCCGGCGTTCGGGTCCATCACCATCTCGCACGCCGGCGCCGCGAGCTGCACCCACGAGCCGCGCGTCGACCAGTCCGCGAGCTGGTCGTTCTCGTCGGTACCGGCGACCGACAAGACCCCCGGGTACGCGCCCGGGTACAACGGATCGGTGTTCCCGCCGTTGCCGGCGGCGGCGATCACCAGGACGCCGTGGTCTTCGGCGTACTCGATCGCGCCGAGCTCGCCGATGTCGAAGCCGTTCGAGGCGAGGCTGACGTTCACGATCCGGGCGCCGTGGTCGACGGCCCAGCGAATCCCGCCGCCGATGGTCGTCGCGAGCGCGCCCCCCTGCCGGCCCTGGGCCACGCGCACCGGCATGATCGAGCACTTCCAGCAGTAGCCGGCGATCCCGATCCCGTTGTCGCCCTGGGCGCCGACGACGCTCGAGACCCACGTCCCGTGGCCGTTGTCGTCGCCCGTCGAGGCGTCGTTCCCGACGATGTCCCAGCCGGGGATGACCTGGGTGAGGTCGGCCATCGGCGTCAGCCCGGTGTCGACGACGGCGATCACGATCCCCGGATCCCCCGTCGTCACCTGCCAGAGGTCGGCCGTCCGCGTCAGCCGCGGCCCCCACTCGCCGGACCACGCGGGGTCGTTGGGATCGGACCGCGTGGCGCCGAAACTGAGCGCAGGCAGCCCAGCGAGGACCAGCAGGCCTACGAAAACGAGCCGCCGCACTTCTGCGGCTGAACCTACGGTCGTGGTCGGCCGTCAAGGGCAGACCAAAGGCCGGACCCACCGGACTGAAAGGCGGGACCTTTCGCCGCGGCGAAAATGCGGAAATTCCTGCGGAGGCCAGGTTTTTTCGCGCGAAAGCCTACCCGCCGCACCCTTGATTCACGTACCGGCCCGGACTAGAACATCAACCGTGCCCGAGGAAGGCGTTCCGGGCCTGGTCACAGGTCGAAAGGGGGGATTTGTGAGGCAGGGCCGTCGCAGCAAAGGGTGTCGCGACGGGAACGAATGCGGTACGCAAGTCAGCGGTACGCATGTCGGTAGTTGGGTTGTAACTCCTAGGGATTGAAGAGAGGGGGAAGGGATGCGTCTACGCATCAGTTTGGCGTTGTTCACCGTCCTTGCCGCGATCGGCGTCCTCGCCATTGGCGTGGGCTCGGCCGGGGCAACGGTGGTGAATCGCGCGCCGGACCCGCAGACCACGAACATTCCGTATCTCGCGTGGGCCGGTGAGGAAGTCAAGGTCGTCAAGTGCATCGGCGGTCCGAACGACGCCGTCGACGTCTCGGCACTCGGCTCGGCGTCGAACATCAACGCCCTGCTCGCGGGCAAGTTCCGCGTCGAGGATTGGTCGGGCGTCGACGAAGTGCACTCCGGCCCGGTCTTCCTGAACGATCAGGACGGCTCGGTCGTCGGCACGTACGAGCAGGGACGGCTCTGCTTCTCGGTGCATGTCACCTCGCAGAAGCCGGGCCTGGCGGTCATCAAGCTCGCCGTCAGCCCGAATCTGCTCACGCTCGTGCCGGGTCTCGACCCGATCCTCAAGCACCAGTTCCTCGTGATCTGGATGCAGGACCAGGCTCCGGTCATCAGCGAGGCCGCTGGCGCGAACCTCGGCGATCCGACCGGCAACGGGATCTTCAACCCGATCCCGAGCCCGAACGGCAACTACTTCGGGTACGGCCTGATCCACGTTCTCGTGAAGGGCACGTTCCCGCTGGGCCTGGACTTCTCGGGCCTCGGGCACCCCACGGTCACCCTGCCTGACGACTGGGCGTGGCTCGCACAGCACTTCGCTGTCGACGACTCGCTCACCGGCAGCAACTTCCCGGGTGCCGCAGCTTCGCGTTGGGATATCCATGACGACGACGCCGCGACGGAAGGCCATGTCGCGTCGAGCTTCTGCACGGATCTCCCGGCTGCTGCGGAGGCCGTGGACAACTGTCTCGGCACGCCGCCTGGCGGCGATCCGGACCTCGGACCGTTCTCGAACATCTATGGCGGCGTCTACAACGCCATGGGCCCGTTCGACCCGATCCGCGGCTTCCAGACGCTGCTGTCTGACGGCAAGCTGGATGCAGGCGATGCTCCGATGCCGGCGCTCCGCGTCGACGTCACCATCGGCGCCGGTTCCACCGTCGGCACGCTCGACAAGGCCGACAAGTCGCTGATCTACAGCCGTGACGGCCTCGGCAGCGGCAAGGCGCACAACCTGTATGCACCGTTCTACAAGGCCCTCATCCCGGCAGCTCTGCCGGACGACCGGCCTGACACTTCCGGCGTCGCCGGAGCGATCTCGAACAACTTCACCGGCTTCCTCGGGTTCACGGGCGACCCCGTGTACACGACGGAGCAGGTGGCCGGGATCTACGACTACTGGGATACCTTCACCACGAGCTTCTCGCGTGGCAACAACGCCTGCAAGGACGTGCTCGGCCGGCCGATCCCGCTGCCCACGGGCAAGACGGGCGTCGCGGTCTACACGGACGAGCATGGTGAGGCCTATGTGAAGTTCATCCCCGACTCCGGCATCGTCCTGACGCCGGATTCGAACGGCCGCTGTGACATCTATGGCCCGGCTCCGGTCGGCCATGCGACGATCTCGGCCGTTTCGGTCTATCCGGACCAGCCGGTCCTCTGGGATCAGTCCAGCAAGACGTCGAACGTTCTCGCCAAGACCGTGAACTTCGCGTCCAGCAAGGTGCTGAACTGCATCCCGAAGAGCACGAACGAGGCCTACTGCGTCGAGACCGTCAAGGACCTCTGGGGCAACCCGGTCCGTGGCGCGCAGGTCGAGTTCAGCGCTCAGTCGTTCCAGGGCTCCGAGCCCGTGATTGGTCCTGACGCTCGCGTGATCCCGCCGTACGACACGACGGGCCAGGGCGCGAACACCAGCACTGATCGCAACTTCGTGGACATCACCACGAACGGCAAGGGCATGGCCGGGATCTTCGTGCGCAGCACGACCGGCTCGTGCATCGACGTCGTGTCGGAGAACGTCGGCACCCGCAACGGTGGCGACGGGATCTTCCGCAGCGTCGACTTCAACCCGACGACGGGTGCTGCTTGCGGGACCACCACCGCGCCTCCGGGCGCCCCGGGTGGCGGCTCCACCGGCACCAGCGGTGGCACGAGCGGCTCCTCCGGCGCAACCGCGCCGGTGACGGTCGCTGCTCCGGTCGCCGTGTCCTCGCCCGTCCCGACCGCCGCTTCGGCGCCGGCTGCGACGGCGAAGACGATGACCCTCGCTTCGGCTCGGGTCGTCAAGATCGGCACGAACCGTGTTCTGCTGGTTCGCGTGAACGGCGCGGCGAAGACCGCCAAGCTGCACATCACGATGATCGGCAAGGTGCACGGCAAGGTGACGCGCACCAGCGTCACCCGGACTGTCGCGACCAACAAGCAGGTTCGCGTTCCGAACCTGAAGCTGGCTCCGTCGGTCCGCTCGGTGAAGGTGGGGCTCGTCTAGAGCACCCCTCGAAACCGAGGACACGACAAAGAAACGGAGGGCCCGCGCGAGCGGGCCCTCCGTCGTTCTGGGGAGGAACCCCTTCTAGTGAGTTGCTTCGCGCTGCAGGAGGCCGAGCGCGTCGACGCGCCCGCTCCCGACCGAGCCGGGAAGCGGCACGGCGGTCTGCTCGAGCGCCGCTTCGATCTCCGCCGGCGACGCGTTGCCCGACGAGAGCGCGAGCCCGGCGAGCCCCGCGACGAGCGGAGCGGCGGCCGATGTGCCGCAGAAGGTGGCGAAGGATCCGCCGCGGGCAGTCGTGAGCGAGCACCCGGGCGCCGCCAGGGTCACCCACGTGCCGTGAGTCGACCACGGATAGAGCGCGCCCGACTGATCGACCGCGGCGACGGAGATGACGTCGGGGTAGGAGGCCGGATAGGTCTGCGAGTCGCCACCGGCGTTGCCCGCGGCGGCCACGAGGATCACGCCACGCGAGTGCGCGTACTGCAGCGCCGACTCGACGTTGGCGTCCGGCCCGCTCAGGACGAAGCTCATGCTGATCACGTTCGCGCCGTTGTCGGCCGCGTAGCGGATGCCGTCGGCGATCGCGGGCGCACCGCCGCTGCCGTCGGCGCCCAGCACCTTGATCGGCATGACGCGGCAGCTCCAGCACACGCCCGCGCCGCCGATGCCGTTGTTCGGGCGCGCAGCGATCACGCCGGTGACCATCGTCCCGTGCCCGAACTGGTCGGTCGTGTCGTTGTTCGGATCGGCGAAATCGGCGCCGGGGACGAGCGCGCCCTGGAGGTCGGGCTGCGACGCGTCCACGCCGCTGTCGACGACGGCGATCACGACGGGCTTCGCTCCGGTCGACAGATGCCATGCGCCGGGTGCGTTCACGAGCGAGAGCGCCCACTGCTGCGACCAGTCGGGGTCGGTGGGCACGACCGTGGCGGGTGCCACGGGGGCCACGCGTGTGTGCGGGACACCGGTCGCGCTCGAGAGACGCCGGCGCACCTTCGCCTTCGCGCGCACCGAATGGTGCCGTTTCGCGACGACGTGCAGCACGTCGCTGCCCGGCTGGAAGGCGGCCACCGCGTAGGGCACGACCGAGCCGCCGCCGCTCGATGCTCCGGCGACCAGGGCGGCAATGGCGATCGCCGCCGCAACACGGCCTGCGTCCCCAATCCTCACCTCCCCCGTATCGGCAGAGGGGCTAGGGGTCTTTAGGCCTGTCGGCTAGTTGTCGCAGCGACCGCCCCAGCTACCCTGAGGCGCGGTGAAGAGGCGCCTCGTTCTGCCGTTGGCCCTGGTTGTCGGCGTTCTCGCGGGCTGCGGCGGCTCGAAGCCGATCAAGAACGACGCGCTCGCCTCGGATCTGAGCAAGCGCCTGAGCAGCTCGAGCCCGCTCGTGTGCTGGGACAAGACCGGCAGCCTCGGCGCGATGAGCGCGATGGGCTACACGCGTGTGTGCGGGATCGCCCGCTCCAAGCCGTCGATCTACATTCGCACGGGGACTGGCGACAAGACCGGCTGGTGCGTGGTGACGCCTCGTTATCTGGCGGCGCCGCGCTGCTCGCTCGGCTGATCGGCTACGCCGAGGCCGCGCCGCGTCAGTGCGTGTGCTCTTGCGAGATCAGCTTGCCGGCCGCGTTGTACCCGAGCACCTCGCGCACCCAGGTCGCGCAGTTCGTCGGCGCCGGACAGCCGTAGATATACCCGCCGTCCTTGGTGAGCGGGATCGTCTTCTTCGCCGAAGGGCCGACGAGCACGATCTTCTTGACGCCGTCGGCCGCGACGCCGCCGATCAGGCCCTTGATCACCGAGAACGTGCGCCGGCTCGGATCGAAGATCGCTCCGCCCGGTGCACAGCGGGCACGGTACGAGTTCGACTGGACGAGCAGCGTGCAGACCGACTTGTCCTTCATCAGCGTCACGTAGACCAGATACGGCCGTCGCTTCGCGTCGAGTGCAGTCGCGACGCGCCGCGAGGTCTGGACGGCGCCGACCTTCTTCGCAACCGGCGGCAGCACATCGTAGTTGTGCGCGGAGCGGGTCAGCGCGTGAATCGGGATCGGCGCAGCAGCCGCGACAGCCGTCGCAGCGATCACAAGCGCCGCCAGGAGCCCCCCTCCGAGTAGCCGCATCGAGGCGGAATCCTAGCCCAACCGCAGCGAGACTCCGCCGACGTCGACAATCATTTACAAACGTGCCCGCCCTCGCCCTCCTGCTCGCGACGATGGTCGCAGCGAGCCCTCCGGCGCCGCGCATCGTCGACCGCCTCGTGCCGTTCGACGCCGCCCGCCGCGCCGAGACGGCGCACTACGCCGAGCGTCACTACGGCCTCGACACCTGGCGGCTGCGTCGCCCGCACGTGATCGTGGAGCACTACACGGCGACGACGACGTTCGCGCCCGTGTGGTCGACGTTCGCTGCCGACGCGCCGGATCCGGAGCTCGGCGAGTTGCCCGGCACGTGCGCGCACTTTGTCGTGGATCGCGACGGAACGATCTACCGCCTCGTCCCGCTCGGCACGATCTGCCGCCACACCGTCGGGCTCAACTGGACGGCGATCGGGATCGAGCACGTCGGCACCAGCGACGCCTCGATCCTCGACGACCGCGCGCAGCTCGCAGCGTCGCTGCGGCTCACGCTGTGGCTGATGGCGCGCTACCGCATCTCGCTTCCGAACGTGATCGGGCACGCCGAGAGCCTGACGAGCCGCTACCACCGCGAGCGCTACGCGCCGTGGCGCTGCCAGACGCACGCCGACTGGCGGCATGCGGACATGGCCGTGTACCGGCGCCGGCTCGCCGCCCTCGCGGCGGCCGAGCACGTTCAGCTCTCGCGCGGCGGGGGCCCGATCGCGTCGCGCTGCCGCGCGCCCAGCTCGTCCTCGACTCGTGCGACGTCGAGGCCGCGAGCCGCGAGCAGCACATAGAGGTGGTAGAGGAGATCGGCGGCCTCCTCGACCACGCGCTCGTCGCTCTCGTCGAGCGCAGCGACCGTGAGCTCGACCGCCTCCTCCCCCACCTTGCGCGCGCAGGCGCCGACACCGAGATCGAGCAGGCGCGCCGTGTACGAGCCCGCCGGCCTGCGTGCGGCGCGATCGGCAATCGTACGCCAGAGCTCCGGCGCGAAGCACGAAAGCGAGCCCGTGTGGCAGACCGGCCCGGCCGGCCGCACGCGTACCAGCAGCGCGTCGCCGTCGCAGTCGTCGCGAAGCTCGACGACCGCGAGAGTGTTCCCGGACGTCTCCCCCTTGTGCCAGAGCCGCTCGCGCGACCGGCTCCAGAACCAGGCCTCGCCCGTCTCGCGCGTCTTCGCCTCGGCGTCGGCGTCCATCCACGCGAGCATCAGCACGCGACCGTCGCCCGCGTCCTGGACGATCGCCGGCCGGAGCTCAGGCGGCATCGCGCACCGCCACGCCGAGCTCGAGCAGCTCGCGCCGAAGCCGGCCGAGCCTGGCGGCGTCCTCGTGGAGGATCGACGCGAGCAGGGCGGCTTGCGCGACCTCGAGCGCGTCGGCGACGTGCGCGGTCGTGCCCGCTCCGCCCGACGCGATCACCGGCACCGTGACGGCGTCCGCGACGGCGCGCGTCAACTCGAGGTCGTAGCCGGCGCGCGTGCCGTCGGCGTCGATCGACGTGAGCAGGATCTCCCCCGCCCCGCGCTGCTCCGCCTCCTCGGCCCACGCGACCGCGGTGCGCGGCGTCCCGCGCGTGCCGGCGTGAGAGCGCACGAGGCCGCCCTCCGCGTCGATCGCCACGACGACGGCCTGCGAGCCGAGCTTCTCCGCGAGCTCCGTGAGCAGCTCCGGACGCGCGAGCGCGGCGGAGTTCACCGCAACCTTGTCGGCGCCTGCCTCGAGCAGCGATTCCGCGTCGCCGGCCGAGCGCACGCCGCCGCCGACCGTGAACGGGATCTGCAGCCTTGCAGCGACGCGGCGCACGAGCCCGACCAGCGTCGAACGGCGCTCGAGCGTGGCGGTCACGTCGAGGAACACGAGCTCGTCCGCGCCCGACTCGGAGTACGACGCGCCGAGCTCGACCGGGTCGCCCACGTCGCGCAGCCCCTGGAAGCGAACGCCCTTGACGACGCGCCCGTCGGCCACGTCGAGGCACGGGATCAGACGGGGATAGGGCAACGCACCTCCTCCAGGACGCGCTCGAGATAGCGCGCGCCGGCCGCGCCGCTCTTCTCCGGGTGAAACTGGACGCCGACGAACGAGCCGGCGCGCGCCTCGGCGACGATCCCTTCCGACCAGGCGGTCGCGTGCGGCGTCTCGCAGGCGTACGAGTGCGCGAAGTAGAAGGACGATCCGAGCGGCTCGACGTCGGCCCAGCCGAGCCGCGGCACGCGGCCTTCGCGCAGCCGCACCGCGCGTCCTTCGAGCAGGCCGAGGCCCTCCGTCCCGCCGTCCTCGTCGGTTCCCTCGAGCGCGAGCTGGAGCCCGAGGCAGATGCCGAGCACCGCACGCCCGGCGGCAAGGCGCTCGCGCAGGGCGGCGTCGTGGCCCCGTGCGCGCAGGCCCGCGAGCGCGGTCCGCGCGGCGCCCACACCCGGCAGCACGGCGAGGTCGGCGCGGGCGACGTCGTCGACCAGCTCGGCTCCGAGGCGGCGGAAGGCGAGCTCGATGGAGCGAACGTTCCCGGCCCCGTACTCGCAGATCGCGACCTTCACACGAGCCCCTTCGTCGACGGCAGGCCCGTCGACTCGCGTCGGACCGCGACGCGGAGCGCACGGCCGACGGCCTTGAAGGCCGCCTCGGCGACGTGGTGCGGGTCGCGCCCGGTCGCCTGCACGTGGACGGCCGCGCGCGAGGCCTGCGCGACGCTCGCGAGCATGTGCGCCGCGAGCCCCGGCTCGCACTCGAGCGACAGCTCGGCGTACGCACGGCCGCCGAGGTCGACGGCGGCGCGCGCCAGCGCGTCGTCCATCGGCACGACCGCGTCGCCGTAGCGGGCGATCCCACGGCGGTCGCCGAGAGCCTCGTCGAGCGCGCGTCCGAGCGCGAGCGCCGCGTCCTCGGCCGTGTGGTGCTCGCCCGTCTCGAGGTCGCCGACACCTTCGAGCACAAGGTCGAATCCGGCGTGGAACGCGAGCTGCTCGAGCAGGTGATCGTAGAGCCCGGCGCCGGTGCCGACGCGCACGCGCCCGGCGCCGTCCAGCGCGAGCCGCACCGACAGCCGGGTCTCGGCGGTCGCGCGCAGCACTCGGCTGCGCCGTCCTCCACCCGCCGCGACCGGCGGCGGCCGGTCGACGATGCGCGCGAGCGCCTCGACGAGAAGGTCGTCGTCCTCGGCGTCGCGAACCGAGGCCCTGATCGCGTGGTCGTACGCCCGCACGACGATGCCGCTACGGAGCAGCGCGTCGCCGAGCGCGCGGCCGTCCTCGACGGGGACGTAGAGGAAGTTGGTCGCCGACGGCGCCGGCTCGAGCCCGAGCGCGCGGAGAGCGGAGGCAAGCCGCTCACGCTCGGCCACGATCGGCGCGACGTCCGGCGGGTCGCGCAGCGCCGCGAGCGCGAGCGACACCGAGAGGGAGGAGACGGCCGCCGGCGCCTGCCGCGCCTCGAGCTCCGCGGCGACGTCGCGCGAGGCAAGCGCGTAGCCGACACGCGCGCCGGCGAGCGCGAACGACTTCGAGAAGGTCCGGAGCACGACGACGTCGTCGTCGATCAGCCCGAGCGCCGTCTCGCCCGCGAACTCGAAGTACGCCTCGTCGACCACGAGCGGCCGCTCGTCCGGCAGGTCGCCGAGCTCGCCGGTCGGGTTGTTCGGCCGGCATGCGAACGTGACCACAGAGCCCGGCGAGTAGCAATCCGTGACGTCGGCCCCGGCGAGCTGTGCGGCGATCCGATAGAGCGGGTAGGTCGGCGCCGCGGGGATCACGACCGTGTCGCCCGGACCCGCCCACGCGCGGGCGCACAGGAGGATCAGGTCGTCGGCGCCCGCACCGAGGACGACGTTCTCGGGCTCGACGCCGGCGTAGCGCGCGATCGCGCGCCGGAGGTCGCGGTAGCCGTCCGACGGGTAGCTGGACATGTCGGCGAGCGCGCCGGCGATCGTTCCCGGGCGCGTCGAGGGAAGCGGCAGCGGCGGCGTGTTCTGGTCGAACCGCAGCACCTGCGAAGGATCGATCCCCGCGAGCTGCGCGACCTCGCGCGTCGACGCCGCCCAGGTGTACGGCGCGAAGGACGGAGCGAGGTCCCTCATCGCCGCACCGCCGCAGCGTGCGCGGACATCCCCTCGACCGCGGCGAGCGCCTCGACGGTCGGGCGCAGGCGGCGAAGCCCCTCGCGGGTCAGCCGCTGCACGGTCACCGGCTTGAGAAACGCCTCGAGGCCGAGCCCGCCCACCGAGCGCGCCCAGCCGCCCGTCGGCAGGACGTGGTTGCCACCGGTCGCGTAGTCGCCCGCCGCGACGGCCGACCACGGCCCGACGAAGACCGCGCCGGCATTCCGCACCGTCCCGGCCGCGCGCTCGGCGTCGCCGAGCAACACGAGGTGCTCGGGCGCGATCCGCTCGGCCTCGTCGACGCTCGCGACCCGGCGGCACACAGCCTCGGGCCCGTGCTCCTGCTGCGCCGCGAGCTCGAGCTCGATCAGACGCTCCTCGCCCGTCCCGGCGACGACGACTTCGGACGGGCCGCCGGGCAGGTCGATCGCGACGTCGCGCGACACCTCGAGCTTCGCGTCGTTCACGTACGAGCTGCCGGGGCCGACGATCTTGTCGACTCCCTCCACGTACGCGAGCCAGCCGATCGCCTGAGGCCCGCCGAGCGCCCAGACCTCGTCGAGCCCGAGCGCCTCGGCCGCGGCCGCGATCAGCGGCGCACCGGAGGGAGGCGTGCAGATCACAACGCGACGCACGCCCGCCACCTGCGCGGGCACCGCGCACATCACCAACGTCGAGACGAGGTTCCGCGGCACGTAGATGCCGACCGTGTCGAGCGCCACCCACCGGCGCTCGAGCCGGACGCCCGGCTCGATCTCGAGCTCGACGTCGGCCGGCCGCTGCAGCTCGTGCCAGCGGCGAACGCGGTCGGCGAGCTCGAGGAACGCCGTGCGCGGCAGCTCCGTCGCATCCGGCACCGCACGCGCCGGTTCGGCGCCGTCGAGTCGCACCGCCCAGTCGCGCACCGCATCGAGCCCGCGCGCCTTGACATCGGCGACGATCGAGGGCATCAGGCGGCCATCCGCTCGACGGGAACGATCAGGATCGAGGATCCGCCCGCGTGCTCGAGCGCCGGCAGGAGGCGCCAGAGCTCGTCGGCCGGGACGAGGACGTGGACGGCGACCAGCCCCGGCTCGGCGAGCGGTAAGACGCTCGGCGGCCTCGGTGCAACGATGGCGCAGATCTCGGGCAGCGCGGACTCGGGCGCGTTCAGCATCAGGTAGCGGTGCCGGCGCGCGTCGACGACCGCCCGGAGCATCGCCGCGAACGACGCCGCCCGTTCCTCGTCCGACGCCACAAGGATCGCCTCGGAGGAGAGCAGCACTCCGAGCGAGCGCAGCCCGTTCGTGCGGAGCGTGTTCCCCGAGCTCACCAGGTCGACGATCGCGTCGGCGAGCCCGAGCCGCGGCGCGAGCTCGACCGATCCGGTGACGTCGACGAGCTCCACCTGGGCCGGTAGGAGCTCGCGCGCGAGACGCGGGTAGACGGTGGCGACCGTCGCGCCGGCGAGGTCCTCGCACGTCCGGAACGCCGACTCCTGCGGCACCGCCGCCTCGAGCCGGCAGGAACCGAAGCCGAGCTGCAGCAGCTCGGCGACCCGCGCCCCACGCTCGCGGACGAGATCGAGGCCGGTGATCCCGCAGTCCACGACGCCGTCCTGGACGTACTCCGGGATGTCGGCCGCCCGCACCAGCAGCACCTCGACCGGTGCGTTACGACAGGGGAACGCGAGGGCGCGCTCGCCCGGCTGCTCGGGCCCGAGCCCGGCGTCCTCGAGCAGGCGGAACGACGGCTCGCGCAGCCGACCCTTCACCGGCAGGGCGAGCCTCAGGAGCTCGGCCGGTCGAGGGCCAGACGGTAGCCGCCCTCCCCGTGGCGCAGCCAGTGCGCCACGCGCGTCACCGTCGTCGTCGACGCGCCCGTCCGCTCCGCGATCTCCAGGTAGGGCAACCCGTCGTCCAGCAGCCGCGCCACCTGCCAGCGGTGCGCCATCGCCTCGAGCTCCGAGAGCGTGCACAGGTCCCGCAGGAAGTGCTCCACCTCCGCTCGGGTCCGCAGGCCTTTCACCGCGTCGAAGAGCGCCTCCATCTCCCGGGTGCGCCATGGGTGTCGGCTCCTGGTTGCCATCGCCGGTTCTCATGTTAGCACGTTAACATGGCAGCATGATTCAAGATACCGCGAGCTGGTTCTCCGGCCTGATCGAGGTGATCCCGGCGGTGGACGTCCTCGGGACGGAGGCCGTCCGGCTCAGGCGGGGCGACTACGGCAACGTCGTCGAGAGCCCCGGCGATCCCGCAGACCTCGCCCGCCGCTGGCGCGACACCGGGGCGCACCGGATCCATCTCGTCGACCTCGACGGGGCGCGCTCCGGGCGCGTACGGCCCGAGCTCGTGCGGCAGGTCGTGGCGGCCTGCGCGCCGCTGCCCGTCCAGGCGTCAGGGGGTGTCCGCACGCCCGCCGACGCAGACGTGCTGATCCGGGCCGGGGCCGACCGGATCGTCGTGGGCACGGCGGCGTGGCCCGACCCGGCGCCCTGGGTCGAGGCGCTCGGCGAGGCGCTCGTCGTCGCGGTCGACGTGCGCGACGGCCGGTTGCGCACGGCAGGGTGGACGAGCGGCGACGGCCTCGCCGTCGACGATGCCCTCCGGCGTGCGCAGCGCGCCGGCGTGCGGCGGTGCCTGGTCACCGCGATCGAGCGCGACGGCACGCTCGACGGCCCCGACCTCGAGCTGGTCGCCCGCGCCGCCGCCACCGGGATCGCCGTGCTGGCCGCCGGCGGCGTTCGCATGCCCGCAGACGTCGCGGCGCTGGCCGGCGCAGGCGCCGAGGCAGCCGTCGTCGGCCGGGCGCTGCTGTGAGACACGGTGCCAGGCACCTTGGTGCCTGGCACCCTGGTGCCTGGCACCGACCTGCTGCTACGCCGTGACGAGCGCGAGATCGGCCTGAAGCGCGGCCACGTCGAAGCCGTTCGGCGACTTGCCCTCGTTCAGGAAGTCGGTCGAGAGGATCGCGTACACCTCGTCGACGTAGCGCTCCCAGAACCCCCAGGTCACCTGCTGCAGCCTCCCCCACGTCACGACGGTGACGCCGGCGTCGTCGTAGCGCACGACGTCGATCGCATGCCCGCCCCACGAGCCGGGCTTCGCCGGCCCCGTGAGCGACCCGGTCCAGTCCCACACCTGCTGGTCGCGCGCCGTCAGCGGCAGATCGACGCCGAGGTAGAGACCACCGAACAGCCACGCGGCCGTCCGCGCAAGCGCGTGGTCGTGCACCGGCACGCGTGCGAAGGCGCCGATCGGATGCTCGCCGATGCCGTGCTGCCGCCAGTAGTTGAGGACGTCGATCACGACCGCGCCCTCCTCCCCGGTCGCCGGGTCGACCTGCTTCACGGCGTCGAACGCCGTGAGCACGGCGTTCTCGGTGACCTCGACGGCACGCCCGTGGCTCTCCGCCGTCCACGCCTCGATCATGTGCCCGGCGGCGG
Source organism: Gaiellaceae bacterium (assembly GCA_035473635.1). Lineage (GTDB taxonomy): Bacteria > Actinomycetota > Thermoleophilia > Gaiellales > Gaiellaceae > PALSA-600. The sequence continues at coordinate 6,096 of DATIOD010000019.1, read as the reverse complement.
CGGTCGTGCAGTCACCGATTCGGTCGTTTGCGTACATCGGCCACTCGGTGACGCGATCGGAGAGATCGAGCGTCGGCGGCGGCGCGGGCAGCTCTGCTCGGTCGATGTAGCGCTCGACGCGGAGCGTGCGCACGTCGGTGCGGACGGGCAGCTTCCCGAGCTTGCCGAGCAGTGTTGCGGTGGTCATCACGGCCCTCCCTGTAGGCGATGGATCGAGAGCCGCAGTGACCGCAGTCGCCGCTCCGCGAGTCTGACCGGACGGCAGGCGGTGGTCAAGCCGTGTCGCGCGCCCACGCCGCGAGCAGGCCGCGGTAGTGATCGACGAAGTGCTCGTGCTCGTGGGTCGGGAACGTGGAGCGCACCGTGCTGACAAGCACCTGATCGAACTCGGGCGACGTGAACCACTCGTGCGCAACCTCGTCGAGGTGGCCGAGGTGGCGCTCGCAGAAGCTGCGGTAGGAGTCGACCTGGAAGTAGTCGTCCGCCAGCTCGCGGTAGCGCGCGAGCTTCGACCCGTAGTCGAGCTCCGGGTCGTCGCCGATGTCGAAGTAGTCCCGCGAGTTCTGATTGATCCGCATCTCGCGGCGCGTGCAGATGCAGAATGCGGACCAGCGGACGAGTGCCATGATCACCCACGGGAAGTAGTAGTGCAACGAGGTCACGGCGACGTCGGGTGACGCGTTCGCGTAGTCGATCGGGTATGCGACCCCGTGCTTGACGATCGTCTCGCACGAGTTGAACTCCCAGCGGAAGAACGCGTTCACGAGCCGCGAGATGGTGACGATCTCGTCGCCGAGCTCGGTCGAGAGGAAGTCGTGGCGCACCTGGTAGCGGTCGTGCATCGGCCGCGACGGGTCGAACCACATCGACATCGTCTCGGCGCCGATCGACAGCGAGCGAACGAACACGTCGAAGTCCTCGACCGCGCCCTGCAGGTGCATCATCCGCTCGCCCGACTCGTCGTACTGCCGGCGTAGCTCTTCGGCCGAGCCGACGCGAGAGACACCGATCCACTGGCCGCCGTCGAACGGCTTCATGAACAACGGGTAGCCGACCTCGCCGCCGATGCGCTCGAGCTCGAAAGCCGCGTTGTAGCGCTCGGCGGTCGGCTCGAAGCGCGGGTTGGCAGGCGGCACCTTGTGCGGGATCAGCCACGTGTCGGGCACGCGGATGCCGAGCCGCATCATCGCGCAGTAGGCGGAGTGCTTCTCCATCGCCTGGAACGTGAAGGGGTTGTTGAGGAGGTACACGTCGTCCATCAGCGAGATCTTCTTGAGCCACGCGCGGGGGAGGTCGTACCACCAGGCGAGCCGGTCGATCACGAGCCCGAACCGCGGCACCGACCGCAGGTCGAACGGCTCGTTCAGGATCCGCTCCGTGCGCAGCGTGTGGCCGTCGACCGGCCCGAGCCGCGCGACGAGCGCCTCGAAGGCGGCCGGCCAGTCCTCCTCCGTGCCCAGCAGCAGGCCGATCAAGGGATTAGACAAAGCGAGGGAGATGATGCGCGATCTGGCGCCGCCACGACGGCCAGTCGTGCGGGACGTCGTGACCCCACAGGTCGACCTCGGCGCGGATCCCCTTCGACTGGAGCAGCGCACCGAAGCTCTTCGTCGAGTCGAGCGCACCGGTCGTGTCCTCCCACTGGCCCTGGCCGCAGACGAGCACGATCGAGGCGCGGCCGCGCAGCCAGTCGAGATGGCCGCCGTCGAGATGGACGACGTAGTCCGCCGGGTTCGAGAAGTAGACGGCGTCGCCGCGCTCTCCCCCGCCCTGCACCGAGACGTCGTAGACGCCGCTCAGTCCGAGCGCGAGCGGGAACACGTCAGCGTGCTTGAGGCAGAAGTTGACCGCGTGGTAGGCGCCGAACGAGCAACCGGTCGCGGCGATCTCGTGCATGCGGCAGTCGCCCTGCACGAACGGCACGAGCTGCTCCATCACCCAGCGTTCGTACACGCCGTGGCGGCGCGCTCGCTCCTCGAGCGGGAGGTCGCGGCGCGTCCAGCTCTCCTGGTCGTACGACGGGATGCAGTAGAGCTTGACGCGCCCGGCGTCGAGCAGCGGCGCGACCGCATCGACCATCCCGCGGCTCTCCCAGTCCCACGACTCGCCGTTCTCCGACGGGAACGCGACGACCGGGCGGCCCCAGTGCCCGTACGCCACGAGCGCGCCGCCGTCGAGGGTGATCTCGCGCCGCTCCACCTCAGACGGCCCCGAGCACGTCGGCGAGCCCCGGTTCGAATGCGTCGCGCCAGCACGTCCACGTGTGCGCATCGCGGATCTCGCGCAGCCGTACCGGGTACCCGTGCGCGCGCAGCGAGTCGGCGACCGCGCGGTTGTTCTTCAGGTTCTCCTCGGCCGTGCCGCAGCTCAGACCGACCGGGATCGGACGTGGTGCTCCCTCACCGCGAAGCACGGTGCCGACGAACCGCGTGATGCGGCGGTAGCGGCCGAAATCCGACTCGATCTTGTCCCAGCGCTGGCGGAAGAAGCTGCCCGACTGGAGGAAGAGGCCGTCGAACGTCTTCGGATGCCGCGCGTGGGCGTGGAGCATCGCCAGCGCACCGAGGCTGGCGCCCATGCCGACGCACGGCCCGTGCGCGATGCGCCGGCGCAGCTCGGGCAGCAGCTCGCGCACGAGCGCGGCGGAATAGAGAGCCGACGCGGAGTAGGTCTCGTTGCGGTCGACCGGATCGAGGAGCGCCGCCGTGAGCGCGGGGATCCGCCCGGCCGCGAACGCTGCGTCGAGGTAGCGCGTCAGCGACGCATACCGCGCGTACTCCGGGCCGTCGTGCACGATCAGAAGCGGCGCGCCGTCTCCCGGCTTGCCCGGCGTGCGGTAGAGCAGCGTCCGCACGCGCGCGACGAGCCGCCGGCTCCGCAGCTCGAGCCACTCCGCCGGGCCGCTCGCGGCGTCCGTCTCGAGCCAGCCCGGGGGCACGTACTCGGGCCACTCGACGATCGACTTGTCGCCGAACGGCCCGCCGGCCCGGCGCGGGTTCGCCGGGTCGGGCTCGAACCGTCCGTCGATCCCGAGCAGGTACTCGAGTCGGTCGACCGGCGGCCGCTCGAACCGGAGCCGCCAGACGCCGTCCTGCCACCGGAACGGCGGACCGGGACGTGGCCGGACGAGCTCCTGGCCGAGCTCGACGGCGCCGAAACGCCGCTCGCGGTCCGGCACGGCGAAGTCGACCGCGTCCGGGAGCGTGCGCGGCGAGGGCTCGACGGTCTCGGGTGCCGGAGCAGACGTACCGGCGATCTTCGCTGCTTTAGCGCCGCTTCGCCCGCTGCTCGCGCGCCCTGATCTTGTAGCCCCGCACCTCCTCCTGCCGCAGCCGGTGGTCGCGGCGCACCTCGAGCGCCCGCAGCTCCCGCTCGAGCTGGCGGTAGCTCTCCCAGCGCTCGGCCGAGAGCGAACCGTCGAGCAGCGCCTCGCCGATCGCGCACCCGGGCTCGGTCCGGTGCGAGCAGTCGGAGAAGCGACAGCGCGCCGCGATCTCCTCGACGTCGCCGAACGCCTGCTCGAGGTCTCCGTCCCAGAGCCGGAGCTCGCGGATCCCGGGCGTGTCGAGCACGACGCCGCCGTCCGGGAGGACGACGAGCTCCCTGCGCGTCGTCGTGTGCCGGCCTCGGTGATCGTCGGCGCGCACCTCCCGCGTCTCGAGCAGCTCCTCCCCGACGAGGGCGTTCACGAGCGTCGACTTGCCGACGCCCGACGATCCGAGCAGCACGGCGGTGCGATTGCCGGTGAACCAGGCGCGCACGTCGTCGAGGCCGTCGCCCGTCTGAGCCGAGATCGGATGCACCGGACAGGCGCCGAGCGTGACGGACTCGACCTCGGCGAGATATCCGGCGAGCTCCTCGACGAGGTCGACCTTGTTCAGGAGCACGACCGGCTGCGCCCCGCTCTCCCACGCCATCGTCAGGTAGCGCTCGAGCCTGCGGGTGTTGAGGTCGAGCGGCAGCCCCTGCAACAGGAACGCGACGTCGACGTTCGCCGCGAGCACCTGCTCGCGCGTCGCCTGCCACGCCTCCTTGCGGGAGAGCACCGTGCGGCGCGGCAGCAGCGCGTCGATCAGACCCGCCTCCGGATCGAGCCCGACCCAGTCGCCGACCGCCGGCAGCCCCTCCTCGCGCACGAGGCGTGCGCTCGCGCTGACACGCGTGGTGCCGGTCTCGTCGACGACGTCGTATGCGCCACGGTGCTGGATCGCGACGCGGGCGGGCGCGAGGCCCGCGGCGCGGTGGTCGGTGAAAGCAGCCTCCCAGTCGTCGTCCCAGCCGAGACGGCGCAGAGGCGCATCCGTGCTTGCGAGTGTCAACTGAAGCTCCTTGGTGAACGTGATCGGTGGACGGGCGGCACGCCCGTCACCGGCCTGCGTTCAGGAGCAGGTGCGACGGGCGGCGGCGCGGGGCTCGCGAGACACATGGACAGCCTTCATTTGCGCACCACCTCCTCGTCGACGTTTCGGAACCTGACCATTGTGCGGCCGAGCCGCGATTTCCGCAAGTCCCGCTACCGTCGGCGCGTGCGCCCAGGCGCTCTCGCCGTGCTCGTCCTCGCGCTGGCCGCCTGTGGCGGTACCTCGCACACAACCGTCGCCGACTGCCTCAACGACGCGGGCTTCCTCGTCTCCGGGTCAGGAACGGTGGTGCGGGGAACGTCGCCGGCGGGTGTCGGCTTCACGCTGAGGCTGTACGCGACGCCCGCCGCCGCGAAGCAGGCGGCCGAGCGGCTCGAGCCGGCGACGACCGTGCGTCTCGGGAGCGCGGTCGTCGACTGGCGCGGCAACCCGTCGCCGTCGGCGCGCCTCTCGGGCGTCGAGCTCGGCTCCGTCTCCCGCTGCGCAGGCCGGGCGGGCGGCTGACGGGCGGTACACTGCGCCCGCCCGCGGCGCGGTGAGGTTCCGAACCGGGTCAGATCCGGGAGGAAGCAGCCCTAAGGATCCCTCACCGGTGCCGCGGCCCTTTCAATCTCCGGCGGCCGCCCTAAGATCAGACGAGGTCTTTTGTCTGTCTGAAAACCAAGGGGGAGGAACCCGTCGTGAGGAAGCTGCTCGTCCTCGTCGTCTCTGCACTCACGGTCGCCGTGGCACTCGCGGCGAGCGGCAGCGCCTTGGCCGCCGGCGGCGACGCTCCGAGGCGTGACGGCGGCAGTGGGGTCTGGTTCACGCGCGTCTGCGCGATCCCGGGCGCCGCGATCGGAGCGTGCGGCGCGCAGGTGGTGACGTCGAGCGACGGCTCGCCGCTCGCAGGCGGGTCACCCGCGCCGACCGCGCTCGGCCCGGCGCAGTTCCACTCCGCCTACGGGCTTCCGACGACAGCGCCGACCGTGCAGACGATCGCGATCGTCGACGCCTACGACGACCCGAACATCGAGTCCGATCTGGCGACGTTCTCGAGCTTCTACGGGCTCCCGGCCTGCACGACCGCCAACGGCTGCTTCCGCAAGGTGAACCAGGCGGGCGGGACCACCTACCCCGCGGCCAACTCCGGATGGGCGCTCGAGATCGCACTCGACGTCGAGACGGCGCACGCGATCTGCCAGAACTGCAAGATCCTGCTCGTCGAGGCCTCGTCGGCGTCGCTTTCGAACCTCGGCCCGGCCGAGAACCGCGCCGTCACGATGGGCGCGAACGTCGTCTCGAACTCGTGGGGCGCGACCGAGTACTTCTCGGAGACGCTCGACGAAAACCGGTACTTCAACCACCCCGGCGTCGTGATCACGGCCTCGACCGGCGACAACGGCTACGAGGTGCAGTTCCCGGCCGCCTCGCAGTACGTGACGGCGGTCGGCGGGACGACGCTGCGACTCAACACGAACGGAGGCTGGCAGTCGGAGACGACGTGGAACGGCACCGGCTCGGGCTGCTCGGTGTACGTCGCTAAGCCCTCGTGGCAGACCGATGCCGGGTGCTCGGGGCGCACGGTCGCCGACGTCGCGGCCGACGCCGACCCCAACACCGGCGCCGCCGTCTACGACTCGGTGACGTACCAATTGCAGTCGGGGTGGTTCCAGGTCGGCGGGACGAGCCTCGCGGCGCCGCTGATCGCCTCGGTGTATGCGCTCACCGGCACCGCGTCGAACGCCAACTACGG
>DATIOD010000018.1:0-60336 GCA_035473635.1 Gaiellaceae bacterium | reverse complement strand
GCTGTGGGGGCTGAACGTCGGGCCAGCTAGGCGGTGCGAAGCCATCGCGAGGAGGGACAGGCTCAGAGCGAGCACCCAAACAGGGAAGGCGAGCAGAACCCACGGTTCGGCTCTTTGGCCCTCCAGAACCATCACCACCGCAACGACGCTTCCTGTCAGGCCGAGCCAACGGGGAACCGCGCCCGTGCGGAGGATGATGGTCGAGGCCGCCGTCGTGAACACGCCCGCCATGATCAAGGCCACTTCCAGGATCGACTCGCTGACGTGGCGGCCGACCACCCACACGCCCGAGTCGGCGAGCTTCTGACTGCTGCCGCTGCTCGCGCTCTCTACCAGTCCCGTCGTGATCGCGAGCGACGCGAGAAACAGGGCGATGAAGAGGAGCCCGCTGCCGAGGAAGACAGTGGCGAAGAATCGGTCCTCCGCTTCGCCGATTCGGCTTCGCACGACCCCGATGAACCAGAGAAAGGCGATCCCGGCGAACGGCGCCAGGGCCAAACCAACAAGTGCAACGTCCTTCTTCCTCGAATCGGTCAGCCAGGTTCCGGCATCTGTCGGGTCGGCAGGGACAACGACTCTTGCGCACACAAACGCGGCGACGAACAGGATCGAGAAAGCGACCCCGGCAATCCCTGCAGAACGTGGCGTCCGCAGCCCGCGAACCCCGACTCGTGATGTCGCCATCCCCGCGGCACTCGGAGGATCCGACTGGGGAACATCCACGTCGACATCAGTCCTAGGCACAACCTCGATTCATAACCGAACCCGGCACGCGGTACACCCTTCGCGGGATAGCCGTGTTCGTCGCGATAGGTGATGTTGAGTGTGGCGGGCCGAAAACGCCTTAGGAGTGCGCGCGGTCCCACTCCCGGCCTGGTTTTAGCTGCGAGCGATGCGGCGAGACTGACCGTATGGTCGTAGCCGCATCAACCGTGGCGGTCGTCGCGGTCGCAGCGGCCGTTATCGTCGTCGCGCTTGTCGCGTTGTACGTCTTGCCCCGAGGCGGTAGACGCAAGCGCCCACCGCGCTCTTAGGCGCGGAGTCGCTCTGCGGCGTCGACGCTACTAAGCCTTCCGGGTGATAGCGGGACGTTCCTCAACTGGGGACGATGTGGGTGGCCGCCCGGAAACGCCTTGAGGCGGCAACGGGCGCTCGACCGGCCCGCCTCTTTCACGGGTGCCTGACGGACGACGTGCCGAGCTTGCGTCAGCTCGGCAAGGGCCCGCCTGGATTCGAACCAGGGACCAACGAATTATGAGTTCGCTGCTCTAACCACTGAGCTACGGGCCCGCGAGTTCCAGCGTAGTGGGTGACCGGCCGGGTTAGACTCCTCGTCGATGAAGGTCTTCCAGGCGGAGCGCCACTTCCAGACGACCGGAGGCCTTCACGTCACCGACATCACCGAAGAGGTGGCGGAGATCGTGCAGGAGTCGGGCGTCCTCGACGGCATCTGCTGCATCTACTCGCCGCACACGACGTGCTGCGTCCGCGTGAACGAGTACGAGCGCGGCATGTTCGAGGACTTCGGCGCGCTGCTCCGGCGGCTGATCCCGCACGAGACGTATTACGCGCACGACGACTGGGACCGCCGGACAGAGAACATCTGCGAGGAGGACATGGAGGTGGGCAACGGCCATGCCCACTGCATGTCGATGTTGCTCGGCTCGGCCGGGGAGTCGGTGCCGATCGCCGACGGCGCCCTGTGCCTGGGCCAGTGGCAGCGCGTGCTGTTCATCGAGCTCGACCGCTCGCGCCCGCGCCGCTGGGTCTGCAAGGTCGTCGGGTCCTAGGGAGCTACGCCGGAACGAGCGCGGCGAGCTCGCGGCGCTCGGCAAGCACCCGGAGCGCCTCGGCCTCGAGCTGTCGCACCCGCTCCCGCGTGATCCCGAGCACGCGGCCGATCTCCTCGAGCGACTTGGGGTCGGCGCCGCCGCCGAGCCCGTAGCGCAGGTTCAAGATCTGCTGCTCGCGCTCGGGCAGGTCCGCCACTGCCCGCCGGATCGCCTGCTCGGTGAGCTCGACCTCGACCTGCTCGTCGGGCGTCGCCTCCGGGCTCGCGAACAGGTCGCCGAAGGAGCTCGACTCCTCCTCGCCGATCGGCTTGTCGAGCGACGCGACCGCACGTGCGGCCGCACGCACCTCGAGCACCTGCTTCAGCGGGAGCTTCGACCGCTCGGCGACCTCCTCGTCGGTCGGCGCGCGCTCGAGCTTCGCGACCAGCTCGCGCTCGGCGCGTGAGATCTTCTGCTCGCGCTCGGCGATGTGCACGGGGATCCGGATGGTCCGTGCCTTGTTCGCGACGCCGCGTTGCACCGCCTGGCGGATCCACCAGGTCGCGTACGTCGAGAACTTGAAGCCCTTCCGCCAATCGAACTTCTCGGCCGCACGGATCAGCCCGATGATCCCCTCCTGGATCAGGTCGAGCAGCGTCAGGCCGTGCCCCTGGTACTTCTTCGCGATCGACACGACGAGCCGCAGGTTCGAGTTGACGAGCAGGTTCTTCGCCTCGATGTCGCCCCGCTCGATCCGCTTCGCGAGCTCGACCTCCTGCGCCGCCGTCAGCAGCGCGTAGCGGCCGGCCTCGTTCAGGAACAGCTGGAGCGAGTCGGTCGTCGCGGCCGCGAGCTGCTGGTTCGTGTAGGCGACCGGCTCCTCGAGCGCTCGTGAGCAGTCGTCCGTCAGCTCGATCCCGTGCGACTCGAGCCGCTCGTAGAGCGCCTCGACGTCCTCGTCGTCGAGCTCGAGCTTCTGGGTCAGCTCCTGCAGCTCGGTCAGGTGGACGCACCCGTGGTCGTCCCCGTGCTCGAGCAGCAGACCGATCGGGTCGGTGGTCATATGGCTTCCGATTCCCTCTTCCCGCATGCTCTAACGGAGTACGGGCGGCCGGTCAACCAGGTTTCATGAATGTTTACAGCGGAACGACCTGCCGCTCATTCCGCGCCGGAACAGTGGTCGCCGTATGCCGCCGTTCCAGACGCTGCGTCCTGCGCCCCCGGCGCCCGCGCCGGGCGGCTCGATGTCCGCCTGGCTCCTGGTCGCGGCCGCCCTGGCCCTGATCGTCTTGGCCGGCGCCATCCTGGCCTCGCGGCACTAGCAGATGGTTGCTGCCACGGGATCGTCTGTTCCGGGGCGTGGACTGAGGGTGGTCAGGCGCGGCGGCGCCCGGACACGCGAGAACGGGGCAGCAACCATCTAGGTACGATCCGACGCCGTGTGGTGGCTCTGGATCCCGCTGATCGTCCTCCTGACGGCCGTCCTGCTGTTCGGGCTGCTCCTGCTCCTCGGCCGCTACAAGAACGGCGCCCTGCTCCGGCCGATCATCGCGCGCCTGTCGCGGATCGGCTTCATGCGCCGGTTCTTCCAGCGGATGAGCACGGCGGCGATCGAGCGCCAGAACCCCGAGCTCGCGAGCGCCCTGCGCAAGATGAACACCGTCGCCGCGAACCCCAACCCGCAGGCGATGCAGAAGGCGATGAGCAAGCTGACCGCGGCCGAGCGGCGCGCCTACTTCGAGGCCGCCGGCGAGCAGGGCGCGGTGCCCGAGAGCGCCAACCGGCAGATGCGCCGGCAGGCCGAGCGCATGCAGCAGCAGGCCCGGGGCGGCCGGCCGGGCGGCGGGGGCACGTCGTCGCGCAAGCGCAAGCGGCGCTAGCGGCTTCGCCGAGCCGGCGGGCATCCTGCCCGCGCTGAAGTCCGCTCGTCCCGTGGGTCGGCGGCGGTCCGCGTGACAGACTCCACCGCGTGAGCGAAGCCGTCTCGGCGCCCGCAGCGACGGTCCCCGGCGCACGCGTCGGCCCGGTGTTCGGCGCGCTGATGCTGGTGATGCTGATGGCGTCGCTCGACTCGACGATCGTGTCGACGGCGCTTCCCACGATCGCCGGCGACCTCGGCGGCATCTCCAAGCTGCCGTGGGTCGTCACCGCCTACCTGCTGACGTCGACGATCACGACGCCGGTCGCGGGCAAGCTCGGCGACCTGTACGGGCGCAAGCTCGTCCTGCAGTCGGCGCTCGTCGTGTTCCTGATCGGGTCGGCGCTCTGCGGCCTCAGCAGCAACATGACCGAGTTGATCCTGTTCCGGGGTCTCCAGGGCCTCGGCGGCGGCGCGTTGATGGTCGGCACGCAGGCCGTGATCGGGGACATCGTCTCGCCGCGCGAGCGCGGGCGCTACTCGGGGTTGATGGGCGGCGTCTTCGGCGTCTCGACGGTGGTCGGCCCGCTGATCGGCGGCCTGTTCGTCGACCACCTCTCGTGGAACTGGATCTTCTACATCAACCTCCCGATCGGAGTCGTCACGCTCGTCGTCCTGCAGGCCGTCCTGCACGTGCCGTCGACGACGGTCCAGCGCTCGATCGATTACGCGGGCATGTCGCTCCTCGCGATCTCGCTCACCTCGATCGTGCTCTACACGAGCCTCGGCGGCAACACGTACGGCTGGTGGTCGCCCCGGATGATCCTGTTGCTCGCGCTGTCGGTGGTCGCCGCTGCGGCATTCGTGCTCGTCGAGCGGCGTGCGCGTGAACCGATCCTGCCGCTGTCGCTCTTCTCGAACCGCGTTTTCACGGTCGCGAGCGTGATCGGGTTCATCGTCGGGGCGTCGCTCTTCGGGTCGGTCACCTACCTCCCGCTCTACCTCCAGATCGTGAAAGGGGCGTCACCGACCGAGTCGGGGCTCGAACTGCTGCCGCTCATGGCCGGCGTCCTGATCGCGTCGATCGGGAGCGGGCAGGTCATCACTCGGGCCGGCCGCTACAAGGTCTTCCCGATCGTCGGCACCGCGCTGATGGTCGTGGGAATGTTCCTCCTTGCACGGCTCGGCGCCGGGACGTCGCTCCTCGTCGCGGACGTCTACATGTTCGTGGTCGGGTTGGGGCTCGGGTTCGTCATGCAGGTGCTGATCCTGGCGGTGCAGAACGCGGTCGAGTACCGCGACCTCGGCGTCGCGACTGCGAGCGCAACCCTCTTTCGCTCGATCGGCGGCACGATCGGTGTTCCGATCTTCGGTGCGATCTTCACGAACCAGCTCGCCTCGCACCTGGCCGCGAAGCTGCCGCCGGGCGCGGCCGAGCAGCTTCCGGCGCACATCGGCCCGGGCGTGATCGAAGCGCTGCCGGACGCGATCAAAGCAGCGTACCGCGACGCCTACGCGACCTCCCTGCATCCCGTCTTCCTGCTCGCCGCCGGGCTCGCCGTGGTCGCGTTCGCGTTCACGTGGCTGCTCGAGGAGCGACCGCTCCGGCAGACGGTCGCCGACCAGGGCATCCGCGACAGCTTCGCGTCGCCCCGCGACCCGATCTCGATGGACGAGCTCGAGGCTCGCCTGAGCTCGCTTGCCCGGAAGGAGAACCGCGGCCGCGTCTACGCGCACCTGGCGGAGGTCGCCGGGATCGAGGCGGAGCCGCGCGAGGTCTGGCTCCTGCTTCGCCTCGAGGAGTGCACGCCGTGCACGCCGGACGAGATCGCCGCACGCTACGAGATCCCCGCTCCGCTCGCGCGCGGGGTGATCTCGGAGCTCGAGCAGCGGGGGCTCGTCGCTGCGTCCGGTGACTCCTTCGAGCTGACGACTGCAGGCGCCGCCGCTGCCTCTGCGCTGGTGCGCGCGCGCCACAGCGAGCTCGAGCGCTTCCTGGAGGAGTGGCAGCCGTCGCAGCATCCCGAGGTGCTGCAGCTGCTCGAACGCTTCGCCCGATCGCTGCGCGCGCTGCCTCCGGCGGGCGAGCCTGCGCCGGTCTGAGACGCTCCCCAGCTCGTCCGTGGGGACGGCCCGAAGTTCCTCCGCGCGGACGACGCGGTTCGGCCGGACGGCCGATGGCAGCGACTGCTCCCGGGGGCAGACTCGACGCATGGCGACGAACGCGCTCGCATACGACGAACCGCCGCTTCCGGTCGGCCGGACGCGCGCGCTTCGTCGGCTGACGCAGTCGCTCGACGCGCTCGTCGCCGCGAACACGAACCGGCACGTGATCGCCGCGCGCGCCGGAATGCTGCTGCGGCCCGCGCTCGGCGACCCGTCGCTGCTCGAGGCGCGCCACCGCGAGCCGGCCGACGACCGCTACCGGCAGCACCTCGTCCACGTCCATCCGAGTGGGCGCTATTCGATCGTCGCGCTGGTCTGGAAGCCCGGGCAGGCGACGCCGATCCACGACCACCGGTGCTGGTGCGTCGTCGGCGTGTGGCAGGGCAGCGAGCGCGAGACCACGTACGACCTGCACGACGATCCCGCCGGACCGTACCTCGTGCCCCGCAGTGAGGCCGTCTCACGGCCCGGCGACGTCTCCGTCCTCGTACCGCCGGAGGAGGACGTCCACCGGGTCGAGAACAGCGGGACGAGCCTCGCGATCTCGATCCACGTGTACGGCGACGACATCTCGGTGCTCGGCTCGAGCATCAACCGGCAGTTCGCCGACGAGCTCGTGCGCCCGACCGCGCCCACGACGTCGCCGGTCTCCTGGCGCGCGCTCTTTGCCGCGTAGTTGGAGTACGGCGCACATCTCCCGCTGATCGACTTCGGTGCCGGCTTCTCGCGCCGCCGGTTGAAGGCCTATGCACGCGCCGCCGCGGAGTCGGGCTACCGCTACCTGTGCGCGAACGACCACCTGCTCTACCCGATGCCGTGGCTCGACGGCCCGACGTCGCTCGCCGCGCTGATCGAGGAGTCCGGCGACCTGACGCTCGCAACGACGGTCTCCCTGCCGGTGCTCCGAGGGCCGGTGCAGCTCGCGAAGACGCTGGCGGCTCTCGACGTCCTCTCGGACGGCCGTCTGGTCGTGGGCGTCGGCCCCGGCTCGTCGGCGCGCGACTATGCGGCGCTCGGCCTTCCGTTCGACGATCGCTGGCGCCTCTTCAACGAGGCTGTCCCGCTCTTGCGGTCGCTGCTCGAGGGCGGCGAGGCCGATCTCGACCTGGAGCCGCGTTCGCCGCAGCGGCCGGGCCCGCCGATCTGGATCGGGAGCTGGGGCTCGCCGGCCGGCCTGCGCAGGGTCGCTCGTCTCGGCGACGGCTGGCTCGCGTCCGCCTACAACACCACGCCCGACGAGTTCGCCGGCGGCCGCGACCGCCTCGGCGCGGCGCTCCTCGAAGCCGGCAAGGAGCCCACGTCGTTCCCGAACGCGCTCGCGACGTCCTGGCTCTACGTCGACGACGACCCCGCCGGGGTCGAGCGAGTGCTCGCCGACGTCCTCGCGCCGATGCTGAACCGGCCCGTCGACGCGCTCCGGGCGCTCTCGCTCCCGATCGGGCCCGCCGAGGTGTGCGCCGAGCGCCTGTCCGCCTTCGCCGCCGCGGGCGTCGAGCGCGTGTTCCTCTGGCCGCTGGAGGACGACGTCCGGCAGCTCGAGCTCTTCCAGAGCCGCGTGGCGCCGCTCGTCAGCCGTCGTTCGGTGTGACGACGATCGGCGGCAGGTCGGTGAGGACGCATCCGCCCGCCACGGCCTCGATGTGCGTCCCCATGTAGAGGTGCACCGATTGCACGTGCGGCCGGATCGCGGAGATCGCGTCGCTGACGCCCCGTCCGACCGCCGAGATCAGCTTCGAGCGGCTGTCGCCGCGTAGCCCGAGCGCCTTCGCCGCTGTGGCTCCCGGCGCGAGCGGGACGAGCAGGCTGTTCTCGCGCAGCTCGGCCTGCGACCACGTCAGCGCCCGGTGAGCCTCGGCGACGGGCGTCGCGCTGAGCATCGAGCTCAGGCTGCGCTGCAGGTCGGCATGCGCGGGATGCTCGACCACGTCCGCAAGAACCGGCGCCTGGCTCAATTGCTCCCTGGCCGCCCCGAGCGGCGTCGCCACCTGCTTGAAGGCGCCGGCATGGAGCGCGACGCCGACGGTTGCCTTGGCGGGCGCCGTCGTCACCTCGAACCGCCGGAAGACCGGGATGAACCGAAGTTGGAGCGAGCGGTCGCGATACGGGTTCGAGAACGTCCTGGTCAGGGTCTCGGTTCGCTCGCTGCTCGTCGTCGTCGTGGTCGTCTCGTCGCGGGTGTGGGTGGAATCGGTGTGACCGGCGGACTTCGCCGCACCTGCCACGGCGCCCACCGCCGTCCCGACCACCGACTGGCTCCCGCCGGTCGCCCCCTTGATGAGACCGGAGATCCCGTTCGCGACGTCTACCGGCGAGGGCGGGGTCGGGAGCGGCGATCCCCCGCTCCCGCCGCCGAGCACCTTGTGCACGCCGAGGGGGTCCGCGAGGTCCTCCAAGAAGGAGCCGTACGCGCCGATGAACTGACTCGACCGCTGAAGCTGCGTGTTGAAGCCGGCCTGGAGCGGCGGCCGCGCCGCCTGCGTCCCCGCGGCGGTCGCCGCCGCTTCGCCGAGGTGCAGCGAGCCGATCGGGAGGAACGGCCCGATGGCCGGCTTGTCGATCACGTTCGGGAGGTGGTCGGCGATCGTCTTGACGAGGCTCGAGCGCTGCTCGGCGACCACGGTCAGCTGAACGGTCTCGCCGGGCGCCAGCGAGAAGATCGATCGCACGGGCCCGTAGCACGCCTCCCGACCGATCCATCCCTGCTCGACGCGGACGTCGATGTACGGCCTGGCGGCGGCGCCCGTCGTGCTGAACCCGCCGAACGAGAGGTCGTCGAGGCTGATCGAAAGCGGCGGCCCCTGGAACGCGGTGGAGACGAGCACGCGCGCATCGAGCGAGTCGCACGTGCCGAACGCTGCGCAGAGATCGGTCGAGCTCATCGAAGCGCCTGCCTCCTCGTCGCTAGCTGCCGACGATGATGGAGCCTCGCCCGGACGGCGCCGAGCCGCGAGCGTCAGTCGGCGCCGACTGCGAGCGGCGGCGCCGGTTCGCGGACGGCCGCGCGTGGGCGTGCGGGTGCGGGAAGCCGCAGGCAGAAGACGACACCGACTGCCGGCGCCACGGCGCTGATCGTCAGCGCCGCCTGCAGATCGATCGCGTCGGCGACGGCCCCGAGCACGACGGCGGCGACGCCGCCGACCCCCATCGCCAGGCCGATCGAGAGGCCCGACGCCAGGCCGACGTGGCGCGGAAGGTAGAGCTGACTCAGCACCATCGTCACGCCGAACGTGCCGACGACGCAGACGCCGACCAGCATGACGGCGACGACTCCCGCGATGCCGCCGACGTACACGAACACGAGGATCAGGGGCGCGACCGCCGCCTGGGTCACCACGAGCGTGCGCCGCAGGCCGACTGCGTCGGCGATCGGCCCGAGCATGATCGTGCCGGCTGCGCCGGCGAGCAGCATCAGGAACAGCAGGCGGTTGCCGTCCGCCTTCGAGTGCCCGTGCGCGACCACCCACAGCGGCACGAACGCGAGGAGCGCGAACCACGCGACGCTCCGCAGCGCGATCACCGTGCCGAGGAGAGTCATCGCACCCATCTGGTCCTCGTCCCCCAGGCGCGCTGCGGTGCCGCGCCTCGCCGGCCGCAGGCGCGCCAGACGAGGCGTGACGCGCGTCAGCGCGATTGCAGCGGCGAGGACCGGGATCATCGCGACGGCGCCTCCGACGAGCCCGAAGCGGACGACCAGCAGCCCGGTGACGAAGGCCCCGAATGCGTAGCCGGCGTTGCCGCCGATGTTGAAGTACGCCATCCCGCTGGCGCGCTTGTGCGCGCTCGCGTACGCGGCGAACTTCGCGCCTTCCGGGTGGAAGGCGGCCACCCCCACGCCCCCCACGAAGACGAGCAGGACGACGAGCGGATAGACGGGCGAGACCGCGGCTCCCCCGACGGCGACGGCCGCGAGCGCCACACCGCCGGGGATCAGCCAGAGCGCTCCACGCCGGTCCGACCAGAGCCCGAAGAGCGGCTGGACGAGCGACGAGGAGACGGTCGCCGCCAGGAGCAGCACGGCCGCGAATGCGTAGCTCAGGTCGAACTTGTCGGTCAGGAACGGGATGAGCGCGGGAACGCTTCCCGACGCGAAGTCGACCGCGAAGTGGCCGCCCGACAACGCGACCATCGATCGCGTCTCGATCCGCCTTCCCCCATCCGTCGCCACTCCTCGGTCGATGGTACTGATGTCGCCTGCGTGGTAGACCCCCGACTGCAGCGTCCATTCACACATCGGAGGTGACCTCGTGAAACGGCATCAGGTCTTTCGTTGGGGCGGCGCAATCTCCGGGGGGATCCTGATCGCCTTCGGCGTCGTCGTGATCGTGCTCTCGCTGAACGGTCACCGCACCGTTACCAACGAGCTGAAGCAGCAGCAGATCACGGGCACGCCCGACATGACGCCGGAGGCGATCCAGGCCGAGGGCGAAAAGGCCGGGCTGAAGGACGTCAGCTATCCGAGCTGCTCCGTCGCCGGCGAGAAGATCAACACCGGGAGCGAGGCGCGCTGCTTTGCCCAGTACATGAACATCCACGCGCTCGAGGCGACCGGCGGTTACGTGTACTCGGAGATGGGGATCTACACGGCGAAGCCCGGGACGCCGAAGTCGGAGCTGCTGCCGGGCGGCGGCACCAACAACACCGACCACGCGGTGACAGACCCGAAGACCGGGCAGCCGGTCCAGAACGCTGCACGGAACATCTGGGTGACCGAGACTGCCCTCTCGACCGCTCTCAACACGAGCTACATGGCGACGCAGCTGTCGCTGTTCAGCCTGGTGGTCGGGATCGCGCTGATCCTGAGTGGTATCGGGTTCATCGTCCTCGCCTTCGGCGCGACGACACCGAGTGCCTCTACCGTGTAGACGCAATGCTCGCAGCGCTCGCCGCGGCGTTCGTCCTGAGCTCTCCGGCGTTTCACCAGGGCGGGACGATCCCGAAGCGCTACACGTGCGACGGGGCGAACGTCTCCCCCGCGCTCCGCTGGACGGCGCCGCCGGCTCACACGGCGTCGCTCTCGCTGACGGTGTTCGACCCGGACGCGCCCGGAGGCGGCTTCCTCCACTGGCAGGTCGGGCGTCTGCCGGCGAGCGCCCGCAGCCTGCGCGTCGGGTCGCACCTCGGCGGCCCGAACGGCGCCGGCGGCAAGGGCTGGACGGGCCCGTGCCCGCCGTCAGGGCCGGCGCACCACTACCGCTTCACGCTGCGGGCGCTCGACCGCTCCGGCCACGTGCTCGCGGTCGCGCGACTCACCGGGCTGTACCACCGGTAACGCGCGCGGCGAGCTCGCGGATCGCGTCGGCGAGGGCCCGGCTCACCTCGGCGCGAGCCTCGACCCACTCGAGCATCGCCAGCGCCGCCTCGCCGTTTCGCTCGTAGCCCGGCACCAGCTCGGCGAGCGGCAGCAGCTCGGCGGGGAACCGCCCCTCGGCGCGCCGCTCGACCGCGAACGGATCCCGCGTGTCGCCGGCGGCGCCGGTCGTCAGGTCGAGGAACGTGAGCAGGCGATCGACCGCGTGCGTCTGGATCAGCCGCGTCGCGGCCAGCCGCTCGCCGCGCAGGTCGCGGTGGAGGCCGACGAAGAGGTTCGTCAGCGCCTCGCCGAGCTGGTGCTCGGGCATCGCATCCGGGGCGGAAACGACGGGCGCCCCCGCTTGCTCGAGCCCCGCGGGAGCGTCGTCCCGGCTCCAGACGACGCGGGCGCCGGTATACGCGCTCGCCCGGAGCTCGTCGAGCGTGAAGATGGCGTACTCGGCGTACAGCCCGTCCACCCACAGGACCTTTCGGCCGTGCCGCGTGTTGGCGAAGCTGTAGGCGACCGGTGCGACGTCGAGCCAACCGAGGTCGGTCAGCAAGCGTGACTGAACGTCCTCATCGTCGACGATCACGAAGAAGTCGAGATCCGAGTGGTCGTCGAGCCGCGCGAGGTCGGTGCCGACGGAACCGAGGCCGAGCAGGGCGATGACGCCGCCGCGTTGGCGCAGCAACGCCGCGAGGTCGTCGAGGCGCGCGAGCAGCCGCTCCGGGATCGTCGGCTCGGGCACGGTGCCGAACACTACGCTTGGCCTTCGTGCAACCGACCCTCACCCTGCACGACGGCACGGAGATCCCGGTCCTCGGTCTCGGCGTGTGGCAGATGGCGGCCGGTCGCGAGACCGAGCAGGCCGTCGAGTGGGCGCTCGACGCCGGCTACCGGCTGATCGACACGGCCTCGCTCTACCGCAACGAGGCGAGCGTCGGCGCCGCGCTGCGGCGCAGCAGCCTGCCGCGCGAGCAGGTCTTCGTCACGACGAAGTTGATGCCCACGCATGCGAGCGCATCGCGTGAGCTCGCGAAGAGCCTCGAGCGCCTCGGTCTCGACTACGTCGACCTCTACCTGATTCACTGGCCGGTTCCGCTCGTGAGCGCGCGCTACTGGCGCCAGCTCGAGTCGCTGCACGAGCAAGGCCTCGCACGGGCGATCGGCGTCAGCAACTACGGCCGCGACCACCTGCAGGCGACGAGCGGCGAGACGCCCGCGGTCAACCAGGTGCAGTTCAGCCCGTTCCACTTCCGGCGGCGGCTGCTCGAGTACTGCGTCGAGCACGGCATCGTGTTCGAGGCCTACAGCCCACTCGAGCGCGGACGGGCCGTCAGCGATCCGACGGTCACGGAAATCGCGGAACGGCTCGACCGCACGCCGGCGCAGGTGCTGCTCCGCTGGGCGATCCAGCATCAGGCAGTCGTGATCCCGAAGTCCTCCCGCGAGGAGCGCATCCGCTCGAACGCGCTCGTCTTCGACTTCGAGTTGGACGACGCAGACATGCGGCGACTCGACGGCCTCGACCGGACGAACGGGACGGCGGGCGCGCGCGGCTAGGAAGCTAGGGAACGGTCAGACAACCGCGGACACGAGCGCAACTCCGCGTACGTGACGTCTCCCGTTCACGTCGGCCGCGGCTTGCCATCACCTCCCTCCGCGCGCCAATGCACACGCCGTCGGCGGTACAGTTGCCGCCACCGATCGTGGGGGTGCCGATGGCTGGACGTGCCGAGTGTTGAGGCGAGAACGGCGTCCCTCGAAGGCGGTCCTGGCCGGCCGCTACGAGTTGCTCGAACAGGTCGGTGAAGGCGGCGTCGGCGTCGTCTGGCGCGCTCACGACACGAGACTCGGCCGCGACGTCGCAGTCAAACTGCTTCGTCCGTCCGTCGCCGGCGAGCCGGAGCAGCGGCGCAGGTTCGAGCGGGAGGCACGGACGCTCGCAGCACTCGCGAACGACCACATCGTCCGCATCTTCGACTACGTGGGCGCGGGCGAGCAGGCGTTCCTGGTGATGGAGTACGTCGATGGCGGCAACCTCGCGCAGGCGACGCGCGGCCGCCTCCCTCTCTCGTTCTCCGAGGCGGCCCGGTACGCGGCTCCGGTCGCGCAGGCTCTTGCATACGCACATGGACGGGGTGTCGTCCACCGCGACCTGGCGCCCGCGAACATCCTGATCGAGCGCGACACCGGCCGAGTGCTGACGGGCGACTTCGGCCTGGCCCGGATCGCTCGGAGCTCGAGCCCGCTGACGCTCACCGGCGTGCTGATCGGAACTCCCGAGTTCTGGTCGCCCGAGCAGGCAATGGGACGGGGCACCGACACGCCGTGCGACATCTACGCGCTCGGCTGCATCCTCTTCCTTCTCCTCTCCGGCCGGCTGCCGTTCGAGGACGACGATCGCCTTGCGCTCGGGCTGCGCCGCGCGCACGAGAACGCGCCGTCGCTGCGAAGCGCGGCGCCGAACGCGTCCGCGCGCGTGATCTCGCTCGTCGATTCACTGCTCGAGCGCGACCCGACCGCGAGGCCCGACGCCGCGAGCGTGGCGATCGCGCTCGCACGCCTCGACGTCGGGGGGGACGCGCTTCCGTCCGTTCGCGACACACCGGACGTGCCCTCACTCGCGCCCACGCTCGCACTCCCGTCCGAGAGGACGACGGTGGCGGTCCCGAAGCCTGCTCCGCCTCCTGCCGGGCCCCGCCGACGGCGGCTCGCCCCTGCCTTCGCCGTCGCCGCCGCGGCAGCCGTCGCGATGCTCCTGTTCTCGGGTGAGCGAGGCGCTGCGGGGCCGCCGGCACCGAACGTCGTCGCGCTGCCGGCGAAGGTTGCGCGTTCGCAGATCGTGCACCTGGTGCCGGGCGCCGCCGTCTCGACGACGGCCGCCTACAGCACGCGGATCGCTGCGGGCCGCGTGATCAGCCAGCGCCCACGTGCGTCAGAGCGCCTGCGAACCGATGCCCGCGTTCAGCTCGTGATCAGCAAGGGGACGCCGTTCGCCCGGGTTCCGGCGATCGCGGCCGGGACGCCGGCACCGGCGGTCAAGTCGATGCTCGCGCGCCACGGCTTCCACGGACGCTACCGGTTCACGCCCTCGTGGACGGTCCGGAAGGGAGCGTTGATCGAGCTTCGGCCGGCGCCGGCCACGCGAGTGCGTCGTCCGGCTACGGTGAAGATCGTCGTCGCGAGCGGGTATCCGCGGGCGGTGGTGCCGGACGTCCAAGATCACGACGTCGCGGCCGCCCAGGCGCAGCTGGCCGCCAAGCATCTCCGCGTTCGCATCGTCTACCGGCTGACGAGTGACGCCCCGAACGTCGTGCTCCGCCAGATTCCCGCGGCGGGCGCGACGGTGTACAGCGGGACCCGGGTCCGCCTGACGGTCTCGCGCACGCTGCGCTGGGTGACCGTGCTCGCCCGGTCGGGCACGGAGGCGTTCGTGAGCGATGCGTTCACGGTCCCGCGCCACTGGCGTATCAGGTACCGGCTCGGCCCCGGGTCGTTCGGGCCGGCGCTCGCCCAGGTCAGGTGGGCGCACGAGAGCGACCTCTTCGCGGACGGCGGCTTCGTCGCCGACTCGCCGGGCGGACTGCGAACGTACCCAGTCGGAGACGGCGCCGGCACCTACCGGCTCGCAGTCAGCCCCTACGCGGGGACGCGCTGGTACGTGGCGGTCGAAGCGCTCGAGTAGCGTCAGCCGGCGTTGAGCTGCTTCTCGAGCGCGGCTTTCGTCGCCGGCCCGTAGACGCCGTCGGCGGGGATGCCCGCAGCCTGCTGGAACGCGATCAGCGCCTGCTGGGTCTGCGGCCCGAAGACGCCGTCGATCGTGCCCGGAGACTGGCCTGCCGCTTGGAGCGCCTGCTGGAGCGCCTTGACCTCGTTCCCGCTCGTCCCCTGCTTGAGCAGCCCCGTCGGCAGCGTCGGCACGGCGGGTGTTCCCGGCGTTGTCGGCGTGGTGGTGGTGGTCGTCGTCGCCGTCGTCGTCGTGGACGTCGTCGGCTGCTGCGGTGTCGTCGTCGCCGTCGACGTGGTCGAGCTGTGGTCGCTCGAGAAGAGGCCGGAGGCCGCGAACGCGATCAGCACCAGCGCGACGAACGCCGCCACGCCAAGGAGAGCGAACCGCCAGCGCGGAAGGCCCGCGGGCGGAGGCGGGGGCCCCGGCGCCTCGCGCGTCTCCTCCTCGATCCAGGCCGGCTCGGCGGCCTCCTCCGTCCTCGGCTGGCGGCGGGGCGGCGGTACGGGCGGGCGGAGCTCGTCGTCCGAGAACCAGTCGTCCGGATCTCCTGGGGTGCCGCTCGGGTCGTCCCGGTCCGCCATCGCCTCTAGACGTACTTGCCCATGCCGCCGGCGACGTCGATCGACGCACCGGTGATGTAGCCGGCGCGGTCGCCGAGCAGGAACACGACGATGCCCGAGACCTCGTCGGGCGTGCCGAAGCGGCCGATCGGCACCTCCTGGCGGGCGAGACGGTCGAAGAACTCCTCGCGCGGCACCTCCGGCGCGCGGCGGCGGTGAATGTTGTCCCACTGCGGTGTCACGACGTAGCCGATGTTGACGCCGTTGACGAGGATGTTGTCCTTCGCCACCTCGAGCGCGAGCGTCTTCGTGAACGAGTTGCCCGCGGCGCGGTTGACCGACGTCGCGAAGAAGGTGGGATCCGGGTAGCGCGAGTAGACGGCGCCGATGTTGACGATCCGGCCGCCGCCGGCGTCGCGCATGTACGGGAGCACCTCGCGCGAGCAGCGGATCAGCGAGAAGAGCTTCACGTCGAGGTCGGCGCGCCAGTTCTCGTCGCTCAGCGTCTCGAAGGTGCCTGGATGAGCGCCGCCGGCGTTGTTCACCAGGAAGTCGATCCCGCCGAGTGCCTCGGCGGAGCGAGCGACGAAGTCGCGCACCTGCTCCGCGTCGGTCACGTCGGCGGCCTGGGCGTACGCGGCCCCGATCTCCTCGCCGGTCGCCGTCACCTCCTGCTCGTTGCGCGAGCAGATCGCGACCCGCGCGCCCTCGTCGACGAGCTCCCGCGCGATCGCCTCGCCGAGCCCCTTCGACCCGCCGGTGACGAGCCCGCGGCGCCCTTCGAGGCCGAGCCTCACTTCGAGCGCAGGTAGGTGTCCGAGCCGTCGAGCCAGTCCTGCCGCGGCGGGCAGAAGATGTCGACGTCGAGCGTCGTCTCGAGCGCCTCGGCCTTGTGCGGGACCCACGACGGGATGTGGAGCACCTCGCCCGCGGAGACGTCGACGACCTCGGACTCGTCCTCCCCGAGCCAGAAGCGGAGGGTGCCCTCGAGGATGTACGTGAGCTGCTCGTTCTCGTGCTCGTGGCGCGGCACGATGCATCCCTTCTCGAGGAACACCTGCGCGATCATCATCCGGTCCGTCGAGATCAGCCGCCGCGACAGGTCCTCCTTCAGCGACTCCTTCGGCAGCTCCACCCAGCGGTGGTGGGTTGCTTTCGACTTGCTCACAGGATCGACCCCAGCCGCGCGATGCCGTCGTCGATCTTCTCCTCGTCGACGAGGCTGAAGGAGAGCCGGAGGCTGTCGGCGCCCCGGCCGTCGGGAAAGAACAGGGTCCCCGGGACGGCGGCGACGCCCTGCTCGACCGCTCGCCCGGCGAGGTCGACGGTGTCCGTGCCGGGCAGGGTCAGCCACGAGAAGAAGCCGCCGCGCGGCGTCGTCCACCGGGCCGACTCGGGCATCGAGCGCTCGAGCGCCGCCAGCATCCGCTCGCTCTTGCGCCGGTAGAGCGCCCGCGATCGCTGCAGCTGATCGTCGATCCACCCACGCCGCTCCGACTCCTCGAAGAGCCGCTGCCCGAGGGCGCCGGCGCACTGGTCGGTCAGCTGCTTGGCGGCGACGAGCCGGCCGACGACCTCCGCCGGGCCCGCCCCCCAGCCGAGGCGCACGCCCGGGAACAACGTCTTCGACGTCGTGCCCGCCTGGACGACGACGTCGGGGCCGATGCTCCAGAGGCTCGGCAGCGAGTCGCCCTCGAAGCCGAGCTCGCGGTAGGCGACGTCCTCGACGACGAGGAAGCCGTGCGTGCGGGCGAGCTCGACGAGCGCGGTGCGGCGCTCGGCCGTGAGGCTGACGCCTGCGGGGTTCTGGTGGTCGGGGATCGTGTAGACGAGCTTGGGCCGGAGCCCGGCACCGAGCCGCTGCTCGAGCTCGTCGACGTCGAGACCGTGATCGTCGAACCCGACCGGCACGAGGGTCGCCTCGAAGCTGCGGAAGGACTGAATCGAGCCGAGGTACGTCGGAGCCTCGATGACGACCGCGTCGCCGGGGTCGAGGAACGACTTCCCGATCAGCTCGAGCGCCTCGATCCCGCCGCTCGTGATCAGCAGCTCGTCGTCCGCCGGCCGGCGGCCCTGCAGCCGCTCGAGCCGGTCGGCGAGCGCGTCGAGCGGCCCGGCCAGGCCGCGCGTCGGCGCGTACTGGAACGCGCTCAGCTCGCCTTCCGCCGCGAACTCCTGCAGCAGCGTCGCGACTCGCTCGCGCGGGAACGTCTCGGGGTCCGGGAACCCGCCTGCGAAGGAGATGACGTCGGTGCGGCCGAGCAGCGCGAGCACGGAGGCGATCCCGTCCCCGACGTCCCCGCGCGTCCGCGCGGCGGCGAGGGCCTCCCAGCGAGCCGAGTCGAACGCGACCGCCATGCGCCAATCCTAAAGCCGCCGGACCCGGACGCGCCTCGGCGGCGTAAGCATGGCGATGGGGCTCGTCCTCGCCGCCGCCGCGCTGCTCGGGCTCGCCGCCGCCCAGCCGCACATCGCCGCCCGGGTCGCGACCGGCGCCGGCCCGTGCGAGTCGGCATCTGGGTGGCGAACGACGGCGACGCCTTCGTGCTTCTCGACGCGGCGGACGGCCGCGTCCTGCGGGTCGCACACTTCGGCCGGACGCTCGGACAGGCCGCGCTCGCCGCCGACGGGACCGTCTGGGTTCCCGACAAGGAGATCGACACGGTCTTTCGCGTCGATCCGACCAGCGGCGAGGTGCTCGACTCGTTCCCCGGCGGCAACGGCGCCTTCCAGGCGCTCCAGGCGTTCGGGTCGGTGTGGGTGACGAGCTACGCGGGCGCGGGCGTCTGGCGCTTCCGCCTCTAGTCGGGGCGGTCGGCTGACGTCATCCAAGCGGTGCGAGCAGCGTCCGTGTCTCATCCGCGAACCAGTCCAGCTCCATCTCCTCGAAGCGCGACACAGCCTGCGTCAACAGCGACCGGTCCGCGCGGGCGTAGCCCAAGGCCCTGAGCGCGAACGGCTCGACGTACGTGTTCGGCCGCAACCACCCCGGCGCCCCCACTTCGATCGACTCACGGTCGGCGAGCGCCACCAGCGCGTCGAGCATCGCGGCCGGCATCTCGTAGGCCCACGGCGCCAGATCGTCGGGTGCGATCCCGTCGACCAGCCGCCGAAGCTCGTCGAGATCATCGCGAGCGATCGCCAACCGGATCCGCGGCGGATAGAGCCACATGCGATACCCCTCTATCCCGAGCGCGTCCGCCTCCTCTTCGAGACGGCGCGCCTCTGCGTGGTCTCCTCCGTACGCACTCGCGATCGCGGCGTTCAGCAACGACGACGCGTTCACCGCACACGGAGTGTCCGCGTTGGCTCTGACGGCGTCTTCGGCCCGTGACGCCAGGTCGCGCGCCTCCTGCCAGCGACCTGCGAGCGCAGCCACATTGAGGCGGTGGCCGACCCCGTGCACCCGGTGGTGAGGTGTGAGGCCGGCGACCAGTGCGTCGTTTTGCCTGCTTGCCTCGGTCGCGACACCGATCCTGCCCGCGGCGAGGTCGATGAAGCCGCCGGCCATCAGCGACATGCTGCGCTCGTTCGGGTCGGTGACTTCGGGGAGCCGAGCACACGCCCGCCAGTCTTCGAGCCACGAGATCGCATGGTCGAACGAACCGTTGCCCCACGCCGCGAACGCGAGGGCCTGGAGTGCGAGCAGGTGGAGCTCGACGCCGCCGACCCGTTCGGCGATCTCGTGCGCGGAGCGCGCGGCGGCCTCGTCCTCGTTCCACATCGAGACCGCGACGAGTGCCTTCGCTCTGGCCGGCGAGTCTTCGTCGGTGAGCTCGAGCACTCGCTCGATCCAACCGAAGACGAGCTTGGGGTCGGGCTGATGCTTCCACATCCCACCCCGCGTGCCCGTCTGGAGAGCCATCTCTGCGTAGAGCTCCGCTTCGGGCCCGCCGAGGTCGATCGCGGTCTGCGTCGCAGCCCAGAACGCCTCGCCGTCGAACTTGAGGGCATTCGCGTGGCCGATCTCCTGCCACAGCCCGGCCTGGCCGCCGCGGTCGGGCTCGAGCTCGAGCGCTCTGTGGAGCAAGCCGATCGCCTCGTCGACCTCGTAGCGTCCGAGAGCCAGCGCCGCTGCCCGACGCGCCCACGCGACCGCCTGCCGGCGATGCTCCACGAGCCGCTCCTCCTGACCGGCCCACGCGAGGTCGGCGTCTTCGGGGCGGACAGCCTCCAGAGAGTGGTACGCGAGCAGCGCGGTGTGCTCGTCGTCCCGCCCGGCGTTCCGCTCGAGCCAGCCGGCGAAGGCCGCATGGAGTTGCGCCCGCTTCGCCTTGGGCAGACTCGCGTACGCGACCTCGCGCGTGAGCGCGTGCTTGATCGCGTACTCGCGCTCGCCGGCGATCGACGAGCCGACACGGCGACGGACGAAGTCGCGGTCTTCGAGCAGCCCGAAGTCGGGCCGCGCGCCACCGACAAGCTCGTAGACCGGCCCCGTCCAGAAGATGCGGCCGATCACCGCGGCCGCCTGCAGCGCCGCCTTTTCGTCGTCGGGCAGCAGGTCGATGCGGGCGGCGAGCACGGCCTGCACGGAGTCGGGCACCCGGAAGTTCGACGGCAGCTCGCCGACCGACCAACCGCCGTTGTCTCGCGTGAGCACGCCCAGGTCGATCAGCGTCGCCACGAGCTCCTCGACGAAGAACGGGTTGCCTTCGGCCCGGCCCACGACAACGTCGCGGAGAGATTGGGGAACGTCGACGCCGAGCAACTCGTCGAGCAACCGGCCTGCACCGTCCGGCGCCAGAGCCTCGAGCTGAAGTTGAGAACCGTCGCTCCGACGAGCCCAGCCGGGACGACGGGCGAGGAGCTCCGGCCGCGCCGTCGCGAGCAGCAGCAGCGGCCCGTCGACCTGCGTCACGACGGTTTCGAGCAGGTCGCAGAGATCGTCCTCCGCCCAGTGCACGTCTTCGATCAGCATGACAGTCGGGCGTTCGGCGGCCAGGCCGGCGAGAAACTCGACCCATGAGTCGTGGAGGCGCTCGCGCGCGACGAGCGGATGCAGCTCTTGCGTCGTGGGCAAACCGAGGGTGAGGCCCAGCGACGGCTGGTCGCCGAGCCGCTCGGCGACGACTTGCGGTGAATCGCCCTCCAGGATCCGGAAGTGCTCCTTGAGCACCTCGGCGAGCGGCCAGTAGGTGATGCCCTGGCCGTAGGAGAGGCAGCGCCCGGTGCGGCGCAGCGGCGGCGAGTCGCGTTCAGCGAACCACTCCCACAGCTCACGGACGAGGCGCGTCTTCCCGACGCCCGCGTCGCCGAGGATCGTCACCAGCTGCGGGCCCCCGCCGGACGCGACCGCGGCGTACGTCTCCTGTAGCCGGGCAAGCTCCGCGTCCCTTCCGACGAATGCGCGGCGCAACCCGCCGACGCCGCGTGGGCGCATCAAGGACAACGCACGAACGAGCCGTCGGCATTCGAGCCCACCGGCCTTCCCTTTTGCCTCGACCGTCAGCGGCTCACCGAACTCGAAGGCGCCGCGCGCTGCGAGCACCGCGCGCTCCCCGGCGAGGATCTCGCCGGGCGCGGCGGCCTGCTCGAGCCGGGCACCGATGTTCACGGCGTCACCGGTGACGAACGAGCTCCCCTCACGCGGATGACCGACGACGACTTCTCCCGTGTTCACTCCGATCCGCAACGCGAGGCTGTCACCGAACAGCTCGCCGAGCCGTCGTTGCATCGCGAGCGCCGCATGAAGCGCGCGCTCCGCGTGGTCCTCCTGCGCGGCCGGCGCCCCGAACGC
Source organism: Gaiellaceae bacterium (assembly GCA_035473635.1). Taxonomy (GTDB): domain Bacteria; phylum Actinomycetota; class Thermoleophilia; order Gaiellales; family Gaiellaceae; genus PALSA-600. The sequence goes on along the minus strand of DATIOD010000018.1, from coordinate 39,217 downwards.
TGCCATGACCGCATCGCCCACGAACTTCTCGACCGTCCCGCCGACACGCTCGATCTCGGCAGCCATCGAATCGTAGAAACGGTCCAGCACCGCGCGCGTCCGCTCCGGATCCTGCGCATCCGCGAGCTCCGTCGAGCCGACCAGGTCGGCGAAGAGCACCGTTACGAGCTTCCGCTCCTCCGTGTGCCGATGCGGCTCCGCCACCGGGCCATTCTCCCGCGGCGATCGAGCCGCGTCGACCCCTAGAGGCTTGTCCCCTCTCCTCGAAGTTCTTCGGCGATCCGCGCATTGGCGCGCGCCTCGTCGTCCAGGCCGAGGAGCGCGTAGTTCTCTGACAGCTCCTCGTGGAACCAGGGATCCGGCGCAGGCGCGTCCGCCACCGCACGCTCGAGCTGCTGCACCGCCTCCTCGGAGCGGCCGAGCTCGCGCAGCGCCCGTGCGACCGCGTAGCGGGCGACTCCGATCTGGGGCTCGCGGTCACGCGCGGCAAGCGCACGCTCGAACGCATCGAGGGCGCCGGCCGCGTCGCCGTTCTCGAGGCGCGACCAGCCGAGGTTGTTCCAGATCGGGCCGAGCCAATACGCCGCGTCGGTCGACCGCTCCGCGAGCTCGATCCCGCGCTCGGCCCAGCTGGGATCGACGATCGCGGCCATGTGCGCCGCGTCGGCAGCAATGAAGTCCTCTCTTGCGCCAAGCGCAGTGTCGTACGCGGCCACGAAGAGCGGGAACGCTGCCTCCGGATCACCCGAGGAGCGCAGCACGCGTCCGGACTCGAGGGCAACCCGCGCACCGACGACGGGGCTGGACCCAAGCGCTTCTGCCTCTCCAAGCAGCCGCTCGGCCGACTCGAAATCGCTCCGTAGCCCTTCAACCCGCGCCAGCTGCGTGAGCACCTCGGCGCGGCCGTCGTCGTCAGGCTCGCTGCCGAGTTGCTCGAGGAGGCGCGACGAGGTTGCGTCCAGATCGCCGAAATCCCACAAGGGCCGCAGCCGGTCCATCAACCGAACTACAGCACGTGCTCAGAGCCTCCGGACGGGGCGTCTGCGCCGAAGCCGATCCAGGCTCGTTCGCCCGACCACCCAGGCTGCCGTCGCGAGCGCCGCGGCGGCGGGCATCACCTGGAGCGCGATCTCCTCGACCGGAACCCCCATGACGTGGCCCACGATCACTGGAAGATCTCCGTCGTGCAGTCGCCGCCCTGCAGGCGCACCTCGTGCGCGCGTGCAGGCCCGCCGGGGCGATCGTGCAGGTCGACGAAGAAGTTGCGGTCGACCTGCATGCCGCCGTCCGGGTCGCAGTCCACGCGCAGGAGCCACGAGCGCAGCCCGGGATAGAACTGGTTGTCCCAGGTGGAGTAGAGGGAGTTGGTCACGTAGAGGCGGCGGCCGTCGAGTGAGAGCTGGAGCATCTGCGGGCCGCCGGAGAGCTCGCGGCCGGCATCGCCCGGCTTGCCGAGCAGGCCGCCCAGCCAGAGCCGGCCGGTCAGCTTCGGCTCGGCCGGATCGGACACGTCGTACTGGCGCACGTCGCCGTGCAGCCAGTTCGAGAAGTACAGGAAGCGATCGTCCATCGAGAGGAGCACGTCGGTGATGAGGCCCGGAACCGGGAACGGCCATCCCTCGAGCTCGACGCTCTCGACAGAGATGACCTGGTCCGCCCTGAAGCCGCCGTTGTCGCGGTGCAGGTGCCACATCGTGCTCGAGAGCGCGGCGCCCACGAATCCGTGCTCGGCGTCCGGGTCGTGGCAGATGCGGACCTCGAGCGGGATGAGGCCGGTCTCCCCCAGCTCGACCGTCTGTTCGAGCTCCCGGTGCTCGAGGTTCCAGAAGTGGAGCCGGCTGCCGTAGCGGCCGGCGCCCACGTCGTCGAGGTCGAAGCCCTTTTCGTACGCGTTGGGCGCGCCGAACTCCGACGAGACGAGCACGTTCTTGCGTGGCTGGTACCAGAAGTCGTAGTTGAAGCGCGGCGTCTCGCCGCCGTTCTCCCAACGGCCCTTCAGCTCGAACGTCTTCGCGTCCACCACCGCGAAGCCGCCGACGCCGTTGCCGTCGACGTCACCAAGCATCGAGATGACGATGTTGTCGCCCGGCATGCAGTGAACCGTGTGCGGCCTCGTGTATCCCGTCGCCGCGGCGAGCTCCTGCCGCTCGATCACCTTCTCGATCCGCGGCGCCCGAGGATCGTCGGCCACGTTGAGAACGTGGATCCGCGAGGAGCGGAAGCCGGGAACGATCAAGTGCGATCGGTCGGGCCCGTGGCAGGCGGAGCTGCAGCGGTTCCAGCCGAAGTGGTGCAGCTCGTCGTCGACGTTCGGCATCGGCGTCTCGCCTACGATCCGTCCCCGCTCGGCGTCGACGACGGCGATGAAGTCCGGCGCCTCGACGCCGGTGCCGCCGTGGAGGCACGCGAGATAGAGGAGCTGCTCGGGATCGGCCTGCATCGCCTCCGCCGGCGAGCCGTGGAAAGACGCGGGCCGTGCCTCTTGACCGGACATGGAAACCCCCTTCGCGAGTCGAACCTCGTCCCGGACGCGATGGTCGCGGTCGGCGCTTTCCCGAACCTTTCGGCGATCTTTCTTAAGCTGGTCGGGGTGGTGGCGCAGCCACGTGAGACGAGGATCCAGCTGTGCGGCCGGTTCGTCGCGCGACTGGACGGGCGGCGTGTCGAGGACGTGCTACCCGGCGCCAAGGGACAGCTGCTCTTCGCGTTTCTCGTGCTCAACCGGCGGCGTGCGATCGAACGCGACGAGTTGCTGATCGCCCTCTACGGAGAGGAGGCAACGCCCGACTACCAGCCTCGGCTCAGCGTGCTGCTCTCGAAGCTCCGGCGCGTCGTCGGGCCGGAGGTCGTGTCCGGACGCTCGCAGCTCGAGATCGTCCTGCCGACCGACGCCTTCGTCGACGTCGAGGCGGCGCTCGAGGGGCTGCACCGTGCCGAGTCGCACGTCGCCGCCGAGGAGTGGGCCGAGGCGTGGGGCCCGGCTGGGATCGCCTACCACGTCGCGAGCCGGCCGCTCTTCGTGGGCCACGACCAGCCGTGGCTCGACGAGTGGCGGCGGCGGCTCGACGACGTTCGCGTGCGCGGGCTCGAGTGCGTCGCTGCGGCGAGGCTCGGGCTCGGCGGCCGGACGTTGCCCCAGGCCGCGGATTGCGCGCGTCAACTGATCGAGCTGGCTCCCTTCCGAGAGACCGGATACGTGATCCTGATGGAGGCGCTCGAACGGAGCGGCAACGTCGCCGAAGGCCTCCGCGTCTACGACCACCTTCGCGTGCTGCTCCGCGAGGAGCTCGGGACGACGCCGAGCCCGCCGGTCCAGACGGTCTACCGACGCCTGCTCGGCGCTCCTTAGATCTCCTCGGCCTGTGCCAGGATGTCGTCGCGCGAGACCTTGCCGACGAGGTCGGGATGGTCGACCGCCAGATGCGCCTGCGCTCTCGTCCAGAGCTCGTCGTCGTCCCTGCCCTCGACGACCTTCCCGCAGACGCAGTTGATGCGTTTCAGGATCGTGGGGCGCTCCACGTCTGGATCCTAGGCCGGCTCCGGCAGCAGGCCGAGCTGCGTGAGCAGCGACGCCTGGTCGTAGTAGATCTCGCCGCCGACCACCGAGCCGGCGGTGTCGAAGTGCCAGAGCTCGCACATCGGCAGCGACCACTGCTTGCCGGTGGCCGGAAAGGGCCCCAGCGGGCCGTCATTCGTCCCGCGGCAGGTGAAGCGTGCGACCACCATGCCGTCGGCCGCGGTGTAGCGCGCGTCCGTGACCTGGCAGTCCGACGAGGCCTGAACCCATCCGCGCAGAAAGTCGTCCTTGAAGCGTTCGGGCGTACTGAACGTGATGCCGCGCGCGTGGTCGGTCCACGCGATGTTCTCGGCGTACTCGCTTACGAGCGCGTCGAAGTCGCGGCGGTTGAACGCCTCGTGCCCCGCGCGATGCCTCTCGACGTTTCTCGGTTCCATGCTGCTCCCTTCGGTGTCTGGAGCGCACATGGTCGCGGCGCGTCGTTTCCGGAACCTTTCGCCCACCTTTCGCGGGAAGGGAGTCATGGAAAGGCGCGCGCCAGCTCGACGCCGTAGCGAACCATCGCTCGGCCGGCCTCCTCCCCGTGGTGGCGGATCGACCAGTCGGCCTGCCGGATCGCCATGTGCGCGAGGTAGACGGCGAGCCCGCGCTCGCCGATCCGTCCGACGACCAGCTGCCGCAGGTCGGCGCCGCGCTCCCGGGCGTAGTACAGCCACGTGGCGAGATCGAACATGCGGTCACCGCTCCGCGTGCCGCCCCAATCGATCACCCCCGTCACCTCTCCCCGGCTCGTCAGCACGTTCGCAGGCGTGAAGTCGAGATGCGCCACGTCGTCGGCGGTCGTCAGCGTCCGCGCGTGTCGCTCGACCGCTCCGCGACAGCGCGCAAGCAGCTCGCGGCCCTCTGGCGAGTGCCGCTCGAGCATCTCGAGCACCATGAACTCCTCGAACCCCACGACGACCGACTCGACGAGCGTCGCCGGCCACGAGCGGTCGCCGTCGACGGCACAGCCCTCCTGGAGTGCATTGAGCTCGAGTAACCGCGCGTTTGCGGGGACGCCCCACCCGCCGAGCGGCCGGCCCGGAAGCTCCTCCTGGACGGAGTACGAATCCCCCACGACCACGTAGCGCGGCGCCGGGTACCCGCGCGCACGCAGCGCCTCGGTTGTCTGCGGCGCGAGCCCGGGTGGCTGGCGCTTCAGCACGAACGCGCGACCGTCCTCGTCGAGCAGTCGCTCCGCCCCGACCTCTCCGCCCTCGTACGCGCCGTCCGCCCGGAACCGCGTCCCGTGCGCCGCGACATCGTCCCAGGAGGTAGCGTCCGCCCGTGGACTACGTCAACCTCGGCAGGACGGGCCTGCGCGTCTCGCGGATCTGCCTCGGGATGATGAGCTACGGCCCGCACGAGAGCAGGCCGTGGGCGCTCGACGAGCAGACGGCCGAGCCGATCGTGCGCCGCGCGGTCGAGCAGGGGGTCATCTTCTTCGACACCGCGGACGTCTACAACGGCGGCGCGAGCGAGGTGATCACCGGCCGGCTGCTGCGGCAGCTCTTCGGGACGCGAGAGGAGTACGTCGTCGCGACCAAGGTGCACGGCCGGACGATGCCGGGCGAGAACGGCGCCGGCCTCTCGCGCAAGCACATCCTCGCGTCGATCGACGGGTCGCTGCAGCGCCTCGGCCTCGACTACGTCGACCTCTACCAGATCCACCGCTGGGACCCGCGCACGCCGATCGAGGAGACGATGCAGGCGCTGCACGACGTGGTCACCGCCGGAAAGGCGCGCTACATCGGCGCGAGCAGCATGTACGCCTGGCAGTTCGCGAAGGCCCAGCACGTCGCCCCGACGCGGTTCGTCTCGATGCAGAACCACTACAACCTCGTCTATCGCGAGGAGGAGCGGGAGATGATCCCGCAGTGCATCGAGCAGGGTGTCGGCCTCCTGCCGTGGAGCCCGCTCGCTCGCGGGCTGCTCGCAGGGAACCGGACGCGCGAGGGCGAGCGCCTGACGGTGCGCGCGCAGACCGATCCGTTCGGCGACAGCCTCTACACGCCCGAGCAGGACTACGCGGTCGTCGAACGCGTCGCCGAGGTCGCCGAGGGTCTCGGAGCGCCGCCCGCCCGGGTCGCGCTCGCGTGGCTCCTGCACAAGCACGGCGTCACCGCCCCGATCGTCGGCGCAACCAAGCTCGAGCATCTCGAGGACGCGGTCGCGGCCGAGCGGCTCATGCTGGACGACGACGTGATCGCTCGGCTCGAGGAGCTCTACGTGCCGCACGCCGTCTCCGGGCACGAATAGCGCCGGGCGGCTGATCGGCGGCCGGCGCCGTCAGCGAACGTGCAGCGTCGTGCAGGCGTCCTTCGAGCGATTCCCGTACCAGTCGGAGGCGGACGTGCAGTAGCGGAGCGGCCGGCCTGCGAGACGGAGCGGCACGCGCCAGAGATGGACACCGCCGCCGCTCGAGTCGGTGAAGGTGCGTCCGTACCAGCTCGCTATCTCACGCCTGCCGTCGTAGATCGCGCCCAGCTCCCGCGACCTGCCCGTACCCGCGTCGGAGATCCGAAAGGCAAGGCGCGCGACGCGGCCGGCGTGAACGGTTTGGGGGCGCAACCGAACGACCGGCGGGGTCAGGTCGGCGCGGCCGAGCGCGGACGGCTGGGATTGCCAGGACGGCACCGACTCGAAGACGCCGGCGGTGTGCGTGAGCGGTCGGGGCTGCCCGCCGCCGGAGCTGACGAGGTAGAGGTCGCTGGCAAGACTGCGTAGCTGCCCGTCCTCCACGTCCCGGACGAAGATGAGTTGCCGGCCGTCCGGGCTGAACGCCGGGTCGAAGTCGTACGTGTTCGCGATCGGCGGTGTGACCGTCGATCGTGCGACGCCGTTCAGCCCGAGCAGGGTGAGCTGTGCGCCGGTCGTGTTTTCGAGGCCGTCGCGGCTCAAGAGGCCGGTGGCGAAGACGTCGCCCACCGGAGCGGCGGACGCCGAGTCGTAATCGCGCAGCCCGTCATACAGCCACAGCGTCTGCAGCAGGCTGCCGTCGGGACCCACGTGCAGCACGGCGTTGCACTGGGAGAGCACGCCGTTCGAGATGCCGTCGCAGGCGGCGATGGACGTGAGGACGAGCAGGCTCCCGTCGGGCATCGACACGAGCCCGAAGGGGTCACCGAGCGCGTAGGCGTCGCTCTCGCTTGCTGGGGTGAGCTCGATCGTCCGCTGGTGCTGTACGTCGAGCCGGTAGACGGTGTGCCTGCGGAAGTTGTCGGTCGCGCCCTCGCCGACCTCGTACAGATAACGACCGTCCGGTGACCACGCCGGCGCGACGTCCTCGACTGGATTTCCGACCGTTCGGGCGCCGACCCCGTCGGCCGCTGCGACGTAGAGGAGCTGTTCGCCGTGGATCCAGGCGATCCGACGGCCGTCGGGCGACCAGACCGGGTGGTCGTCGGGGATGCCGTCGGCCGGAGTGAGGCGCTGCATCGCGCTTCCGTCCGGGTTGATCGAGTACAGCTCCTGCTCGTAGTCGCCGCCGATCACGAAGACGATCTTCCCGTTCAACGGGGGAGCTGCCGACGGAGCCGCGCTGCCGGCACACACGAGCGCGGAGACAGAGATGGCCAGCAGGAGAGCGCTCGGCTTCACCAAGGAGCTTGTCGCCAGGCCCGCCCGCCTCGGGCATCCCCCGATCGGGTGCCCTCACGTGCCAATGTTGCATCTGAAAACGCGGCGTTGTTAGCTCCCGGTTAGTCGGTACGGCGAGCTTCACTCCGTGGGAGGGGGATTGAGTCAACTTCCGGGGATCAGGTGGTTGCGCTTCGGCTTCGCGGTCGCGGCGGTCCTCTCGTTTGTCGGCTGCTGGGTGTGGTTCTTCTGGCAGATCTGGACCCAGGACGGTCATCCGGTCACCCTGAACGACAGGCTCCTCTACTTCTCGTCGGCGATCGGCGGGGTGCTCGGCACGTTCTTCGCCGTCGAAATGGGGATCCGGCAGGACACCGGGCAGGACAGCAGTAGGATCGCCACCCTCCCCACCGGCGCCGCGCTGGTCGGACGAAAATGGGACTCGAGGGTGGTGGTCTGGTTCGCGGTCGCGGCGGTCTATGCGTATGCCGCGATCGGCCTGTTCGCACTCGTGACCTGGGCGTTCCGCTCTGCGCAGTCCCCGCCGGCTGTCGAGGCCCTCGCAAGCGTCTTCCTGGGATTCTTCGTGGCGATCGCCGGTGCCGGGCTGATGCCCGGCGTCGCGACCCCGGGCCCCGGCTCAGGTCCCACTCAGGCACTCGAGCCCCCAGCGGCACCCCCGCAGCACTAGAGCGGCCGGGCGTCAGGCGCACCACTCGGTGACGACGCGGCCGACGACCTCGCGGACTCGGTCGAGCGAAGCGAGGTCGACCCACTCGACAGTCGCATGCGCTCCTTCGCCTGCCGGCCCGAAGAGCACGGTCGGGATGCCGGCACCGGCGATCAGGGCGGCGTCCGTCCAGAAGAGGGCGCCCGCGTATTCGTCCGAGTCGGCGGCGCGGCCGACGAGCTCGACGAACGGGTGATCGGCCTGGGCGGTGAACGGGTCCCTGCTTGCGACGATCCGCAACGCGGCGTCTCCGGCAATCGCGCGCAATTCCTCTTCGACCTCCTCGACCGTCTCACCCGGGATCGTGCGCCGCTCGCCCGTGAGCACGCAGCTCGCTGGGAAACTCGAGAGCTCCTGGCCTCCCTTGATCAGCGACGCGTGCAGCGACGCCGAACCGACGAGCGCGTGTTGCGGCCCCGCCTGAAGTTGCTTGTCCAGCTCTGCCAGCGCCACAAGGATCGGGCCCATGCGCGCGATGGCGTCAACGCCGAGATCGGGTCGCGAGCCGTGCGCGGCGACACCGACTGTCTCGAGCTCGAACCCGACGAAGCCGCGATGCGCGATCGCGACGCGTAGCTCGGTCGGCTCTACGACGATCGCCGCGTCGGCACGCACCCGCTCGACCACCGCCTCGGTCCCGATCGACGCAAGCTCCTCGTCGGCAACCAAGGTGACGATCACGTCACCGCGCAACGCCGGAGCCTCGGTCGCGGCGAGCAGGATCGCGGCCAACGCGCCTTTCATGTCGTACGCGCCGCGGCCGTAGAGTCGGCCGTCGGCGACGTGCGGCTCGAAGGGCGCCTCCATCCCTGCCACGCCGACCGTGTCGAGATGCCCATTCAGGAGCAGCGAGCGCCCGCCACCCGAACCGCGCTTCGTCGCGACGACGCTCGGACGCTCCTCTCCGAGAATCTCGACGTCGAGCCCGTGCTCCGCGCACCACTCTGCGACGAAGGAGGCAATCTCGCGTTCGCCGGCGCCGCCCGGCACGAGCGCCGGATTGACGGACTCGATCGCGACGAGCGCCGCCGTCAATTCCTCCAGGGGAGACGGCACGAGCTGATTCTTCCTCTTCGCGGCGTGGGTGCGACTCGGAGGCTCGCGCGCGGGTCCCTGGGTGCTCAGCGGCAACGGTGCCGTAGGCTGCGTCGATGAGCGCGACCGCGTTCGTCCGTCCGGACGGGAAAGAGAAGGTCACGGGCTCCGGGCGGTACGCCGCCGACCTCGATCTCACCGGCCAACTGCACGCGAAGCTCCGCTACGCGGATCACACGCACGCGCGCATCGTCCGCATCGACACGACCCGAGCTCGCGCCCTTCCCGGTGTGCTCGCAGTTCTCACGCACGAGGACGTCCCGGACGTGCGCTACGGGATGATGGTCAAGGACCGCCGGTTGTTCGCGAAGGAGCGCGTGCGGTTCGAGGCCGACATCGTCGCCGCCGTCGCCGCGCTGACACCGGAGATCGCCGCCGAAGCGGCGGCGCTGGTCGAGGTCGAATACGAGCCGCTGGCGCCGGTTTCCGACATCGAGGCGGCCGCGGCCGCAGACGCGCCGCTGATCCACGAGGAGTGGGCCTCGTACGAGAGCGATGACGAGATGGGCCGCGTCGGGAACGTGCTCGGCCACTCTGCGATCGTCAAGGGCGACGCCGGGGGAGCGCTCGCAGCGGCCGACGTCGTCGTGAAGAACCGCTTTCTCGTCGACGCCTCCCAGGGCGCTCCGATCGAGCCGCGGGCGATTCTCGCGCAGTGGCAGGGCGACCGCGTGACCGTCTGGTCGTCGACGCAGGTGCCGTTTGCCGCGCGGAGCGGCATCGCACACGTCCTCCAGATCCCGGAGTCGAACGTCCGCGTGATCGTGCCGCTGCTGGGCGGCGGGTTCGGCTCCAAGTGTGACTTTCACTTCGAGGGTCACGTTGCGGCGCTGGCGCGCGCCGCCGGCCGTCCGGTCAAGCTGGTGTTCACGCGAGAGGAGGAATTCGTCGCCCCGGATCACCGCCGCGAGGGGATGGTGATCGAGCTCGAGAGCGGCGCGCGGGCCGACGGGACGATCGTCGCGCGGCGAGGCAGGCTTCTGCTCGACGGCGGCGCGTACTGCGGCGAGGGCGGCTTCTTCGCCCAGATGGCCGCGATGCATGCCTGTGGTCCGTACGAGCTCGAGAACGTGGACGTCTCGTCGACTCTCGTCTACACGAACAACCAACCGTCGGGCTCGATTCGCGCGCCGACCGCGCCGCAGGTCTGCTGGGCGGTCGAGCAGCACACGGACGAGCTGGCCGCGGCCCTCGGCCTCGATCCGATCGAGCTGCGGCGTCGCACCCTCCTGGACGAGGGCTCCGTCAGCCCGACCGGGCAGGTCTTCGGCAAGTTCGGGATCAAGCAAACGCTCGAGCGTGCCGTCGAGCTCATCGGTGCAGACGTCGAGTTGGGCGACAGCGAGGCGATCGGCGTCGCGTGCGGCTGGTGGCCTTCCTTCGGCGGCCCCTCGGGCGCATACGTCAAGCTGAACGGCGACGGCACCGGCACGATCGTCACGGGCGCACAGGAGAACGGCAGCGGCGCGGTGATGGGGCTGCCGCTTCTCGTCGCCGCGGAGCTCGGGATGCAGCCCGGCGACTTCTCGATCCTCTACCAGGACACCGACGCCGGCCCGTGGGACGGAGGCTCGTCGGGATCGCAGACGACCTTCAACAACGGCCGCGCCGTCGTCGAGGCCGCGCGCGAGGTCCGGGACAAGCTGCTCGAGCTCGCCTCGGACAAGTTCGAGATCGCGCCCGAGGACCTCGAGCTCGTCGGCGGCGTTGTACGCGTCGTCGGTGATCCGACCTTCTCCGTCACGATCGCCGAGCTTGCCGGCGAGGGGACGGCGATTCTCGGCAAGGGCTCAGGAGCCGTGCCGGAGAACCCGCCGGCCGAGCCGGGCGACGGATGTCTCGGCCGCCTCGGGATGGAGTCCTTCCTCGAGCCACAGCTCTTCACGCACGCGGTTCGCGTCAAGGTCGACCGCGAGACGGGCGTCGTGCGCGTCCTCCAGGTCGCCGCGGCGCATGACTCGGGCACGATCGTCAACCGGATCGGCGCGGACGGCCAAGTCTACGGCGGCGTCGTCATGGGGATCGGGCAGGCGCTCACGGAGCACACGCAGTTCGACGTCGACGGTCGCCAGCGCAACCCGCACCTCCTCGACTACAAGCTCGCCACCGCCTCCGACGTACCGAGAATCGACGTGGACTGGGTCGAGAACCCAGCCGAGAACGGCGGCCCGCGTGGCTCCAAGGGGGTCGGAGAGCCGCCGAGCGTGCCGACGGCGGGCGCAATCGGAAACGCGATCGCGAAGGTGATCCGAGCGCGGGTCTGCGAGCTCCCGATGACTCCCGAACGCGTCTGGGCGGCCCGCCCGTGACGCAGTCGTACATAGCGGCGCAGACCATCGAGGACGCGCTCGCCGCATTGGCGAGCGGCGCACGTCCCGTCGCAGGCGGCACCGACCTCGTGGTCGGCGCGCGTCAGGGCAAGGCGCCGCTCCCCGACAGCATCGTCGCCATCCATCAACTCGCCGGCCTGCGCGGCATCGACCCGGACGGAGGCACGCTGCGTGTGGGCGCCCTGACGACCCACGAGGAGATCGCAGAGCACGCACTCGTTCTCGAGCGCCTGACCGCACTCGCGGACGCGGCCGCGATTGTCGGCTCGCACGCGACCCGGGCCCAGGGCACCGTCGGCGGAAATCTCATGAACGCCTCGCCAGCGCTGGAGATCGGCGGGCCGCTGATGTGCTTCGGCGCCTCGGTGACCCTGCGATCGCAGGCCGGCGAGCGTTCGGTCGCCGTCGCCGACCTCTTCGCGGGACCCGGCGCGACGACCGCGGGTCCCGGCGAGCTCCTGACGGAGGTGGCGGTGCCGCTGCCTCCCGCCAAGGCCGGCAGCTCCTATGTCCGCCTCGAGTACAGGCAGCAGATGGAGATCGCGATCGTCGGCGCCACCGCGGTCGTTGCGTTCGAGGGGGACCGCGTCGTGGCAGCGAAGGTGGCGATCACCGCCCTGGCGCCCACGGTCAGGCTCGTGCCTGCAGCGGAAGACGCGTTGGTCGGCTCGGACGGCGGGCGCGCCGCCGCCGAGCTGGCGGGACAGGCCGCAGCGGAGGCGAGCGAACCGATCTCCGACGTCCGCGCGTCCGAGGCATACCGGCGCGCGATGGCGGCGGTCCTCACACGGCGCGCGATCGAGGCAGCCGTCGCCCGCGCCCGTAACGTCGCGGTGCCCGTCCCCGCCAGCCGCTACCTGCACGCTGCCGAATGAGACTCCCGCTCACCCTGACCGTGAACGGCATCGCGTACCCACTCGAGTTGGAGCCGAGCACCACCCTCCTGCGCGCTGTCCGCGAGCACGTCGGCCTTACCGGCGCCAAGGAGGGGTGCGACGACTCGGAGTGCGGCGCGTGCATGATGCTGCTCGACGGCCGACCGGTCAACGCCTGCTCCTACCTCGCGCACCAGGCGGAGGGCCGCGCCGTCACGACCGTGGAGGGCCTTGCCGCGGGCGGGGACCTCGCTCCGCTGCAGCAGGCCTTCCTCGAGCACGGCGGTGTCCAATGCGGATTCTGCACCCCGGGGATGCTGATCTCGGCAACAGCTCTCCTCGCAAAGCACCCGAACCCAACGGAGGAAGAGGTTCGCATCGGCCTGTCGGGAAACCTCTGCCGCTGCACCGGCTACGACGGAATCGTCAAAGCCGTGCTCAGCCTCGCTGGTTGAGCCAATCATGGAGGCGGCGGGAATCGAACCCGCGTCCGCGGACGCACCGGTGCGAGCATCTACAAGCTTAGGCCGCCCTTTGGATTCACCCGGCGGCCGGTGTGCGACCGACCTACCGCCGGACTAGCCCTCCTGAAATGTCGCGCCTCCGGCGAGTGGCTCTCCTTCGGCGCCGAGCCCGCTCGTTGATGCCGGCTCCGGGACGCGGGCCTGCCCGGGCCGACACGCTGGATAGTCCTAGGGACTACGCAGCGAGTGCGAGATCGTGATCCGCACTTGCATTGGTTCCGGTTGTTTTACGAGGCCGACCGGAGACCTCGGCTTGCAGCTCACCCGGAGAACCGACCACGTCGAAGCCATGGCGCCCCCGTATGTTTGTGCACTGAGCGTAGCGTCTCGACCCGCTCAGGGCGAGTCGGCGGCCGGCGGAGGAGGCGGCGGCACGGGGACGGCCGCGGTGACCGCCGACGTCGCGGTCGGGGCGCCGAAGCGGTCGGTGGCGGTCTCGACGACGCGGAAGGTCGAGCCAGCGTCGGTATCGACGACCGTGTAGCTGTCGGTCGTCGAGCCGGCGATGTCCGCGCAGTTGGCGCCGGTGGCGTCGCAGCGCTGCCACCGGCGGGTCAGCTTCACGTCGGTGTTGCTCCAGGTCCCGGGCGTCACCGTCAGCGTCTGGCCGAGGTCGGCGGTGCCGGCGATCGTCGGCGGCGTCACGTCGATCGGCGTCAACTGATCGGTGACGTGGGCCTGCACGATCTTCGCGAGGTTGACGGAGTCCGCCTGGGCCACCGGGCGGCCGCCGACGAACACGAACTGGACGAGGACGCGGTCGAGGCGCATGTACAGCAGGCTCTCGTAGATCGCGGTCCCGTTGACCGCAACGCTGAGCGGCTGCTCCACCGTGCCGTCGCCGATCGTGGGATGCCGGAGACGGCTCAGCTTCACGTCGGTCGGCTTCACCTGAAACCCGCTCGCGATCCCGGCGATGAACCCCGTGCGACCCTGCGGCGAGTTGAACACGTGCTGGATCACCGCCAGGTCGGTGGTGACCTGCTTCGGCGTCTTGGCGAGCATCCCCTGGGAGCGCACGCCGACCAGCTGCGAGCGGCCGTACGGCACCGCGAACTTGAGCGTCCGCTGATAGGCCGAGAGATAGCCGCCCTTCGTCAGCTTCCCCTGCGAGACGACCTTCGCGCCGGGAACGTCGGCGGGCGCGAGCGTCATCCCGGCGACGCTGGGCGTGACCGTGGCGGCCCCGGCCAACGAGACGAGCGCGAGCGCGCCCGCGAGCGCAGCCGACAGCCTGATCACGACCCCCATGACGCGGCCCAGGCTAGCGACGGGCCTTGACGACGCGTTCCATCTGGCGCTTCGCGTCGCGCTCCATCAGGTCGCGGCGCTTGTCGCGGTGCTCCTTGCCGCGCGCGATCGCGAGCTCGACCTTGACCCGGCTGTCCTTGAAGTAGAGCCGCGTCGGCACGATTGTGAGCCCTTTCTCGCGCACCTTCCCGTACAGCGAGTCGATCTCGCGGCGATGCAGGAGCAGCTTCCGCGAGCGGGTCGGCTCGTGGTTCGCGCGATTCCCCTGGTCGTACACGGCGATCTCGAGCCCGACGAGCCACGCCTCGCCGTCCCGCATCTCGGCGTACGCGTGCGCGAGCGTCGCTCTGCCGTCCCGCAGCGACTTGACCTCGGTCCCGGTGAGAACGAGGCCCGCCTCGACCCGGTCGAGCAGCTGGTAGTCGTGCCGCGCGCGGCGGTTCTCGGCGATCGTCTTCTCGGCCATCGGCCGGGAGGGTAGCTTCGCGTGCACCCCCGCTCGGCTCTAGGGTCGGACCAGGGTGATTCCGGATTGTCGCCGGAGGCGCTATCGGGCACCGTCGAGGCATGAGCGAACACATCACACAGACACAGGGAATCAAGCGCCTCGAGCGCAGTTCCACCGACCGCCTGCTCGCAGGCGTGTCAGGCGGCCTCGGCCGCTACTTCGACCTCAATCCGGCCGTGTTCAGGATCGGCTTCGTCGTGCTGACGCTGCTCGGCGGCGCCGGCATCCTCGCCTACCTCGTCGCCGTGCTCGTGATCCCGGAGGAGGGAGCCGAGCAGTCGACCGCGGAGCGCGTCCTGGCCGAGCGCCGCAACCGCCCATGGCCGCTGATCGGGCTCGGGCTCGTCGCCGCGGCGATCCTCGTGCTCCTCTCGCGCGGCGCGCTGTGGCCGGTGGGCGGCGCCGGCTGGGTGCTCGTCCTGCTCGCAGGCCTCGCGATCCTCTGGACGTACGACGCCAGGCGCGGCGACGCGCGCTCGCGGCGGCTGATCGCCGTGCTGCTGTCGGTTGTCGTCGCGTTCTTCGCGATCGTGGTCGCCGCGATCGTCACGGCGTTCGCGTGGTTCGACGTGAGCCTGAGCGACGGCGTGGGCAACCGGACCTACGCACCGGCGACGTCGTCGGACGTCAAACGAACGTACTCGCTCGGAGTCGGCGACCTGCGCGTCGACCTCTCGAACGTGACGACGACCAACCGGATGCGGGTACGCGCCAAGCTCGGAGTCGGAGAGCTGCACGTAATCGTGCCGCGCAACGCCGAGGTCACCGTCGACGCCCATGCGAAGGCCGGTGACGTCCACGTCCTCGACCAGCAGGAAAGCGGGCGCAACGTGACGGTGCAGACCGGGCGCGGCGGCGCACTGACGATCGTCGCGAACGTCGGCGCCGGAGCGATCGACGTCGTCCGTGCCGGAGACTGAGTTGCCGGAGCGGCTCTTCGAGCTGTCGGGGGGCGATCGCGTGATCGCCGGCGTGTGCGGCGGGGTGGCATCGAGGCTCGGCGTCGATGCCACGCTCGTCCGCTTCGTCTTCGCGCTGCTCGCGCTGGCCGGCGGAGCCGGGATCCTCCTCTACCTCGCGTTGTGGGTCTACGCGGCGGGCAAGCGCACGTGGCCCGGCGTCGTCCTCGTCGCGATCGCCGGTGCGCTCCTCCTGCTCGCGCTCGGCCTCGAGAAGTGGGCGGTCGCCGCCGCGACGCTGCTGATCGCCGGCATCGCGGTCGTGCTGCACCGCGGCGGCTCGCTGCGGCCCGGAGGCTCCGTGCCGGTGCTCGGCGTCGTGCTGCTCACCGCCGGCGCGGTCGTCTTCCTCGGGCGCGACGCGGGCGCCGGGCCGTTCGTCGCCCCGGGCGCAGTCGCCGGCGCGCTGCTGCTCGTCGTCGGGCCGTGGCTGTGGCAGCTCGCGGGCGAACGCACGGAGCGGATCCGCCTCGCCGAGCGCGCCGAAGTCGCCGCGCGCGTGCACGATTCGGTGCTGCAGACACTCGCGCTCATCCAGCGCCATCCGGGCGACCCGGCCCGCGTGGCGGCGATCGCCCGGCGGCAGGAGCGCGAGCTCCGCCGCTGGCTCTACGGGAGCGGCGTCGGCGAGGCGACGACGGTCGTCGACGCACTGGGCGAGGCGGCAGCCGACGTCGAGGAGCTGCACGGCGTGCGGATCGAGGTCGCGAGTGCCGGCGACGCGCCGCTCGGCGAGCCCGTCGAGCAGCTCGTGCTGGCCGCGCGCGAGGCGATGACAAACGCTGCGAAGTTTTCGGGCGCCCCGGAAATCTCGGTCTACGCCGAATGCGGTGCGGACGGTGTTGCCGTGTTCGTGCGCGACCGCGGGACCGGGTTCGACCGCGCCGCGGTGTCGCCGGACCGCCGCGGCCTCGCCGACTCGATCGAGGCGAGGATGCGCCGCGCCGGCGGCTCGGCAATGGTGACCACGGCACCGGGCGAGGGGACCGAGATCGAGCTGCGCCTGCCCGAGGTGGCGTCGTGAAGCGGCGCGTCGTCCTCGTCGACGACCACGCGCTCTTCCGCGCCGGCGTTCGCGGCGAGCTCGGCGATGCCGTCGAGATCGTCGGCGAGGCGGGCAGCGTCGCCGACGCCGTGCCGCTGATTCGCGAGCTCGATCCGGAGGTCGTGCTGCTCGACGTCCATCTCGAGGACGGCGGCGGCGAGGGCGTGATCGCGGCGGTCGCGCCGGAGCGGCCGGGCGTGAAGTTCCTCGCGCTCTCGGTGTCGGACGCGGCCGAGGACGTGATCGCGGTGATTCGCGCCGGCGCGCGCGGCTACGTCACGAAGACGATCTCGGGCGACGAGCTCGCCGACGCAATCGAGCGCGTGGCCGGCGGCGACGCGGTGTTCTCCCCGCGGCTCGCGGGCTTCGCCCTCGATGCCTTTGCGGCAGGAGAGCGCGTCGGCGGCGACGAGGAGCTCGATGCGCTCACGCCGCGCGAGCGTGACGTCCTGCAGCTGATCGCGCGCGGCTACCGGTACAAGGAGATCGCTGCGCGCCTCCACCTCTCGGTGAAGACCGTCGAGGCGCACGTCTCGAGCGTGCTGCGAAAGCTGCAGCTCTCCTCGCGCCACGAGCTGACCCGCTGGGCACAGCAACGCCGGCTCGTGTAATTCGGTGCCAGGCACTTTGGTGCCTGGCACCGTTCACGCGAGGGCGAGCTCGACCTTCCCCTCGCTGTGGGTGATCGACTCGACGCGCACCTCGATCGGGTCGCCGAGCCGATACGTCCTGCCGGTGGTGCGGCCGCTGAGCGCCGTCCCGAGCCGGTTGATCTCGAAGAACTCGCCGTGGAGGCGCCGCGCCGGCAGGAAGCCCTCGAAGACGCCGCCGAAGCGCACGAACAGGCCGGAGCCGATCAGGCCGATGATCTCCCCCTCCCACCCCGCGTCCCAGCCGGTGTCGAACAGGCGGCGCTCGAGCAACCACGCGGCGCAGATCTCGTCGGCCAGGTACTCGACCTGCGCCGCCTCGCGCTCGCGCTCCGACACGCGCTCGGCCAGGTGATCGAGATCCTCGGCGACCGGGTCGTCGCCGAGACCGAGCTCGTGCAGGAGCGCGCGGTGGACGACGAGATCCGGGTAGCGGCGGATCGGCGAGGTGAAGTGGCAGTACGCCGGGCTTGCGAGCCCCGCGTGACCGAGGTTGCGCGGGTCGTAGCGCGCCTGCTTGACCGAGCGCAGCACGAGCGCCGGGAACGCCTCCCGGCCGCGCCCCGATTGCTGCGTGTACTCGGCGACGCGAAGCGAGATCGCACCGACGAGCGCGGCCGCCGCCTGCGACGAGAGGCGATCGGGGGCGGCGGGCGTCGGCACGCCGAGATCGCCGAGCTTCGCGAGCAGCAGCTCCACCGCCTGCGGGTCGGGCCGTTCGTGCACCCGGTACAGGGCCGCCCGTCGACGCCCGGCGAGGAACGACCCGACGCACTCGTTGGCGAGGATCATCAGCTCCTCGACCAGCATGTGCGAGTGCGGTTCTCCTTCGAGCCACGCGTCCGCGACCCCGCCGTCGCCGTCGAAGCGGAACACGATCTCGGGCGTCTGCACCTGGAGCGCGCCGCGTGAGAAGCGGCGCGAGCGCAGCTCGCCCGCGAGCTCGTCGTTCAGGCGCAGCGCCTCGACCACCTTGGGGGCCGCCTCGAGCGCCTCCGCCTGGCGATAGGTGAGTCTTGCGTCGGAGCGGATCACCGACCGGTAGAACTGCGGCTCCCCGCCCGGCGGGATCTCGACGGTCACGCAGAGGCGGTCCTCGCCCTGGCGCAGCGAGCAGAGGTCGTCGGCCAGTTCGTGCGGGAGCATCGGCGCAACGGCGCCGGGCACGTACGTGGAGAACGCCCGCCGGGCCGCGCCGCGATCGAGCGGCGTGCCGGCGCCAACGAAGTACGAGACGTCCGCGATGTGCACCCAGGCGCGGATGCCGTCCGGCTCGCGGCGGAACGAGAGCGCGTCGTCGAAGTCCTTCGCCGTCTCGGGATCGACCGTGTAGGTGACGAGCTCGCGCAGGTCGGTGCGGTTGCGGGCATCGGGCGCCGGCGCATCGTGCGGCTCGAACTCGACGCGCGCGCCCTTCTCGACGAGCAGCGCCTCGAGGACGTTCTCGATGCGGTCGGCCGGGCCGAAGGAGCGCTCGACGTGGGCGCGGCCGCGCCCGGTGCGCACGAGCGCGAGCTCGCCGACGTCGACCCCGCCGCTCCCCTTGGGCTCGAGCACGATCGGCACGCCGGGCGTGAAGTACGGATCGCCGACGAGCAGGCGACCGCGGCGGCTAACTTCGACGACCAGCGAGGAGGTGGAGTGCGGCGGCAAGGGCGTGCGGCGAGAAGATGTCGGGCCTGACGCCGCCGTCCGAGATGTCGTGGCCGGCCGGCGTCAGGTAGCGGGCGACCGTCAGCTTGAGCGCCGCGCCAGACGGGAGCTTGTCGATCTGCTGGACGTACGACTTCCCGTAGGTGGGCAGCCCCACGATCGTCGCGCGGCCGTGATCCTTCAGCGCGCCGGCGACCACCTCGGAGGCGCTCGCGCTCGCCGCATCGACGAGCACGGCGAGCGGCGCCGTCACCGCGACGTTGCCGTGGGCGTAGACGATCCGAAGGGGCCGGTGCGCGCCGGCGAGCGATGCCACCATTGAGCCGTCCCGCAAGAAGAGCGACGAGATGCTGACCGCCTGGCTCAGGAGGCCGCCGGGATTGCCGCGCAGGTCGATCACGTACGCGGTGGCGCCGTCCGCAGCGAGCCGTTCGATCGCCGACCGCGTCGCGTTGGCCGAGCCGCGCGAGAAGGTCGAGATGTGGATCACGCCGATGTGACCGTCGAGCCGGGCGTGCACGGGGTGCACCCGGAACTGCTGCCGCATCAGCTTCACCTCGAGCGTGTGCTGGCCGCGTCGGATGCGGAGCTTCACCGTGGTTCCGGGGACGCCGAGAATGCGGCCGACCGCCTCGTGGTAGCTCAGCCGCGCAGTCGACGCGCCGTCGACGGCCAGGATCGTGTCGCCCGGCCGAATGCCTGTGACGTGCACGGACCCGACCGACGTCCGCCGCACGAGCAGGCCGCCGGGCGCCGGCAGCACGGTGATGCCGACGCCGCCGTAGCCGCTCGCGAACGCACGCCGGGCGACGCGGTACTCGGCCGGCGTCAGGTACGCCGTGTACGGGTCGTGAAGCGCGGCGAGGAGCCTCGGGATCGTCGGCTGCGAGAGCACCGTCGGCGGCAGGTGGCGGTAGTAGCGCGCGACGAGCTCCGACCGCACCTGCTGCAGCTCACTCGGACTGCCTGCCCCGAGCGAGACCGGGTGCAGCACGACCCCGACGGCGAAGGCCACGGCCGCCGCCGCCGCAAGAGCGAGCACCGCAGTGCGCCGCATGCCGGGACTGTACTCCCGGCCCGCCAGGTGGGCTAGAGGCGAAAGCGAGGCTAGACCCGCAGGAAGCGGCGAATCGTCAGACCCGAGCCGATCGCCCCGAGGCCCAGGCCCATGCCGACGAGGATCAAGGCGGTCAGCGGGAACGCCAGGGCCTTCACGTCGGCATCGCCAGAAAGGTGCGGAAGGATCGCGGGCAGGGCGATCGCCTTGCCGAGCATCATGAAGAGCACGGCGAGCAGGGAGCCGGCGAGTCCGCAGAAGAGCCCCTCGAGCATGAACGGGCCGCGCACGAACCAGTTGGTCGCCCCGACGAGCTTCATCACCTCGATCTCACGTCGCCGCGAGAAGATCGAGAGCCGGATCGTGTTCGAGATAAGCAGGATCGAGGCGATCAGCAGCACGGACGTCGCGAGGATGAAGACGACCTCGATCACGTGTGCGACCTGGAGGATCCGGTGCGACACCCGTTTGCCGTCGCTCACCTTGTCGACGCCGGGTGGAAGATGAGGCTTGACGATCGACAGGTAGAGCTTGTCGACGTCCTCCGCCCTCGCCGGCGTCACCTCGAGCTCGTCGGGGAACGGGTTCGAGGTCAGATTGCGCACGAGCTCCGGGTACTTGCGCTTCATGATGGCGAGCGCCTGTTCCTTGGACACGTAGTTGATGCCGCCCGTCTTGACGTACGGGCTCTGCTCGAGCGTTCGCGCCAGCGCGTTCTTCTGCGCGCGCGTCGCGTCGGGGCTGCGGTCGAAGTAGATCTTGACGACGAGCTCCTTCTTCACGTGGTTCGACCACGAGACCGTCCACGTCCCGAGCGCGATGAACAGCCCGAGCAGGAACATGCCGATAAGCACCGTCATCGTCGCGGCGACGGTCGTCGACAGGTTGGCGCCCAGCGAGCGCCACGCCTCCGACACGAGCAGCTTCGCGCGTGCGCTCATTCGCCCGCGTACCCGCCGCGGCGCTCGTCGCGCGCGAGCCGGCCCTCTTCGAGCTGGATCACGCGCTTGCGCATCTTGTCGACCATCTCGCGGTCGTGTGTGACCATCAGGATGGTCGTGCCGCTGCGGTTGATGCGGTACAGGAGCTGCATGATCCCGACCGACGTGTCGGGGTCGAGGTTGCCGGTCGGCTCGTCGCAGACGAGCAGCGGCGGGTGGTTCACGAACGCGCGCGCGATCGAGACGCGCTGCTGCTCACCGCCGGACAGCTCGTCGGGCAGCGAGTTCATCTTGTGCGACAGCCCGACCATCGCGAGCACCTCGGGGACCTTCTTGCGGATCGCCGTGGCCGACTCGCCCTGCACCTTCAACGCGTAGGCGACGTTCTCGGCAGCGGTTCGGTTCGGCAGCAGCTTGAAGTCCTGGAACACGCAGCCGATGTTGCGCCGGAGCATCGGGACCTTGTTGCGCTTGAGCCGTCCCAGCTCGCGGCCGCCGAGCACGATCTTGCCGGTCGTCGGCTCGAGCTCCTTGAGCAAAAGCCGCACGAGCGTCGACTTGCCGGAGCCCGATGCGCCGACGATGAACACGAACTCGCCCTTGTCGATGTGGAACGTGACGTCGCGAAGCGCCGTCACGTCCGGCTCGTACACCTTCGTCACCGAGTCGAAGACGATCATCGAGGCGGCCGAAGCCTGCGGGCTCAGCGGCAGCGGGGTCTCGTCGACGACAAGTGTCGTTACGGGGGTTGTCAGCTCTGTCTCCTGCACGAGTCGGGTGCGACGACGACCGCCGACCTGGCGGTCTCTGGCTCGAAGGCCCGAAAATTGTAGCTCACGAGCTAGACGATCCTCCCGGCGGCCCGGGCGAGCAGATATTCGCGGATGAAGGCATCGAGGTCGCCGTCCAGCACGCCCTGGGCGTTTCCGGTCTCGAAGCCGGTGCGAGAGTCCTTCACGAGCTGATACGGGTGGAGAACGTACGAGCGAATCGACTCACCCCCGAAGCCGGTGTCCGCGGATCCACCACGCTCCTTCGCCAGGACCGCCTCTCTCTCCTCTTCCGCTCGCTCGACGAGCCGCGCCTTGAGGACACGCATCGCCGTCTGCTTATTCGCCGACTGCGAGCGCTCGTTCTGGCACTGCACGACGATTCCCGTCGGCAGGTGCGTGATGCGCACCGCGCTGTCGGTCTTGTTCACGTGCTGGCCGCCCGCGCCCTGGGCCCGATAGGTGTCGATCTTCAGGTCGCTCTCGTCGATCTCCACGTCCGCGTCCACGGAGAGGAGCGGCGCGACGATCACGGTGGCGAACGCGGTGTGGCGGCGGTGCGCGGCGTCGAACGGGCTCTGCCGCACCAGCCGGTGCTTGCCGCGCTCTGCCTTCAGGATCCCGTACGCGTTCTCGCCGCCGACCGTGAACGTGCTCGACTTGAGCCCGGCCTCCTCGCCAGGGCTCGCCTCGAGCAGATCGACGGCGAACTCGCGGTTCGCCGCCCACCGCTCGTACATCCGCAGCAGCATCTCGGTCCAGTCCTGCGCGTCCGTGCCCCCCGTCCCCGACTGAAGCGTGACGACCGCGTCGCCGGCGTCGTATTCGCCGTCGAACAGCGCCGCTTCCTGCAGGCGGGCGAGCTCGTCGCGCAGCGGTCGAAGCGCGGCGGCGATCTCGGAGTCGAGGTCAGCCCCGTCGAGCCCTGCGAGCTCGCGCGCGTCCTCGTAGTCGCGCTTGAGCGTCCGGTAACCCTCGAGGCGGCGCGTCATCCGCGCATGGTCGGCCGAGACCTGCGCCGCGTTCGTCTGGTCGTCCCAGAAGCCCGGCGCGCTCATCTGAGCCTCGAGCTCTACGAGCCGGTGTTCGAGCGAAGCGGGGTCAAAGGTACTCACGGACCCAGTCGAGCTGGGCCCCGAGCTCGTCGAGCTGATCTGTGAGCGACCTTGCCTCGTCGGTCATGCGGCGATGGTACCGCGCAGGTTCCGACTCAGCCGCAGCGGCGCGTGCCGGCGACGCCGGCGAGCGTCGCGAGCCCGCGCGAGAGGTTCGGGCGTAGGCTCAGGTCGACGAAGCCCGGGCTCTCCGCCGTCAGGCGGATCATCCCGTCGCGTCCGCGCGACACGCACCCCTGGCGTGTCCGCCAGTACGGCGACCAGCGGAGGGCGACGCGATAGCTCCCCGGCTTGTCGACGACGAGCACCGCGCGGGTCGGCCAGAGCCACTCGACGCTCGCGAGACCGGGCCCGACAACGACCGATCGCGCGTTCGGCAGCTCGTAGACCGAGACGTGCGTCGAGCGGAACACCGGCACGAGCCCCGACCGACCGGTCCTGATCAGCGCCGCCTCCTGCCGCGAGCTGTAGTCGGGCTGGGCATCCGAGAGCACGACGTAGCGCACGCCGAGCGACCGCAGCCACGCCTGGTACGCGTGCCGGTGGAGCGCGTGGTCGTAGAGGAGCTCGTTCTGCGGGAAGTCGCTCTGCCGGTACCAGCCGCGCACGATCGGGATTCCCGCGTCGGGGAGGTAGGCGGCGGCCCAGTGGTCGACGGTGTCGACGACCTCGACCCGGTAGGACGGGCTCAGGTGCGCGTGCAGGTACGAGATCGCCGGCTGCCAGTAGGCCGCCCGGCTCCCGGGATCGGCACTCGCATGCGCGTAGTTCGAGACGATCGGCGTCACGTTCCAGAGCGCCGCCAGCACCATCGCCGGGACGACGAGCTGCAGCGGCCGCCAGCGGCGCAGCGTCACCGCGAGCACCGCGATCGGCAGCGCCGCGTACCGGATGCGGTCGATGTTCGCACCGACCGAGGACGGGACTGCGAACACGACGAGGCACGCGGCCCCGTAGACCCAGAAGAGCCCATGCAGCGGCCGTGCAGCGGGGACGTTCCACGTGACGGCGAGGCCGATCGTCGAGAAGACGACGGCGGGCGCGAGCTGCCAGAAGCTGAACGGGAAGTGCCCGGGATCGGCGAACAGCCGGACCGCGGCGAGCTCGACGAGCCCGCCCGTGACCATGATCGCGAGCGGCACGCGCACGTCGCGCAGGCTCCGCCGGCTGAGCGCAACGCCTGCCAGCAGCACGCCGAGCAGCGCAAAGGCGAGCGGGCTCGTGGCGAGGCACAAGACGGCGCAGAGCGCGAATCGCCACCGATGCCCCGACTGCAGCGCCCACAGCGACAGCAGCGCGAAGGCCGTCGCGAGCGCGAACGGGAACGCGGCCGATAGGACGATCCCCGCCCAGAGAACGGCGAACGTGCGGCTCGACAGGCGTGCGTCCGGGCCCCACTGGCGCAGCGCGACGAGCGTGAAGGCGAACGCCGCGGCCGCGATCGTCGTCACAGCGAGCACCTTGATCCCGAGCAGCGCCGCGAGCGGGTAGTACAGGAGGCTGTAGTTGACGAACGTGTAGCGCCCCGCGTACCAGAAGTTGTTCCAGACGACGAAGCCGTGCTGGATCAGGAACGTGCGCTGGTAGGCGTGGGCCGCCAGGTCGACCCCCGGAGGGCCGAGCCAGACCAGAATCGACGCGAGGCTCGCTGCGACGACCGTCGAGATAACCGCCTCGCGGGCGAGTACCCGAGGGTCCGCCACGCTCACGGGAACAGACACTATGCGGTCCGGGCGTCGTCCCGCAGACGTGACCAGACGCCGACGTCGATCCGCCGGCCCTCCTTGAAGTGCACCGAGCGGAGCACGCCCTCGCACCGGTACCCCCCGCGCTCCGCCACGCGCTCGGAGGCCGGGTTGGTGACGGCGATCCGGAGCTCGAGCCGCTCGAGGCCGAGCTCGTCGAAGCCCCACCCCGTCAGCAGCTCGAGCGCCCGCACCGCCACGCCACGGCCCCGGGCCGCCGGCGCGACCGCGTACCCGATCTCGCCCTCCCGCGCCGGCAGGTCGAGCCTGAACATCGACGCGAACCCGAGGAACGCGTCGTCCTCGACCCCACGGACGACGAAGCCGGCCCGGTCGCCGACGCGCCAGCCCTCGTCGTAGCGGCGGATCCACGAGCGGACGAACGACTCGCCGCCGTTCGTCGGCACCATCGTGAACTCCTTGATCGACGCGTCCTGCACGAGGTCGAGCAGGTCGGCGGTGTCGCTGCGCGCCATCCGGTCGAGTCGGATGACGCCGTCTTGAAGCGGAGGGTCGGGCGCCTTCAGGCGCCGTGGCACTTCTTGAACTTCTTGCCCGAGCCGCACCAGCACGGGTCGTTGCGGCCGATGTTCTCGTTCTCGGAGTTCACCTTCGGCCGTGGGGCTACCGGCGTCGCGACGGAGCCGCCGCCCGCGGTCGCGAGCGTCGAGGTGCTGCCGGCCGCCGCGATCGCGTCGGCGCCCGCGAGCGACGCGTGCTCGTAGCTGAGCGCGCCGTTCGAGCCGTCGCCGTTCGGCGCCTGCTGCAGCTGGGTCTCGTCGGGCGTCACCTCCGCGTGGAAGATGAGCGTCACGACCTCCTCGCGGATCGCCCGGTTCAGCTCCTGGAACATCACGTGGCCCTCGTTCCGGTACTCGACGAGCGGGTCCTTCTGCGCCATGCCGCGCAGGTGGATGCCCTCGCGGAGATAGTCCATGTTCTCGAGGTGCTCGCGCCAGCGGACGTCGACCGTCTGCAGGACGATAAAGCGCTCGAGGTCGCGGATGAGCCCTTCCTGGATCTGCGACAGCTGCTTCTCGCGCTCCTCGTACGCATCGAGCGCGTCGTCGAGGAACTCCTGCACGACCGCCTCGCGGTCGAGCCCCTTCAGCTCGTCGACGGCGACGCCGGTGCCGTAGACGCCGTCCATCGCCGAGACGAGCCCGTCGAGGTCCCAGTCGTCGGTCAGCTCCGACTCCGTGTAGACGGCCACGACGTCGGAGATCACCTCGGGCAGCCACTCGGCGCGGATGTCCTCACCGAGGTCCTCCCCGTGCAGCACGCGGTTGCGCTGCTCGTAGATGACCTGCCGCTGCACGTTCATCACGTCGTCGTACTTGAGGACGTTCTTGCGGGCAACGAAGTTCTGCTCCTCGACCTTCTTCTGCGCGTTCTCGATCTGCCGCGAGAGGATCGACGCCTCCATCGGCTGATCCTCGGGGAGCTTGAACCGCTCCATGATGTTCTGGATGCGGTCGCCCGCGAACAGCCGCACCAGGTCGTCCTGGCCGGAGAGGTAGAAGCGCGTCTCGCCGGGGTCGCCCTGACGGCCCGAGCGGCCGCGCAGCTGGTTGTCGATGCGGCGCGCCTCGTGGCGCTCCGTGCCGAGCACGTAGAGGCCGCCGAGCTCGCGCACCTTGTCGTCGATCTTGATGTCGACACCGCGGCCGGCCATGTTGGTCGCGATCGTGACTGCGCCGATCTCGCCCGCGTCCTTGATGATGTCGGCCTCGCGCGCGTGCTCCTTCGCGTTCAGCACGTTGTGCGGGATGCCCTGCCGCTTCAGCAGCTCGCTCAGGTACTCGGAGGTCTCGACGGCGATCGTGCCGACGAGCACCGGCTGGCCCTTCTCGTGGCGCTCCTTGATGTCGCCGACGACCGAGTCGAATTTCGCCTGGACCGACTTGAAGATGAAGTCGTTGCGGTCGTCGCGCTCGACCCGGACGTTCGTCGGGATCTCGACGACGTTCAGGCCGTAGATCTCGACGAACTCCTTCTCCTCGGTCTTCGCGGTACCGGTCATCCCGGCGAGCTTGCCGACGCTCCCGTCGTGCTTCGTCGCCGTGTAGAGGCGGAAGTAGTTCTGCAGCGTGATCGTGGCGAGCGTCTGGTGCTCCTCCTGGATCGAGACGCCCTCCTTCGCCTCGACCGCCTGGTGGAGGCCCTCGCTCCAGCGCCGGCCTTCCATGATGCGACCGGTGAACTCGTCGACGATCTTCACCTCGCCGTCCTGCACGACGTAGTCGACGTCGCGCTTGTAGAGGGCCTGCGCCTTCAGCGACTGTATGAGGTGGTTGACGAGCTGGACGTTGTTCGGGCTGTAAAGGTTGTCGACGCGCATCGCCCGCTCGATCTTCTCGATCCCGGACTCGGTCGGCGAGACGGTCTTGTGCTTCTCGTCGTAGAGGTAGTCGTGGTCCTGCGCGAGCTGCTCGTCCTCGAGCTTCGTGCCCTTCGACTGGGCGCCGTCGAGCGTCTTCACGACCCGCGCGAAGTCGTAGTACGTCTTCGCAGCGGTGGTCGGCTCGCCCGAGATGATCAGCGGCGTCCGCGCTTCGTCGATCAGGATCGAGTCGACCTCGTCGACGATCGCGTAGCTGTGGCCGCGCTGTACGACGCCGTCGAGGCCGATCGCCATGTTGTCGCGGAGGTAGTCGAAGCCGAACTCGGAGTTCGTGCCGTACGTGATGTCGGCGTCGTACGCAATCTTGCGCTTGTCGAACGGCATCATGTTCTCGATCGAGGAGACCGTGACGCCGAGGCGCTCGTACACGCCGCGGTTCCACTCTGCGTCGCGCTGCGCCAGGTAGTCGTTGACGGTCACCAGGTGCACCCCGAGCCCCGGCAGCGCGTTCAGGTAGAGCGGCAGGCTCGCGACGAACGTCTTTCCCTCGCCGGTCTTCATCTCGGCGATGTCGCCCTCGTGCAGGACGATCCCGCCCATCATCTGGACGTCGAAGATGCGCTGGTTCGACTCGCGCACGCGCGCCTCGCGGACGGCGGCGAACGCCTCGAACAGGATGTCCTCGAGCGCCTCGCCGTTCTCGAGGCGCTGCCGGAACTCCACCGTCTTGCCGCGCAGCGCGTCGTCCGACAGCTTCTGGAACTCCGGTTCCAGGGTGGCGATGTACGCGGCCTGCTCGGCGAGCCGCTTCACCCGGCGCCCTTCGCCGAAGCGAAGAGCCTTCTCGAAGGATCCGAGGGCTGGCATCAGCGAGACAGGGTACCGCCAGCCGGGGCGGTCAAAGCGCTGCCGCCTCGACCTCCCAGAGATCCCCGACGAGGCGGACGGCCCGGACGACGTAATCCTCGCCCTGTTCCTGCCCCTCGCGCTCGAAGCTCGGCACCGAGCCGAAGCGCGGCTGTCCGTCGACGTGGAGGCTGCGCCCCTCCCGCGTCGAGACGAGCTCGGCCTCGTGCCCGACGAGCTCCGGAGCCGCCACGACCACGATGCGGCGCGCGGCGACCGCCCAGAGCCCCCGATCCCGGGGGACCGCCTCCGCGCGGTAGGGCCGGTCGAGCGTCGCGTCGACCGCCTCGGCGAACGGCGCGAGCCGCTCCGGGGCCGGGCCGCCGGAGCCCTCGGCACCGTCGGGGACGAGCGCCCCGTCGACGAGCGCCGCGAAGCGCAGCGGCTCGGCGCCCTCTGCGTCCGCCTGGACCGTGGTGACGACGTCGAACCGCCTCGCCCGCGGGATGCCGTGGATCCCGGGCTCGCCCCGCGCCTCGCCGTCGAAACCGGGCGGCTGGGCGGCCGGCGCGCGCGGCGTCGTCAAGCCGCCGGACTCGGCGAGGATGCGGTGCACCGGGACTCTGGAACGGAAGAACCGAAAGGGCGTCGCCGTCACTCGCCCTTTTCGGTGTGACGGCGCGGCTCGACGACGCGGCGCTCGCGGTATCGCTTCACCTGGCGCTCGAGCTTGTCGACCATCTGGTCGATCGACAGCTTCATGTCGTAAGACGCCTCGCGCGCCCGCAGCGTCGGGCCCTTCGTAAAGATCGTTCCCTCGGCAACGCTGCTGTCCGCGATCGACGGGTTGCGCTGCTCGGAGAGCTCGACCTCGACCTGCGTGGGCTCGGCGAGCAGCTTGCCGAGCTTCGCGAGCTTCTTCTCCGCGTACTCGCGCATCGGCGGTGTGACCTCCACGTTCTTGCCCTTCACCTGAAGCCTCATCGTCCGCCTCCTTGGTGGTGGTCAAGCCGTGCCGCCACCCTACCGCACCGCCGAGCGCGGACTCGGGCCGCAGACCGCTACCGAACCGTCCGCGCGAAGGTCACGACGTCGACCGAGCTCGCTCCGCCGCGCCGCAGCGCGGCCGCTGCCGCCGACACGGTGGAGCCGGTCGTGTAGACGTCGTCCACCAGGAGCACGCGCTCCGGCGCGGCGGCGCGCGGCTCGAATGCACCCTTGACGTTCCGTCGGCGCGCGCTCTGGCCCAGCCCGGTCTGCCGCGGCGACGAGCCGACCCGGCCGAGCAGCTCGATGCTCGGCAGCTCCCAGCGACGCGCGAGCTCGCGCGCGAGGCCGTGAGCGGGGTGGTACCCGCGTTCGAGCAGCCGAACCCGGTCGGATGGCACCCAGGTGACGGCGTCGGCGACCGGCGGCGGGAGCCGCGCGACGATCAGGTCGGTGACCAGTAAGGCGGCGCGGCGGAGCCCGTGCTCCTTCCAGCCCCGGACGAGGTCGCGCGCCGGGCCGCGGTACGCGGCGACCGCCTGGGCGGACGCGAACGAGAGGCGCCGCCCGGCACAGTCGAGACAGCGCTCGACGGGCCACGCCGTCGGACCGCCGCAGCGGGCGCAGCGGGGCCCCGAGAGGAGCGGCAGCGAGTCGCGACAGGTGTCGCAGAGCAGCACCGCAGCGACGCCACAGCTGACGCAGCGGGCCGGGAGGATCAGGTCGACGAGCCACGCCGTGGACGCTACGGCGGATCGTGTGACGTGTCCGTCACAGCTTCGTGAAATGTGTGTGCCGCCGGCAGGGCCGTGCGACAGTCCAGGGGGCAGCTGTCAGTCGGGCGAGTAGGCGTCGCGCTCCGGCAGCCCGCGCTCGGCGCGGAGCCGGTTGTCGGCGATCAGCAGCTGCTCGCGGTCGCCGATGTCGTACCAGCTGCCTTCGAACCGCCAGCCGTAGACCGGGCGGCGGCGGCAAAGCCATTCGACGAACCGGCCGGGCTGGTCGGAGGAGTTGGCCCCGTCGAGGTACTCGTCGAGCAGGGGCACGTGCGACCGGTGGTAGAGGTAGGTGGCGATCGCCGCCAGCGTGGTGCGCGGCTCGACGGGCTTCTCGACGAAGTCGAGGAGCCGGTCGTCGTGGTCGAGCTCAACGATCCCGTACTGGCTCGCGAGCTCGGACGAGCCGACGTCGCGGACGGCGACCGCGCTCGCCTCGCCCTTGCGGGCCCAGAAGGCGACGTAGTCCGCGAGCGAGAAGTCGAACAGGTTGTCGCCGGCGATCACGAGCAGGTCGTCGTCGAGGCCCGCGTGCTGCACGACGAACCGCAGGTCGCCGATCGCGCCCAGCCGGTCCTCGTTCGACGTCGTCCCGTCGTCGTGGACGATCACGTCCTTGCCGCGCGACCACTCGACGAAGGCAGGCGCCTTGCGCGCGTTCGTGACGAGGTGGATCTCCTCGATCCCCGGCACGAGGGCGATCGCGTCGACGATCCAGTCGGCGATCGGCCGCCCGCCCACCGGCAGCAGCTCCTTCGCCCATGTGTCGGTGAGCGGGCGGAGCCGCGTCGCGTAGCCCGCTGCGAGAACAATCGCCTTCACGCGGCGACGACGGCCCCGGCGAGCGTGTCGGCGTAGGGCGCCCGGTGCACGCCGGCCTCCGTGACGATCGCGGCGATCAGCGCCGCGGGCGTCACGTCGAAGGCGGGGTTGCGCGCCGGGAAGCGTGCGGTGACCTCGGCGGGATCGCGTTCCTCGATCGGGATGCCCGACCCGTCGCTCGTCGAGAGGTCGACTGTCGAGGTCGGAGCGATCACCCACAGCGGCACCTCGTGGTAGTGGGCGAGCACGGCGATCGAGTACGTGCCGATCTTGTTCGCGCTGTCGCCGTTCGCCGCGATGCGGTCGGCTCCGGTGACGACGCAGTCGATCTCGCCCGCTCCCATGAAGGAGGCGGCGGCCGAGTCGGCGATCACGGTGGCGGGGACGCCCGCCTGCTCGAGCTCCCACGCTGTCAGCCGGGCGCCCTGGAGGAGCGGGCGGGTCTCGTCGACCCAAACGTGCTCGAGCAGGCCCCGCTCGTGCGCCGCGATCAGCGCGCCGACGGCGCTCCCGTAGCCGCCGGTCGCGAGCCCGCCCGCGTTGCAGTGCGTGAGCGCCCGCGTTCCCGGCGCGAACAGCTCCGCGGCGTGCGCGGCCATCGCCCGGCAGCGCGCGACCTCGTCCCGATGGATCCTCCGCGCGTGCTCGGCCGAGGGATCGTCGTGCATCCGGTCGAGCGCCCAGGCGAGGTTGACCGCCGTCGGACGGGAGGCACGGAGCACACGGTCGGCCTCCTGCAGGTCGTCCCCGCGCGCGGCTGCGAGCGCGAAGGCGTACGCCGCCGCGACGCCGATTGCTGGAGCGCCCCGCACCGCCAGCTCGCGGATCGCGTGCGCGACCTCGGCGGCGGTGCGGCACTCCAGCTCGACCTCCTCGAGGGGCAGCCGGCGCTGGTCGAGGAGCACGACCCTGTCGGCCTCGAGCCTGAGGATCGCCTCAGGTTCGAGCAAGCCTCACGTCCCCTCGTCCCAGGAGGCCAGGTACTTGGCCTGCTCGTCCGTCAGCTTGTCGATGTCGACGCCCATCGTCTCGAGCTTGAGCCTGGCGATCTCCTCGTCGATCTCGGTCGGCACCGGGTGGACCTTCTTCTCGAGCGAGCCGGCGTGCTGGACGGCGTACTCGGTCGCGAGCGCCTGGTTGGCGAAGCTCATGTCCATCACGATCGCCGGGTGGCCCTCGGCGGCCGAGATGTTGACGAGCCGTCCGTCGGCGAGCAGGTACACCCTGCGCCCGTCGGCCATCGTGAACTCCTCGGTGAACGCGCGCGCCTCGCGCGTCTCGACCGCCATCGCGCGTAGCGCCGGGATGTCGATCTCGACGTTGAAGTGGCCCGTGTTGCAGATGATCGAGCCGTCCTTCATCACCTCGAGATGCTCCCGCGCGACCACGTGCTTGTCCCCCGTCGCGGTACAGAAGACGTCGCCGATCGGCGCGGCCTTGGCCATCGGCAGGACCTCGTAGCCGTCCATCAGCGCCTCGAGCGCGCGCATCGGGTCGACCTCGGTGACGATCACATGCGCGCCGAGACCGCGGGCGCGCATCGCAACGCCGCGACCGACCCAGCCGTAGCCGGCGACGACGAAGCGCTTGCCGGCGATCAGGATGTTGGTCGCACGGATGATGCCGTCGATCGTCGACTGGCCGGTGCCGTAGCGGTTGTCGAAGAGGTGCTTGGTGCGCGCCTCGTTGACCGCGATCACCGGGAAGGCGAGCGCACCGTCCGCCTCCATCGCCTTGAGCCTGATCACGCCTGTGGTCGTCTCCTCCATGCCGGCGACGATGTCGCCGAGCTGCTCGCGGCGCGAGCTGTGGAGGACGCCGATCACGTCGGCGCCGTCGTCCATCGTCAACTGCGGCTTGTGGTCGACCGCGGCTTCGATGTGCGAGTAGTACGTGTCGCTGTCCTCGCCCTTGATCGCGAACACCGGAATCTCGAAATCGTTCACGAGCGCAGCAGCGACGTCGTCCTGCGTCGACAGCGGGTTCGACGCGCAGAGCACGACGTCGGCACCGCCTGCCTTCAGTGTCCGCATCAGGTTGGCGGTCTCGGTGGTGACGTGGAGGCACGCGGAGACGCGGTAGCCGGCGAGCGGCTGCTCACGCTCGAAGCGCTCACGGATCGCCGTCAGCACGGGCATCTGACGATCCGCCCACATGATCCGCCGCACGCCTTCCGGCGCGAGCGACAGATCCTTGACGTCGTACTGCTTGGTCGTGGCCACTCGGGATCCCCTCTTTCTGTCGATCTCTTCGGATTGTCGAAAACTCAGGCGGCGAGCAGCCGCTCGTGCTTGCGCTGCTCCCACTCGATCCACGAGGCCGCGTCGTCGGCGGCCGCCAGCCAGCCGTCGACCGCGGCGCGCAGCTCGGGCTCGCGGCGAAGCCGCGCCGCGAAGGCGAGCTCGGTGAGCTCGACGCCGAACCGGTCGCGCAGCCCACGCAGGGCGCGGAGCCGGTTGAGCTCGGACAGCCCGTAGGTCCGGTAGCCGGACGGCGTCCGGGCCGGGACGACGAGCCCGGCGTGCTCGAGGTAGCGGAGCATGCGGGCCGACCAACCGGTCTCGGTCGCGGCAGCTCCGACGGTCAGCGTGGGTGGCACGCACCGAACCTTAGCACGAGTGTGTGAAGGTTGCTAGGCGCCGGAGGGCTCGGCGCGGCCGTACGCGTCCTCGAGCCGGATCACGTCGTCGAGCTCCGGCGTCGAGACCTCGAGGATCGTCGTGTCCTCGAGGGCGCTGATCCGGTGCACCGTCCCCGGCTTGTAGCGGAAGGCCGCCCCGGGCCCGACCACCTCCTCGGCGAGCACGGCCTTGCCGAGCTCCCCGAGCTCGATCCGCGCCCGGCCCGACTGCACGAACCACGATTCGTCCTTCTCGGCGTGGAACTGCAGCGACAGCGAGTGCCCGGCCCGGACGAACAGGAGCTTTCCGCAGTAGACGTCGGTGAGAGCCCAGATCAGCTCGTAGCCCCAGGGCTTGTCGACACGGCGGACGTCGACCGCCCAGGGATCCAGTGAGCCGAGGTTCGGTGAGTCCACGGACACTTTCGGCGAGTCTCTCATGCGAGCCATTCGGGGTGCGCGGCGACATGCTCGCCGGCGACGCGCAATTCCTTCGGTGTGTTCACGGTCAGCCACAGCCCCTCGTGGCGAAAGGCCCGGAGCGTCCCCTCGGCGGCGAGCTCGGGGAAGGTCGACGACTCGTGGTCGCCGCGCTCGGGCAGCCGGTCGATCGCCTCGGGCGAGAGCACGTAGTTGCCGCAGTTCACCCAGTACGGGACCTGCGCCGACTCCTCGAAGCCGTGGACGACGTCGTCGTCGCCGACGTCGACGAGCCCGAACTGCGACTTCGGGCGGGCCACGGTCAGCGTCGCGACGGCCGCGCTCGAGCGGTGCCGCTCGAGGAGGCCGTGGAAGTCGACGTCGACCAGCTCGTCGCCGTTCAGCGCGTAGACGTCCCCGTCCTCACGGCGCTCGCGGGCGGCGAAGCGCAGGCCGCCGCCGCGACCGAGACGCTCCGGCTCCTCGACGGCGACGATCTCCGCGCCGAGTCCCTGGAGCTCTCCCTCGAAGAGGGCGCCCTCGCCGGCGGCGCACGCGAAGATCACACGCGTCACGCCCGCCCGGACGAGCCGGCCGACCTGATACGCGGCGAGCGGGCGTCCTGCGACGTCGACGAGCGACTTCGGGCGGCCGGCGGCGGCGTCGCCGAGGCGCTCGCCCCGGCCGCCCGCGAGGACGATCGCCTCCACGCCTAGATCGCGGTTTCGACGGAGGGCTCCGGCGTCTCCGGGAGCACGTCGGTCTCCCGGACGAGCCGCCCGATTCCCTCGTAGGCGAAACCGGCCCGGCGCGTCTCGTCCGGGTCGAGCAGGTTGCGTCCGTCGACGATCAGCGGGTTCGCCATCGCCGAGCGCGTCTCCGGAGAGGCGAGCGTCTTGAGCTCCGGCCATTCGGTCACGATCACCGCGGCGTGCGCTCCGTAAACGGCCTCGGCCACCGAGCCGACGACCTCGACGCCCTTCGGCAGCTTCGTGCCGTCCGCGACGGGGTCCCACGCGCGCACGTCGACCCCCTCCGCGAGCAGCCGGGCAGCGAGCACGATCGAGGGCGCCTCGCGCATGTCGTCCGTGTGCGGCTTGAAGGCGAGGCCGAGCAGCGCGACCGTCTTGCCCGACAGCTGCTGGCCGAGGTGGCGCTTGAGCTTGCCGATCACGCGCCGCTTCTGCAGCTCGTTGACCTCGATCACCGCGGAGAGCAGCTGGAAGTGGTAGCCGGAGTTCGAGGCGAGCTGCTTGAGCGCGAGCGAGTCCTTCGGGAAGCACGATCCGCCGTAGCCGATGCCGGCCCGCAGGAAGTGCGGGCCGAGCCGGTGGTCGAGCCCGACGCCCTCCGCGACCTTGACGACGTCCGCGCCGGTCACCTCGCAGACGTTCGCGATCTCGTTGATGAAGGAGATGCGCGTCATCAGGAACGCGTTCGCGGCGAGCTTGATCATCTCCGCGGAGTTGACGTCGCACTCGACGATCTGCGCCTCGAGCGGCGCATAGAGGGAGGCGACACGCTCGGCGTCGGACGACTCGAACGCGCCGATCACGATCCGGTCCGGGCTCATGAAGTCGCGCACGGCGTGGCCCTCGGCGAGAAACTCGGGATTCGACACGTAGCCGACGTGCGCGAGGCCGCGCTCGTCGAGCCCGGCCCGCACCTTCTCGCCGGTTCCGACGGGCACTGTCGACTTCATCACGACCACCGGGCGGCCCGTGAGCTCGGGAAGCTCGTCGATCACCGTCCAGACTCGCGAGAGGTCGGCGTCGCCGGAATGGGTCGGCGGCGTGTCGACGCAGATGAACAGGAAGTCGCAGGCCGCGATCTCGCGCACGTCGAGCGTGAAGGTGAGCCGCTCGCGATTCCGCGCGAGCAACTCGGGCACGTCGTCCTCGACGAACGGGACCTTGCCATGGCGGAGCGCGTCGATCTTCGCGGGAACGACGTCGCGGATCACGACGTCGTGGCCGAGCTCGGCGAAGCACGTACCCGTGACGAGGCCGACCCAGCCGGCGCCGAAGATCCCGACCCTGCTCATGTCGCGCGCACTCTACTTCGGCGCTGTTAAGGGTTTGAGGCCCTTTGCGATCGACAGCATCGTCTCGTTCGAGAGCGAGTCGAGCAGCGTGTTGACGACCCAGTACGTCGCGCGCGGCGTGCGCAGCACGACCATGTGCAGGTTGCCGCCCGAGTAGTAGAGGTCGAACTCGCGGCCGCCGAGATCGTGGCGGAAGCTCTTGTCGGCGAGCACGGGCGCATCGCTCCAGTTCGTCTCCTGGACGCCCCAGTACTCACCGGCGCCCGTCCGGAAGACGAGCCGAACCGCCTTGTTCTTTCCCTGGATCCTGTACAGCCTCGCCGGGACGTCGCCGTTGTAGCTGTCGGCGTACGAGTTGCGCTCGAGCACGGTCGGCACCATCAGCGGGAAGCCGGCGCGGGTGCGATACGGCGTGAGCAACGGCGTTGCGACCGACGGGTCGGTGCGGACGCTCGGCGCCTGGTGCTTCGGTGCGTTCGACGTCGGGGCCGGCGCGAGGTCGCCGTGGAACGTCTGGCCGAGGACGACCACCACCATCGCGTCGGGATCGAGGGCGCGGAGCTTGCCGCGCCGCGGCAACGGCAGCACGGACGCGGGCTGCAGCAACGGCAGCAGCGCGAGCGCCGCGGCGTGCGCGCCGCCCTGCCGGGCGTCGTAGTAGATCTGCGAGTGGAAGGCGTCGGCGGGCGCGTCGGCCTGCTGGCCGTTCCGCGGCGTCACCGTCACGTACCCGCGCTGTCCGAGCTGGTACGAGGCGTTGGCGGCGGCGCCGGGAACGCGGTTGCCGTTCAGCACGAGGACGCTCACCTTCGACGGGGGCGGCGCCTTCGACTTCACTCGCCTGCCGAGCGCCGCCGCGTTCGCCGCCTTCGACGAGTCGACGTCGGGATTCTCGAACTCGCCGACCGCCTTCTGGATCGCCCCGGCCGGCGCCGAGGTGACGCTGAACCCGTTGACGCCCTGGATCTTCGGCTGGAAGAAGTGGCCGCCCGGCAGGTCCTTCGCGAAGAAGGCGTACGAGAGCACCTCGCTGCCCTGCAGCTTGTGCCCGCCCTCCGCGACCTCGATGTTGCTGACGACCGCGTTGACGAGCTCGGGCAGCTTGGTGAAGTCGAATGACTGCGCAACCTGCTCCTTGAACGCGCGCACGAACTCCTGCTGGCGCGCGAGCCGGTGGTAGTCGTCGTCGGTGTGGCGGAAGCGGACGAAATCGAGCGCCTGCCCGCCGCTCAGCTTCTGGTACCCAGGCTGCAGGTCGATGTTCGCGTAGTTGTCGTAGGCGGAACCGGTGTTGCGGTTGTAGTAGCGCCGGTCGACGTCCATCCAGACGCCGCCGAGCTTGTCCACGACTTCCTTGAAGCCGTGGAAGTTAACGGTGATCAGGTAGTTGATCTTCAAGTTCGTGAGGTGCTTCACCGTCAGCAGCGTCCCCTTGACGCCGCAACGGCTGTAGGCCGAGTTGATGCGGTCGGTCGTGATCGGGCTCGCGCCGCAGTAGATCGGCACGCCGAGGTCGCGCGGGAACGAGAGCAGCGAGATCGACTTCGTCACCGGGTCGGCGCGGATCAGCATCACGGTGTCGGAGCGCGACGGATCCGTGGCCGCGTCGCCGGCGCGGTGGTCGTAGCCGATCACGAGGGCGATCGCGGCGTGATGCGCGACGGGGATGTCGAGACTGCGCTCGGCGCGCACCACGTCCGGCGTGTGGGCGCGGACGGTCGCGACCGACTGGTGGAAGTAGAGGTAGGCCCCGCCCACGGCCCCGACGCCGACGCACAGCGCCGCCAGCAGCACGAACAGGAGGATGCGCCCGAAGGTCACGAGACCGGAGCGGCCGGGCGGCGGAGGCGGCGTGTAACGGGCGACCGTCGACGCGGCCGCCGGTGGGAAGACGATCTTGCCGTTCCCGTTGAGACCCGCGCCGCGCCCGACGCCTCGCTTCAGTGTCGTCCGCATAAATGGTGGCGGCGCCCCGAAGGCGCCCGCGGGAAGACAGGATAGCCGAGGTCTAGGACAGGCTCGGGGCCAGCCAGCGCTCGGCCTCGCCGACCGGAACGCCCCGGCGCTCGGCGTAGTCGGCAAGCTGATCGCGCCCGATCCGGCCGACCGCGAAGTAGCGGGACTGCGGGTGCGCGAAGTAGAGCCCGCTGACGGCCGCGGCCGGCAGCATCGCGAACCCGTCGGTGAGCGTCATCCGGGCGCGCTCGGCGCCGAGCAGCGCGAACAGCTTCGGCTTCTCGCTGTGATCGGGACAGGCGGGGTAGCCGAGCGCCGGCCTGATGCCCCGGTAGCGCTCGCCGATCAGCTCGTCGCTCGTCAGGTGCTCGCCGGGCGCGTACCACTCGCGGCGCACACGCTCGTGGAGCCACTCGGCGAAGGCCTCGGCGAACCGGTCGGCCAGCGCCTTCGCCACGATCGCCTGGTAGTCGTCGTGCTCGGCGACGAGCGACGCCGCCAGCTCGTCGGCGCCGTGCACGGACACGGCGAACGCGCCGACGTGATCCTCGGCCGGGGCGACGAAGTCGGCGAGCGACCGGTTCGGCCGGCCGTCCCCGTTCGTCGCCTGCTGGCGCAGGAACGAGAACCGGGTCTCCCCGACGACCACGTCGTCGCTCTCCGCATGAGCCGGCCAGAAGCCGTAGACCCCGCGGGCCCACAGCAGCTCCTCCCGCGCGATGCGTTCGAGCAGCGCCTGCGCGTCGTCGTAGAGCTCGCGCGCGGCCGGATTCTCGAGCAGCGCCGGAAACTTGCCCTTCAGATCCCAGGCGTGGAAGAAGAACTGCCAGTCGATGTAGGGGGTCAGCTCGTCGAGCGGCGGAGCGACGTCGCGCGAGCCGAGGAACGGCGGCGCCGGCAGGTCGTCGAAGGGCAGCCGGGCGCGGTTCGCCCGTGCGTCAGCGAGCGGGAGCAGCGGCCGCTTGACCTTCTCGGCGTGCTGGCGGCGGAGCCGCTCCTGCAGCTCGCGGTTCTCGACGTCGAGCGCGGCCCGGCGCTGCGGGTCGAGCAAGCTCGAGACCACGTCGACGACGCGGCTCGCGTCGAGCACGTGCACCGTCTCGGAGCCGTACTCCGGCGCGATCTTCACGGCGGTGTGCTGGCGCGAGGTCGTGGCGCCCCCGATCAGGAGCGGCAACTCGAGTCGCGAGCGCTCGAGCTCGCGCGCGACGTTCACCATCTGGTCGAGCGACGGCGTGATCAGGCCCGACAGGCCGACCACGTCAACCCGTTCACGCTCGGCCGTCTCGAGGATGGTGGCGGCCGGGACCATCACGCCGAGGTCGATCACCTCGTAGTCGTTGCAACCGAGCACCACCCCGACGATGTTCTTGCCGATGTCGTGGACGTCGCCCTTGACGGTCGCGAGCAGGATCTTCCCCTGCGCGCCGCGGCCGCCGTCTCGCTCGGCCTCCATGAACGGCTGCAGGTAGGCGACCGCCCGCTTCATCACCCGCGCGGATTTCACGACCTGCGGCAGGAACATCCTCCCCGAGCCGAACAGGTCGCCCACGACCCGCATCCCGTCCATCAGCGGCCCCTCGATCACGTCGAGCGGCCGCGAGGCCTGGGCGCGCGCCTCCTCGACGTCGTCCTCGACGTGGTCGACGATCCCGTGCACGAGCGCGTGCTCGAGCCGCTTGGAGACGGGCTGCTCGCGCCAGGCGAGATCGAGCTCACGGCGGGTGCCCTCGCCCGAGATGCGGCCGGCGAGCTCGACGAGGCGCTCGGTCGCGTCGGGCCGCCGGTTCAGGACGACGTCCTCGACGTGCTCGAGCAGCTCGGGGTCGAGATCCTCGTAAACCGCGAGCTGGCCCGCGTTGACGATGCCCATGTCGAGGCCTGCGTGGACCGCGTAGTAGAGGAACACCGAGTGCATCGCCTCGCGAACGCGATCGTTCCCGCGAAACGAGAAGCTCAAGTTCGAGATGCCGCCCGACGTGCGCGACCCCGGGCAGCGCTCCTTGATGCGCGGCAGGC
>DATIOD010000017.1:0-1927 GCA_035473635.1 Gaiellaceae bacterium | reverse complement strand
CGTCTTGTCGACCGGCGCCTCGGCGAGCGTGCCGTGGAAGGTCTGGCCGACGATCACGGTCAG
Source organism: Gaiellaceae bacterium (assembly GCA_035473635.1). GTDB lineage: Bacteria > Actinomycetota > Thermoleophilia > Gaiellales > Gaiellaceae > PALSA-600. Next base: position 1,864 of record DATIOD010000017.1, on the reverse strand, counting down.
CATCGCGCCGTTCGCGAGTGCGCCCACTTTGGCGTTGAGTGGCGCGACGTCGTCGGTGCCGAAGAGCGTCGCGACCTTCTTGGCCGCTGCCGCCGCGCCTGCCTGCGCCTTGTCGTAGTGGATCCGCGTCTTGAAGTAATTCCAGTTCGGCGCGTTCGCGTTCTTGCCGTCCGGCGGATAGATCATCTGATAGGCGCGCTGCGAGAGCAGGTAGCTGGCGGTGCCCGCCGAGCCGGTGACGCCGTTCCCGTTCAGCACCGTGATCGTCGTCTCGCGCGGCGCCGGCGCCTTCTTCGCCGAGGGCTTCGGCTTCTCGTTCAGCGCCACCTGCGTCGCCTTCTGCGGTGACTCGATGTCCGGATGCGAGAACTCCTGCACCGCCTTCTGGATGTTCGCCTCCGGGACGGTCAGGTCGAAGCCCGGGCTCTCCTCGATCCCCTCGAGCTTCGACTGGAAGAAATGGCCCGGCGGCAGCGAGTAGGCGAAGAGCGCGTATTCGAGCACGGTCTTGCCGTCGAGCTCCGAGTTGCCGCCGACGCCGACCTCGACGTTCTTGGTCACCGTCTTGATCACCTTGGGAAGGTCGAACGGCCCCGTGTTCGCCTTGATCTGGTCCTTGAACGCGCGCACGAACAGCTGCTGGCGTGCAACGCGATAGAGGTCGGAGTCCGTGTGCCGGTAGCGGACGAAGTCGAGTGCCTGATAGCCGCCGAGCTTCTGGTAGCCGGGGAAGAGATTGATCGTGGCGAAACCGAAGTCGCCGCCGCGGTCGTTGAAATAGCGCCGGTCGACGTCGAGCCAGATGCCCCCGACTGCGTCGACGAGCTGGCGGAAGCCGCGGAAGTTGACCGTGATCAGGTAGTTGACCGGAACGCCGGTCAGCTTGCGAACGGTCTCGAGCGTGCCCTTGGTCCCGCACGTCGCGTACGCGTTGTTGATCCGTGCGCCGAACGGCGTCCTGCCGGGGCAGTAGATCTGCACGAACAGGTCGCGCGGGAACGACAGCATCGAGATCGACTTCGTGTCGGGATCGGCGCGCACGAGCATGAGCGTGTCCGAGCGCGACGTCGCTCCCTTCCCCTCACCGGCGCGCTTGTCGTAGCCGATCACGAGTGCCGTCGCAGGCTGGCCGGGCAGCGCGACGTCGAGCCGCTTCGCCGCGACCTTGACCTCGGGCGTCGAGGCGACGACCTCGGCGACGCTCTGATGGAACCAGAGGTACGCACCGCCGGCGGCCGAGCCGATCGCAACGAGGAGGAGGACTCCGGCCCATGCCAGCGCCCTGCGGACGAACGCCCAGCGCGAGCGCCGCGGCGGTTCCGGCTGGCGGTAGATCGTGATCGGCGAGAGCGCGCCGGGCGGCAGAACGGCCCGGCCGTTGCCGTTGACGCCCGCTCCGCGGCCGATTCCTCTCTTTAGGGTGGTCCGCATAGGGAAAAGCGGGCTCTCAGCGCCCGCGACGGCCCCCAGGATAGCCGAGCCTTAGGTCGTCGCCGCCCTGACGGACGCGAGCGCGTCGGCGAAGAACGCGTTCTCGTCCGGCGTCCCGACCGTGATCCGCAGCGCCCCCGGAGCACCGAACGCGCCCATCGGGCGGACGATTGCGCCCTGGCGGAGCAGCGCGTCGAAGAGTGCCGGCGCGTCCTCGCCGACCTCGACGAAGAGGAAGTTCCCGACCGCAGGCCCCGCGGGCTCGAGCCCGTGCCCCCGCAGCGTTCGCTCGAGCGTGGCGCGCCCCTCCGCGGTCAGCCGACGTCTCTCGGCCAGTTCAGCAGCCCCGTCGATGCTGGCGAGCGCCGCGACCTGCGCCTGCGTGCCGACATCGAATGCGCGCCGGGTCTTGCCGATCGCCTGGATCACGTCC
>DATIOD010000016.1:0-5516 GCA_035473635.1 Gaiellaceae bacterium | reverse complement strand
GGATCAGGCGCCCGCGCGCCGAGAAGCGCGTCGCTCCGCTTCTGCCGGCCGACGCCCGCCCTCGACTGCTTACGGTCGCCAAGCGTCCGCGTGACCGCCTGGCGCTGTTCTGCCTGATTCTGCTCGGCGTCCGTAGGGGCGAACTCGCAGGGATCCAGGTTCGCGACTTTGACGCCCATCGCTGCTCGCTCCGCGTCTACGGGAAGGGCCGCAAGGAGCGCGTGCTGCCGCTGCGCGGGCCGATCCTGGCGGAGCTTCGACTGTTCCTCTCCAGCGACCTCCCCCATGTCGGCCGACCGCCGGAGCCCGATGACCATCTCGTCTATCCGACGAAGAAGGTCTACGCGGGCCGCGGCCCGGAGGGGCAGCAGAAGTCCATGCGTATCCGAAGAAGCGCCCGAGCCCGCAGGCCGTCATCGCTGGTGGTACCGCCAGCTGCAGGCGGCGGGTCTCGTGGGCCAAGGTGTCACGCACGGACTCAACATGCACCTGGCCCGCCATACGTTCGCGACCGAGCTTCGCCGCGTGTTCGGGATCGACGCCGCGTCGCAGGCGCTCGGTCACGCGGACCTCAACACCACGCTCGCGATCTACGGGCACCAGGATCAGACCGACCTCGAGGCGGCGATGGAGAGGTACGCGCGTTGGCTGGAACAGCAACGGGAGGACGGAATCGTTCCTCCCGAAGCTGACCGCTGAATTGGCTTGGTTGAGCCGAAAAGTGGAGGCGGCGGGAATCGAACCCGCGTCCGCGGTCGTACCGAACGAACGTCTACGAGCGTAGTCCGCGCTTGGATCTCACCCGACGGCCGGGGGCGGACGCCCTACCGGCGGGCCAGCCTATCCTTTGGGTGTCGAGCCTCCGGCGATTGGCGCTCCTTCGGCTCCTAGCCCGATCGTTGGCGCCCCGTGCCCCGGCCTCGGGCCGAACCGGGATGGGACGTCGCCTGACCTAGTGTTGACTAGGCGGCGAGTGCGAGATCGTTCTTCGCACTTGCTTTGTGTGCCGGTGGTTTTACGAGGCCTACCGGCGACCTCGGCTCGCTGCTCGACCGGAGAACCGACCACGTCGAGACCTGGTCGCCCCCGTATGTTGTCCTCACAGGATAGCCGCGGCGCGTCGCCGGCGCACACGGGCTCAGGCGACGGGCGCGTCGGGTCCTGACGGGGAGCCTGCCGGCGGCAGCTCTGCATCGCGGCCGCGGGTGCCCCACCGATGCCGGACGCGCAGGAGGGCGACGAGCATCACGAACAGGGCGATGGCGAAGCCGACCCAGGCCCAGCGCGTCTGGAACTCGTTGTCCTCGATCAGCTTGACGAGCGCGCAGAGCGCGAGGCCGACCCCGAGGATCGCGGTGATCACGGCCGTCGGCCAGCCGCGCATCGAGAGCCGCGGCCAGAGCACGGGCAGGAGCTCGAAGACGAGGATCGCAACCGCGAAGAGCGCCGCGTAGATCCCGAAGTCCGAGCCCTCGAAGCCCGTCGTCCAGCCGCACTTGCGTGACCCGACGTCGGCCGTCGCGACGCAGACGCGGGTCCACGGGCCGAGCATCGAGAGGAGGAACGCCAGCGCCCCGAGGATGATCAGCTTCGAGCCGAGGGGGCGGTTCCAGTAGCGGCGCACGGGCCGAGTCTACGCCGCGTTCTCGCGCTCAGTCGTCGACGCCGTGTCTGCGGACAGCGGTCAGCCGGCGGTCGGCCGCGGTCGAGACGAGCACCGCGACGACCGTGACGAGGTACAGCTGGCCCAGCACGATCTCGAGCACGGTGAGCGCACGGCCGATGCCGGTCGCGGGCGCGAGATCGCCGAACCCCGTGGTCGAGATCGCGACGAAGCTGTAGTAGAGGTGCTCGCCGCTCGTCCCGTCGTCGCCGCGCGCGAAGAACGCGGTGTCGCCGACGTCGGCGAGGAACATGTAGACGAGGCCGAAGAACATCCCGAGCAACACGTAGAACGACAGCGCGGCGAAGACGGTCTCCATGGTCACGCGTCCCCGCTGGAGAAGGTCGCGCGTGACGAGGCAGGCGACGGTCCCGACGAGCACGGCGCCGATCGCCGCCGTCACGGCGTGCGTCCTCGCGCCCTCGAGGGCGCCGACGAGAACGAACACGAGGGCTGCGCTCGGCAACAGCACGCCCGGGACGAGGAACGCCCGCCGCCGGGTCGCGGTCCAGTACGCGACGACGATCGTCACCGACAGCACGCTGTCCCGGACGACGCGCGCCCACGTGGTCTCCGGCGCGACGATCCCGACGACGAGCGACGCGAGCAGCAGCGCCAGCACCAGGGCGTAGCTCTCCCCCGACCGGACATCGCCCTCGAGCCGTCGCAGCAACGCCACCGGGCGAGGCTACAACCCCGCCCGGTCGGTCGACCTCTGCGCCTAGCCCGATCGCGGCGCCGCGGGTTCAGGAGTTCCGCCGATCTGCCGACTATCGTCTGGAAGACCCCGGGAACGACTCAGGAGGACGGCCGGCGTGCCCATCACGTATCAGTACGAGACCCTCGCGACGCTCCGAGAGCGCGCGAAGGCGGAGGTCGGCAAGGTCGTCGTCGGCCAGGGTCGTGCGGTCGAGCTCCTGCTCATCGCCGCGATGGCGCGCGGCCACGTCCTGCTCGAAGGCCCTCCCGGGACCGCGAAGACGCTGCTCGGCCGCGCCACCGCATACGTGCTCGGGGCGGACTTCAACCGCGTCCAGTTCACGCCCGACACGACCCCGACCGAGCTCGTCGGTCAGAACGTCACGCGCGCAGGCGAGACGAAGTTCGTGCAGGGCACCATCTTCACCAACGTCCTCCTCGCGGACGAGATCAACCGCACCCCGCCGCGCACGCAGGCGGCACTGCTCGAGGCGATGGCCGAGAGGAGCATCACGATCGAGGGTCGCGTGCACCGCCTGCCCGACCCGTTCCTCGTGATCGCGACGCAGAACCCGTTCGAGCAGGAGGGCGTGTTCCCGCTCCCGGAGTCGAACCTCGACCGGTTCCTGTTCAAGATCTACATCGACTACACCGACCTCGAGCACGAGGTCGACATGCTGCGGCTGCCGCACACGGGCGTCACCCCGGACATGCTCGGCGAGATCATGCCGCTGCTCGGGATCGTCGGCCTGGACAAGGCCCGCATCGAGCTCGACGCGACGATCGTGCCCGAAGAGGTCGCGCGCTACGTCGTCGGCGTGGTGCGGAAGACGCGCGTGCTCGAGGGTGTGATGCTCGGAGCGAGCTCGCGTGCCGCGATCCACCTGATGAGCGCGACGAAGGCGAACGCGCGCCTCGAGGGGCGCGACACGGTGACGATCGACGACGTCCGCACGATGGCCCAGTACGTGCTGCCGCACCGTCTGATCTGCGAGGACGACGACGTCTCGCCGGCGGACGCGCTGCAGTACGCGCTCGACAACCCCATCCTGTCGGAGCCGTAGAGGAGCGGGCCCGGCCCGCTCCCCCTGCGCCGAAGCTCAGGCTCCGAGCGCCTGCTCGAGCGCGCGGCGGGTGATGACCTCCGCGAGGTGCGCCCGGTACTCGGACGAGCCCGCCTGGTCGCTCGGCGGCTCGGTTCCCTCGGTAACGTGCGCCGCGGCGTCCGCGGCCGTCGATCCGCCCGCGAGCGCGTCTTCGGCGGCCTTCGCGCGGAGCGGCGTCGCGCCCATGTTCACGAGCCCGATCGACGCGCCGGCCACCGAGCCGTTGTCGCGGTGCACGAGCGCCGCGACCCCGACCGTCGCCCAGTCCTGCGCGCGCCGGTTCGCCTTGATGTAGGCCCAGCCCGTCGACGCGCCGAGCTTCGGGACGCGTACCTCGACGAGCACCTCGTCCGGTGCGAGCGCCGTCTCGAAGACGCCGGTGAAGAACTCCGCGGCCGGCACGACGCGCTCACCTCCCTTTCCCCGCGCGACGAGGTCCGCGCCGAGCGCCAGCATCACGGCAGGCATGTCCGAGGCGGGGTCGCCGTGGGAGAGCGTCCCGCCGATCGTCCCCCGGTGCCGCACCTGGGGATCGCCGATCTGCCCGGCCGTGTGGGAGACGATCGGGCAGTGCTCGGCGAGCAGCGCGTCCGAGGCGACCGCGGCGTGCCGCGCGAGCGCGCCGATCGCGATGTGCGTGCCGCCGTCCTTCACGTACGCGAGATCGGAGAGGCGCCCGATGTCGACGAGCTTCTCCGGACGCGCGATCCTGAGCTTCATGGCGGGGATCAGCGAATGGCCGCCCGCGAGCAGCTTCGCATCACCCCCGCCCGCGGCGAGGAGCTCGATCGCCTGGTCGACGCTCTCGGCGACGTCGTAGTCGAACCGTGCTGGGATCACGCCTTCGCCTCCTGGATCGCGCGCCAGACACGCTCGGGCGTGGCCGGCATCTGGATGTCCTTCACACCGAGGTGGGAGAGCGCGTCGACGACGGAGTTGATCACCGCGGGCGCCGCCGCGATCGTTCCCGTCTCCCCCACACCCTTCACCCCGAGCGGGTTCGTCGGGCTCGGGCTCTCCGTCCGGCCGAGCTCGAACGACGGGAGCTCCGCCGCAGACGGCACGAGGTAGGTGACGAGGTTCGCGGTCTGCAGGTTGCCCTCGTCGTCGTACACGCCCTCCTCGTACAGCGCCGTGGAGATGCCCTGCGTGATCCCGCCGTGCACCTGGCCGTCGACGATCAGCGGGTTGACGACCTTGCCGACGTCATCGACCGCGACGTAGCGGACGAGCCGTGCGTCGCCGGTCTCGGTGTCGACCTCGACGACCGATGCATGCGCGCCGCCGGGCCACGAGAAGTTCGGCGGGTCGTAGGTCGCCGTCGCCTCGAGCCCGGGCTCCATCCCCTCCGGCAGGTCGTGCGCCGCGAAGGCCGCCCAGGCGGCCGCCGCCACGGTCATCTCCTTGTCGGGCGAGCCCTTCACGGTGAAGGTGCCGCTCGAATACTCGAGGTCCTCGGCCGCGACCTCGAGCGAGTGCGCGACGATCTGCCGCGCCTTGTCGATCACCTTGTCCGCGGCGAACGTCAGGGCGACGCCGCCGACGGGAAGGCTTCGGCTCCCGTACGTATCGAGGCCGGCGTGCGAGACCGACGTGTCGCCGTGGAGCACCTCGACCGCGTCGATGTCACAGCCGAGCTGGTCGGCGACGATCTGGGCCCACGATGTCTCGTGGCCCTGGCCGTGGGGCGAGGTGCCGGTGATGACCTCGACCGAGCCGGTCGGCAGGTAGCGGATCGTGGCCTGCTCCCAGCCGCCCGCCGCGTAGCGGATCGCGCCGAGGATCCGGGAGGGCGCGAGGCCGCACATCTCGTGGTACGTCGAGAAGCCGACGCCGAGCTGCTTCGTGCTCTTGTCGTCGCGCCGCTTCGCCTGCTCCGCGCGGAGCGCGTCCAGGTCCAGCAGCTCGAGCAGCTTGTCGAGCGACGCGCCGTAGTCGCCCGAGTCCACGGTCAGCCCGGACGCGAGCGTGTGCGGGAACTCCGCGATGAAGTTCTTGCGACGCAGCTCGAGCTTGTCCATCCCGAGCTCGTCGGCGAGGGCGTCCAT
>DATIOD010000015.1:0-25920 GCA_035473635.1 Gaiellaceae bacterium | reverse complement strand
GCGCCGGAAGTCGTCGTACGCCGCGTCCTCGACGTAGATCCGCCGTGTCGCCGTGCACTTCTGACCCGCCGACCAGAAGGCCCCGGCGTACGCAGCCTCGACCGCACGATCGAGCTCGGCGTCTGCCATCACGAGCAGCGGGTTGTGGCCCCCGAGCTCGAGCTGGACACGGCAGTTGCGGGCCGACGCCCCCTCCCGGACGCCGTGACCGACCGGAACCGAGCCCGTGAACGAGAGCGCGCGCACTCCGGCGTTGCGCACGAGCTCTGCGCCCGCCTCGGACCCTGAGCCCGTGAGCACGTTGAGCACTCCCGGTGGGACGCCGGCCTCTGCGAGGCACTCCGCCAGGTGGAGTCCGGTGCGAGGCGCCTCGTAGCCGAGCTTGAGCACGACGGCGTTGCCGTACACCAGCGCAGGCGCCAGCTTCCAGACGGGGATCGCAGCGGGGAAGTTCCAGGGGGTGATCAGGCCGACAACACCAACCGGCCGCCTGCGCGTGAAGAGCATCTGATCCGGAGCCGACGCCTCGTACACCTCGCCCGCGGGGCGCCAGCACTCGCCCGCCGCGAAGCGCAGGATCGTCGCGGCGCGAGACGCTTCCCCGCGCGCCTCGCGGAGCGGCTTGCCCATCTCCGCAGTCATGTCCTGGGCGACGCGCTCTGCGCGCTCGTCGAGCGCCGCCGCGGCCGCCCGGAAGATCGCGGCGCGCCGCTCCGCCGGCAGAGCGGCCCAGGCCGGCTGTGCCTCGGCAGCCGCGGCTACTGCGTCGGCCGCGTCGGCCGCCGTCGCCGCCGCGAATGTCCCGGTGACGAGGTCGGGCTGCCACGGGCTCCGCTTCTCGTACGTCCGGCCGGACTCGCTGTCGCGCCACTCGCCGCCGACGAGGATCCCAAACGCCTCGCTCACGCCGAACCTCGCAGCTGGAGCGTCACCGGCAGCGTCACGCGCCCCCCGCCCGCCGGCGGCGCCTCGCCACCGAGCCGTGCGATCAGGCTCTCGGCGCCGAGCCGACCGAGCTCGTAGCCGGGCACACGCACAGTCGTCAGCGGAGGATCGGCGAACTGTGCGAACTCGAAGTCGTTGAAACCCGTCACAGCGACGTCGTCGGGGACCCGAAGACCGCGGATCCGAGCTGCCTGGAGCGCGCCCAGAGCGAGCAGATCGTTGCCGCACATGACCGCCGTGGGCGGATCGGGGATGCTGAACAGCCGCTCCGCCATCCGCGCACCGTCGGTGGGATCCCAAACCCCGTACGTCACCTCGAGCTCGGGTGCCGACACTCCTGCGGCGCTCAGTGCCTCGCGGTATCCGCGCAGGCGCTCCTCGACCATCGGCCACGGCGTCCGGGTCGAGATGAACGCAATCCTCCTGTGCCCGGACCCGAGCAGGTGCTCGGTCAGTTGTCGCGCCCCGGCCCGATTCTCCGCGGTCACGGAGACGACCGGCACGCCGGCCGGGGCCTGCTCGAAGACGACGAAACTGAAGCCGAGCTCGTCCACGCGCCGGATCGTCCTGCGCCGCACCGATGGCGCACCGGAGAGGAACAGGAACGCGCCGTCGACGCGGTCCTCGAGTAGCGGCGAGAAGAGGCGGTCGGCATCGTCGGGGTCGGGGCGCGCAGCCTGGATCAGGAGGGAGTACCCGCGGTCGCGGGCGACGTCGCCGATGCCGGCGATGATCAGGTCGGTCATCGGGTCGGCGAGGAAGCGCGCCCCCTCGTCGAGGACGAGGAAGCCGAGTGTCATCGTCCGCTTCGCACGCAGGCTCCGCGCAGCAGCGTTCGGCCAGTAGCCAAGCCGGTCGAGTTCACGGCCGACCCGCTCCCGCGTCTCGACGGACATCAGGTTGAAGCGCCCGTTGACGTAGTTCGAGACAGTCTGCAGCGAGACGCCCGCCTGCCCGGCGACATCGCGCATCGTCGGCCGGCTCACGACCACACCACCGTCACGCCCGCGTACGCGACCAGCGCGACGATCACCCACGAGGAGAGCCCGAGCACTAGCGGGCGCCCGCCGACGGCGAGCAGCCGTCGCAGCTCCACGCGAGCCCCGACGGCGAAGAGGGCGACGGCTAGGAGGACGGTCTTCGCATCGGCCAAGACCGGCAGCAGCCCCGACGGCACGAGGTCCGCGCTGCGCAGCGCAGCGGCGGCGATGAACGCAAGCACGAACGGCGGCACGAGGCGCCACCGCGAGACGCGTGCGCTGCGGCCCTCCCGCCAGGCGATCCACGCAATGAGCGGCCCGAGCAGGAGCACGCGCGTCAGCTTGACGACGACCGCGGTCGCCACCGCGACGCCGCCGACGGCGGAGGAGGTCGCCACGACCTGCGCAATGTCGTGCACGCTGGCCCCCACCCACGCTCCGTAGTCGTGGTCGCTCATCCCGAGGACGCGGTTCAGCGCCGGCAACAGCACGATCGCGAGGCTGCCGCAGAGCGTCACCAGCGCGATTGCGTATGTCACCTCCTCCTCGTCCGCGTCGGTCATGCCCCGGGCCGCCGCGATCGCAGAGACGCCGCAGATCGAGAAGCCGGTAGCGACGAGGAGCGCAAGACCGTTCGAGACGCCGAGCCGGTTTCCGGCCCACAGCGTTCCGAAGAAGGTCGCGACCACGACCACGACGACGACGAGGAGGCCCCGCCCGCCGAGCGTGAGCATGTCCTGGAGCACAAGCTCGAAGCCCAGCAGGACAATGCCGACGCGCAAGAGCGTCCCCGAAGCGAGCGCGAGCCCGGCCCGGGAAGCGACCGGCACGCCCACGGTATTCGCGACGACCAGGCCGAGCACGAGGGTGGCAAGGACGACCGGCACCCCAGGCAGCAGCCAGTGGACGAGCAATCCTGCGAGAGAGCCCGCCGAGGCCAGAGCGAGGCCCGGAGCGACACGCCGCAGCGCACCCGCGGCGCGGGTCCGGCGGGGGACGGGCGCCGCTGGCACCTGGCTCACTTGAACGATCAAGTGAGCACCAGTATCGCATGTTAGGGTCGGCCCCGTGAGCGAGCCAGCCCTCCGAATCGCGGTGATCGGCCTTGGCGACATCGCCGTCCGCGCCCACCTCCCCGCGCTGGCCCGCGAGCGGCGCGTCGCGGTAATGGCCGTCGCGGACCTCGAGGAGGAGCGCCTCGCAACCGCGCCCGAGGGAGCGCGCCGAACGACGGACGTCACGTCCGTGCTCACCGATCCCGAGATCGACGCCGTCGTGATCGCGACTCCTCCCGCCGCCACTGCTGGTCTCGTGCGCGGCGCGCTCGACGCCGGCAAGTGGGTGCTCGCAGAGAAGCCGCTCGGGCTCTCGGTCGCCGAGACAGCGGACGTGCGCGCGGCGCCCGGCGCGACGGACCGGCTCCAGATCGGCCTCACCTACCGGCATCACCCCGCGGTCGACCGGCTCCGCGAGCTGATCGCGGACGGAGCCCTCGGGCGGCCGCTGCTGATCCAGGCTGCCCTCTGCGACGAGCCCGCGAACCCCGACCAGGATCCCCGCGCGTACGCGCGGCGGCTGCGTTCGCTCGAACGGATCCCGCCCGTGGTCTCCGACGGCGTGCACGCGTGCGACCGGATCAACTACCTGCTCGGCGAGCCGCCGGTCGACGTCAGCGGCTGGAGCCTGCGCACCGATCCCACGTATGCGAGCGCGAACGTGAACGGCGGCGTCCTCGCGTACCAGGACGGCACGATCGCGCGCCTCGACGTCGTCTGGCTGACGCCGGTGCTGCCGCCAAGCCAATTCGTCGTCACCGGGCCCAAGGGCCTCGCGACCCTCGAGCCGCCCACCTTCCGGCTCACGGTCGAGCTTGCGGACGGTACGACCGAGACGCACGAGCCGCCCGGTGACAAGACGGAGGTCTGCTTTGCGCTCCAGCTTCAGCGCTTCGTCGACGCAGCGCTCGCCGGCACGCCGCCGGTGCCCGGGCTCGACGAGGCGATCGCGAGCCTCGAGCTCGCCGAGCGCATCGCGCGCGCCGCAGGCGTGGGTCGGCCGATCCCGGAATCGTCGGTACCCGCATGATCGACTTCCACGTGCACCAGCCCGCCGCCGCGGCCTACGGGTCGGCGGAGTACCTGGCGGCGATGGACGAGCTTGGCGTGGACATCTCGGTCGTGTTCACGTACGAAGGGCTGCTGCGGCCGAGCGCGGGGGCCAACGATTCCCTCGCAGCCTGGGTCGCGCCGGCGCCCGACCGGCTCGTCGCCTTCGCGACGGTCGATCCTCGCGATCCGGGTGCCTCGGCGGAGATCGAGCGCTGCGTCCGCGAGCACGGGATGCGCGGGGTCAAGCTCCATCCCTGGCTGCAGGGCTTCTCGGCGCACGAGCCGGGCCTGCAGCGCGTCTGCGAGGCCGCCGGTGCGCTCGGGATCCCGATCCTCTTCCACGACGGCACGCCACCGTTCTCGACCCCGCTCCAGCTCGCCGTGCTCGCGCGCCGCCATCCGGACACGCAGATCGTGCTCGGCCACGGCGGCCTGCACGACCTCTGGCGCGAAGCGATTGCGGCGGTGCTCTCTGCGCCGAACGTCCACCTCTGCATGTCGGGGACGCCCGGCTACGCGATGCGTGCGATCGTGGCGCGCTGCCCGCTCGAGCGGCTGCTCTTCGGCACCGACGCCGGCCTTCGGCCCGAGCCGCTGCAGCGGTACGCGGTGCTGCGCGTGCGCCAGCTCGACGAGCTCGGCCTCGACGAGGAGCAGCGCGAGGCGATCCTGGTTTCCAACCCACGCCGCCTGCTCGCCGCATGATCGACATCCACTCCCATGTGCCGACGCACCGTGACGCTGTCCCGCCCGAAGAGCTCATCGTCAACGACAAGTGGCGGCCGGACCGAGCAGTGGCGGCGACGACGACCTGGGCCGACTACGCCGACGCATTCGCGGACGTGGACGTGTCGGTCGCGTTCACGATCGCACGCGACCGGACGCGGGTCGACTCCGCCCTGAACGACGCCGTCGCCACCTTCGTGGCAGACGCGGCTGACCGCCGGATCGGCTTCCTCTCCGTGCATCCGGAAGTGGAGGGCGCGCTGGACGAGCTCGAGCGGGCGCGCACGGACCTGGGGTTGAAGGGGATCAAGCTCGGCCCGAACTACCAGGTCTTCGACCCGCTGGGCGAGGACGCCTTGCGCGTCTACGCAGCTGCGGAACGTCACGGCCTGCCGGTCCTCTTCCACCAGGGCGCGTCGCCGGTGCGGGAGGCACCGCTCCGCTACGCACATCCCCTGCTGATGGACGAGATCGCGATCCGCTTCCCCGAGCTCCGCGTCGTGATGGCGCACATGGGCCACCCCTGGCAGCGGGAGACGATCGTGACGATCCGCAAGCACCCACACGTCTACGCCGACATCTCGGCGCTCTTCTACCGGCCGTGGAGCTTCTACGAGGGACTGCGGCTCGCGACGGAATGGGGTGCGCTCGACAAGCTCCTGTTCGGGTCCGACTTCCCGATCGCGACACCAGCGGAGACGGCGGTGGGGCTCCGGCGAGTCAACGACCCGATCGAAGGGACGAAGCTGCCGCCGGTGCCGCTCGACAAGATCGAGGAGCTGATCGTTCGTGACCCGCTGCCGCTGCTGGGGCTCGAGCGGCCCTAGCCGAGTCGGGCGCGCGCCCGCGAGCAGCGGTAGCACGCGGGATCGGTGCACAGGAGCGAAGTCGGATCGGCGTTGAGCAGTTCGACCGTCGCCTCGATCACCATCGCGCTCGAGACGAGCTGGGCGAGGGCGCGGCCGAGCTTTCCGTCCCGGATGGCGCCCCGCTCGCGGAGCGGCCGTTCGATCGCCCCGAAAGCCCGGCTGCACCCGGGGAACCGATCGGCCCCATGCGCCGGCCAGTCGGGGTCGAACGGGATGTCCAGGTACGGCGCGCCTGCCCGGAATTCGCCCACGTGGACGGTGGTGTTCGCCGTGTGGCCGACACCGAGCAGGAGGACGTGCCCGCCTGCGGCGGCGAGGCGTCCGAGCGGGCTGTCGACGCCGGTCGCTCCCGCTCGTTCGTGCCCGTCGAGGAAATCGGCGGCGCGGGTTCCGACGGCCGCGACCGAGTATGTCGGGTGCCTCGAGCGCAGCGCGTCGGGACGGCGACGGAACGCCTCTGCAAGCGCCCCCGTACGCCCTGGCAGATCCGGCGCGTAGGTCTCGTTGTCGTAGGTGAACGTGGGCATGACGACGAGGCCGCGTGGCCCGACAGCATCGAGGAGTGCGCCGATCACCTCGTCAGCGCCGAGACCGACCGCACGCAGGGACGCGTGGACGACGACGGCGTCGCCGCTGGCGAGGCCGATCACAGGCCGAGCAGGCCCGCGAGAGTGCCGCCCAGGATCGCGTCGCGCACGTGCGGCCCGTACGGCGCCTCGGTGACACGGGCGAGCTCGATCGGCGGGTCGCCGAAAGGCGCGTCGGTGGAGAAGAACACGCGCCCGCCGATGCCGTCGGGGTCGGCTGCGGCCAGAGCAGTCGGCCATTCGACGTAAACGCTGTCGGCGTAGACGTTCGGCGCGGCCGCGAGCGTCGCCGGGCCGTCGTGGGAAAAGTCCGTCGCGCCTGCCTTCCCGAGCAGGAAGCTGCCTTCAGGGAAGCGCGCCGCGAGCCACGCGAGCTGGAGGGGGAGTGCGTGCGGCGGCGTGCCCGTGCGGACGTAGACGGGCCAGCCGGAGTCGACCGCGAACGCAACGAGCGGCTCGGCCTGGCCGTCGAGCAAGTCGAAGCCCTGAAGAGCGGAGTCGAGCTTGAGCGCGACTGCTCCTGCATCCCGCGCCCGCCTCAGCTCCTCGAGCGCCTCGGCACCGAGCCACGGCGTCGCGACCGCGTACGCGAGCAGCCGCCCGCCCGACGAGGCGGCAGCCCCCGCGACAAGCTCGTTCCCTTGACGGTTCCGCACCGGCAGGTACCCCTCGGCCGGCGAGACGAGCGCCCGCTCGATGCCGAGCCGGTCCATGGTCGCGAGCAGCTCCTCTGCAGTCAGAGACGCGTCCCTCCCGTGGCCGAGCATGACGTGGCCGTCGACCACCGTCATGCGGCCTCGCCTGCGCGGAAGGCGTGCGCAGCCGCCCGGAATGCAGTGAGTCCCGCTTCCGGGACGAGGGTGAGGTTGTAGAGCGCGAGGCCCTCGGCACCGGCGGCCGCGAGCCGCTCGGCATCGGCCGCGAGCTCCGTGCGGTCGGGCGTCCAGTTGGTGGAGACCGAGCCGGTGCTCCCGGCGAGCGCGCGCAGGCCGCTGAAGCGGCGCTGCAACTCGTCGCCCGCTAGCGGGCCGCAGCCGAAGAGGAGTGCGTCGGCGGCGGTGACCGAGATCGGCGAGACACCCTGAAGCGCGGCCTGCTCGGGTGGCCCGGAGACGAAGACGCGGAGGCTCGATCCGGCGGCGTGGACCGTTTCGGCGGCCGCCTCCACGAGGCGCGCAGCGCCGGCGGCCCGGCCTGCTGCCAGATCGGCGGGGACGTCTTCAGCACCAGCCGCGGCGTCGGCGAACGGCGGCCCGGCCGCCGCGTGCACACGCGCTTCTACGGCCGGGCCGAGCAGTGCTCGACACGAGACGCAAAAGCACTGCGGGGCGAGGAGACGAGCCGATTCGGAGAGCGGGTCGAGCGCGAGCGTCAGCGTGTACGACGGCTCCCAGGCGGGGTAGAAGGCGGCCTCGAGGTCGACGTACTCGGGCTCGAGCTGCGCGGCAACGTCGCCCACCAGCGCGGCGACGAACTCGACTGCTTCGGGAGCGGACGGGCAGAGGCTGTGGCCGGCCGGCGAGCCGTCGAGGAGCCGCGCCGCCGCGTCCGGGTATGCGGCCGCGAGCTCGCCGTTGTGGCGCCCGACAACCCACGCCCGGAACCGCAGCCCGCTCCGTTCGCACGCCTCGCGGAACCGCAGCAGACGCTCGGTGCGAGTACCTTCGGGAACGAGAGCGCCGTAGCGGGCGCGTTCTGGCTCGACGTACATCGCCGTCCGCGTCAGCACGCTGACGCGCCGGTGGCGCGGGAAGACGCGGCGGCCGCGGTGATAGACGACTGCGACCGAGACGGCGTCGCAACCGAGCTCGAGCACCTGCGCCGCGAGCGCGTCGGGCTCCACGTGCTCGAGCTCCTCCGGGTAGACGAAGACCTGGACGCCCGCGCTCACGCGAAGCTCCGCCGCACCTCGTCACTCGGCTCGATGCCGAGCCCGGAACCGGCGGGGAGCCGCGCGACGAGACCGTCGATGTCGAGCGGGACGGCAAGCGAGACGTCCTCCTCGTAGAAGTGGTGCCCGATGATCCCGTGCGGGATCTGGCTCAGGTGCTCGCAGGCGCAGGCGACATGCAGCTGCGCGGCGGCTCCGATGCCCATCTCGCCGTTCGCACCGATCACAACACCCATCCCGAGCTCGCGTGCAAGCCTCGCAGACTCGACGGCGCGCTCGAGGCCGGCGCTCTTGCCGACATAGACGCTGACGAGATCCGCCGCGCCCATGCGGCCGATGCGGGCCACGTCCGCGAGCGAGTAGACGGACTCGTCGGCGACGAGCGGGACGCCCAGGGCGCGCACATCGCGGAGCCCTTCGAGGTCGTCCGCGTGCACCGGCTGCTCGATGAAGGCGAGGCGCGACTCGGCAAGGCGCGGGACCGTCTCGAGCGCGACCGGAAGCGACCAGCCGCCGTTTGCATCCGCGCCGAGAAGCGCGTCCTCGCCGGCGAGCTCACGCGCCAGCGCGAGCCGTGCCACGTCCGCCTCGGGATCTCGGCCGACCTTGACCTTGAAGGAGCGGAAGCCGAGGGCGACCGCCGTCTCGTAGCCGGCTCGGAGATCGTCGCCGTCGCCGCTGAGCGAGATCTTCACCGGCACCTCGCGCCGGTACGGCCCGCCGAGCAGCTCGGCGACGGTGACGCCCTGCGTGCGGCCGAGCGCATCCCACAGCGCGGTCGAGACGCCTGCCTTGGTGAACCAATTGCCGCGCAACACGCGGTCGAACTCCGTCGCATGCGCCTCGATCGGCGCGAGCGGCTTGCCGATCAGACTGGGCCCGATCACGTCGCGGACGAAGTGCGTCGCCGTGACAGCGTCCTCACCGCTCCAGGCGGCGGTTGCGCTGACCTCCCCGAAACCCTCCACGCCCTCGTCGGTGACGACGCGGACGAGCGTGAACGTCGAGGCGTCGTGAACGACCCGCTGCCCGCGCACCTTGAGCCCCGGCTTCGCGCGCGCACTCACGGTCGTCGTCTCGACGGCCGCGATCGTCGGCCCAGACACGTCAGGCACCGGTATCGGCGAGCTGCTCGATGGCCGCCGCAACCGCGGCCACACACACCGCGAGCGCCCGCTCGCCGCGCTCACGGGATGCCTCGTCCGGACGATCGGTGAAGCCGTCCAGCTCTTCCCAGCGTCCCGGCTCTCCGATGACGAGGCCCCGCGGCCGCTTGCGCGCGGCGCCGCCCGGCGACGGCCTCGCCAGCTCGGGCCGGACGCGGTCCGGGTCGAGCGCGAGCAGCAGAGAGGTCTCGAAGCTGCCGGCATGGCCGTGCAGCGGCCCTTCGATGTCCGCGGGGTCGACGAGGTCCGATGCCATCGCGGTCGCGACGACGAGATCGAGCTCGCGCGAGGCCTCCGCCACCGCAACCGCACAGGCGGCGGCGTTGCCGCCGTGGGCGTTCAGCACGAAAATACGCCGGACGCCGGCCGACGCGGCCGAGGCGAGCAGGTCCGCCAAGACGAGTTGGAAGGTGGCGACGCCGAGTGAGAGCGTCCCGCCGAACGGAAGGTGGTGGTCGGACGCGCCGTACGCGAGCGTCGGGGCAAGCAGGATCGTGTCTGGCCGCGACGCCGCGGCCGCCGCCCGTTCCGCAATCGCGTGGGCGAGCAACGCGTCGGTCCCGGTGGCGAGGTGCGGGCCGTGCTGCTCCGTCGACCCGACCGGCAGCACGAGCAACGCAGTGGCCGCCAGGTCGCCGATCTCCTCGCGAGTCAGCGCGTCCCAGCAACGGACGGTGCTCATGCCCGCTCCCGGGCGACCTCCGCCAGCAGGCTCCCCGCCGACTGGGGGAAGTGGCAGGCGACGGTGTGCCCCGCGCCGGCGGCGTGCGGCGGGGGGTCGACCGTCCGGCAGAGCTCGCGCTCGCCGAGCGGGCAGCGCGGGTGGAAGCGGCAACCCGACGGCAGCGTGTCCGCCGCGGGCGCCTCGCGGAGAACGATCTGCTCCCGCTGCGTCTCGCCGGGCGCGGGCGGGATCGAAGCCAGGAGTGCGTGCGTGTACGGGTGCTGCGGCTCGGCGAAGAGCGAGTCTCGCGGCCCCTGCTCGACGATCCGGCCGAGATACATGACGGCGATCGTGTCGGCCATGTAGCGGACGACGGCGAGGTCGTGCGTCACGAACAGATAGGTCAGGTCGAGCTGGTCCTGGAGTCTTCGCAGGAGGTTGAGGATCTGCGCCTGGATCGAGACGTCGACGGCCGACACCGCCTCGTCGAGCACCACGAGCTTTGGGTTCAGCGCCAGCGCCCGCGCGATGTTGACACGCTGGCACTGGCCGCCGGAGAGCTGGCGTGGGAAGACGCGCGCGTGGTCGGGCCGCAGGCCGACGAGCTCGAGCAGCTCCGCGACCCGAGCCGAGCGCTCTTTCCGCGACAGCGAACGCTCGTGCACGACGAGCGGGAACGAGACGATCTGCTCGACCGTCTTCCGCTTGTTCAGCGATGCGTACGGGTCCTGGAAGACGATCTGCATCTCACGGCGGAGCCGCCGCAGCTCGCGGCGAGAGATCCCGAAAAGGTCGGTCGACTCGAAGTGGACGCTGCCCGACGTGGGTTCGTCGAGACGGAGCAAGAGCCGCGCGAGTGTCGACTTCCCCGAGCCCGACTCGCCGACGAGGCCGACCGTCTCGCCGCGGGTGAGCACGAGCGAGACATCGTCGACCGCCTTGACGATGCGGCGCGACCGGGGTCCGCCGAGGCGAAAGTGGCGGCTCAGGTGGTCGACCACGAGGAGCGTCTCCTCGCGGACGGGGTCGATGCGCGACGGCGTCATGTCGGTCGCGCTCATGCCGTCCCAGCCTCGACCGGGAAGTGACACTCCGCCACCTGCTCGCGGACGGCGACCGCAGGCGGCGGATCGACCGTGCAGACCTCCTGCGCATAGGCGCAGCGCGGGTGGAACGGACAACCGGACGGCAGTTGGTGCGGTAGCGGCGGCTGCCCCGAGATCGCGGCGATCGGTCGCTCGACGTCGCGATCGAGCCCGCAGATCGAGTCGAGCAGGGCCTCAGAATAGGGATGAGCGGGAGTGCTCAGCACGGCGGCGCCGGTGCCGCTCTCGACGATCCGGCCCGCGTACATGACGTGAATGTCGTCGCAGAAGGACGAGGCAAGGCCGAGGTCGTGCGTGATCAGGATCACACCCATCCGGCGCTCCTCGACGATCCGGCCGAGCATCTCCATGATCCGAGCCTGGGTGGTGACGTCCAGCGCGGTCGTCGGCTCGTCGGCGATCAGAACGTCGGGGTTCGTGCAGATCGCCATCGCGATCATCACGCGCTGACGCATGCCGCCGGAGAACTGGTGCGGATGGTCGTCGATACGCCGCGCGGGCTGCGGCAGCCCGACGTCTCCGAGCACCTGGATCGCCCGCTCGCGAGCCTCGCGACGGCCGACGCCCTCGTGGGCGGCGATTGCCTCCGTGATCTGCCGACCGACCGTCATGAGGGGGTTCAGCGACGACATCGGGTCCTGGTAGACGGTCGAGATCTGGCCGCCGCGGACGCGCGCCATCTCCCGCTCGGAGACAGGGGCGAGGTCGTTCCCGCGCAGGAGCACGTGACCAGCCGCGATCCGCGCGCGGGGAGGGAGCAGCCGCATCAGCGAAAGCGCCGTGAGCGACTTGCCACTTCCAGACTCGCCCACGATCCCGAGCCGGCGGCCGGAGCGGACGTCGAACGAGACGCCGCGCACCGGCCTGATTGGCTCTCGCCTCGGCACCGTGATCTCGACGACAAGGTCGCGCACGCTGAGGACCACGTCGGTAGCGGTCTCGGGGAGCGTCGCCGTCATGACTGAGAGGGGTCGAGGACCTTCTGGAGGTTGTCGCCGAGCACATTCAGCGCGAGCACGGCGACGAGAATCACGAACCCGGGGAACAAGGCGTAGGTGTACGAGCTGTAGAGGTTCGTGTATCCCTGCTGCAGCAGGGTTCCCCACGACGTGTCCGGAGGCTGGATCCCGAGGCCGATGAAGCTCAGGCTCGCCTCGACGAAGATCACCTCGGCGAGAACGAGGCTGGCGCGGGCGACGAGCACCGGCAGTGCATTCGGCAACAGCTCGCGGGCGACGATCCGGCGGCCCGACGCGCCGACGGACACCGCGGCCAGGTAGTAGTCCGATCGCAACTCCGAGAGCAGGGACGATCGCGCAATCCGGGCCGTCGCCGGCGTGAAGATGATGCCGAGGATGACGACCATGCTCAGCGTCGAGGTGCCGAACGCGGCGACGAGGACGAGACCGAGCAGAATCGCGGGGATCGCCATCAGCGTGTCCGCAGCGCGCATCAGGATCTCGCCGAACCAGCCTTCCCGGAGCGCAGCGGTGAAGCCCCAGAGGATCCCGAGTCCCATCGCGAGCGCCGTCGCGGCGAAGCCGAGCGTGATCGAGGTGCGGCCGCCGTAGAGGATCCGCGTCAGCAGGTCGCGTCCGAGCTCGTCGGTGCCGAACAGGTGGTCGCGGCTCGGCGGCGCGAACAGGTGCGCGAAGTCGAGCGTCGTCGGGGCGTACGGCGCGAAGAGTGGGGCGCCGACGGTGGCGATGACGAGCAGCAAGACGACCGCGGCCGAGAGCGCGCCGGACGGCCGGCGCAGCAGGCGGCGAATGACGGAGTCCGTACGCGTCGCACTCTCGACCGGGACGGTCGGGACCACCGTGCTCATGTGACCGCCTTCGTCCGCAGGCGCGGGTCGATGAAGCCGAGGAGGACGTCGACGATGAGGCTCGTGACGATGAAGACGGCGACCGCGAGCAGCACGAGCGCCTGCAGCACGCCGTAGTCGCGCTGGTAGACCGAGTCGACGAGCAGCGAGCCCAGGCCCGGCCGGGCGAAGACGTACTCGATGATCACAGCACCGCCGACGAGGTGGGCGACGATGATCCCCGCCGCGGTGATCGCCGGGATCGAGGCATTCGGGAGCTCGTGGCGGACGACGACCTGCCGTCGCAGCAAGCCCTTGCCCTTGGCCGTTCGCACGAACGACGAACTGCCGACGTCGAAGAGGGACGGCCGCAGGATCCGCATGGTCGCCGCCGCGACCCCGATCCCGAGTGTGATCGCCGGCAGCAGGGTCGACTTGACGCTCTGGACGGGATCCGCCTGGAAGGAGACGTACCCCTGCGTCGGCAGCCATTCGAGCTCGACCCCGAGAACGATGATCAGGCCGATCCCGATCACGAACGTCGGGATCGCGATCCCGACAGCCGCGAAGCCGGACAGCAGTCCACCGAGGATCCGGTTCGGCCAAATTGCGCCTGCCACCGACGCCGGCACGGCGATCAGGATGCCGATGATCATCGACATGAACGCGAGCAGGAGCGTTGCCCCGTAACGCTGCTCGACGAGCGACGTGACCGAGAACTGGCTGAAGTAGGAGGCGCCGAAGTCACCGTGCAGGATCCCGCTGACCCAGTCGACGTACTGGGCGGGAATCGACTTGTCGAGACCGAGCTCCGCGCGGATCCCCTCGAGCGTCGACTTGTCGACTTCCTTGATCGAGCCGCCGAGCTTGGTGATCGTCGGATCGCCCGGGATCACCCGCATGAGCAGGAAGACGACCATCGAGCCGAGGATCAGCAGGGCAAAGCTCGTGACGAGCCGCCGGAGCACGTATCTCAGCATCGAACCGCTGTCACTCCTTCGCTCAGGGGCTTCGGGGGCGGCCGGCGAGCGGCCGCCCCTTGGCCCTACGTTAGCCCGACTTCCGCGCTTCCTCGAGGTGGACGTTGCCCTGCGCGTCCTCCCACGCGTTCTGGACGGTCCGCTGGTGCGCGACGATGTTGGTCTGGTGCGCGATCACCATCACCGGAGCGTACGAGCTGAAGATCTGCTGCATCGTGTTGTAGACCTTCTGGCGCGCCGGTAGGTCGACCACACCCGGCGCCTTCAGAGCCAATGACTCGAAAGTGGTGTTCTTCCAGTTGCACTCGCACGAGCCGAACTGGCCCTGCTTCAGGGCGTACGTGGGGTTCGGCGGCATCGAGAAGTAGTTGGCGATGATCGTGTTCGGGTACCTCTTCCCGGCGGGGAAGAACTTCGCGAGCCACGTGCTCACGTCCGCGCGCTGGATCGAGAGCTTGAGCCCGATCTTCTCCAGGTCCTGCTGCAGGATCTGGGCCATCGTGATCCACTCGTCGCGGCGGCCGGCGAGCGCCCAGAAGGTGAACGTCGTTCCCTGCTTGACGCCGGCGGCGTCGAAGAGCTGCTTCGCCTTCTGCAGGTTGAACGGGTATCCCTTCAGCTTCTTGTTGTAGGCCGAGCTGTTCGCGCTGATCAGCGAGTTGCCGATCGACGGGGTTGCGAGACCGGAGAAGGCCGCACGGTTCATCGTCCGGCGGTCGATCGCGTACGAGAGCGCCTGCCGGGCACGGACGTCGTTGAACGGCTCGGAGGTGACGTCCAGCTCCCAGACGTGGGCGCCCGAGACGCCCTTCGGCGCGAGGAACGCCGTCTTGCTCGAGGTCACGGCCTGCACGTCGGTCGGGCGGACCTGCCAGATCATGTCAAGGTTCCCGGCCCGAAAGTCGGTCACCATCGCCGTCGGGTCGGGCTCCCGGACGAACTCGATCCGCTGCAGGCACGCGCGGCCGCCGAAGTGGTTCGGGTTGGGCACGAGCGCCAGCGACTGGTTCGGGACGAACGAGGCGACCTTGTACGGCCCCGTCCCGGTTCCGCTCTTCGCGAGGTCGGCGACGTTGTTGGTGTCGCTCATCTTGATGTCGACGAGCGCATTCGGAAGGATCGCGCTCGGGCTGCCGAGCTTGATCCGGATCAGGTACGGGTTGATCACGCGCACCGACCGGATGTCCTTCGCGTTTGCACGCTGCTGGGACGGCACCGCCGGATCGAGCACGCGCAGAATGTTCGCCCGCACGTCGTTGGCCGTGAATGCCCGGCCGGTCGAGTACTTCACGCCCTTGCGGAGAGTGAAGAACCAGGTCTTCAGATCCTTCGACGCGCGCCACTTGGTTGCCAGGTCCGGCACGACGTCCATGTTGCGGTCGTACTTGGAGAGGCCGTTGTAGAGCAGCGTCTGCAGCGGCACCTGACCGGCGAAGGAGAGCGTGTTCGGGTCGAGCTGGGCGATGCCCGCGCCCGCGATGCCGTACTTCAGCGTGCCCTTGGACGACGTGCAGCCGGTCGCCGCGGAGATGGCGTAGGCCGCGGGCGCCGACCGGGCGGATGTGACGACGGTGCTGCCGCCGGCCACGGCCGCGACGGCGAGAGCCGCCGTGACGGCAAGAAGCTTTTTCTTTCCTGACATGTTGGCCCTCCTCATCGGGGCATGGTTGGGACGGCGGTCATGACGGGATCGTCTCGATCGGCGTCATTGGTTCTTCGGAGAAAGGGACTGGACGCGGCACACGGAGGCCCTCGGCTCCCGGTGCCGACTGGACGAGATCGGAGCCGAGCCGCGCAAGCCATTCGAGCGCAACCGCGGCCCGGGCCACTTTAGCGCGCGCGATCGCGATCGCCTCGTCGTAGAGATGCTCGCCGGCGGGATAGAGCGGCCGGGAGTTCCGCAGGCCGAACTTCGCGTACAGCGGCGCGCCGATCGCGACGAGGTCAGCGAGCTCGTTCCCGCGCACCACGCCGCCGAGGCTGTCCGGCGACTCGATGTAGAGATCGATCGGAAGCGAGGTCGCCGCCCGCATCTCGGCGAGCTCGGCCGTCGTCACGTCGGACGGGATGTTGACCGTCGTCGCCCCGAGGCCGGCCAGCACGACGAGCGCGGCAGGATTGGACGGGGCCATCGCGACCGAGATCTTCCAGCCGCACTCCGTCGGCAGCTCGCCGGCCGCCTGCATGTCGCGCAGGAGCAGCAGCAGGCCGGTGTCGGCGACGAGGAAGCTTCTGATTCCCGCCTCGACCGCGCGGGCGACGTCCTCGATCGCATACGAGAGCCCGCGGACACCGCGGACCTGGCCGGCGTGGCCGACGCCGTCCTCTGAGCGTGCGTGTGCACCGAGGCCGTAGCCTTCCCGCGGGCCGACGAAGAGCGACACCTCGACACCCGCCTCGGCGGCGACGGCCGCCGTCTCACGAAGCTCGGACTCGCCGAGGAGCATTGCCCCGCTTCCCTGGGAGACGCGGTTGACCACGATCTCGTGCCGGCGGGCCTCCTCGAGCACCGCCTCGAGCACGCGGAGGTTCTCGACGCTCGGAATCTCGATGCGGAAGTGCGCGCCGTCGGGAAAGCGCCCGTTGCTCACTTCCGGCCGACTCTCGCTCGAGGCGAGGCCGAGCCTGCCGAGCGCCTCGTCGGCCTTCACCGGCGTCCTGTTTTGCTTGCTTTTCGGGTATCGATCCGCATATTGTGCGTCTGTGCCGAACGGCGATGCGCTCTACGCAACACGCGGAGGGAGTTCTAAGTGAGTGCGACCGAAAAGTCAAGCCGCCCCGAAGGAGACGAACGGTACCGGGTCCGCAGCGTGGAACGTGCGCTCGACGTGCTCGAGACGCTGGGCGAAGCCGACTCCGTCGGGCTGCGCCTGGCCGAGCTCTCACGCCGGCTCGACACGTCCAAGAGCACGGTGCTCGCCGTGCTCCGCACGCTGACGGCGCGCGGCTATGTCGCCGAGCTCGGCGAGGGGCGTGCGCGTCATTACAAGCTCGGGCTCACGCTCGCACGGCTCGGCGACCAGGCACTCGGCCAGGTCGATCTGCTCGACGTGGCACAGCCCTCCCTGCGGGCGATGACGGAGGAGACCGGCTGGACGTCGCGCGTCGGCGTCCTCGACGATGCCTACGCGGTGATGCTCGGGCGCGTCGACGGCCCCGGGATCATTCGCTTCCAGAGCAACCTTGCACGGCGCGAGCTGCCGCACTGCTCCGCAATCGGCAAGGCCCTGCTCTCCCACCTGCCCGAGGAGGAAGTGCGAGCGATCGTCACCGACACCGGGCTGCCGCGACGCACCGCGAAGACGATCACCGACGTCGACCACCTCCTGCGCGAGCTCGACGGCGTGCGCGAGAAGGGGTTCGCAGTCGATGACGAGGAGGACAGCGAAGGCGTCTGCTGCGTCGGCGCCTCGGTCTTCGACCACCGCCAGGTGTGCGTCGCGGCAATCAGCGTCACGGGGCTGAAGCAAATGCTTCCCGCCGGCGGGATCGAAGGGATCGGACAGGTCGTGCGCCGTCACGCCGCCGAGATCTCGCGCCGGCTCGGCGCTCCGCCGGCCCTGCGCTGAGAGCAGTATTTCAAACCCTTATAGATGCGTGGGCCTTGACAGCAGTGATACGAATACGACTGTGATCTTCTTGAACGATCAAGTCGATCTGTGACGGCGCTGTCGGTCGAGATCGCGCGCAGCGACGGCGACGCCCGCCGGCGCTTCGAGTTGGTGGTCGGCGAGCCCGCCATGGTCCTCGATGTCCTCCTTGCGCTCCAACGTGCGGACGCGTCGATCGGCTTCCGCTACTCGTGCCGGGTCGCCATGTGCGGCACATGCGCGATTCGCGTCGACGGCCGCCCCGTCCTCGCCTGCCGGACGCCGGTGACCGGCGCAAAAGGGGCGCTCCTGCTCGAGCCGCTTGCAGGGCTTCCGATCGTCCGTGACCTGATCGTCGACACCGGCCCCTTCTGGAAGGCATGGAGCAGCGTCGAACCATGGTTCGTGCCGCTCGCGGAGGGTGAGGCTCGAGTTCTTCCGGCCGGCGACCCCACTCGCGAGGCGGTCGAGGCCGGGCTCGACTGCATCTCGTGCGGGGCGTGCTGGACGGCCTGCGACCTCGCCGGCGCCGAGCACGGCTTCGCAGGACCGGCAGCCTTGAACCGCGCGATGACCCTTGCCGCCGACACCCGGGACGGCGCGCGCTCGCGCCGGCTCGAGCTCGTCTCGCAGGAGGGCGGGGTCACGCGCTGCCACTACATCCACGGCTGCAGTGGTGCATGCCCGAAGGGCATCGACCCCGCGGCTTCGATCCGACGCCTCCGCAGGTGGAGCATCGGTGCCGGCCGCTGAAGCGACCCTACCGGTGCTCGAGACCGACGTTGCCATCGTCGGCAGCGGCGGCGCAGGCCTCATGTGCGCACTGCACGCGGCGGCAGCCGACCCGCGTCTCTCGATCACGATCGTCTCGAAAGGCGCCGTCGGCCGCTCAGGCTGCACGCGCATGGTGCAGGGCGGTTTCAACGCGGTGCTCGGCGACGGCGACTCCACCGAGGCGCATTTCCACGACACGCTCGAGGGCGGCCAGTACCTCAACGACCAGGAGCTCGCGTGGACGCTCGTCAACGACGCGCCGGGTGTGATCCACGAGCTCGAGGAGCAGTTCGGCTGCCTCTTCGACCGCACGGCAGCCGGCCAGCTCGACCTGAAGCCGTTCGGCGGACAGAGCTTCGACCGCACCGTGCACCGGGCCGACCAGACCGGGCTCGAGATCATGGGCCGCCTGCGCGACCAGGTGCTGCGGATCGGGGCACGGGAGCTCGAGGACTGGCGTGCGCTCGACCTCCTCTTCGATCAACACGGCGATCTGTCCGGCCTGACGGTGCTCGACACCCGAACCGGCGTCGCAGCCGTGCTCCTGGCCCGGGTCGTGGTCGTCGCCACCGGCGGGTCGGCGACGATGTACCGGATCGCGGCGCCCGCGCGCGAGAAGACCGGCGACGGGATGGCGATGTGCTGGCGAGCTGGGCTCGAGTTCCGCGACATGGAGATGCTCCAGTTCCATCCGACCGGGCTCGTCGCCGGAACGTCGGCGCTCACAGGCGCGGTGCTCGAGGAAGGTTTGCGCGGCGCGGGCGCGCGCCTGACCAATGCGCTCGGCGAGCGCTTCATGGAGCGGGCCGACCCCGTTCGGCTCGAGCGCTCGACCCGCGACGTCGTCGCGCGGGCTTCCTACGTCGAGATCCTCGAGGGACGTGGGACACCGGCGGGCGGGGTCCTGCTGGACGTCTCTCATCTCGGCGCAGCGGAGGTCGAGCGCCGCTTCGGCGAGATGGCGGCGCGGACGAGGCTCGTCGGTGCAGACCTCGCCACCGGGCCAGTCGAGGTCTCGCCTACAGCCCACTTCCACATGGGCGGCGTCATCATCGATCCGGACTGCACCACGTCCGTGCACGGCCTCCTCGTCGCCGGCGAGGATGCAGGAGGCACCCACGGCGCGAACCGGCTCGGCGGGAATGGCGTCGCCGAGTCGACCGTGTTCGGCGCGCGCGCCGGGGTTGCGGCCGCGGCGATCGTGCAGGCGAGGGGCATCTACATGCCCGATCCGAAGCTGGTCGCCGCGTCGGTCGAGCGAGCGTACGCGCCGCTGAGCCGGATCGACGGACCCGCGCCGTTCGCGCTCACGGATGGGCTCAAGGAGGCGATGTGGGTGCATTGCGGCCTCGTTCGAACACGCACCGGGCTCCTCCAGGCGCGAGAGCGCCTCACGGAGCTCCAAGAGGGGTCGTCGCGGGTCACCGTGACCGGCCCCCGCGAGGCAAACCCCGCGTGGCAGCAGGCTCTCGATCTCGAAAGCCAGCTGACCGTCGCACGACTGATCGTCGAGTCCGCCCTCGCACGCGAGGAGTCGCGGGGGGCCCACTTCCGCGCCGACTTTCCCGAGCGCGACGACGAAGGCTGGCTCAGAAGCGTCGTCGTCGCCCTCGGGGCAAACGGCGAGACCGAGCTGACAACGCGACCGGTCGAGCTGACCCGACTGGCACCGGGCGGCCGGGTGCTGGAGCAGGCGTGAGCGCGCTCCAGCTTGCCTTCGCAGCGGCACTCTCTACGCTCCTCGCCGGCGTACTGGCCTTCACCGCATTTACGGTGCGGGTCGCGCTCACCGACCGCCCCACGACGGCGCGCGGTCGCTGGATCGAGCGGATCGGCCGCGCGAGTGACCGTGACGTGCAGCGGTGGGCATTCCTCGCACACCGCGCGACCGGGGTCGCCGTTTTCGCCTTTCTCCTCCTCCACGTCCTCGACGTCGCGCTCTACGCGATCTCGCCGGCGAGATTCGACGAGGTCCACGAGCTCTACGGGACGACGCCGCTGCGGGTGTTCGAGTGCGCACTCCTCTTCGCGATCCTCTTCCACACCCTGAACGGACTTCGGCTCGTGCTGCTGGATGTCGTCGACGTCAAGACATCGACGGCGCGCCGGCTGCTGCACGTCGCCCTGGCGCTCACCGCGGTCGCGGGCGTGGCGGCGTCCGTTGTGATCATGAAGCCGGTGCTCGCGTGATGCAGCCGCGTCTCGCCGCCTTCCTCGTCATGCGCGCCACGGCACTCGCGCTCGCGGTGCTCGTGCTCGGCCACTTCGCCGTCACACACCTCGTCAACGATGTCGCCGAGACCGGCTCGAGCTTCGTGGCGCGCCGCTGGTCGTCGGCGCTCTGGGTTGCCTGGGACTGGGCGATGCTCGCCGCGGCTCTCGTGCACGCCGGCGCCGGCATCTGGCTCTTGATCGACGAACAGGCCCGGGCCTCCCGCGTGCGTCGCCTCCTGCACGGAGCCCTCGCCGCAACGGTCGCGGTGCTGTTCACCGTCGGCACGGCCGCGCTCGCGATCGTGGGAGCGCGATGAGTCGAACGAATGGAAAGGAGAACCGAACGATGCACAAGGCCCTCGCCCACAACAAGGGCGACGACGTGGCCGTGGCGGTTGCGCCGAT
The DNA here is from genome assembly GCA_035473635.1 of Gaiellaceae bacterium. GTDB lineage: Bacteria > Actinomycetota > Thermoleophilia > Gaiellales > Gaiellaceae > PALSA-600. The sequence goes on along the minus strand of DATIOD010000015.1, from coordinate 5,108 downwards.
CTCGGCCGGCGAGGAGGTTCTCGTCGTCTATGTCGAGGACGACGGCGAGCTGACGGTGCGTGCCCAGACCGACGTCCCCTACGGGCACAAGGTGGCTCTGCAGCCGCTGGACGCAGGCGCGCCCGTGACGGAGTACAGCACGCAGGTGGGCGTCGCCCGTACGAACATCGCGCCTGGTGACTACGTCCATACGCACAACGTCAAGACGGCGAGGTGGTAGGGATGGAGCTGTACGGCTACCGCCGGCCCGACGGCTCAGTCGGCGTCCGCAACCACGTGATCATCCTGCCGGTCGACGACATCTCGAACGCAGCCTGCGAGGCAGTGGCGGCGAAGATCACCGGCACGCTCGCGCTCCCGCACGCCTACGGACGGCTCCAGTACGGCGAGGACCTCGAGTTGCACTTCCGCACGATGATCGGAACCGGTGCGAACCCCAACGTCGCCGCGGCGATCGTGATCGGGATCGAGCCGACCTGGACCGAGCGGATCGTGGACGGAATCGCGGCCACGGGCAAGCCTGTCGCGGGCTTCTCGATCGAGGGCCAGGGCGAGCTCGAGATCGTCAGGCAGGCGTGCTGGACCGCGATGGACTTCGTCCAGCGAGCGAGCGAGCAGCAGCGCGAGCACATCGAGCTCTCGGAGCTCACCGTCAGCATCAAGTGCGGCGAGTCGGACACGACCACCGGCCTTGGCTCCTGCCCGACGGTCGGCGCGGTGGTCGACCGGCTGGTCGACGCGGGCGCGACCGTCTTCTTCGGCGAGACCTCCGAGCTCACCGGCGGCGAGCACTTGGTCGCTGCGCGGATGGCCACCGACGAGGTCCGGGAGGCGTTCCTCGCAGCCTACGACGGCTACGTCGCGGAGATCGCGGCGGGCGGGGTCGACCTGCTCGGCTCGCAGCCGACCCAGGGGAACATCGCCGGCGGGCTCTCGACGATCGAGGAGAAAGCGCTCGGCAACATCCAGAAGACGGGCAGCCGCCCGGTCGTCGGTGTGCTCGAGCCCGCGGAGCGCCCGGCTGCCGGCGCAGGCCTGTACTTCATGGACACCTCCTCGGCCGCGGCGGAGTGCATCACGCTGATGGCCGCCGCCGGCGCCGTCGTCCACTTCTTCCCGACCGGACAGGGGAACATCATCGGCAACCCGATCGAGCCGGTGATCAAACTGACCGCGAACGCGATGACTGCGGCGACCATGAGCGAGCACATTGACCTCGACGTGAGCAGCCTCCTGACACGAGAGCTGAGACTCTCCGAGGCGGCCGACCGCCTTCTCGAGCTGCTGGGCCGCACGGCGAACGGTCGTCTCACCTCAGCCGAAGCCCTGGGCCACCGCGAGTTCGTGATGACCAAGCTCTACAGGAGCGCCTAGACGAGCCGCAGCACCGGTTCGAGGCCGAGGAAGGAGCCGATGTGCTCCGCCTCGGCCTCGACGCCCGCCCGCTCGGGCCGCGTCAGCCTGCGGACCGGCTCGACGGTCAGCTCGACCCGCTTCGCCCTCTTCTTCCGGCGCCAGATCCCGACGGCGAGGCCATCGACAATGAGAAGCGGGGTTCCGGCGGCGCCCTCGAAGCGTCCTTTCCCGTGCGCCGCGATCTGCGCACGTACCTCCGGCGGCACCAGGTGCTCGCGCTCACGGAAGGCCATCACGTACGGGTCGTACTCCGGCAGCAGGCGGACGGAGCCTCCGGCACCGGGGGTCGGCGTGACGTCCGGCACGTCGACGTCGACCTTCGCGGCGAGCCACTCGCGCAGTTGCCGTAAGCCAACGGGCGCATAGGTGGTCGCGTAGCGGCGGGCGACCTCCTGTAGTGCCTCCTCGGTCTCCCACTGCTGCTGCGGCCCGAGCCAGTCGTCGACGTGCACGAATGTCACCCTCGCGCCCTCTGGTGGACCGAAGCAGAGCACTCCGGCAGCCGCCGCGTCGCTCAGGTGGAAGCCCCAACCGGACAGGAGCTCGTCGCGCGGCGCCGAGGGCACTCGCTCGAGGACGGCGTCCGCAAGCTGCTCTCGGGTCAGCGGCCCGGCGTGCAGCGCATCGCCGATCGCTCTGACGAGCTCGATCCGGCCCGGCTCCTCAACCGCGCGCCGTGCTGCGGTCCAGAGCGAGAGCTCGTCGGCAGGGTGTATGTGGAGCGTGTCGCGGGTCGTCCACGTCTTCGCGATCGTCCGCCGCTCCCAGAGCGCCTCCCGCACGTCGGCCTGGGTGATCCCCTCCACCCGCACTGCAACTTGCAGCTCGGCCGAGCCCATCACCTGCGCGTGGATCCCGCAGATGTCGCGGACGACCTCGACCAGCCGTTCCGCCGGCGCCCGCTGCGCGAGGTGCGAATGGGCCACCCGCCCTGCGCGCACCTCCTCCCAGCTCACGTCAGGCCGTCGGCGCGGGCTGTTCCGCCAGGAGGATCTCCTTCAGTGTGTCGCCGCGGAGGCCGAGGCGGAGCGTCTCGAGTGGGATCACTTCCTCGGGCGCAATGTTGCCCAGGTTCACCTCGGGCCCGAAGTGCTTCACGAACCACGCCTGGGAGCTCTTCGAGGGCGCCTCCCAGATCAGATCGTGGAAGTCGATCTCGTGCGCGATCTCGTCGATCAGGCCGGTGCGCATGTCGCCGTCCTTGCGGAAGATCCCAGCCGTGCCGCCCTCGCGCGCCTCCGTGATCACCTTCCAGGCACCCGCTTCGCGCTCCTCCTTGATCCATTGCACCCACTGGTAGGGCGCGAACACGACGTCGGAGTCCTTCGACCCGACCTCCGAGAGCACCGTGAAGTCGCGCGCGAAGTCGGCGATCAGCTCCAGCTTGCGCTCGCGGGGGACGTCGATCGTCCCGTCCGAGATCTCCACGTGCGAGAAGCGATAGTGCTCGAGCCAGGACTTGAAGCCGTCGAGCTTGCCGCGCGCATAGACCGCCTCGAACAGCGTGCCGCCGCAGACGATCGGTGTGTCGAAGGAGCGATAGAGCGCGATCTTCTTCTCGAGGTTGTTCGTCACGTAACTCGTGCCCCAGCCGAGCTTGACGATGTCAACGTACTCGCCTGCCGTGTCGAAGAGCCCCTCGATCTCCCGGATGTTCATTCCCTTGTCCATCACGTGCGTGAGCCCGCTCTCGCGGGGCTTCGCGGGCCGCGCGGGCAGGTCGAGGAAATTCGGCTGCGGTTCTCCGTTAGAGGCGGGCATAGATCTCCTTCAGCTTCTCCTGCGCCTGGGCCTGGACGTCGTGGTAGAGCGAGTTCCCGTGCGCGTCGATGCCGACGGTGAGCGGGCCGAAGTCCTTGACGCGGAACTTCCAGAGGCACTCGGGCATCAACTCCTCCCACATCACCTCTTCGATCTCCTCGATCTGCGTCGTCTCGAGCGCGGCCGCGCCGCCGACGATCGCGAAGTAGACCATCCCGAGGCGGCGCATCGGCTCGATCGCCTCGTCGGGGAAGCCGCCCTTGCCGCAAATCGCGCGGACGCCGTACTGCTCGCCCAGCGGCTCGGTGAAGCGCACCATCCGCGCGCTCGTCGTCGTGCCGATGCAGATCTTCTCGTACGTGCCTCTGCCTTCGGCGTCCTCCGACACCTTGCGCACGTTCGGCGCCGTGTGGAGCAGGAACGCGCCGGAGAGGTCCATCGGCGGCTCGACGCCCTGGTCGAAGATCCGGATCTGCGTCCGGTCGCGGATGCCGATGATGTGGCCCTGGACCGTGACCTCGTCGCCCGCGCGGAGCTTCAGGATCTCGGCCGGGTCGGTGATCGGGAAGGTGACTTCGTGCTTCGCCATCAGAACTCCCGATCGAACTCGACGTTGCCCTGCGCGTCGACGTGCACCGAGGCGCGCCGCGCGGCCCAGCACTGATAGTTGACCGCGACCGGGTTCAAGGTCATGTGCGTGTCGGCGTGCTCGATGTGGCACTGGAGCACGGTCACGTCGCCGCCGAGGCCCATCGGGCCGATCCCGGTCTCGTTGAGCAGCCCATAGAGCTCGTCCTCGAGCTCGGCGACGAGCGGATCGGAGTTGCGCGTGCCGATCGGACGCGTGATCGCCTCCTTGGCGAGGTACATCGCGTAGTCGGCCGTGCCGCCGATGCCGACGCCGACGATCCCCGGCGGGCACGGCTTGCCGCCGGCGCCGACGATCGACTCGAGCACGAACTGCTTGATCCCCTTCACACCGTCGGCCGGGACGCACATCTTCAGGAAGCTCATGTTCTCGGAGCCGGAGCCCTTCGGCACGCACTTGACGTCGAGGCCGTCCCAGTCGGCGATGAACTCCCAGTGCACGATCGGCAGCCGGTGGCCGATGTTGGGGCCGGTGTTCTCGCGCGTCAGCGTGTGGACGGCGTTCGACCGGAGCGGGTGCTCGATGGTCGCGCGGGCGGTGCCGTCGCGAAGCGCCTCGTAGATCCGCGTCGGGTGGAGCGGGAAGTGCTCGCCCACGCGGCAGGTGTAGACCGCGATGCCGGTGTCCTGGCAGACGAGGTTCTTCTCCTCGTCGGCGATGTTGATGTTGCGATGGATCGTCTGGAGGACGCGCTGCCCCGTAACGGAGGTCTCGCGGTCCTTGGCGGCCGCGAGGGCATCGCGCAGGTCCTGCGGGATGTCCTTGAGCGCCCAGACGTAGAGGTGTGCCGCGGCGTCCTCGACTGCGTGCTGGATATCGGTCGTGGTGACGGTGCTCATGCGCTCGCTTTCTGTGCGGCGGCCCGGCCGGCCCGCCGTCCGAATACAACACATTCCAGGAGGGAGTTGCCCATCATGCGGTTGCGGCCATGCGTCCCGCCGGCGATCTCACCGCAGGCGTACATGCCCTCCAGCGTCGTCTGGGCGTCGGTGCCGATCGTCAGGCCGCCGTTCTGGTAGTGGAGCACGGGGTAGGTCAGGATCGGCTGCTCGAGCGGGTCGATGCCGGCGCCGCGGTAGCGGCGGAGCATGTACGGCAGCGAGATCTCGGCGTCGTCGGGCGCGATCCGCGTCGTGTCGAGGTAGACGGCGGGGCGGCCGTCCTCGGTCTCGACGCCCTTGCCGTTCTCGACCTCGTCGAAGATCGCCTGGCTGACGACGTCACGTGGGCCGAGCGAGTCGGTGAACTCCTCGCGGTCGGCGTTGAGGAGCACGGCGCCGTA
>DATIOD010000014.1:0-3701 GCA_035473635.1 Gaiellaceae bacterium | reverse complement strand
CCTGCCGCTCGGGACCTTTGCGCGCACCTACGCGCCCGCGCTCCGGACCCTGACACCGGCCTCGGTGGGAACCTCGGCTGTCCCGGGTGCTCTCGACGGCGTCCAGTGGCAGGTGCAGGCGCAGCTGGCGCCGAGCGCGCTTGGCGGATCCCCCGCCGCGGCGCTGCGACGCGCAACCAGGCTCAGGAACCGGGTCGAGCGGACGCTGCTCGGCAGGGTGCGCTTCGTCGACAACCTGGCGGACAGCCTGACCACGGCCGCGGGCGACGCGCTCTACGCGGAGACGCTCTACGTGATGCTCGCCGTTCCAGGCGCGCTCGTGGCGCTCGGGCTCGCGTACCTCGCCGCGCTCGGGACGGCCGAACGCGACGGCCGCGACCTGATGCTCCTGCGGACGCGCGGTGCCTCACGTCGTCAGCTCGCCATGCTCGCCGTGCTCGAGAGCCTCGCGCTCGGACTCGTCGCCGGGCTGATCGGCGCGGGCGTCGCCGCCGCGGCGACATCGCTCGTCGTTCCGGGCGGAGTCCCGCTCACGGCCGCACGCGGCGCCGTCGTGCTCGCCGCATGCGTGGCGCTCGCGTTCGCGGGGGCGCTCGCCGCGCGTCTCGCGGCGAGCCGGGGTGCTCTCGGGCGCGCAAACGGCGAGCCGCAGCGACACGAGCGGCCTCCGTTGTGGCAGCGCCTCTATCTCGACGTCGCCGCGCTCGCAGTCAGCGGGCTGATCTTCTGGCTGACGGCGCGCACGGGTTTCTCGGCGGTCGTGAACCCGGACTCGAACCCGACCGTGTCGCTTTCGGTCTACATGTTCTTCGCTCCGGCGCTGCTCTGGGTCGGCGCGACCTTGCTCCTCGTCCGCCTGCGGGGGCGCGTGTTCGCGTGGCTCGCCGGACGCCGTGGCGTGCGGCGACCGACCGACACGTGGGGGTTCCTGCTCGCCTCGGCCGGCAGGCGCGGCACGGCGATCAACCGTGGGCTAGTCGTCGTCGCGCTCCTGCTGGCGTTCGGCGTCGAGCTGGGGATTTTCACTGCGACCTACGACCAGCAGGCGCGCGTCGACGCGCAACTGACGCTCGGCGCGGACGTCGTGGTCAGCGCGCCGCCGGGCGTCGTCGGAGGACACAGCCTCCCCGCCCGCGTCGCCAGCGTGCCGGGAGTAGACGCCGTCAGCGCCGTCGACCACTCGTACGCGTACGTCGGTCCCGACCTCCAGGACACGTTCGGCATCGACGCGGCCACGATCGGTGCGGCGACGCGTCTCCGCGACTCCTACTTCCTCGGCGGGAGCGCTCCCGAGCTGCTGCGCCGGCTTCAGCGAACGCCCGACGGGATCCTCGTCTCGCTCGAGACGGTCACCGACTACTCGCTGCACCGCGGCGACCTGCTCCGGCTGCGCGTGCTCGACCGTGCGAGCGGCCGATTTCGCGTCGTGCCGTTTCACGTCGTCGGCACGGTCCAGGAGTTCCCCTCGGCTCCGAAGGACTCGTTCATGGTCGCCAACCTGAGCTACCTCGAACGCGCGGCGCACGACGGCGGTGCGAACGTGGTCTTCGCGAGCACGAGCGACGACCCGGCCTCGGTCGCGCGCCGGATAGCCGCCGCTACGCGTGCAGACGGTACGGCCGTTCGCAACATCCGCGAGCAGACGCAGCAGACCGTCAGCTCGATCACGACCGTCGACCTCACCGGGATCGCGCGGATCGAGAGCGTCTTCGTCGTCGTCCTGGCAGCGGGGGCCATGGCGCTCTTCGTCGGCCTCGGGCTGGCGGAGCGACGCCGCGAGTTCGCGACCATGGCCGCGATCGGTGCATCGCTGCGGGAGATCGCCGCGTTTCTCTGGTCCGAGGCCGTGCTCGTGCTCGGGGCAGCCCTCGCGCTCGCGGCAGGACTCGGCTGGCTGCTCGCCACGATGCTCGTCGCGATGCTGAAGCACGTGTTCGACCCACCGCCCGACACGCTCGCGGTTCCCTGGGCGTTCCTCGGGGTGCTCGGCGCGGCAGCGATCTGTGGGACTGTGCTCGCCGCCGCGGTCGCCGTTCACGCCGTCCACAGGCTGCCGCTCGCAGCGATACTCAGGGAACCGTGAGCGCAACCGAGGCGCACGTGATCGTGCTCGAGGACGACGCCGAGCTCCGGACGCTGCTGACGCGCGGCTTGCGGGAGGAGGGCTTCGAGGTGACGACCGCGCCGTCGGCCGCCGAGCTACTGCGGCGCCTCGCCGAGCTGAAGGCGCCCGATGCGCTCGTGGTCGACATCGGCCTTCCCGATGCCGACGGCCGCGATGTCGTCCAGGCGCTGCGCGCGGACGGCGTCGAGGCGCCGGTCATCTTCTTGACTGCACGCGACGCACTGCCCGACCGGCTTGCCGGCTTCGCGGCCGGCGGCGACGACTACTTAACGAAGCCGTTCGCGTTCGCGGAACTCGTCGCCCGCCTGCGTGCGCTCGTCAAGCGCGGCGGCAGCGACCTCGCGGCCGTCGTCGGAGAGCTCCGGCTCGACCCGGCGACGCACGCGGCCTCGTGCGGCGGAGCCTCGGCCGACCTCACCCCCACCGAGTTTCGAATCCTTGCGCGGCTCGCGTCCGCGCCGGGGACCGCCGTCCGCCGCCGCGAGCTCATCCAGACGGCCTGGCCGCACGGCGCGATCGTCCACGAGAACACGCTCGACGTCTACATCGCCCGCTTACGGCGGAAGCTCGGCTCGCTCGATGGGGCGCCCGAGATCGCCACCGTCCACGGCGTCGGCTACTCCGTCCGGTGACGCGCCGTCTCGGTGTGCGCACGCGGCTGCTCGTGGCCGTCGTCGGCGCAGTCGCGCTCGCGCTTGCGATCGGCGTCACCGGGTTCTATGCCCTGCTCGGTCAGCGCCTGTCTGCGAGCGCGACCTCGCTCGCAAAGGCGCGCGCGGAAGCCGAGCTGTCGTCGCTCCGGATCACCGATGGCCGGCTCGTCGCCCCCGAAGGGCCGGATGACAGCGCGCCCAGCCTGGTCTGGGTCTTTGCCGGCGGCCGTACTCTCGAGCGACCACGGGCGGCGCCTGCGGTTGACGCGGCCGCACAGTCGCTCGCCGGCGGCCCGGAACGATCGCTCGACCTCGGCGAGCAAACACGGTTCTACGCGCTCCCGATCGTCGAGAACGGAGTGCGCTACGGCACGCTCGTCTCCGCCATCTCGCTCGACCCGTACGAGGAGACCGGCCGCACCGCGCTGATCGGAGCGCTGCTTCTCGCCGCGGTCCTGCTCGCGGCGGTCGCGCTCGTCTCGAGGTGGATGCTGCGCCGGGCGCTCCGGCCCGTGTCGCAGATGACCGAGAACGCGGAGGCGTGGAGCGAGCACGACCTCGAGCGTCGATTCGACCTCGGCGAGCCCTACGACGAGCTGACGCGGCTGGGCACCACGCTGGACGGCCTGCTCGAACGGATCGCGGCCAGCCTCCGTCACGAGCAGCGTTTCACCGCGGAGCTCTCGCACGAGCTGCGCACGCCGCTCGCGCGGATGCGCGGCGAGACCGAGCTCATGCTCAGCCGGTCGCGCTCGTCCGACGAGTACCGGGAGGCACTCGAGGCGATCCAGCGCAACGTCGATCAGATGACGCGAACCGTCGAAGCGCTCGTAGCGGCCGCGCGCCACGAGGCCGGCCTCGAGCGCACGACGAGCGACGCCCGCGACGCCGTCGTCGCTGTCGCGCAGCACATCCGCGAGAGC
>DATIOD010000013.1:0-13779 GCA_035473635.1 Gaiellaceae bacterium | reverse complement strand
TCGGCGACCGCGATGCGGCGCGGTCGGCGTACGACCCGGCGACCTACGCACGGCTGGCGGCGCTCAAGGGCAAGTACGACCCGACGAACCTGTTCCGGCTGAACCAGAACATCGAGCCGGCGTCGACGAACGGCGCAGCGCGTTAGACGTCAGGGCGGGCGTCGTTGGGCGGGCCTGCGTGGGGCAGGCCCGCCCAGACGCGCGTGCCGACCGCCGCCGTTCCTAGCCTTGCAATCGGAACAAGATCGGGGCACGATCCTCCGGTCAGGCGCCGGCAGGCGCACTCTCCGACCAAGGGGTCTCAATCCACATGAACACTGGGCTCGCCCGGACGTCCGCTGCGGCCGGCGTCCTCGCCGTCGTCCTCTGGATCCTCGGCATCGTCGTCACGAACACGATGTCCGACAAGATCCCGCACGACCCGACCGATCAACAGCTGCTCGCCTGGATCCAGGGCAATTCCAACTCGATCCTGTTCGGCGGCTGGTTCTTCATGCTCGGCTGTCTCGCGTTCGTCTGGTTCGCGGCGGCGCTGCGCGACCGTCTCGTGGCGGCGGAGGGCGGCACGGCGATGTTCTCGAGTCTCGCGTTCGCCGGGGCTGCCATCAGCGCGGGCTTCGGCATGCTCACGCAGGCGGGCGACGTCGGCGCGGCGATCGACAAGGACAACATCAGCGCCGCGACGGCCGGGACGATGCACCACGTGAGCGACATGTTCTTCGTGTGTGCCGAGCTCGCGGTGATCCTGTTCTTCCTCGGCACGGCGATCGTCTCGCTGCAGACGCGCGTGCTCCCGAAGTGGTGGGCGTTCTTCGCGATCCTGCTCGCAATCGTGCTGGTGATCGGCCCGATCGGCTGGGCGGCGCTCATCTTCGGGCTCCCGATCTGGACGCTCGGGACGACGTGGCTCCTGCTCCGGCCCACACCTGCGGGACGCCGGACGATGGAGCCCGCGACGAGCTGAACGTCACGACCGGCCGGGGCGCGCTCCCGAGCAGCGCGCCCCGGCCCCCTCTGCCCCGTCTCGCTACGCACACCTTCGCGCACACGACCGCTGCCGTCGATCGGGGGTGCGCCCCATCTGCGGCCGATCGAGACCCCATTCCTCGAGATGGAGCGCAGGCCCCATTTCGCAGGCCACGCGAAGCCGCGATCCTCGAGGAAACCACTCGCGAAAGGATCGTCATGTCTGCCGCACCGGCTTCGATCGCCCACACCCACGAGGAGAGACACGAGCTGTCACGCACTGCTCGGCGACCTCTGCGCTGCGCGAGCTGCGGCTACGAGATCGCCAGCTACCGGTCGCTGCCCGTCTGCCCGATGTGCCGGGAGGTGGACTGGGAGCCGGCGGAGTGGTGGCCGGTCGCCCGGCACCGCTTCTAGCCGCGGATGAACGGGACGATCGTCTGCGTCGCCGACGCGTCGGAAGGGTCGAATGCGGCCGTCGAGGTCGCGAGGCGGCTCGCCGGCCGCTTCGAGGCCCGCATCGTGCTCGTGACGATTGCCGCTGCGCCACCGTTCCCGGAGGCGCGAAACGGCTCGGGCTCCGAGGAGGACCACCGCAGCGCGTTCGGCGACCCGGCCGAGTCGGTCGCGACGATCGCCGCCGACGAAGCAGCGGATCTGATCGTCGTCGGCGCCCGCGGAGGCCGGCTCGGCCGCACGCTGCAAAGCTCGCTTGCCCGGGAGCTCGCACAGACCGCGCCGTGCCCGGTGGTCGTGGTTCCGCCCGAGGTCGCGGGCCGACCGGCCCAGGGCGGTACAACATAGAGGCCGAGATGCGGCTCTTCTGGCGTGTGTTCCTGCTCAACGCCGCGTTGCTCGTCGCAGCGGGCATCGTGCTGGCCGTCTCTCCGGTGACGATCAGCGCGCCGGTGCGGGTGATCGAGGAAGTCGCGCTCGTCGTCGGGATCCTGCTGCTGCTCGCCCTCAACTACGCGCTCCTGCGACCGGCGTTCAAGCCGCTCGAGCGGCTGGCGGAGCGCATGCGGAACGTCGATCTCCTCCGCCCCGGCCGCAGGTTGACGCCGAGCGGCTCGCCCGAGGTCGTCGACCTCGTGCGGTCGTTCAACGAGATGCTCGAACGGCTCGAGACGGAGCGGCGTGAGAGCGGGAGGCGGGCGCTCCAGGCGCAGGAGTCGGAGCGCACGCGCATCGCGGCCGAGCTGCACGACGAGGTCGGCCAGAGCATGACGGGCGTCCTGCTCCTACTCGACCAGGTCGCGCGCGAGCTGCCGGCCGACCGGCGCGATCGCTTCGCCGAGGCGCAGGAGGCGACGCGCCGGAGCATCGATGACGTGCGCCGCATCGCCCAGGAGCTGCGGCCCGAGCTGCTCGAGCACCTCGGGCTCGTGAGCGCGCTCAAGTCGCTCGCGGCCAGATTCACCGAGCAGGCGGGGCTCGAGCTCGAATGGGAGTTCGCGCGCGAGCTGCCGCCGCTCTCGTCCGAGGCGGAGCTCGCGGTCTACCGCGTCGCCCAGGAGAGCCTCACCAACGTCGCGCGGCACTCCGGCGCTCGCCGCGTCTGGCTCTCGCTGCAACCCGCCCACGAGAGCGTCGTCCTGCGCGTGGTCGACGACGGCGGCGGGATGAACGGGTCGGGCGAGGGTGGCGGCCTGCGCGGGATGCGCGAGCGAGCGGTGATGGTGGGCGCCGCGCTCGCGATCAAGCCGGCGCGGACGGGCGGCCTCGAGGTGCGCCTCGAGGTGCCGGCGGAGCCGCACGTCTGATGCCGGTCCCGCTCGTCACGCAGATCCTCGTCGCGGACGACCACGAGATCGTGCGGCGCGGCCTGAAGCTGCTGATGGACCGCGAGCCCGACCTCGACGTCGTCGCGGAGGCAGCAGACGGCCGTGAGGCGGTCGAGCTCGCGCTCTCCTCGGACGTCGACCTGGCGATCCTCGACGTGAGCATGCCGCGCATGACCGGCCTGCAGGCCGCGCGCGAGCTCGAACGCCGCAAGCCGGAGCTTCGCACGCTGATCCTCTCGATGTACGAGAACGAGCAGTTCCTCTTCGAGGCGCTGAAGTCCGGCGCGTCCGGTTACGTGCTCAAGTCGGGCGCCGACCGCGACATCGTGGACGCGTGCCGCGCGGCGATGCGCGGCGAGACGTTTCTCTATCCCTCGGCCGTCTCGGCGCTCGTGCGCGACTACGTCCAGCGTGACGGCGAGGACGGGACGTTCGACCCGCTCACCCCCCGCGAGCAGGAGGTGCTGAAGCTGATCGCCGAGGCGCATCCGTCGAAGACGATCGCGCAGATGCTGACGATCAGCGTCAAGACGGTCGAGCGCCACCGGGCGAACATCCTCGAGAAGCTCGGGATGCGCGATCGTGTCGAGCTCACGCGCTACGCGATCCGCCGCGGCCTCGTCGAGCCATAGCGCTTCCGCACTCAGTCGATCAGCTCGACGCCCAACGCGCCCGCGAAGAGCGGAGCGTTCTCGACCGCGTCGGCCCATCGCATGCGCGCGCCGCGCAACGCGTCGACGCCGCGGAGTCCCGCGAGCTCGCAGCCGCGAAGCTCGACCCGCGTAAGCTTCGCGCCGCTGAGCGTGGCCTCGCGCAGCTCGCAGTTCTCGAACAGGACGTCGGTGAGCGACGCCTCGTAGAGGTCGCACTCCGACATCCGGCAGTCCTGGAAGACGACTCGCTCGAGCCGCGCGAAACGCAGCCCGACGAGATCGAGGCGACAGTCGGCGAGCGTCACGTCCGAGAGCGCTGCCTCCGCGAGCTCGGCTCCGGTGAGCCGGCAGCGGCGGATCTCGGCGCGGCGGATCGTGAGTCCACGGGCCTGCCGGTTCGCCCAGTCGAGATCGCCGACGACGACGTCCGACAGGTCGGCGAGCTCGGTGACCGGCGGATCGTCGTCCGCGAGATCGGGCGGATACGGAGAGGCAGGCGCCTTGCCCACGCCTTCCGAGGATACGGTCCCTCCGCGGTTGCAACCGAATGAAGGAGGAGCAGGCCATGGAGTCGAGCAGCAACGCAGGGACGGCCGGGTATCCGGTCGAGTTCTCCGTCGAGTACCCCGACCGCAGCCTCAACCGGCTGACCACCGCGTTTCGCATCTTCGTCGCGGTCCCGATCCTGATCGTGGCCGCGACCCTCGGCGGCGCCCAGAGCGGCTCTGCCGCGGGCGAGCAGGGCTGGCACTTCGCCGGCTCGGCCGGCGCGCTACTCGTCGCCGCGCCGGCCCTGATGATCCTCTTCCGGCAGAAGTACCCGCGCTGGTGGTTCGACTGGAACCGCGAGCTGCTCCGGTTCTCGAACCGCGTCGGTGTCTACCTCGCGCTGATGGACGACCACTACCCTTCGACGGACGAGCAGCAGTCGGTGACGCTCGACTACGCCTACCCCGACGTCGAGCACGACCTCAACCGCTGGCTGCCGCTCGTCAAGTGGTTCCTCGCCATTCCCCACTACATCGTCCTCTTCTTCCTCTGGATCGCGGCGTTCGTGATGATCGTGGTCGCGTGGTTCGCGATCCTCTTCACGGGTCGCTACCCGAGAGGAGCCTTCGACTTCGTCGCCGGCGTCCTCCGCTGGACGAACCGCGTGGCGGCCTACGCATTCGTCCTCGTCACCGACCGGTACCCGCCGTTCAGCCTCCAGCCGTGAAGCGAGAGGACCGGGCTCATGCGGGCGCGATGTTCTGATTGACGTGGAAGAGGTTGAGCGGGTCGTACTTCCGCTTCACCTGGGCGAGCCGGTCGTAGTTGCCGCGATAGGTCGCGCGGATCCGTTCGACACCTTCCTCCATCATCATGTTCACGTACGCACCGCCCATCGAGTGGGGGTGCAGCGCCTCCCAGTAGGCAATCGTCCACTCCTTCAACTCGTCCGCCCGCGCCGGATCGGGATCGACGCCGACCATGACCTGCCCCCACCTCGCGTCACGGTAGGCCCAGGCGGTGGCATCAGCCGAGACACGCGACGCTGCGCCGTCCACCGGATAGAGGTGCATCGTCGACTGAGGCGTCGGCAGCCGGTGCGCGAACTCGATGTGCGCGTCGATCGCGTCGTCCGGGATCCGGTCGAAGAAGTCGGCGCGCCAGTACCACTGATCGCCCGCCGGATAGAGCGGGTCGAACGCCGCGTTCAGCGCCGCAACCGGCATGGTGGTCAGGCCGTCGAGATCGGGATCGAGCTCGCGCACCGGACGGAACGCCTCGTCCGCGTCCTCGGGCGGGCCGCCGTAGCACCAGACGACCCCGCAGACCTTCTGCAGCTGCAGCTCCTTCGGGAACGGATCGACCGGCGGGACGGTGAGGAAGGCAAACCAGCCCCCGAGCTCGTCCGGCGCGGCCGGCAGGAAGTCGCGATACCAGCGCATGATCTCCTCGGCGCGGTCGAGCGTCCACAGCGTCGGCCCGGCGACGACCGGCGGCACCGGGCTGACCCGGAACGTGAAGGCGGTGACGACGCCGAAGTTGCCGCCGCCGCCCCGCAGAGCCCAGAAGAGGTCCTCGTGCTCGTCCTCGCTCGCGTGGACGAAGGAGCCGTCCGCAAGCACGACGTCGGCGGTGAGCAGGTTGTCGATCGAGAGGCCGAGCTTGCGTGTCAGGTTGCCCATCCCCCCTCCGAGGGTGAGCCCGGCGACGCCGGTCGTCGAAACGACGCCGAACGGCGCCGCGAGGTCGTAGGCGCTGGTTGCATGATCGACGTCCCCGACGAGACTCCCGCCGAGCACGCGCGCCGTCCTCGCGTTCGGGTCGACGATCACGCCGCGCATCGCCGACAGGTCGATCACGAGCCCGTCGTCGACGCTGCCGAGGCCCGGCCCGTTGTGCCCGCCGCCGCGGACGGCGAGGTCCACGCCGGTCTCGCGCGCGAACGAGACCGTTTCGGCTACGTCGCCGGCGTCGACGCACCGGGCGATCAGGCGCGGCCGCTTGTCGATCATCCCGTTGTAGAGCTTCCGCGCCTCGTGGTACCCGTGATGGTCCGGGTCGAGCACCTCTCCGCGCAGGCGGCTCTGGAGCGCACCGGTCAGCTCGTCCTCTCTCGCAATCGTCGCCATTTCGCTGCCTCCTAACAATTTGGTCGGTCGACCGATGAATAATCGGATAGACTGCACCGGATGTCAAGGACGGCCGGCACGCCCGACCAGAGGCGGGCGCGGGGGGACGACACGCGAATGCAGATCCTCGCCGCAGCACGCGACGCCCTTGCCGAGCACGGAGCGGCCGGAACGACGACGCGTGGGATCGCGGACCGGGCCGGCGTGCAGCTCTCGCTCGTCCACTACCACTTCGGCGGAAAGCAGCAACTGCTCGCAGCCGTGCTCGACCGTGAGAACGAGCGGCTGCTCGAGCGCCAGCGCCGGCTGTTCGCGGGGCCGGGGACGCTCGCCGAGAAGTGGCGCGGCGCGTGCGCCTACCTGCGCGACGACCTCGGCTCCGGTTACGTGCGCATCCTCTGGGAGCTCTGGGCCGCCGGGCTCACCGACGACGAGCTCGCCGCGCGCTGGCGGGCGGCGATCGGAGGCTGGCGCGAGCTGTTGACGCGCGTCGCCGCGGAGTGGACGACGGAGCACGGTCTCGAGCTGCCGATCCCCCCCGAGGCGCTCGCAACGCTCGTGGCGAACGCCTTCCAGGGCGCCGAGGCCGAGATCCTCGCCGGCTTCAGCGAGGAGGAGGCGCCGCACTACGAAGCGCTGGAGAGCGTCGCGCGCCTCATCGAATGGGTCGAGAGAAAGAGTGTTGACGGCAGTCGGTAAGGATCTCCGCGCCGAGCAGACTCGGGCGCGCTACCCGGACGCCACGGGGTTCGTCGAGCGCGACGGCGTCAGCGTCTTCTGGGAGCGATACGGCGAAGGCGAGCCGACCATCCTCTTCCTGCCGACCTGGTCGATCATTCACTCGCGCACCTGGAAGAGCCAGATCGCGTACCTGGCGCGGCACTGCCGCGTCGTGACGTTCGACGGGCGCGGCAACGGCAAGTCCGATCGTCCTCAGGATCCGGATGCGTACCTCGAAGAGCAGTTCGCCGCGGACGCCCGCGCCGTCCTCGACGCAACGGAGACCGAGCGGGCGGTGCTCGTCTCCCTCTCCCGCGGCGCGGAGCGAGCGCTGCTGCTGGCCGCCGAGCACCCGGAGCGGGTGGCAGGGCTGGTGTTCATCGCACCGGCCCTCCCTCTGCCGCCTGCAGCGGCTCGAGCAGGCGCCGAGCAAGAGTTTCTCCAGCCGCACGAGTCCTACGAAGGCTGGGGCAAGTGGAACAGCCACTACTGGCTCGAGCACTACGAGGACTTCGTCGAGTTCTTCTTCGCGCAGGTGTTCAACGAGCCCCACTCGACCAAGCAGCGCGAGGATGCGATTGGCTGGGCGCTCGAGACCGACCCGAAGACGCTGGTGGCGAGCCAGGTCGCCGCACGGCTGCCGGACGAGGCGAGCGTGCGCGCGCTGGTCGACCGCGTTCGTTGCCCGGCACTCGTCATCCACGGTCGCGACGACGCCGTTCGACCCCACGACTCGGGCGCGCTGCTCGCCGACCTGCTCGGAGCGCCGTTCGTCTCGCTCGAGGGGTCGGGCCACAGCCCGCACGCCCGCGACCCGGTCAAGGTGAACCTGCTGCTGCGCGACTTCGCGTGCCCACCCCTGCCGGCCCCCCGCTGGAGCCGCGGACGCTCACGCCGAAAGCGTGCGCTCTACATCTCGTCACCGATCGGCCTCGGTCATGCTCAGCGCGACGTCGCGATCGCCGACGAGCTACGGAAACTCCATCCGGAGCTGGAGATCGACTGGCTCGCCCAGCATCCCGTCACAGCCGTGCTCGACGCACGCGGACAGCGCGTGCATCCCGCCAGCGCGCACCTCGCAAACGAGTCGCATCACATCGAGAGCGAGTCAGCCGAGCACGACCTGCACTGCTTCCAGGCGTGGCGTCGGATGGACGAGGTCCTGCTCGCGAACTTCATGGTGTTCCACGACGTCGCGCGCGACGAGCAATACGACCTGTGGATCGGCGACGAGGCGTGGGACCTCGACTACTACCTGCACGAGAACCCGGAGCAGAAGCGGGCCGCCTATGCGTGGCTGACGGACTTCGTCGGCTGGCTGCCGATGCCCGACGGCGGCGAACACGAAGCGTTCCTCACCACCGACTACAACGCCGAGATGATCGAGCACATCGCCCGCTACCCGCGCGTGCGCGACCGGGCGATCTTCGTCGGAAATCCCGAGGACGTCGTGTCGAATGCCTTTGGGCCCGACCTGCCGTTGATCCGCGACTGGACGGAGCAGCATTTCGACTTCCCGGGCTACGTCACCGGATTCGATCCCGCAGAGCTGGCGGACAGGGAAGCTCTCCGCGCCGAGCTCGGCTACGGCAGCAACGAGCAGGTGTGCATCGTCACGGTCGGCGGCTCGGGGGTCGGTGGCGACCTCCTGCGCCGCGTCATCGCTGCCTACCCCGACGCAAAAGCGCGCGTGCCGGAGTTGCGGATGATCGTCGTCGCCGGGCCGCGCATCGACCCCGGGACGCTGCCCTCGCACGACGGGCTGGAGATTCGCGCATACGTGCACGACCTGTACCGCCACCTCGCCGCCTGCGATCTCGCGGTCGTTCAGGGCGGGCTCACGACCGGCATGGAACTGACGGCGAACCGACGGCCGTTCCTCTACTTCCCGCTCGGGCACCACTTCGAGCAGAACATCCACGTTCGCCACCGTCTCGACCGCTACGGGGCCGGCCGCCGCCTCGACTTCGAGACCGAGACGCCGGTGACGATCGCCGAGGCGATCGCGGACGAGATCGGCCGCGACGTCGACTACCGCCCGGTCGAGCGGGACGGCGCTGCCCGGGCGGCCGCGATGATCGCCGAGCTGTTGTAGAGGCTCGATCGCGCGCACCGCCGTCGGCGCGAGGCCGAAATGGGAAAAGCCCTGTCGCCAGGGCTTTTCCGGTAGCAGGCCTGTAAGTCGGATTCTGTCGAGGGTGACCATCCATCTAGGCAGCTACCCGGGCCCTTGGGCGGGCAGCCTGATGACGGGCCCTGTTCGCCTTGCACCGGACGGGGTTTGGCTAGCCGCCGCGTCGCCGCGACGCTGGTGGGCTCTTACCCCACCGTTTCACCCTTGCCTCCGGCGTCTCCGGAGAGATCTGTCGCCGGAGGCGGTCTCCTCTCTGTTCCACTTTCCGTCGGCTTTCGCCGCCTGGCTCTCGCCAGCGTCCTGCCCTGCGGTGTCCGGACTTTCCTCGACGCGCAGCGCCTTTCGACGCTCAGCGCGCCGCGGTCACCCGGCCTGCACGACGAAGTCTAGCTCCGACGCGAGCGCCTCCTCGTCCCCCGCCTGGCTCCCGCACTCGGGACAGAACACGACGCCGGCGCGCGCGTGCATGACGAACTCGCCGCAGGTGAGGCACTCGAGCGACGCGCCCCGGAGCAGCGCGACAAGCTCCTGGTCGAGCGTGCGTGCGAACCGACTGACCTCGGACATCTCGAGCTAGAGCTCCCGGAAGACTCCCACGACCCGGCCGAGGATCTGCACGTGGTCGGCGTAGATCGGCTCCATCGACGCGTTCTCGGGCTGCAGCCGCACGCGCCCGCGCTCCCGGTAGAACGTCTTGACCGTCGCCTCGTCGGCACTCTCGTCGTCGCCGGCCAGCGCGACGACGATCTCGCCGTTGCGGGCGTCCTGCGCGCGCTGGACGATCACGAGGTCGCCGTCGAGGATGCCTGCGTCGAGCATCGACTCGCCCTTGACGCGGAGCAGGAAGTCGCCCCTCGTCGACGCGGGCAGCGGGATGTACTCCTCGATCGCCTGCTCGGCGAGCAGCGGGCCGCCGGCGGCGATCTCGCCGACGAGCGGCAGGCGCGCCACGTCGGCCTGCTCGCCGCGGGCCGGCTCGGCTTCGCGGCGCTCGCGCCCGATCAACTCGAGGGCGCGTGGCTTCGTCGGGTCGCGCCGGAGCAGTCCGGCGCGCTCGAGGTTCGCGAGGTGCGCGTGCACCGTCGAGGGGGACGCAAGACCGACCTGCTCGCCGATCTCGCGCACGGTCGGGGGATAGCCGTGGCGGTCGACGTATGCGACGAGGAAGTTCCAGATCTCCTGTTGACGGGCCGTGAGCACGACGGTTGACGCCTCCGGGGTCGACGACATTGACGAACGTGTGTTCGCCACCAGGGTAGAGACTCCTGCGGACGGCGTCAATGGCCGCTTCTGGACAGGCGGCGCCTCGGAGTAGCCTGCCGGCGTGCGCGCGCCCGGCCTCCTCGCCCTCGTCTGCTGCTGCGCCGCCGCGCTTCCGCCGGCAGGCGTCGCCGCGAAGCGGATCCTGCCCGGCTTCCACTCGCCGAGCGGCAACATCCGCTGCTACTACCAGGCCTCCGGCGGCGCGGCGATCCTCCGCTGCCGGATCGGCCGCGCCGACTATGCGAAGCGCCTGACCGGCTACTGCGCCTCGCCGCCGATCGGCGTCGACTGGGGCGGCTTCGAGCTGACCCCGACGCACAAGGGCTCGGTGACGTGCACGGGCGGCGTCCTGTACGAGCCCGACCGTGAGCGGCCCGTCTTCGTCAACCTCCCCTACGGCAAGACCTTCCGCCGCGGCGTGTTCACGTGCGTCTCGCGGACGCGCGGCGTCACGTGCCGAAGCCGTTCCGGCCACGGCCTCTTCGTCGCCCGCGAGCGCTGGCGCGTCTGGTGACGGGAAACGAAAGCCGCCCGCAGGCGGACGGCTTCGATGCGCTGGAGAGGACTTGAACCTCCACGGCCTATGCGGCCACTAGGCCCTCAACCTAGCGCGTCTACCAATTCCGCCACCAGCGCCTGAAGGCGCGCCTAGTGTAGCCGCGGCCGGGGCTACGAGATGGGCTGGAGCTCGCGCTCGAGCGTCGCGCGCTCGGGCTCGAGCCACGGTGGCAAGGCGAGCGCCTGGCCGATCGACTCGCGCGGCTCGTCGACGAAGAAGCCCGGCCCCTCGGTCGCGATCTCCACGAGGATCCCGTCGGGCATGCGGAAGTAGATCGAGTGGAAGTACTTGCGGTCCTGCACCGGCGTCGGCCGCAGGCCGAGCTCGTCGAGCCGCGCGTGCCACACCTGCACGTCGGAGTCGTCGGCGACGCGCCAGGCGACGTGGTGGGTCGCTCCCGGGCCGATCAGCGCCAGCTCCTCGACAGGCGGCGCGAACTGCAGCGGCGCACCCTCGTCGAGCAGCCCGATGTAGAGGTCGGGGTTGCCGATCGCGACCACGTCGCGGATGCGCGGCTCCGGGCCCGGGTAGAGCCTGAGCCGCAGGCCGTCGGGGTCCTCGAGCTCGCCTTCGTCCTCGACCACCGGCGACTCGAGCCCGATCGACTCGAGCGTGCCGCGGCCCAGCCGGCCGGCGTCCGCGCGCGGCCACTCGAAGAACGTGATCAGCGAGCCCGGGCTACCGACCGTGTCGCCGAAGTAGAGGTGGTAGCTGTGCGGGTCGTCGAAGTTGACGGTCTTCTTGACGAGCGTGAAGCCGAGGTAGTCGCGGTAGAAGTCGAGCGTGCGCTGCGCGTCGGAGCAGACACACGTGACGTGGTGCAGGCCCTCCAACTGCATCGCCATGAGTCTAAGCGGGTTACTGGAGGAGGCGGAACAGCACCACGGTGTTCGTGAAGAACAGCACGGCGACTACGACCGTCACGCGCGTCAGGTTGCGCTCCACGATGTGGGTCCCGCCCTGCGACGCCGGCGTGAAGCCCATGCCCCCGAGGCCCCCGTCGCGGCCCGAGTGCATGAGCACGAGCCCGATCAGCGCGGACGACAGCAGGACATGGATCACGGAGAAGAACGCCAGCATTCGCGCCCGGAACTGTAGCCCGGCTGGAGGTACGGTTGCGGGCGTGGACGAGGCGGAGGCGCGGCAGAAGATCCACGACCTGCTCCTGACCGGCGACAACCGGCTCAAGCAAGGCGTTTCCGTCGAGAAGATCCGCTCGAGCTACGAGCAGGCGCTCGCCGTCGCGGTCGAGCACGGCCTCGAGGACGGGGTCCGCCCGCTCGTCGAGATCAGGCTGGCCGACCTCGAGCGGCTCGCTCGAGAATCGCCTCCACCCGGCGAGCCTGCCGGCTGACCTCGTGCCCCGCGGCCGCGGCCCGGGCTGCCTCGTTCGGCTGCGGCAACGCCGCCGCGCGCTCGAGGGCGCGTGCGAGCGCCGGCACGTCGAGCGGATCGACCAGGACGCCCGCCTCGGGCGTGACGAACTCGGGCGGGCCGCCGATCCGCGTCGCAACCACGGAGCGCCGCGAGGCCATCGCCTCGAGCAGCGCCTGGCCGAACGGCTCGATCAGCGCCGGGCCGCAGACGACGTCGGCGGCGGCGAGCCAGCCCGGAACCTCGTCGTGCGAAACGCGGCCGACGAGCACGACGCGGGCGCGAGGCTCAAGCGCCGGCCGCAGCGGCCCGTCGCCCACGAAGACGAGCGAGCCGCGGCCGAGTCGCGCGAACGCGTCGGCGAGCCGCACGACGTTCTTGCGCTCCGTCAGCGATCCGACGTGCACGAACGCGGGCGACTCGAGCTCCGCCGCCGGCGCCGCGTCGTCGAACCGCTCGAGGTCGACGCCCGAGTCGACGACCTCGGTCTTTCCGCGCGCGGCGGGAACGCGCTCGACGAGCTCGCGCTCGAGGTAGCGCGACACACAGACGACCGTCGAGGCGCGTCGCACCACGCGCCGCGTGAGCGCGGCGACTCCGGGCACGGCGCCGATGTTGCGAACGTCGCGCCCGTGCGCGGTGACGACGAGCGGCGCGTCGACCTCCGAGGCGAGCAGTCCGGACGGCACGAGGAAGTGGGCCCAGACGACGTCCGGCTTGCGCTCGGCCGCACGCCGAATCGTGCGCCGCAGCTCCAGGAACCTGCGCTTGCCGCCGTCGCGCCGGTCGAGCACCGCGAGCTCGACATCGTGGCCGAGCGCCTCCAGCTCGCGCGCGCCCTGCGCGACGAACGTGCCCAGGTCGGGGTCACTCGGCCCCGGGTACATCTGCGAGACGAGAAGGACGCGCACGGGCCGGATCGTCAGCGGGCGACGAGGCGGTCGTACTCGCCCCACTCATCGCGGAGCGCGCTACAGATCTCGCCGACCGTGCAGCGCGCGCGCAGCGCCTCGCGCATCGGGACGAGCATGTTGCCCTCGCCCCGCGCCGTGGCACGAACCGCCTCGAGCGCCGCGGCGGCGGCGGCCGCGTTGCGCTCCGCGCGCACGCGCACCGTCCGCTCGACCTGGCGCCGCTCGGCCGTGGGGTCGATCCGGTGCAGCTCGATCGGCTCCTCCTCGTCGGCGGCGTACACGTTGACGCCGACGATCGGCCGCTCGCCCTCCTCGACCTGGCGCTGCCAGCGGAACGCCGACGCCTCGATCTCGCCCTGGACGAAGCCCTGCTCGATCGCCGCGACCGCGCCGCCGGCGTCGTCGACGCGCTCGATCAGCTCCCAGGTCCGCGACTCGAGCTCGTCAGTCAGCGCCTCGACGTAGTACGAGCCGCCGAGCGGATCGGCCGTCGCAGTCGTTCCGCCCTCGGCCTGCAGGATCTGCTGCGTGCGCAGAGCGATCGTGGCCGCGTGCTCGGTCGGGAGCGCGAGCGCCTCGTCGAACGAGTTCGTGTGCAGCGACTGCGCGCCGCCGCAGATCGCCGAGAGCGCCTGCACGGCGACGCGGACGATGTTGTTCTCCGGCTGCTGCGCCGTCAGGGTCGAGCCACCGGTCTGCGCGTGGAAGCGCAAGGTGAGCGCCTTCGCGTTCGTCGCGTGGAAGCGCTCGCGCATGATCCGGGCCCACAGGCGACGCGCCGCGCGGAACTTCGC
>DATIOD010000012.1:0-3360 GCA_035473635.1 Gaiellaceae bacterium | reverse complement strand
GCGATAGCCGACGCCGGCGACGGTGGCGATGATCCACGGCTCGCCGAGGCGTTTGCGCAGTCCCGAGACGGTGATGCGCACGGCGTTGGTGAACGGATCTGCGTGCTCGTCCCATGCCCGCGCCAGGAGCTCCTCGGCGCTGACGACGCCGCCTTCGGCCGCGACGAGGACCTCGAGCACCGCGAACTGCTTCCGGGTCAGCGCCACGTAGCGGTCGTCGCGGTAGACCTCTCGGCGGAACGGATCGAGCCGCAGGCCTGCGATCTCTCGCACCGGCGGCCTCGAGTGGGCGCGTCTGCGGTCGAGCGCCCTGAGGCGGAGCACGAGCTCCCGGAGCTCGAACGGCTTCGTGAGGTAGTCGTCGGCGCCGAGCTCGAACCCGGTGGCCTTGTCGTCGAGACGGTCGGCGGCGGTGAGCATGAGGATCGGCATGCCGCTGCCGGAGGCGACGATGCGCTCGGCGATCTCGTCGCCGGTGGGCCCTGGGACGTCTCGGTCGAGGACGGCGATGTCGTACGCGTTGAAGCTCAGGAGCTCCAGAGCAGTGTCGCCGTCACCGGCGATGTCTGCCGCGATCGCTTCCAGGCGTAGGCCGTCGCGGATCGCTTCCGCCATGAAGGGCTCGTCCTCGACGAGCAGCACACGCATGCTCCGATGCTAGAGCCGGCGCATATCGCCGGCGTATCGAAACCGCGATACGCGCCGGCAACACCACGCCTTCTTGAATGGGGCATGGCCTCCTACCGAGAAGCGCGAATGACGGCCCGTCGGATTCGGACTCGGAGGATCCGTGCGGCCGGACTGCTGGCCGTCGTCGCGGCGATCGCCGGATTCCTCGGGTACCAGTCGGTGGCGTCCTCGTCCTCGTCTGCCGCACCGCCCGTCCAGACCGGTCGCGGTGCGCAGCCTCGTGCGCCCGGCGTGGCCCGCACCAAGCTCCGCCGTGCACTCGGCGAGGCCGACGGCGCCGTTCGCGCCGGCACGACGGTGTTCGACGACGGGGTGCCGGGCGTCGCCAACCTCGATCCGGTGCTCCTCGGCGCCCTGCGACGCGCCGCGGCCGACGCCGCGCGCCAAGGCGTCGCATTCGTCGTGGACAGCGGCTGGCGCTCTCCGGCCTACCAGGAGCACCTCTTCCACGAGGCCGTCTCGGAGTACGGCTCGGAACGGGAAGCTGCGCGGTGGGTGGCCACCCCCGGCAGGTCTGCCCACGTGTCGGGGGACGCGGTCGACATCGGCCCCCCGGTCGCCGCCTCGTGGCTCGCGGTGCACGGAGCCGGGTACGGGCTGTGCCGGGTCTACGGCAACGAGCCCTGGCACTACGAGCTGCGCCCCGACGCCGTCGCTCACGGCTGTCCGACGATGTACGCCGACGCTGCGCACGATCCGAGGATGCAGCGGCGTGGCTGATCCGGCACGCGGCGAGGGAAGGAATCCTCGATAGGCTCGGCGGAGATGCAGGACGAGCAGGCCTTGGACGAGCGGCGCCCCTCCCGCGAGCCGGTGCGCTACCTCGTGTTCTCCGCGTCGCTCCGCGCCGACTCGCTCAACTCGCGCCTCGCCGCGTTGGCCGCGGACACGATCTCCGCCCTGGGTGGACAGGTCGACGTCGCGTCGATGCGCGAGTTCGATTCGCCGTCGTATGACGCTGACGACCACCGAGACGCCGCGTTCCCGCCGGGAGCGGAACGTCTCCGGCTCCGGCTCGAGTCGTGCGACGCCTTCGTCGTCTCGTCGCCCGAGTACAACGCCTCCATCCCGGGCGTGCTGAAGAACGCGATCGACTGGGTGTCGCGCTACCGCCCGCAACCCTTCAACGAGCTTCACGCGCTGCTCCTCTCGGCGTCCCCGTCCATGGTCGGTGGGAATCGGGGGCTGTGGGCGTTGCGCGTCCCGCTCGAGCATCTCGGCGCGAGGGTGTACCCGGACATGTTCTCACTCGCGCAGGCCCACAACGCGCTGGCCGACGATGGCCGAATCGCGAACGAGCAGCTGCACGAGCGGTTCGGGAACAACATCGCCAACTTCATGGATCTCGTCGAAGCGGCGAAGCACTACCCGTGCGTCAAGCGGGCGTGGGTCGAGTACCTCGGCGAGCAGCCGGATCCCCTCATCGACCGCGTCGAGTCGATCGCCGGCTGAGCGCGCAGCCCGGAGCTCGCCCGAGAGATTGGCAAGTGGCGGCGCCAGCGCCGCGACGAGGCTCCACTTGACGAATCGACGTTCTTCGATACATTCACGAGCATCGATATGAAGAGCAACGCAGTGAAACGGTTGTCGGGAAGGCCGAAGACGGCGGCGGTCCGTGAGCGGGCATTGGTGCGCGCGCTCCGGTACGGGGGGCGGATCTGATGGCGGCCGTCGAGACAGCGGTCGCCTGCTGCGCGCCGCTCGCCGCGCCCACCCTGGATGACGAGGAGGCGCTCGCGACGGCCGAGTTGTTCAGTGCGCTGGGAGATCCGGCGCGGGTGCGGATCGTGAACCTGCTCGCGAGGAGCGGCGAACCCGTGTGCGCGTGCGAGTTGTACGAGCCGCTCGGGCTGGCGCAGCCGACGGTCTCGCATCATCTGAAAAAGCTGGTCGAGGCCGGCCTGCTCGACCGCGAGCAGCGCGGCAAGTGGGCCTATTTCTCGTTGAGACGCGACGCCGTGGAGAAGCTCGCGGTCGTCGCCGACCTGAAAGGAGTGTGTTGCTGATGGGGACGACGGCTGAGGAGCTACGGGAGCAGGTGCGACAGCGGTATGCGGAGTCGGCGCGCGTGGTGAGCGAGGGGACGGGCACGGCCAGCTGCGGTAGCGGCTCGTGCTGTGCGGACGGGAACGCCGATGCGAGCCTGTTCGGCGAGGCGCTCTACGACGCCGAGCAGCGCGGCGAGCTCCCCGAGACGGCCACGCTGGCCTCGCTCGGCTGCGGCAACCCCACGGCGGTTGCCGAGCTGCGCGAGGGAGACACGGTGCTCGACCTCGGTTCCGGCGGCGGCATCGACGTGATCCTGTCGGCGAAGCGGGTCGGCCCGACCGGCACCGCGTACGGCCTGGACATGACCGACGAGATGCTCGCGCTCGCACGGCGCAACGCGCAGGAGGCCGGCATCGGCAACGCCCACTTCCTCAAGGGCGTGATCGAGCAGATCCCGCTTCCCGCGGACTCGGTCGACGTCGTGATCTCGAACTGCGTGATCAACCTGTCGGTCGACAAGCCCGCCGTTCTGACCGAGATCGCCCGCGTGCTCAAGCCGGGCGGGCGGATCGGGATCAGCGACGTCGTCGCCGAGGACCGGCTCACGCCGGAGGAGCGGGCCGAGCGCGGCTCGTACGTCGGATGCATCGCCGGCGCGCTCTCGAAGGGCGAATACGAGGC
>DATIOD010000011.1:0-6244 GCA_035473635.1 Gaiellaceae bacterium | reverse complement strand
TCGTTCGGGCTCGAAGGCTCGCGCTCGCAGACCATGTCGAGGTGCCCCTGCAGCGAGACGACCGGGGCGTCCTCGCGGCCGACGGTGGCCGGGACGCGGAGGACGAGGTTGCGGCCGCCGTCCTGGTGGAGCTCGAAGCCGCGCTCCGCCGCCCAGGCGCGCACATGCTCGATCACCGGCTCCTCGTGCCGCGAGGGGCGGGGGATGCGTGTCAGCGCCTCGAAATGCCCCCAGAACGAGCGCGGCTCGAGGCCCGTCACCACCGATGTGTCGGCACCTCCCATCCGCGGCTCAGGCGAGCGCCTTTTGCTTGAGCGCCTCGAACTCCGCCTGCGTGAGCGCGCCCGAGTCGAGCAGCTGCTTCGCCTTGTCGATCTCCGCGGCCGCGCCGCTGCCGCTCGCCGTCTGCCGGACGTACTGGTCGAACTGGTCGCGCTGCGCGCGGGAGCGTTGGAGGTTCCGCTCGGTCATGCCCACGTTCTGGGTGATGAGGTAGATGAAGACGCCGAGGAACGGCAAGAGGATCGCGAAGACGATCCAGCCGGTCTTGCCCCAGCCGGAGATGTCGTTCCGGCGGAAGATGTCCGCGAAGACCGTGAAGAGGAGCCAGATCCAGAGGATCCAGATGAAGAAGACCAGCATGGTCCACATCACGTCGAGAAACGGGTAACTGGTCGCGAGCACTAGGCCTCCATTTGGCTTGGTGGCAGGCGAGGATACGCAGAACTGCGGCGTTTGTGAAGCCACAGCCGCACGCAGGGAGCCCCCCGGGCTACGTGACTACCGGAGCCGGCTCAGGACGGCCCTCGCCACTCCGCCGCTCGACGAGCTTCGCCAGCTCAGCCACAGCGAGGAACACGATCGGCCCGAGCAGGCAGATGCCCCACTGGGAGCTCGTCAACGAGACCGTGTCGAAGATTCGCTGCAGGGGCGAGAGCGCCGTGACGAGGAAGGTGAGCACCACCGCCGCGCCGATCAGCTGGACGAACCGCCGGTTCTGGATCGTGTGGCGCCTGAAGATCGTCTCCGTCGGCTCCCGGGCCTCCAGGGCGGCGGCCACGTGCATGAGCGAGAGCGTCGTGAGGCCCATCGTGGTGGCGACGACGAGGTCGTAGCGCTCCTCGCCCCAGGCGACCACCCCGAGTGCGAGCGCTGCCATCAGCACGCTGGCGACGACGAGCCGGGTGCCGAGCGCGCGATCAACGATGGGCGCGCTCGCGTCGCGGGGCGCTCGTCGCATCAGCCCGGGGACCGGTGCGTCGAAGCCGAGCCCGATCGCAAGGAGCACGTCGACCGCGAAGTTGATCCAGAGGATCTGCAGCGGCGTCAAGGGGCTCCCGTTCGCGACGTCGAAGATGCCGGCGCCGACGAAGGTGAGGATGAAGCCGCCCAGCATGATCAGCTGGACGCGCACGTACTTCATGAGGTTGTCGTAGATCCCGCGGCCGCCCTCGACGGCGGCTTCGATGGTCGCGAAGTTGTCGTCGGTGAGGATCATGTCGGCGGCTTCCTTCGTCACCTCGGTGCCCGTGATCCCCATCGCGACGCCGATGTCCGCACGTTTCAGGGCCGGCGCGTCGTTGACCCCGTCGCCGGTCATCGCGACGACGTTGCCGAGCGTCTTCAGCCGGTCGACCAGGCGCACCTTGTCCTCGGGCGCGACGCGCGCGACCACGCCGATCTCGTCGAGCTGCCGGTCGAGCTCCTCGTCGGACAGCGCGGCGAACTCTGTCCCCGTCAGCGCACGTCCCTCGATCCCGAGCTGTGCGGCGATGGCCGCGGCCGTCGTAGCGTGGTCGCCGGTGATCATGCGGACGCGGATCCCCGCCTGCTTGCAGAGCGCGATCGCGTCCCGGGCCTCCTTGCGGGGCGGATCGACGATCCCCACCAGCGCGAGGAGCGTCAGCCCCTGCACCTCGTCGAGCAGGACGCCGTCGGCTCGAAAGGCGGCCGGGTCGAGGTCGCGCTCGGCGACGGCGAGCACCCGGAGCCCTTCCCCCGCGAGCCGGTCGTTCTCGGCGAGAGCCCGTTCACGCGCGGAGTCGACGGGAAAGGTCGCGCCGTCGGCGTCGCGCACGTGCGACGAGCGCGCGAGCAGGACGTCCGGCGCCCCCTTGACGAAGCAGCGCACGACCATGCGGCCGTCCACCTCCATCTCGTGGAAGGTCGCCATCAGCTTGTAGTCGGAGTCGAACGGCACCTCGCCGACGCGCGGGTACGCACGGCGCGTCCCGTCGACGTCGAGCCCACCCTTCGCGGCGAGCACGACGAGCGCCGCCTCCGTCGGGTCGCCCACGATCTCGCCGTCGCGCACCGCAGCGTCGTTGGCGAGCGCCATCGGCAGGAGGAACGGCTCGAGCGGCGCGTCGGTGTCGCCCGCGACCCGCAGGATCCTCCCGCTCGTGGAGTAGCCCTCTCCGTCGACCGCATAGCGCCGGCCGGCGACCACGAGCTCCCGGGCGGTCATCTGGTTGAGGGTCAGGGTGCCGGTCTTGTCCGAGCAGATCGCAGACGTCGCGCCGAGCGTCTCGACCGACCGCAGCCGCTTGACGATCGCGCCCTTCGCCGCCAGGGCCTGCGTCCCCAGCGAGAGCACGGTGGTGACGACCGCCGGAAGCCCCGTCGGGATCGCCGCGATCGCGAGGCTGATCCCGATGAGGAAGAGGTCGTCGAAGGACTCGCCGCGGATCAGCCCGAGGACGACCACCAGCGCGAGCGCGATCGCCGCCATGGTCGTGATCACCACGGTCAGCTGGTCGAGCTGCCGCGTCAGCGGCGTCTTCTCCTGCTGGACCTGGCCGAGCATCCGCGAGATCTGTCCGACCTCGGTCGACATCCCGGTTGCCGAGACGACCATCTCGCCGCGCCCGCGTGTCACGGTCGAGTTCATGTAGGCCATGTCCGTCCGGTCGCCGAGCGGGACCTCGTCGCCCGGCACCGCGTCGACGGCCTTCAAGACGGGCACGCTCTCCCCGGTGAGGGCTGCCTCCTCGATCTCGAGGGTCGCGACCACCAGCAGGCGCCCGTCGGCGGGAATCTTGTCGCCCGCCTCGAACGTGACGACGTCGCCTGGCACGAGATCCTCTGCGGGGACGTCCATCAGGTCTCCGCCTCGCCGCACGTGCGCCCTGATCACGAGCATCTTCTGCAGCGCCGCGACGCTCTCGGCAGCCTTGCCCTCCTGGTTCAGCCCGAGCACCGCGTTGAGGACGGTCAGCCCGAGGATCACGACGCCGGTGCTGAACTCCTGGAGCGCCGCGATGCTGACGATCGCGGCGCCGACGAGGACGAGCTGCATCAGGTCGCGGTACTGGCGCAGGAACGCGTGCCAGCCCGGCTCCGTCGCCGCCTCCGCGAGCTTGTTCGGCCCCACTTCGGCGCGGCGCCGCTCGACTTCACCCGGGGAGAGGCCCCGCTGCGGGTCGACGCCGAGCCCCTTGCACGACTCGTCGACGGTGAGCCCGTGCCAGGCGACGACGTTCCGGCCCGTCGCCGCGGGTGCCGCGGGTGGCGCGGTCACCGCGAGTAGTCCTTCTTCCGCGCCCAGAGGAAGTAGACGAGCAGCGTCGCGATGTTGAACACGAGCGCGAAGATGATCCACAGCACCTTCTCCACGCCGGAGAAGTCGCGCCGCACGATGATCTCGAAGATCATCCAGATCACGGCGGCGTAGACGGCGAGCACGGCGACGACGAGCATCGACTCCCAGAACGTCGTCAGCGCCAGGACATCAGTCACGCGGTTCCTCCCCTGCTCGATGTTTCGGCGGAGTCTAGGCCGCCGATTCGCACGGCCGGCCCCAAGACGGCGTGCTCCGAGGCGTGGGGCATGATCGTGCTGGATGAACGATCTGCGGCCCGCCGGTGTCGAAGGCGCACGGACGGCAGCGGGTGACCGCGTCGCGGGGTTCACCTACGGGACGCTCGTGGCGCTCTCGATGGTCATCGCAGGGGCGAAGCTGTATCCGGACGAACCGGGTCGGGTCGCCGCGTTCGTGGTGCTGACGACGGTGGCGCTCTGGCTCGCGCACGTGTACGCGCACACGATCGGGCAGAGCGTCTCGCACGAGCGGCGCCTGCAGCTCGCCGAGCTGCGGCACATCGCGCGCCGCGAGGGCGCGATCGTCGAGGCGGTGCTGCCGCCGGTCGTCCCGCTGCTTCTCGCCGCCGCCGGACTCCTCTCGATACAGGTCGCGCTCTGGGCGGCGTTCGGCCTTGGCCTTGTCGTGCTGGCGGTGCAGGGCGTGCAGTTCGCCCGAGTCGAGCGCTTCGGAACGCTCCGCACGGCCATCGCCGTCGCGGTCAACGTCGGCGTCGGGCTGATCCTCGTCGCAGCGAAAGTCGTGCTCACGCACTGAGCCGGGTCAGAGGAACGGCGAGAGGAGCGCGAACGCCGCGCCACGTGCCCGCTCCTTCCCGCCCGTCAAGCGCCTCCCGGGCGAGCAGACCGCCTCCGCGGGAGCGCTGAAGCGCTCGTCGAACTGCGCCGCGACCGCGGGTGACTCGACGAGGAGGTCGATCTCGAAGAACCGCCTGAGGCTCCATGCCTCGAGGTTGCACGTGCCCGCGAGCAGCTCCTCGCCGTCGCGCACGAAGGCCTTGGCGTGGAGCATCGTCGGGTACTCGAGGATGCGGACGCCCGCGTCGAGGAGCGCCGCGTGGTGGTGCTGCTGCGCGGCCGCGCAGGCCCAGTTGTTCGCGTTCGCGGGAACGAACAGCCGGACGTGCACTCCCCGGCGTGCGGCCGCCTCGATCCGCCGGATCATCCCGCGGTCGGTGACGTACGGGTTGACGACGTCGAGCGTCTCGCCGGCGCCGTCGAGGATGCGCCCGATCGCCTTCGTGATCGGGCGGAAGCTGCCCGGGGCGTTGTGGAGCACCGTCGCCGGGATCTGCGCGTCCGTACCGTCCGCCGCGGGGAGCAGCTCGTCGAGCGTCGTCACGGGCACCTCGCCGCCGAGCCAGCGGAAGCCGCCGAGGAAGACGAGCTGGAGCTGCGCCACGACAGGCCCGGTCACGCGGAGGAACAGGTCGTGGAAGCGGCCGTCCGCGAAGTGGTCCTCGATCCCGGCGCCGCCGACCCAGCCGATGCGCCCGTCGACGACCACGACCTTGCGGTGGTCGATGTGACCCAACGCCGCCAGATTCCAGCGCGTGCCGCGCCCGGCGCCGAGCGCCCCGTGCGGCGCGCGCGGCTTCGTCGCACGCACGACGCAGACCTCCGCGCCGGCCTGGGTCAGGCGCTCGTAGAAGACGCGTGCGCCGCCCTCGGGGTCGGAGCCCTGCCGGTCGACGACGAGCCTGACCGGGATGCCGCCGCGCAGCTTCTCGACGAGGGCGTCCGCGAACTCCTCGCCTATCTGACCGGGCCGGAAGCCGAACTGGTTGATGTGGACGGACGAGGACGCGGCCCGGATGTCGGCGAGCATGGGCGGGTAGAACGACCGGCCCTCGACGAGCACCTCGACGGACGACGCACGACTCTCGGAGAAGCGCACCGCGAGGTCGCGAAGGGCAACCGGGCTCGTGAGGAGCCGTTCGGCGTGCTCGTGGATCCCGTCACCGTCGACGGCGATCCCGGTGCTCGACCTCATGCTCCCGGGCTAGTAGGCGTGGCTGCCGCGCATCCGCTGCGCGGGCTTCGCGGCGTACGTCGCGATGTCGAGCGCGACACCGAGCGCGATCAGCACGTAGTCCCAGAAGCCGTTGATCCCGACGACGGGCGACCAGGCGATGATGAACATCAGCGTCGTCCAGGGCAGGAACAGGAATCCGAGCAGCCCCCACACCCAGCTCGAGATCGCCGCGTCGGGCTTGTCGCCGAAGATCCACCAGAAGAAGAGGGCGATGCGCGGCCCGATGCCGCCGGCGAGGAGGAGGACGCAACACACGCGGGCGAGTCTGGGGCATAGCCGACCCCCTGTCAACCGACAAGCGCTCCGGGCCGCCGCAGCGGCCCGGAGCGCGACCCGGGTCCCGATGCCGCTAGGGCAGGAAGTAGTTCGGGTTCGGGAGCTTGAACGTGCGGTCGGCGTGCCCGCCGACGAGGTCCGAGAACTGATCGCCGAAGTTGCCGACGATCTCGTACCCGAGCGACTCGATGTGCGCGCGGGTCGCCGTCTTGTAGTGCACCGTGGTGCACGTCTTGCCGGCTGCGATCTCGTCCGCGCAGGCCGTCTTCAGGTAGTCGGGGTAGTCGGCGACCGCCGGCTTCGTGAAGAGGCCGTCCTCGCCGTTCGACAGCG
>DATIOD010000010.1:0-3266 GCA_035473635.1 Gaiellaceae bacterium | reverse complement strand
CGGGGCACGTCTGCTTCAACGAGGGGGCGCAGCACGACACGCTCTCCGCGCAACTCCATGACGGTCCTGTAGCACACCCCGCCACTACCCTGGACGCGATGAAGAAGCGCCTCGACGTCCTCCTGGTCGAGCGCGGGCTCGCAGAGAGCCGCGCTCAGGCACAGGCACTCGTACTGGCCGGGCTCGTGCCCGGCTACGACAAGCCGGGCCATCAGGTGCCCGACGACGCCGAACTCGCGGTCAAGGAGCGGCCGCGCTTCGTCTCCCGCGGCGGCGAGAAGCTTGCGAACGCGCTCGAGCAGCTCGACGTCGAGCTCGACGGGCGCGACGCGGTCGACGTGGGCGCGTCGACGGGGGGCTTCACCGACTACCTGCTCCAGCACGGGGTGGCGCGTGTGCTCGCGGTCGACGTCGGCTACGGCCAGCTTCACCCGAAGCTGCGCGCCGACCCGCGGGTGATCGTGCTGGAGCGTACGAACGCCCGCCAGCTGACTGAGCTGCCGTTCCGCCCCGACCTGCTCGTCGCCGACGTCTCCTTCATCAGCGTCCGGATCGCGCTGCCGCCGGTGCTGCGGCTGCTCGCGCCCGGTTGGGATGCGGTCGTGCTCGTCAAGCCGCAGTTCGAGGCCGGGAAGGATGAGGTCGGACGCGGCGGCGTCATCCGTGACGCGGACATCCACCGTCGCGTGCTCCGGGAGGTCGTCGACGCCGCTCTGGAGTGGGGTGGGACGACGGTCGGCGTCGTAGACTCCGGACTGCCCGGACCGAAGGGCAACCGGGAGTTCTTCCTCCACCTGATCAACCGCCCCGACCCCGTGCTCCTCGATGACATCGACCAGCGCATCGACCGTGCCGTCACAGCAGCCTAGGGCCGTCAAGCGGGCGGCCGTGGTCACGCACGGCAAACCGCAGGCGATCGGCTCGGCGCTGGCGCGGCTCGCGAACGTCGCGCGCGAGTCGGGCGTCGAGCTCGTCTTCGCGGCCGGGGAGTCGGAGAAGCACGGGCTCGGCCCCGACGGCACCGAGACGTCCGATGTGGACATTGCGGTCGTGCTCGGCGGCGACGGCACGATGCTGCGCGCCCTCGCGCGCTATCTCGGCACGGGCGTGCCGGTGATCGGCGTCAACTTCGGCCGGGTCGGGTTCCTCGCCTCGATCGAGCGCGCCGAGCTCGAGAGCGGGCTCGCGCGTGTGTTCGCCGGCGAGTACCGCCTCGAGGACGTGCCCACGTTGGACGTCGAGGTGGGGGACGAACGCCGCGTGGCGGTCAACGACCTCGTGATCGCGAGTGCCGTCGTCGGCCGCATGATCCAGCTCGAGTGGGCGGTCGGAGGCGAGGGTCTCGGCCGGCTGGCGTGCGACGGCCTCGTCTGCGCGACTCCGTCCGGCTCGACGGGCTACAACTTCTCGAACGGCGGCCCCGTGCTCGTCTGGGGGCTCGATGCGATGGCGATCACGTTCGTCGCGCCGCACTCGCTCAACGCCCGCCCGCTCGTCGTCCCGCGCGACGACGAGCTCATCGTCTGGAACCGGACTCCAGACGTGCCGGCGACCGCGCTCGTCGACGGCCATCGCGTCGGCGACCTCGCCCCTGGGGGTCGGGCGGTCGCGCGCCTCGGCGAGCAGCGCTCCTTGCTCGCGACCCTGCCCGAGGTGACGTTCTTCAGCCGCTACAGCCGGACCTTTGCTTCGTAGCCTGCGCATCGAGAACCTCGTCCTTGTTCGCGACGGCGTCCTCGCGCCGGGACCCGGGTTGACCGCGATCACGGGC
Organism: Gaiellaceae bacterium; assembly: GCA_035473635.1. Classification (GTDB taxonomy): domain Bacteria; phylum Actinomycetota; class Thermoleophilia; order Gaiellales; family Gaiellaceae; genus PALSA-600. The sequence goes on along the minus strand of DATIOD010000010.1, from coordinate 1,495 downwards.
GAGACGGGCGCCGGGAAGACGATCCTGACGCAGGCAGTCGGACTGCTGCTCGGGGCCAAGGGCGATGCGAGCATCGTCGGCGCCGCAGGCACCGAGGCGTACGTCGAGGCTGAGCTCGACGTCCCCGACGGGTTCTTCGACGACGACGAGCTTAGCGGGCTGGCCGAGCTGGCGCCGGAGGACGAGCCCGGTCTCGTGCTCGCCCGGCGCGTCTTCGGCGACGGCCGCACGCGCGCATACGCGTGGGGGCGCGCCGTCGCCCGCGAGGATCTCGCAGCCGCCGCCGAGCGCCTGATTGCGATGTCGGGCCAGTTCGAGCAGCGCCGTCTCGGCCGACCGTCGTACCAGCTCGACGTGCTCGACTCGTTCGTCGGCGAGGAGCAGCAGCGCCGCCGCCGCGAGGCCCGGGTCGCCTGGCGCGAGCTGGCCGCCGCCCGCAGGCGACACGACGAGCTGACGCGCGGCGCCGAAGCCGAGGAGTCACGTTTGCGCGAGCTGGCGGCGCTCGTCGAGGCGACTGAGGGCTTCGAGCCGGGCGGCGAGCAGTCGCTCCGGGACGAGCGTGAGCGGCTGCGCCACGTCACAGAGCTCGCCGAAGGAGCGGCGCGAGCCGCCGAGGCGATCGCGCCGGACGAGGGCGAGGGCGCGACCGGGCTCGCGGCCGCTGCCGAGCGCTCGCTCGCGCCGCTCGAGCGGCTTGCGCCCGAGCTCGCGCGTGCCGGCGAGGAGCTGCGTGACGTGGAGCTGCGCCTGCGTGAGGTCGGCTCCGACCTACGCGCGTTCCTCGCCTCGCTGGAGGCCGAGCCCGACCGCCTCGAGCACGTCGAGGGGGAGCTGGAGCGGATCTCGGACGCGCGGCGGCGCTTCGGCGCCTCCGACTACGACGACCTGCTCGCGCGGGCGACGGCCGCCCGCGACGAGCTGGCGGCGCTCGAGGGTGGTCTCGATCCCGCTGCGGCGGCCGCGGAGGCGCTGGCCGCGGCGGAGACGCGGACGAGCGAGCTCGCTGTCGATCTCCGGAATGCGAGGCGGGCCTCCGTCGACGCGTTCGCCGAGGCCGTCGCCGAAGAGCTGCGCGGCGTCGGTATGGGCGAGGGCGAGTTCCGCGTCGAGCTGCGCGAGCGCGACCCCGGACCGACCGGCGCCGACGAGGCTGTCTTCCTCATCCGCCCGAACGCCGGGCTTCCCTTCGGGCCGGTGGCCGAGACAGCATCCGGCGGCGAGCTCTCACGCGTCGCGCTCGCGATCGCCGCCGTGGCAGGTGGGGAGACCATGGTCTTCGACGAGATCGACGCCGGCGTCGGCGGCGAGACGGCGCACGCCGTCGCAGCGACGCTGAAGCGGCTGGCCGAGCGCGCGCAGGTGCTGACAATCACGCACCTGCCGCAGATCGCAAGCGTGGCCGACACTCACTACCGGGTCGAGAAGGTGCCAGGCGACCCCACCCACACGCGAATCGAGCCGCTCGACGACGCGCAGCGCCGCGACGAGCTCG
>DATIOD010000009.1:0-1684 GCA_035473635.1 Gaiellaceae bacterium | reverse complement strand
ATCTGCTCCAGGAACGAGAACGAGGTGCAGGCGACGGCAGAGGCGATCGGCGCCGCCCACGCGCAGGTGGCAGACGTCACCGATCCCGAGCAGGTGCGCGACTTCGTGGGCCGCTCGGCGGAGGCGCTCGGAGGGGTCGACTTCCTCGTCAACAACGCCGGCGGCGCCCATCCGGGCAACTTCGAGACCCTGAACGACGAGGACTGGGCGGCCGACTACGACGTGAAGGTCTTCTCGCTGATCCGCTGCTGCCGCGAGGTGCTGCCGCACATGCGCGCGGCGGGCGGCGGGCGCATCGTCAACATCGGCGCCGTCTACTCGCGCTACCCCGACCCCACCTTCTTCGCGACCTCGGTCAACCGCGCTGCGGGCAACTCGTTCACGAAGACGCTCGCGCTCGAGGTTGCGAAGGACAACATCCTCGTCAACGCGGTCAACATCGGCTTCGTGATCACGCCGCAGTGGGAGAACATCCACCGGCGGCGTGCTCCCGACGTGCCGCGCGACGAGTTCTTCGACACGTTCGCGCGGCAGGAGGTGCCGCTCGGGCGCTTCGGCGTGCCCGACGAGGTCTCAGGGCTCGTCGCATTCCTGCTCAGCGACCGTGCGAGCTACATCACCGGCGCGTCGGTCGACGTCGCAGGCGGCATGGGCCGCTACGTCTAGATCCGCGGCGCGTCACACTTGGGCGGCGTGATGGCGGACGCTCCGGCAATCCAGACCCTCGCCCTGTCGAAGACGTACCCAGGCGGGGTGCGCGCGCTGTCCGGCCTCGACCTGCGCGTCGAGCACGGCGAGGTCTTCGGCTTCCTGGGGCCAAACGGCGCCGGCAAGAGCACGACGATCCGGCTGCTGCTCGACATGATCCGGCCGACCGACGGTCAGGCGCTCGTGCTCGGGCTCGACAGCCGCCGCGACGGCGTCGCTGCCCGCCGGCGGATTGGCTATCTGCCGGGCGACCTGCGCCTGTACGACCGGCTCACAGGCGACGAGCAGCTCGCATCGCTCGCTCGTTTACGTGGATCGGTCGATCCGGGGCTGCGGGACTCGCTCGTCGAGCGCCTCGGCGTCGTGCTCGACCGGCCGATCCGCGAGCTCTCGAAGGGCAACCGCCAGAAGCTCGGGCTCGTGCAGGCATTCATGCACCGTCCCGAGCTGCTCGTCCTCGACGAGCCGACAGGCGGGCTCGATCCCTTGTTGCAGCACGAGTTCCGACTGCTCGTGCGGGAAACCGCGGCGACCGGCAGCACCGTCTTCCTCTCCTCCCACTCGCTCGACGAGGTGCAGCAGACCGCGGATCGCGTCGGGATCATCCGCGGCGGCCGGCTCGTCGACGTCGACGCGGTCGCCTCCCTGCGCGAGCGGGCCCTACGCCACGTGACAGTCATCTTCGCGGCGCCTGTCGATCCCCGAGCCGTTCGCAGCGCTTCCGGGCGTTCGCGTCCAGCACGTCGACGGCACCGTCCTCCGGCTCGCGGCACCCGAGCCGGCGATGGACGGTGTCGTCAAGCTGGCCGCCCGACACGGCATCGTCGACTTCCTCTCGGAGCCGGCCGACCTCGAGGAGATCTTCCTCGACCTCTACCGGGAGGCCGATGATGGCTCGTGAGCTCTTTCGGCGCGGGCTGCTCGACCGCTCGCGGGCGCTCATCGCATGGTGCGTCGGCGTCGCCCTGTACATCCT
>DATIOD010000008.1:0-23765 GCA_035473635.1 Gaiellaceae bacterium | reverse complement strand
GCGGCTGCGGCGGCGAGCACCTCGGGCTCGTGACGCACGAGGATCTCGACTGGGCGCCGCTCGGGCTCACGGCCGAGACCTTGTTCCTCAACCTCATGACGTCGCGCCTCGAGGCCGTCGGCGAGGAGCTCGGTGCGCTGGCGGCGGCGCGGATCGGGGCGGGGGAGTGGCCGTGGACCTTCTACTGCTGGCCCGAGGAACGGCCGCGTCCCACCTTCCCGTCGGCCTTCCAGCTGCTCGCGCCGACGCCGCGCGGCGATCGGGTCGGGCTCGCGGTGCGCTGCCCGGCCTGCGGCAAGGTCTCCGTGAACCTCGTCACCCGCGAGCACGTCGACGTGCCGTTCGCGAACGACCGCGAGGTGGGGGTGGTCGAGCACCTGTTCGCGGCCGACGCCGCCGCGGTCGTGCACGAGTTCCACGAGGAGCTCTACTCGGCGTCGTTCGACGCGCGGCGCCTCGCGCTGCAGTAGCGCGTTCGCCGGCTGAAAGCGTTCCCTCCCGCCAGGGATCGGGGCGCGCCGCGGGCCTGCCGATCCCTCGTCAGCGTCCCGAGATGACCGCCCTCGCCCCCGATCCGCGTCGTGGCTCGAGCTTGCTCATTGCCCACTGCACGGCCGTCGCGGCCGACGGGGCGACGGCGTACGAGCGCCTCGAGGACGAGGTGGGCGGGCACCTCGCGCGCCTGCTCGTGTTCGCGCTGTCAGGCGATCACGGGCGGCGCGGCTCGTCTTCGCCGTAGTGGCGGACGAGCAGGAACACCAGGAACCCGCCGACGCAGCCGACGATGAACGACTGCGAGCTCGGGTAGCCGACGGCCGCGCCGCCGATCCAGATGAAGAGGCCGAAGAAGAGCGCCCAGAGGAACGACGTGACGCCCTTGTCGAATGCCGGTAGCCGCACGACGTGATCCTAACGACGCCGGACCAAAGAAATTCACCGAGCCGGTGGCGCTTTCGTCCACCTCCCCCGTGAACCTTCGGCTTCCGCCTACGGCCCTCGGGAGCGGCTTCGATCTACTCGCGCTCCGTGCTCGGTGCAAGAGGGAAGTTACTGGGGGGACACGTCCCGATCAAGGCGCGCATCGGCGAAAACGGCGCACTTTGCGGCCGCAAACTTATCCACATCTCCACGGTTGCCTTTCGCGCTTGTGGATAACCGCGTGACGCGCGTTTTCGACTACGCGAGGAGCTCCGAGTCGTGCTCGCGGAAGAGCTCGTGCAGCCGCTCGCGCGACCCGGGAGCGTGCACCGCGTCGACGAGGGCGGCGATGCGCGGCGTCATCACGATCACGTAGCGCGTCTCGCCGTCGGCCGCGTTCCAGAACGAGTGCGGCGTTCCGCGCGGGACGAGCACCGCGCTTCCGGCTGCCGCCTCGACCCGATCGTCGCCGCGCACGAACCCGAGCCGGCCCTCGATCACGTACCACGCCTCGTCGTCCGAGAAGTGCACGTGCAGCGGCGCGATCGGACGCTCGGCCGACGTCTCACCGCCGTCGCGCCACTCGGCGACGACGAAGCCGCCGGCGTGGAGGGGGCCGTCCGCGAGCCGGGCCGCGTCCATCGCGCCCCAGTTGACCAGATCGGGCCCGTCCTTCGCTCTACTTGACAGAACACCGGTTATCGTGCACGTGCGGAGAAGCGTGTTTCGAGCAACGGAAACGGGGCATCTACGAGGCGAGTGACCGCGTCGCCGGACATCCTCCAGCTGAGCGACGACGTGCTGCGTCTGCTCGACGCGGCCGAGGAACGCGGAACGCTGCTGCAGTCCGAGCTGACCGAGGCGCTCGAGCTGTCGGGTCTCGACCTACCGGACTCCGACGCTCTTCAGCGTGAGCTCGAGACGCGGGCGATCGATCTGGTCGACGATGTCAGCGGCGACCGCGAGCCGCCCGCCCCGCCGCCGCAGGTGTCGCTCGAGACCACGACAGACGCCCTCCAGCTCTTCCTGCGCGAGGCCGGCCGGCATCCGCTCCTGACCGCCCCGCAGGAGGTCGAGCTCGCCAAGCGGATCGAGCGCGGCGACCGGGAGGCGAAGCAGCAGATGATCCAGGCGAACCTGCGCCTCGTCGTCTCGATCGCGAAGCACTACCGCAACCAGGGGCTGCCGTTCCTCGACCTGATCCAGGAGGGAACGCTCGGGTTGATCCGGGCGGTCGAGAAGTTCGACTGGCGCCGCGGGTTCAAGTTCTCGACCTATGCGACCTGGTGGATCCGCCAGGCGGTCGCACGCGCGCTCGCCGACAAGGCGCGCACGATCCGGATGCCGGTGCACATCGTCGAGCGGCTGCAGAAGCTGAATCGGGCCGAGCGTGGGCTCTGGGTTCAGCTCGGGCGCGAGCCGACGCTCGAGGAGATCGCGACCGAGGCGAACCTTCCGTTCTCTCAGGCGCTCGAGGTGCGCGCCGCCGCGCGGGCTTCCGCCTCGCTCGACGCCCCGGTCTCGGACGGCGAGGACGCGCTGCTCGGCGACTTCGTCGCCGGCGACGGCCCGTCGCCCGAGGAGCTCGTCGAGAGCTCGCTCCGCTCGCAGGTGCTCGCCGACGCGCTACGGGCTCTCCCCGACCGCAGCCGCGCCGTCGTCGTCCTCCGCTACGGCCTCGGCGACGCCGACCCGAAGACGCTCGAGGAGATCGGGCGCCGGCTCGGGCTGACGCGCGAGCGCGTGCGGCAGATCGAGGTCGAGGCGCTGAAGCGCCTCGCGACGCTGCACGAGATGGAAGCCGTCGCGCACTAGCGCCGGCTTGCCCGGCTCGGCAGGAGCCGGGCAAGCACGCTGACCCTTAGAAGTCTCGCCCGAGCTGAAGTCGAGCGACGTTACGGAGCACGTAGTCGGCGACCTCTGCTCCCATCATGTGTCCGGTGTCGCACGAGAAACGGAAGTGCATGCCGCCGAAGACGCGGGCGTCTTCGACCTGCGCGGTCGCTTCCGAGAAGCTCGTGAAGCTCCGTACGACGCCGGGCAGTCCTGCCGAGGTGACGGTGAACGGCGTCGCATCGCCGTAGAACGACGCGAGCACCGACGCTCCGGCGTTGCTCACGCCCGGGTGCCCCGCCGGATACTCCTGGAATTGCGGTGTCGGCAGCAGGGGCGCCCAGGCCGGATCGGGAGCCGTGTCCGGATTCCCGTCCTGGTCGGCCCGTTGGATCGCGGTGATCGGCCGCCACGTGTCGTACGTGTTCTTGGCGTTCCAGATCGCGATCACGGCGTCGGCCATGGCGACGTTCATCCTCGCCAGGAGACGAGCGTTCTCCATCAGCGTCGCGTAGTTGGCGTCCGCGAGGTCGTCGGCCACGCGGTTCCAGATCGCGGCCGGCGTGTCGGATCCCCAAAAAGCTGCCGTCTGGGCTTCGAACGGCGTGCGCTGCGCGCTCGTCGTGCCCCCCATCGCCTTGGTCTCGTTGAAGTCCTGCGTGTAGATCCCGCTGGTCAGCGACGGAGGCGGCGCCGGTAGGAACTGCGACGGCGACTTGAGCGCGAACGGCGTCATCGTCGCGAACTGCCTGAAGAGCGGTGGTCCGAACGTCGGTGGCGTCGGCGCCCAGTCCCCCGGTGCGCCTCCGGGCACGTAAGGCGGGAGCACGGCCGCGATGCCGTCTCCGGCGCGCCAGGCAAGGATCTCGTCGGCGACGGCCTTCCCCCACGCGAGGCCATGATCAATCGAATATCCGTCGGGCTTTCCGGCGATCTCGGCAAGCGATGCCTGGAGCTGGGCGTCGAAGGTCGACCGTTGCGCCGGGAACAGCGCCACGAGCGACTCGTAGGCGGCGCCGACGACGGCGGCGCGTTTCGACGCGTCGTAGGGCGCCGCCGGCTGCACGTGGATCGGCGTGTAGCGGCGCTCGATCCCGTTCAGCGCGTCGAAGACCGCAGACTGGACGATCGCCGCGTCTCGCATCGCGGGCGGCGCAGGCGTGTGATCGACCTCGAGCGCGCCGACCATCGTGCGATTCCAGTCGGTCGCGACGTCGGCGGAGGCGAAGCCGGGCACTGCCAACGCGCCCAGCACGACGAAGGCACAAATCAGCGTCAGCTTCATGGCCCCTCCCTCTCTGGTTGGAGGCCCAGGGTCCCACGTCGTCACCGTTCGGACATCGATGAAATCCCTACGGTGACACGGCTCGACTTGCGCGCAACAATCGGTTCATGCGGTCCTACGGCCGCCAGGAGGAAGCCCGGCGGATCGACTCGCTGATCGATTCGGCACGGGTCGGGAGGAGCGGAGCGCTCGTGCTGAGCGGAGCGCGTGGAATCGGCAAGACCGAGCTCCTCGGCAGTGCGATCGACGGTGCGCGCGGAATGACCGTCCTGTTCGCCTGCGGGCTCGAAGCCGAGACGCCGTTGGCGTTCTCCGCACTGGCGGACGTGCTGCGGCCGATCCTCGGACTGCTCGACGAGATCCCGGATCCGCAAGCGTCCGCTCTCGCGGGCGCGCTCGGGCTCGGGCCGGCCGTCGCCGTCGGCCCCTTCGTGATGTGCGCGGCGACGCTCAGCCTTCTCTCTGCCGCCGCGCGCGCGCAGCCGGTGCTCGTCGCTGTCGACGACTGGCAGTGGATCGACGATGCGTCGAAGCAGGCGCTGCTCTTCGCCGCCAGACGTCTCGATTCGCAACCGATCGCCTTTCTGATCGCCCTCAGCGACGACGCGGCGCACCGGCTGTCGGCGACGGAGCTCGAGGACCTGGTCGTAGCGGCGTCAGATCGCGACCGCGGCGCCTGCGAGGACGTTCTCGAGCTGACACCGCACGAGCTCGAGCTTGCGGTGCTCGTCGGCCGCGGCGCCACGAACAAGGAAGCGAGCGCCGCGCTGTTCATCAGCCCGAAAACGGTCGAGGCGCACCTTCACCGCATCTATGTCAAGCTCGGGCTCCGCTCACGGACCGAGCTCGCGCACCGGCTCGCGCGACTTCGAATGCTCGACTGACCGCGTCGATCAGGTCTGCAGGTAGAGCGCGAGCCCGGGCGCGACCGCGCGCAGCTCGCGCAGGGCCCGCGTCTCGAGCTGGCGCACGCGCTCGCGTGTGATGCCGAGGTCGGCGCCGACCTCCTCGAGCGTCTGCGAGGGCTTGCCGTCGAGCCCGAAGCGGCGCGTGACGACGTGGCGCATCCGAGGATTGAGGCGATCGACGGCGGCCGCGAGCTCGACCGAACGGGCGCGCTCGGCGCTCGCACCGTCCGGCGACGGCGCACGCTCGTCCTCGATCAGGTCGGCGACCATGCTCTCGCCGTCGCCGACAGGTGTCTCGAGCGACACGGGGTCCTCGACGAGGTCGAACAGCTCGCGGACGCGCTCGACCGTGAAGCCCGCGTCATTCGCGATCTCCTCGGTCGACGGGTCGCGGTTCAGCTTCTGGGCGAGCTGCCGGCGCGAGCGCTGCGCGCGCCGAACCTGCTCTGCGACGTGCACGGGCAGGCGAATCGTGCGGCCCTGGTCGGCGAGCGCGCGCGTGACGGCCTGGCGGATCCACCACGTCGCGTACGTCGACAGCTTGAAGCCGAGCTTGTAGTCGAACTTCTCGACCGCGCGGATCAGGCCGAGGTTGCCCTCCTGGATCAGGTCGAGCAGCGGGACGCCGGCCTTCGTGTAGTTGCGCGTGATCGACATCACGAGGCGCAGGTTCGACTCGATCAGCTTGCTCTTGGCGGCCTCGTCGCCGAGATCCTTGCGCCGCGCGAGCTCGCGCTCCTCGCCCGGCGTCAGCAGCCGGCCGTCGCCGATCTGGCGGACGTACAGCTTCAGCGGGTCGTCGGTGCGAAGGCGCTCGTCGTCGGTCAGCCCGGAATTGGCCGGCTCGTCCTCGTCCTCGGTCTCGGCGTCGGGCTCGTCGAGCGCCGGCAGCAGCTCGAGCGTCGGCTCTGCGTCCTCGGGGTCGGTCGGATTGGGAAGCGGATGCTCCACCCCCTCCCTATCGGCGTACGTACGACCCGGCTTGAGGCTCGTATGAGATGTAAAGGATTCCTGAATCCATCGGCCAAGTTGCCTATCGTCAGGGAAGAACGAACGTCACAAGGGAGCAAGCGAGATGTGCGGAATCGCGGGATACAGCGTCAGGGCCCGGTCGAGGATCGGGCGGACGCTCGCCGCGCAGGCCCTGCTCGCCGGCATCGCCGAGCGCGGCGCCGACGCCGTCGGCTACGCGTACCGCTCCCCCGACGAGAAGTACCCGACCGTCGTCAAGCAGCGGACGCCTGCGTCGCAGCTGCTCGAGCGGGTCTCGGTGCCCGGCGGGGCGCACCAGCTGCTCGTGCACGTGCGCGACTACACCAAGGGGCACCCGTCGATCGCGGCGAACAACCACCCCGTCCGCCACGGACCGGTCGTCGGGATCCACAACGGGATCATCGTCAACGACGACGAGCTGCTCGAGCGCTACGACTGCGCGCGCTCCGAGCCGCGGATGACGGTCGACTCCGAGGCGATCTTCGCGCTGGCGGCGCATTCCGACAACGACCCGCGCGCGCTCGAGCGACTCCGCGGCGCCATGGCGACGGCGTGGCTCGACGAGCGCCGGCCCGAGGCCGTCTACCTGGCGCGGGGCGTCGGTCGGCCGCTGTGGCTCGGCGAGAGCCGGAACGAGGTCTTCTTCGCGTCGACGCGCGGCGCGCTCGAGGTCGTCGAGCGCTATTGCGGCGTCCGGCTTCGCAAGCAGGAGGTCCGCGAGGGCACGCACCTGACGCTCAGGGACGGCGCCGTCGTCCGCCGCGAGCGCTTCCGCCCTGATCTCGAGTTCACCGAGGCCGACCCCCTCCCCGCAGTTCGCGCGCCGGGCGAGCGGGACTTCTGCCTGACGCGCCTCGCCGCGCTCGCGACCCTCGGATAGCTAGAGCGTCCCGTCGGGCGCGACGTCGACGCCCTCCTCGGCGAGCCGCTCCCGCACGAGGTACTGGAAGGTCGCCCACGCGCCGCGGCGCGCCTCGAACAGCCGGTAGACCTGCCATTCGGTCAGGAGCGACGAATCGCGGAGCCGCGCCTCGCGCCAGTCGCCGAACTTCGGCAGCCGCCCGAGCCCGCGCGCGAGCGCGCTTCCCTGCGTGGTCGCCCGCTCGAGCCGCTCCTCGGCGAGCGCGACGTCGAAGCCCGCCTCGCGGAGCGCGGTCGCGAGTGAGCCGAAGGTGTGCCAGTAGAGCGACGCGGAGGGCATCGCGCCCCGGCGCTGCTTGATGTCGACCACCGTCGGCGTGCGCCCGAGCTCCTCGCCGAGCGAGCGGAGCGCGCCGAGCAGCTCGTCGCGCGTCACGAACCGCCGCGGCAGCAGGCCCGCCGCGCGCTTGGCGGCGTTCCAGGTGCCGAAGTGGTCGATCACCGTCTGCGGATGTACCCCCGACCCCGGGTCCGCTGCGAACTCCTTCATCGTCGGCGACCGGCCGAGCCGGGCGGCCGACGCGCGGAGCTCCTCGAGCAGCTGCTCGTCGGTGAACCGGCGCCGCAGGCCGGCCTGGAACGCGGCAAGCACGTCGGGGTCGATGCGCGGGACGTTCGGCTTGCCGGCCATGCAAGAATGGTAGAGCGGGATGAGCGGATTGCAAATAGGGGCGAGTCCGGGCACCGCGCTCGTTACGGTGTCGTTCGCCGATGCGCCCCCCGCTCGCACTCGACCTCGAGGCGGCCGCCCTGCGGGCCGCCGGGGCGCTCTCCCGCCTCGCCGGCCGCGGCGGCGGGACGACGATCCCGGGCAAGCTCCTCTGGAAGCTCGACCCCGCGGCGATCGACCAGCTCGCGCGACGGCTACCGCGGGGCTCGGCGCTCGTCTCGGCGACGAACGGGAAGACGACCACCACCGCAATGGCCGCGCAGATCCTGCGCCCGGCCCTGCGCGTCGTCCACAACGACTCCGGCGCGAACCTCGTCTCCGGGGTGGCCTCCTCCCTCCTCCGCATGCGGGACGCGGAGCTCGGTCTGTTCGAGGTCGACGAGGGCGCGCTCCCCGAGCTTGCCCGACGGCTGCAGCCGCAGGCGCTCCTGCTCGCGAATCTCTTCCGCGACCAGCTCGACCGGTACGGCGAGCTGGAGCTCGTCGCTGCGCGCTGGCGGGAGGCGGTCGCCGGGCTCCCCCGCGCGAGGCTCGTCGTGAACGGCGACGACCCACAGGTCGCCGACCTGGCGTCGGAACGGCCTGGCTCGATCGTCTTCGGTCTCGACGACCCCGCGCACGCGCGACCTGCCCTGCAGCACGCGGCGGACTCGAAGTACTGCCTGCGCTGCGGGACGCCGTACACGTACGCCGCGGCGTACGTCGGTCACCTCGGCGACTACCGCTGCCCCAACTGCGGGCATGCGCGGCCGGCTCTCGACGTCGCGGCGCGCGCGATCGAGCTGCACGGGCTCGAGGGATCGGCATTCACGCTCGCGGCTGCAGGCGGGAACCGGCGCATCGAGCTTCGGGTTCCCGGCCTGTACAACGTCTACAACGCGACGGGGGCCGCGTCGCTCGCGCTTTCGCTTGGCGCGTCGCTCGACGAGGTCGCCGGCGGCCTCGCACGCTTCACGGCCGCATTCGGGCGGTTCGAGCGGATCGCGGTCGACGGCAAACGGCTGCTGATCCTGCTCGTCAAGAACCCGGCCGGCGCCAACGAGATCGTGCGCACGCTCGTCGACGCGGGGGCGCCGCGCGTCGCCGTGATCGCGCTGAACGACGACATCGCCGACGGGCGAGACGTGTCGTGGATCTGGGACGTCGACTTCGAGCCGCTCGTCGACGGGCTGGAGACGCTCGTCGCGACGGGCTCGCGCGCCGAGGAGCTCGCGCTGCGCTTCGCGTACGGCGGGCTCGCGCGCGGGCGGATCGAGGTCGTCCGCTCGCTCGAGGCCGCGCTCGACCGTGGGCTCGAGCTCACGCCGGCGGGTGGCGAGCTGACCGTCCTGCCGACCTACACCGCAATGCTCGCGCTGCGGCGTACCGTCGCCTCGCGCGGCCACGTCGCAAACTACTGGGAGCAGGCGGCATGAGGATCAGGGTCGGCCACCTCTATCCCGACTACCTGAACATCTACGCCGACCGAGGCAACATCGCGGTGCTCGCCGAGCGGGCGCGCCGGCGCGGGCACGAGCTCGACGTCGAGGCGATCGGGCTCGCCGGAGCGCTGCGGCCCGGCGACGTCGATCTGTACTACGTCGGCGGCGGGCAGGACCGCGAGCAGGAGCTCGTCGCGCACGATCTCGCCGGCAAGGCCGGGGCCCTCCGTGCGGCGGTCGAGGACGGCGCCGCGCTGCTCGCGGTCTGCGGCGGCTACCAGCTGCTCGGACGCTTCTACCGCGACGTGGCCGGCACAGAGCTCCCCGGTGTCGGCTTGCTCCCGTTGCACACCGTCGCCGGCACGCGCCGCATGATCGGCGACGTGCTGCTCGACTGCCCGTGGGCGGGCCGAACGCTTGCGGGGTTCGAGAACCACGCGGGGCGGACGATCCTCGACCCCGGGGCGGAGCCGCTCGGCCGCGTGCTCGCCGGCTTCGGCAACGACGGCGCGTCCGGCTTCGAGGGCTGCCGCCACCTGCGTGCGTACGGGACGTACCTGCACGGGCCGCTGCTGCCGCGAAACCCGTGGTTCGCGGACAGCGTGCTCGCCGATGCGCTCGCCCACCGGTCGGGCGGCGAGCCGCCCGGGCTCGCGCCGCTCGAGGACGAGCTCGAGCGCGCAGCCCACGACGTCTCTGCGGAACGCGCGCGGAGCCGCGGCGGCCGGTTCTGACGCGCCGCCTCGCCTATGCCTCCCAGGCTTCGAGACGCGTGCGGATCGACTGGACCGCGGCCTCCCAGAGCCGGCTTTCGTCTTCCGCTGAGCGCTGATAGAGGCCGCCGAACGAGCCGTCGCCGAGGGCTTCCCTCCACGTTCGCGGATTTCCGTTCTCAGGCCACACGACCGCCGGCTTGCGCTGTGCAGGGACCACGACTCCCGGAAGCCGCGTCCACGGGAAGTTCTCCGACCACGACGCATGGTCGTAGTCGGGATCGATCGCGGCCGCGATCTCGTCCGGTCGCCCATCCCAGAGCTCATGCCAGACAACCGTCGTATCGGGCCGGCGTTGCGTCCATGCCCTGCCCGGCTCGGTGTTTCCTCCATGACCGTTCACCACGAGGATCCGCGCGAACCCCTGGCCGACCAGCGAATCGACGACGTCCGAGAGGAGCGCGACCAACGTGGACTCCCGGAGCGTCGGGCTGCCTGGGTAGGCGACGAAGCCGGTCACCCCGTACGGCAACACCGGGAGCACCGGGACGCCCAGCGGCTCGGCGGCCTCGACCGACGCACGCTCGGCAAGGATGTTGTCGGTCTCGAGGGAGAGGTACGCATGCTGCTCGGTCGAGCCGACGGGGAGCACGATCCGGTCGTCTTCACGCAGGTACGCCTCGAGCTGCATCCAGTTGAGGTCGCGGACCCTCACGACGGAAGCGTCCAGAACGGCTCGACCAGGCCGAGGCGATCGAGGATCGCCTGGTTCTCGTCGCGGCTTCGCGGGCGCCAGTCCGGATCCAGCCGCGTATCCCACCATGCGTGCGCGAGGTCGCAAAGCGTCTGCGCAGGAACCGTGGCCCCGGGCTGCCGGGCGCCGAGCCAGCGGGCGATGTGCTCTTCCGACCGGAAGAGGTTCATGGCGCTTCAGGTGAAAACGATGTCGTCCCACCAGTGCGCAGCCGGGACGAGACAGTGGAACAACAGATCGGGACGATCGCTCGTTTGCCCGGCGACCTCGAAGAAATACGGCTCGCCGCAGTCGGGGCACGACGATTCGATCCGGCCGTCGTACGCGAGCGCGCTCAAAACGCCGAAGGCGTCCCAGGCGCAATTGGCATACCACCATCGCCCGTCCGCATGCACCCGATAGGCGGTCGGCACCGCCGAAAACGGATTCGCCATCCGTATCTCGGCGGTCGCCGGATTGAGGACCAGGGCGTGCTCATCGTGCAGTTGCTTCCAGCCTGCCCTCACTTCGCCCTCGTCGCCTAGCTCTGCAGCCGCCGGGGCTCGCCCGAGCTCGACGAAGGCCGCGTAGGTGCGGTTACGAAGATCGAGTAGCCCGGCGTCGATCCGGCGAAGCTACCACGCCTCCGTGGTCTCCCACGAACGCGCCGGGGCCGCTTCGAGCCGTCGACCGGTGCCTGGCACCAAAGTGCCTGGCACCGGAGTCAGCGGGCCCACAAGCTGCCGAGGTAAACCGCGGGGTCGCCGGGCTGGCGGCGGACGAGGAAGCGCTTGATCGGCGGATGCACGACGACGTCCTCGAGCTCGTCGTTCGAGAAGAGGCGCGCGCCCTTCACCGCGGCGTCCTTCGTCTCGACGTCGTGGAGCGAGCGGTGAGAGAGGTCGGCGGCGAAGATGATGTGGACGACGTGCTTGCCGAGCCGAAGGGTCTTCGGCGCGATCGACTCGACGAGCGCGACCGGGCCTTCGAACTGCACGTCCGCCTCGATCCCGAGCTCCTCGCGCAGCTCGCGACGCAGCGCCTCGACGAGAGTCTCGCCTCCGTCGACGCCGCCGCCGGGCAGCAGCCAGTACTCCTTGCCGGGCTTCTCCTGGCGGCAGAGCAGGATGCGGCCCTGCCACGTCAGCATCGCGCTCACCCGGATCCGCGGCTCCACCGTGCGACTCTACGACCCGGACGAGCCGAAGCCACCGGCTCCGCGCCCGCTCTCCGGCAACTCCCCCACCTCGACCGGCTCGACGCCCGGGACCGGCAGCACCACGAGCTGCGCGATCCGCATCCCGGGCTCGACGACGAACGACTCCCGCGCGTCGGTGTTCAAGAGCGCGACCTTCAGCTCGCCGCGGTAGCCGGAGTCGACGAGCCCGGGCGTGTTGACGATCGAGATCCCGTGCCTCGCGGCGAGGCCCGAGCGCGGCTGGACGAAGCCGGCATAGCCGTCCGGGATAGCGACGGCGAGCCCGGTCGCGACGAGCGCGCGCTCGCCCGGCTCCAGCTCGACGCGCTCGCACGCCGTCAGGTCGAGGCCCGCGTCGCCGTCGTAGGCGCGCGTCGGCACGACCGCCTCCGGCCGGAGCCGGCGCACGAGCAGCTCGATCAGGCGCTCTCCTCCCGCTTGGACTCGGCGTCCGCGATCAGGAACCGCGCGAACCGCACGAGGTCGCGCCGCGGGAGACGCGCCACGACGAGCACGCCGTCGGGCGTGTCCTCGCGCTGCTCGACCGGCGTCCCGAGCGCGTAGAGCTCCGAGAGACGGCCACCCTCGTCGAACGGGACGAGCAGGCGCACGCGCTCGAGCCGGTCCTCGAACCGGCGCGCGAGCTCCTGCCGCAGCTCGTCGAGGCCTTCGCCGTCGCGTGCCGACACCTGCAGTGCGCCGGGGAACCGGTTCAGCAGCCGGCGGCGCGCGAGCGGGTCGACGAGATCGATCTTGTTGAGCACGAGCTCGATCGGGAGGTCGCTCGCGCCGATCTCGTGGAGCACGTCGTCGACCGCATCCCGCTCGCGGTCCTGCTCGTCGTCCGGCGCGGAGGCGTCGACCACGTGCAGCACCATGTCGGCGACGAGGGTCTCCTCGAGCGTCGACGCGAACCCCTCGACGAGCTGGTGGGGCAGCCGCCGGATGAAGCCGACCGTGTCGGTGACGAGGTAGCGCCGGCCGTCGTGCTCGAAGCCGCGCGTGGTCGGATCGAGCGTCTCGAACAGGCGGTCCTCGACCGGCACGTCGGCGCCGGTCAGCGCATTCAGGAGCGTCGACTTGCCGACGTTCGTGTAGCCGGCCAGCGCGATGGTCGGGATCTCGGTGCGGCGACGCTCCTTGCGGCGCGTCTCGCGCTGGCGCTCGAGGTCGCGCAGGCGCTTCTTCAGCACGGACACGCGCCGCCGCGCGAGTCGCCGGTCGGTCTCGAGCTGCGACTCGCCGGGGCCGCGCGTCCCGACGCCGCCGCCCAGGCGCTCGAGGTGCTGCCACATCCCGCGCATGCGCGGCAGGTTGTACTCGAGCTGCGCGAGCTCGACCTGGAGCTTGCCCTCGGAGGTCACCGCGTGCTGCGCGAAGATGTCGAGGATCAACTGCGTGCGGTCGACGACGCGCGTCCCGAGTGCGTTCTCGAGGTACCGCTGCTGCGCCGGGTCGAGCTCGTCGTCGACCAGCAGGCTCTCGGCGCCGGCCGTCTGGAAGCGGTTCTTCAACTCCTCGAGCTTGCCCTTGCCGACGTAGGTCCGCTGGGCGGGCCGGCCGCGGTGCTGGACGACCTGCCCGACGGGCTCGACGCCCGCGGTCCGTGCGAGCTCGCGAATCTCGGCGAGCTCGTTTTCGGGATCGGCTCCCTGGGCAAGCACGGCGAGGACGAACCCGCGCTCGGGCTCGGTGCCCGCCAAACGTGGAATCATCGGGTCGATTATGCCCGGAGCCGGTCCCGGCGCCGCTCTCGCGGAGCGGACGCTCGCACTCGTCGACATCCCCTCGGTCTCCCGCTCCGAGGCAGCCGTCACGGAGTACATCCGCGGCGCGCTCCGGCTGCCGATCGTGCTGGACGACGGCGAGTCGCTGATCGCGGCCGTGCGCAGCGGGCGGCCGCTCGTCCTGCTCGCGGGCCACACCGACACCGTCCCCGCGCAGGCGAACCTGCCGGGCTCGCTCGCCCACGGCGCCGTCGTGGGTCTCGGCGCGAGCGACATGAAGGGCGGCCTCGCCGTGATGCTCGAGCTGGCGAACTGGGCGGCTTCGGCCGAGCTCGCGTACGACGTGGCGGTGCTGTTCTTCCCGCGGGAGGAGCTCGGGCCGGCCGAGAACCCGCTGCCGGGCGTCTTCGCGGCCGCACCGCTCGTCGACGAGGCGGCTCTCGTCGTCTGCCTGGAGCCGACCGACAACACGCTGCAGCTCGGCTGCCTCGGCAACCTCACCGCGCGCGTGGTGTTCGAGGGGCGCGC
Organism: Gaiellaceae bacterium; assembly: GCA_035473635.1. Classification (GTDB taxonomy): domain Bacteria; phylum Actinomycetota; class Thermoleophilia; order Gaiellales; family Gaiellaceae; genus PALSA-600. Next base: position 9,917 of record DATIOD010000008.1, on the reverse strand, counting down.
CGCGCACTCGGCGCGCCCGTGGCTGGGCGTCAACGCGGTCGGCGTCGCCTTCGACGGGCTCCGCGGCGTCCTCTCGCTCGAGCCGCGCGACGTCGACCTCGAGGGGCTCCTGTTCCGCGAGGTGCTGTCCGTGACCGAGATTCACGGCGGGATCGCCTCGAACGTGATCCCGGCCCGCGTCGAGGCGACCCTCAACTTCCGCTACGCCCCCGATCGCACCCCCGACGAAGCGGCGGCGCGGGTGCGCGAGCTCGTGGGACGGGACGCCGAGGTGCTCGCCAACTCGCCGGCCGCCCACGTGCCCTCGCTCGAGGCTCCGCTGGTCGCGGCGCTGCGCGCGGCCGGCGGCTTCGAGGTCGAGGCGAAGCAGGCGTGGACGAATGTCGCAGACTTCTCCGCGCGCGGGCTCGACGCCGTGAACCTCGGGCCCGGTGCGACGCGGTTTGCACACACCGCGGACGAGCAGGTGGAGGTCGCCGAGCTCGAGCGGACCTTCTCCGCCCTTCAGCGGTTCCTGTCCGGCGGCGGGGTACCCTAGAACCCGTGATCGAGCGGATCACGAGCGTCTCCACCAGGTCGCGGGGGCTTCTCCTGCTTCCCGTCGGCGCGTTCGTGGTTCACCAGCTCCGCTATCGGATCGCCTACGGGCCGCACGCCGACGCGCAGCTCCAGGCGCAGGGGCACTCCTACCTCGACTCGTTCGCGCCCTGGCTCGTGCTGCTCCTCTGCCTCGCCGCCGGGAGCTTCCTCGCGCGCGTCGCCCAGGCCGCGGCCACCGGCCGGGCCGAGCGCCGCCGGCACTCGTTCGGCTCCGTCTGGGCGGCGAGCTCCGGCACGCTCATGGCCGTCTACGCCGTCCAGGAGCTGCTCGAGGGCTTCGTCGCGGCCGGCCACCCCGCCGGCTTCCACGGCATCGTCGGGCACGGCGGCTGGTGGGCCGGGGTGCTCGCGGTCGTCGTCGGCGCCGCGATCGGTCTGCTGCTCCGCGTCGCCGGCGCGGTGGTCGACGCCGCCGCACGCGCCTTCCACCGGCGACGGCCGTCGGCAGCAGCGGTCGACCTGCCGCAGGCCCAGGGAAGCGGCCCGCGCCCGCGCCCGCTCGCACTCGCCCAGGCCGGGCGCGCGCCTCCGCTCTCCTTCGCGTGAAGCCGAGGCGGCGCGTCGCGCCGCCGAACCGCGAAGGAAGGAGCGAGATCGTTGTCGCCGTGGCTCGTCGTCATGGCTCTGCTGGCGTTGCTGCTGCCCGCGAATGCCGCGGCGCACGGCCGTGGTCCCACGGTGGCGATCGACGACCGGGTGGTCGTCGCGCACGCGGCTTCCGGCGTCGCCGTTCACGTGCTCGACGGCGACCGCGCGCTCCACGTGACCGTCGACCCGGGGCGCACGGTGGTCGTGCGCGGCTACCTCGGCGAGCCGATGATCCGCTTCGCGGACGGCCTCGTGAGCGTCAACCGCGGCTCGCCGACCGCGAACGCCGACCGGATCGCGAGCGCCGGCACGGGCTGGGCGACGGTCGGCCACGGCCGCACCTATGCCTGGCACGACCACCGCCTGGCGCCGCCGCCTGCCGGCGGCGACGGACCGGCGGGCACGTGGTCGGTCCCGCTCACGGTCGACGGCAAGCGTGGGGCGATCGCCGGGACGTTCTGGCACGTGTCGCCGCCCAGCCTGCTGCCGTGGTTGCTCGGCGGTCTCGCCGTCGCCGCGGCCGTCGCCGCCGCGGCCGTCCGGCGGCCCGGGAAGCGCGGCGCGCTCGCGCTGGTGCTGGCGGTCGTTGCCGCCGCGGCCGCGCTCGTCGCAATCGGGGCGTTCGCCGTTCGCGACGCGCCCACCGGCGGCATCCAGTGGTTCCAGCTTGCGGGCGGCGCGGTGGTCGCCGCGGCGGCGGCGGCGGTGCTCGTGCGCACGCACGGCACGCGCCGAACCGTGGCAGCCGGTGTGATCGGCGCGCTCGCAGCCGCCGCCATGCTCAGCTCGCTTCCGGTCTTCCGGCACGGCGTCGTCATCTCGGCGCTGCCCGCGACCGCCGCGCGACTCGCGTGCGCCGTCGCGCTCGTCGGCGGAGTCTGCGCGGCTGCCCTCAGCCTCGTCGCGGATCAGCCTCGGAGGCTCGCACGGTGATCGCGCTCGCCCTGGGGCTGGTCGCGCTCGGCGGTGACCCCTCGGTGCACCCGTGGCCGATCGGGCCCGGCCCGCGCTACCACCCGCCGGCGCAGCAACTGAACGGTCGGGCAGTCGGCGGTCTGCGCTGTGAGGGCTCCCGCGAAGTCTTCCCCGCGCACGTCGAGCTGTTCGTCAACCGCCGCGTCGTGATCATCCCGGCGGGCATCGGGCGGACCGGCCGCTGCGACTATCCGCTCCGGACGCGCGCGCCGATCGGGGTCGTGGAGGTGGCGCGCGGGACGCGCGCGACGATCGGCGACCTGTTTCGGCTCTGGGGGCAGCTGCTCACGCGCCATCGTCTCGCGTCCTTCCACTCGCCGCGGCCGCTTCGCGCCTACGTCGCCGGCAAGCTCGTGCGCGGGGACGTCGCCCGCGTGCCGCTGACGCCGAAGGCGCAGATCGTGATCGAGCTCGGCGCCTACGTCCCCCCGCACCGCTCCTTCCTGTTCCCGAGGATCCCATGACCAGACTGCGCTACCTCCCTCTGCTGCTGCCGCTTGCCGCGCTCGCCGGATGCGGCGGCTCGGGGTCGACGCCGGCGGCGCCGACGATCGCCCCCGCGCGAACGTACGAGCTCGTCGACTGGAAGCCCGTCCGGGTCGCGAAGGCGAACGTGCCCACCGAGGTCTCGTTCGTGATCCAGCAGCCGGACGGCAAGCCCCTGACCGCCTTCAAGCGCGGGCCCGGCCCGCACACCGGCGTGCATCTGATCTTCGTGCGCGACGACCTCGGCTACATCGTCCACCGCCACCCGCCGATCGCGGCCGATGGGACGATCCACGACCGCATCGCCTTCCCCGCTCCCGGCACGTACCGCGCGGTCATCGACGTCTACCCGCGCAACGGCAGCCAGCCGAACTTCCAGCTCTTCCACCGCCTGCGCGTCGCCGGAACCTACGAGCCTCGCCCATTGCCCGCGCCGTCGCGCACGGTGACCGTCGACGGATACCGCTTCACGCTGGACGGCTCGCCGAAGCTCCGCGCGATCGAGCCGGCGTTCCTGAAGCTGACGGTCACCGACCCGCAGGGCCGGCCCGCGAGCTTCTCGCCGTGGTTCGGCGCGCTCGCGCACGCGATCTTCTTCCGCAGCGGGTCGCTCGACTACTTCCATACGCACGTGTGCGCGCCGGGTGCCAACGGCTGCACGAGCGCGCTCGGCGGTACGCGTGTCACCGGCACCTCGTCGACACCGGGAAAGCTCTCGGTCGGCGTGCTCGTGCCGGTGGCAGGGAAATGGCGCCTCTTCCTGCAGACGCGCATCCGGAACCGCGTCCTCACCGCTCCCTTCACCCTGAACGTCCGTTGACGCCGATGAACGAGAGGAGAGATCGATGACTCGCAGGCTCGCGACCGTGGGGGCCCTCGCCGGATTGCTCGGGCTCCTGACCGCCGCGCCGGCGTTCGCGCATGCGGAGATGAGCCCCCCGGTGGCGCTCGCGAACACGCTGCAGCTCTACACACTCGCCGTCCCGACCGAGAAGGAGGACGCGACCACGACTGAGATCGAGCTGACGCTCCCGTCGGGCTTCTCGATCGACTCGTTCGTGCCGTCACCCGGCTGGAAGCGCGAGGTGCAGCAGACCGGCTCGGGCGAGAACGCCGTGATTCAGAAGGTGACGTGGAGCGGCGGCAACGTCCCGACCGACGACGACTCGGTCTTCCAGTTCCTCGGGACCGCGTCGGACGCAAAGACGTACACGTTCGGTGTCCGCCAGACGTACTCGGACGGCTCGATCGTCGACTGGTCGGGGCCGGAGTCGTCCGACACGCCTGCGCCGGTCGTCGAGGCGAAGAGCTCGCTCGGCGGCGGCGGCTCCTCGACGCTCGGGATCGTCGCGCTCGCACTCGCCGCGGTCGCGCTCGTGATCTCGCTGATCGGGTTGTTCGCCGGGAGGCGCAGCCTCGCGTGAGCGGCCGCGCGCGGCTCTGGGCGATCGTTGCGGCAAGCGCGCTGGCTCTTGCGCTGCCGGCCGCGGCATTCGCCCACGCGGCGCTGCTGCACACGGTGCCGTCGGCGAGCGGGACGGTGAACACGTCGCCGCCCGACGTCAGGCTGACGTACTCGGAGGCGGTCGAGCCGCGGTTCGCGATCGTCTCCGTCACCGACAGGGGCGGGCACCTCGTCACGGACGGGCCGCCGAGGAGGTCGGCCACGGACGCGGACACGCTCGTCGTGCCGCTGAAGCACCTCGAGGAGGGCTGGTACCTCGTCTACTGGCGCGTGATCTCGGTCGACGGCCACCCGGTGCGCGGAGCGTTCACGTTCGCGGTCGGGCCGAACCCCGGGCCGGCGCCGCAATTCGTGATCCCGTCGATCTCGGAGACGGCCGCGACCCCGCGGCTGCTGATCGCGCGCTGGACGGTGTTCCTGTCGCTGTTCGCGGCGGTCGGCCTGTTCGCGCTGCGTATCGGGATCGCCAGGCCGGTCGTGCGCCGTGTTCCGGGGACGAGCCTGCGGCCGGTGTCGATCGCGTTCTGGATCTCCGCAGCAGTCGCCCTGATCGCGATCCCGGTGTACGTCGTGCTCGCGACGTCGGAGTTCGCGCTTCGTTCCGCGTTCGATCTTGGCGCCCTGACGCCGTTGTTGCGCGCGTCGGCATTCGGCCGCGGCTACCTCGACCTCGAGCTCTGCGTGGCGCTGTTCGTCCTCACCGCCGGGATCGCGCTGTATGTCGACCGACCGAAGCGCACGACCCGCTCGGTGGCCGAGCTGCTCGCGCTCGTGGGGGCGACGATGGCCGCCGCGGCGTCGCTGCTGATCCCGGGCGCGGCCGGCCACGCCGCCCAGACCGCCCCGCGGGCGCTCGCGCTGCTCCTCGACGGGACGCACCTCGCCGCCGGTGCGCTGTGGCTCGGAGGGCTGGTCGGGCTGCTCGTCGTCTGGCAGACGCTTCCCTCGGCGCTGCGGATGGCCGGGCTCTCCGTGGTCGTCCCGCGCTTCTCGAACGTCGCGTTCGTCTCGGTGCTGGCGCTGCTCGCGTCGGGCATCGGCGCGTCGATCCTCCACCTGCCGACCATCTCGTCGCTGTGGACGACCTCGTACGGGCAGGCGATCGTCGTCAAGGTCGTGCTGCTCGGCGTCGCGATGCTGCTCGGTGCCGTGAACCTGCTCGTCACGAGGCCGCGCCTGATCGCCGCCGAACGTGATCCCTCGCTCGCCGCGGAGGCTGCGGGGTTGCTGCGGCGCCTCGTCGGCGTGGAGGTGCTGATCGTGGCCGCCGCGTTGTTCGCGGCAGCGATCCTCTCGAGCATCGCCCCTCCGTCGAAGGCGCTCGCGGCGGTCGGCAGCGCCGCCGCCAAGGTCGGGCCCGGCACGGTCACGCGCGTCGTTCAGCAGGGCGACTACACGATGCGCTTCACCTTCACCCCGAACCGGGCGGCCGTCCCGAACACCTTCCAGGTGAAGATCGCGAAGAATGGCCGGCCGGTTCGGAACGCCGACGTGACCCTCACCTTCGCCATGCTGGACATGGAGATGGGCAACCAGGAGTACCGGCTCGAGGAAACGTCCCCCGGCGTCTACACGCGCTCGAGCTCGCCTGCCCTCGTGATGGTCGGCCACTGGGGCCTGACGTTCAACGTCACCCCGCCGGGCGGCAACCCGTTCAGCGTCGTGCTCGTCGACCACGCGACCGGATGACCACGACCCGCGTTCGTGCGGCGGTCCTCGCAGGGATGCTTGCGCTCGCCCTGGCCGCCGGTGCCTCGGTCGCACACGCCGACGCCGACCCGGCGAGCGACTACCTGCTGCAGAGCGACGTCTTCTACCCGTTCGAGACGAAGATCTCCGGTAGCCAGAAGGCGCAGCTCGAGGCGGCCGTCGCGTCGGCGCGCCGCAGCGGGCTGCGCACGAAGGTCGCGATCATCGCGCAGAAGGACGACCTCGGCGCTGTCTCGGTGCTCTACCGCAAGCCGCAGCAGTACGCGAAGTTCCTCGGCACCGAGATGTTCTACGTGAACAGCGCGCGCGTGCTCGTCGTCATGCCGAACGGCTTCGGGCTCTGGCGTAAGGGCGGACCGGTGCCGCCGAAGGAGCTCGCAGCCGTGCGCTCGCTCCCTCCCCCCGGCACGGACGGGGACAAGCTCGCCGCCGGCGCGAACACCGCAGTGCGCCGCATCCTCGCGCTCCACGGCGTCACCGCGTCCGAAGCCGCGTCCGGCGGCAATTCGACCACGCGCGACCGGATCGTGATCGCGGGCGGCGCGCTCGCGCTGGTGGTCGTCGGCCTCGCGGTCTACGCGTTGCTGCAGCTCAGGCGCCGGAGAGCCGGTGAGGCGTAGCCTCGCGCTGCTCGCGCTGCTCCTTCCCGTCGCCGCCGGCTGCGGCTCGGGCTCGAAACAGGCGACAGTCTCGCATCCGCCGGCCGCGACGACCGCGGGCGGCGCGGTGATTGCGTCCAAACCGCCCGCCCCGAGGATCGCGCTCCACGATGCGCAGGGCCGGCTCGTCCGCCTCTCGGACTTCCGCGGCAGCTGGGTCACGGTCGCGTTCCTCTACACGCACTGTCCCGACGTCTGCCCGCTGATCACCCAGAGCCTGAATGCCGCGCTGCGCCGCGCACCGGACCTGCGCGTCGTCGCGGTCAGCGTCGATCCGAAGGGCGACACGCCGGCCGCGGTGCGCGCGTTCGCGCGCAGCCACCGCCTGACGCCCGCCTTCCACTACCTGATCGGCTCGCGCTCGCAGCTGCAGCCGGTGTGGCGCGCCTGGCACGTGGCGACCGTGCCGGGGCCGAGCAAGACCGTCGGTCATTCGTCCTTCGAGGTGCTCGTCGACCCCCGGGGCCGCGAGCGGGTCTACTACGACGCCCAGGTGCGGACGAAGGACGTGCTGCAGGATCTGCGGCGCCTGCGCGGTACCGTCTGAGGGTGGCCGTCCACCTCTCCCCCGTGCTCGCCGAGCTCGCGCAGTACCCGTTCGCGCGCCTGGACGAGTGGAAGGCAGAGGCAGCGGCGCGCGGCATCGAGCTGATCGACTTCGGGATGGGCGACCCGCGCGAGGTAACGCCGCCGTTCATCCGCGACGCCCTGCTCGCCTCGGTCGACGAGGTCTCCTCCTACCCGCGGGCGACCGGGCTGCCGGAGCTCCGCGAGGCGGTCGCCGGCTGGATCGACCGGCGCTTCGACGTGCGGGTCGACCCGGCGACCGAGGTGGTGCCGACGCTCGGGTCGAAGGAGGCGATCTTCTCGTTCGCGCAGCTCGCGCTCGGCGACAAGCGCCTCGTCGCGATCCCCGAGCCGGCGTACCCCGTGTACGAGCGCGGCGCGCTCTTCGGCGGCGGGTCGGTGGTGACGGTGCCGCTCGCGGAACGGAGCGGCTGGCTCCCCGACCTCGACGCTTTCGACGCCTGGGACGAGATCGCGCTCTTCTGGACCTGCTACCCGAACAACCCGACCGGTGCCGTTGCACCCCTCGACTTCTACGAGGAGCTCGCCGAGCGAGCCCGCGTCCACGGGTTCCTGCTCTGCTCCGACGAGGCGTACTCGGAGCTCTGGTTCGACGAGCCGCCCGTGTCGGCGCTGCAGGTGAGCGACCGGACGAACGTGGTCGTCTTCAACACGCTCTCGAAGCGCTCGTCGATGACGGGCTACCGCTCCGGCTTCGTCTGCGCCCCGCCCGAGATCGTCGCTGCGCTCAAGAGCTTCCGCCCGACCGTCGGCACGGCGCCGCAGGAGTTCGTTCAGCGCGCGTCGGTCGCAGCGTGGTCGGACGACGTGCACGTCGACGAGGTTCGTGATCTCTATCGCCGCAAGCGGGCGACACTTCTTCCTGCCCTCGTCGACGCGGGGTTGCGGCTCGCCGGCTCCGACGCGACGTTCTACCTGTGGGTCGACGTCGGCGGACCGTCCGAGCCGTTCGCGCGGCGACTGCTCGAGCACGGCATCGTCGTCGCGCCGGGCTCGTTCTTCGGCGCCGCCGGCGAGGGCTACGCCCGGTTCGCGCTCGTCCCCACGCAGGCCGAGTGCGAGCGTGCGGCTGGGATCCTCCGGGACGTGCTGTGACGACCGACGAGACGATCGCCGCTCTCGACCGCGGCGAGGTGCGCGTCGCCGAGCCGGACGGCGACGACTGGCGGGTCAACGCCGACGTGCAGTCCGCGATCCTCGACTACTTCCGCTCCCGGCAGATGGAGCCGCGCGAGGTGGGGCCGTTCGAGTACCACGACAAGATCCCGCTGAAGAGCGGCTACGACGAGCTCGGCGTGCGTGTCGTCCCGCCCGCGGTGGCGCGCTACGGGTCCTTCCTCTCGCGCGGCGTCGTGCTGATGCCGTCGTACGTGAACATCGGCGCCTGGGTCGGCCCGAACACGATGGTCGACACGTGGGCGACGGTCGGCTCCGGCGCCCAGATCGGCGCAGACGTCCACCTCGCCGGCGGCGTCGGCATCGGCGGTGTGCTCGAGCCGCCGGGTGCGAGCCCGGTGATCGTGGAGGACGGGGCGTTTCTCGGCTCGCGCTCGATCGTCGTCGAGGGCGTGCGCATCGGCGCCGGCGCGGTGCTCGCGCCCAACGTCACGCTGACGGCATCGGTGCCGATCATCGATGTCACCGGCGCCGAGCCGATCGAGTACCGCGGCCACGTCCCGCCGCGGTCGGTGGTCGTGCCCGGCACGCGGCCGAAGGAGTTTCCCGCCGGGACGTACCACCTCGCGTGCGCCCTGATCATCGGGCGGCGCAACGAGTCGACCGACCTGAAGACCTCGCTGAACGACGCGCTGCGCGAGTACGGGATCGGCACCGGTTGACCGATCTCCGCGACGCCGCCGGGTACTTCGACACCACCTACTTCGAATGGCAGGGCGACTCGGCAGAGCGATCGGCGCGGGCCGTCGTGCCGCTGGTGATCGACCGCCTGCACCCGTCGAGCGTCGTCGACGTCGGTTGCGGCTCGGGCGGCTGGCTGAAGGTGTTCCGCGAGCACGGCGTCGTCGACGTCCTCGGGATCGACGCCCCGTACGTCGAGCCCGACGCCCTTCGCATAGATCCGGATCTGTTTCTCCCCCGCGACCTCCACGAGCCGTTTCGAGTGGAGCGCGTCTTCGATCTCGCGATCTCGCTGGAGGCTGCCCACTACGTCCCGGAGGAGAGCGCGGACGCGCTCGTCGCCTCGATCGCAGCGCTCGCGCCGGCGGTGCTGTTCGGCGCGGCGGTGCCGTACCAGGGCGGCGGCCCGGGCCGAAACCGACAGTGGCCCGGGTGGTGGGCCGAGCGCTTCGAGCGGCACGGCTTCCGGGCGGCGGACTGGCTGCGCCCGCTCGTCTGGGAGGACGAGCGGGTCGACTGGTGGTACGCGCAGAACACGATCCTCTATCTGCGCGACGGCGGCGCCCCCGAGCCGGTACGAGCACTCGTTCACCCCGGGCTGCTGCGCGAGGTCGCGCAGCCGACCGAGGCGCCTCGTCGGCGCCGGTTCCTCCGCCGCTGACCGTGGCCGGTCAGCTGCGGATGCACGACGACGAGATCGACATCCCGATCGAGCTCGTCGAGCGGCTCGTCGCCGCACAGTTCCCGGAGTGGGCCGGGCTCGAGCTCGAGCTGCTCCTGCCGTGGGGAACCGACAACGCCCTCTTCCGTCTCGGCGACGACAAGCTCGTTCGCCTGCCGCGCAGGGAGAGCGTCGTCGGGCAGGTCGAGAGGGACGTCCGGATCTTGCCACTGCTCGCGCCGCGGCTCCCGGTCGCGATCCCCGAGGTGCTGGCGACCGGCGCTCCCTCGGGCGAGTACCCGTGGGCGTGGGGCGTCTACCGCTGGCT
>DATIOD010000007.1:0-66156 GCA_035473635.1 Gaiellaceae bacterium | reverse complement strand
CCTTCCGCCGAAAGCTCTAGCTCTTGAGCGCGGCCTTCAGCTGGCTGCCGGCCGAGAACTTCGGGACGGTCGTCGCCGGGATCTGGACGCGCTCACCGGTGCGCGGGTTGACGCCCTGGCGTGCCGCTCGGTCGGACGCGGAGAACTTCCCGAAGCCCGTGAAGTTGACCGAGTCGCCGGCCTTCAGGGTCTCGGTCACCGAATCCATGAACGCCTCGACTGCCTTTCCGGCGTCACGCGTCGAGAGCCCGCTCTTCGAGGCGACCTTCTGAATGAACTCCTGCTTGGTCAAGAACTCCTCCTGCTGCTTGGGGACTCGAACATGCAGACCTTGGGTGAAGACGCTAACAAGGTTGGCGGATACCGCTCAACCATGCGGATTTGCGGCGGTTTCGAGAAGCTCCGAGGCCCTGAAGAGCGGCCTTAGGCGGACGGCATGGCGCGCGAGGGCGTCGTGACCGCCCTCCTCGCGATCCACGACGCAGACCGCCGTTCCCACCTCGAGGCCCGCCTCGCGGAGCGCCGAGACGGCCTCGAGCGCCGCGCCGCCCGCCGTGACGACGTCCTCGACGAGGCAGACGAGCTCGCCGGGGACGAACACGCCCTCGATGCGGTTCGCCGTGCCGTACTCCTTCGCCTGCGAGCGGACGATCAGGAACGGCAGCTCCGACGCGAGCGAGCCCGCCGCGGCGAGCGCGACCGCGCCCAGCTCGGGCCCGGCCAGCCGGACCGCACCCGGCTCGTGCTCGCGCACCGTCTCGGCGATCGCGGCGCCGAGCTCACGCAACAGGTCGGGCCGCGTCTCGAAGCGGTACTTGTCGAGGTAGTAGCGCGAGCGCCGACCCGAGCGGAGCACGAAGTCGCCCTCGAGGTACGCAGCCTCCCTGAGCGCACGTGCGAGCTCCGCGCGCGTCACTGGGCGGCGAGCAGCGCGCGGGCGGCGGCGAGCATGCTGTCGGCGGCGGCGTCTCCCTCGGCGTACGAGACCATCGAGCCGTCCACCGCGTAGAGGTCGACGTGGTCGACGAGCCGGGCGGCGCGGCGGCGCACCAGCACCGACCCCGCGATCGACCCGACGGCGAGCACGACGCCGGTGAAGAACTTCTTCGACCTCACGGCGCCTCCGCGGCCGGGTCGAGGGAGCGCACGCAGGACTTGAGGTCGTAGAACACGAGGCCGACGGTCGGTTCGGGCGAGGTGGTGGCGGCGATGACGCGCTCGCCGTCGCGCACCACGAACACGCTCCCGGTCGTCGTCGCCACCTCGAGCTGCGCCACGGGCTCCGGCCGGCTCGCATCGGCGATCTGGAGCAGCTCGTGCGCGCCCGCCCTCAACCTGTCGGCCAGCTCGGGCGCGGCATTCGTGCCGACGACGCCGCCTTCGGGCCCCACGATCACGACGGCGCGAACCTGCGGCGACACATCGACGAGGTCAGCGATCGCGCGGGCCGCGTCCATCCGCCCGAGCATACTGCCGCGGAAGTGAGGACGGTGATCAGCAAGTTCTTCGCCGACCGAGGGACTCACCTCGCGGCGATGATCGCGTACTTCGCACTGCTCTCGTTCGTGCCGCTGCTGTTCCTCGCGCTGGCGCTGCTCGGTCTCGTCAACCAGGCGGGCCAGGGGTCGTTCTTCGTGCGTGAGCTGTCGAAGGTGTTCCCGAGCGCATCGGTGACGTCGATCCTGAACGCCGTCCGCGCGATTCAGGAGAACTCGGCCGCGCTCGGGCTCGCCGGCGCGCTGTTCCTGCTCTGGTCGTCGCTGTCGCTCTTTAGCGTCCTCGAGAGCGCGTTCAACATCGTCTACGGCCGACCGAACCGCGGCTGGCTGCACGGCAAGGCGCTCGCAACGCTGATGATGGTCGGGTCGCTGGTCGCGCTGTTCGCGTCGCTCGTCGTCGGGTCGATCGGGCAGGAGGTGCTCAAGCGGTACGCGGGCTTCTCGGGTAACGACGCATTCGCGCGCGTGCTCGCGATCGGCATCTCCGGGATCGGCGTGTTCGTGTTCTGCGCCTCGGCGTACTACGTGCTCACGAACGTCGACCTGACGTTGCGCGAGGTGCTGCCGGGCGCGATCACCGCGGCGGTGCTGCTCGAGGGGACGTTCCAGGTGCTCCCGCAGTACGTGCAGATCTCGAAGCACAACCCCGTGCTTCAGGCGCTCTCGGGACCCGCCATCCTGCTCGTGTGGCTGTACGTGATGGCGAACGTGATCGTGCTCGGCGCAGAGGTCAACTGGTGGGTCGCGCGCCGTGCGCCCGATGACGCTCCAGCGCCGCGCTGAGCTCACGCGCGGCGAGCGCGCGGTGGGAGTGCGTCGCCTTCCAGTCGTCTCCGAGCTCTGCGACGGTCGCGCTCTCGCCGTGCGGGACGAACACGGGGTCGAACCCGAACCCACCGGCGCCGGCCGGCGCTTCCGCGATCGCGCCGTCGAGCACGCCGGTCCCGCGCAGCTCGTCCCCCTCCGGCGACAGGCAGACGAGCTCGCAGACGTACCGCGCGCTACGGTCGCGCGCGCCGTCGACGGCGGCGAGCGCCCGCTCGACGTGGCGCCCCTCCGCCCAGCGCGCAGTGCGCACCCCGGGGGCGCCGTCGAGCGCGGCGAGCTCGACGCCGGAGTCGTCCGCGAGCATCCAGTGATCCCGCGGGCCGACCGCCCGGCCGTGGCGCGCCTTGATGCGCGCATTGTCGAGGTAGGTCGCCCCCTCTTCCGGCGGGTAGTCGACCGCGAGCAGCTCGATCTCGAGCCCGGGCAGCGCCTCACGAACCTCTCTGAGCTTCGCCTCGTTGGCCGAGCAGAGGGAGACGAGCGGGCGGATCAGGCTCGCCACGATGCTTCGACGACGCCGTCGAGCTCCTCGAGGCCGGCGGCGAGCGCCGGGCCCGCGCGGTCGAGCCGCACCGTGAGGCGGCGCAGCTCGCCCTCGCGCTGGATGGCGAAGTGCTCGACGCGAAGCTTTCGGCGCTCGAACTCGTCGAGGACGTTCCCGACGAAGCTCGGCTGCACGTCGAGGACGAGGTGTGCGTCCTCACGCCGCCAACGGTCGACCGTGCGACCCGCCGCCACGCGCAGCGGCCACAGCGCGAGCATCGCGAGCGCGGCACCGATCAGCGCGGCGGCGAAGTAGCCCGCGCCGCACGCGATCCCGATCGCCGCGACCACCCAGAGGTTCGCGGCCGTCGTCAGGCCGCGGACGTTCATGCCGTCGCGGATGATCGCCCCGGCGCCGAGGAAGCCGATGCCGGTGACGATCTGCGCGGCGATGCGCGTCGGGTCGGCGCGCACGACCGCCGTGCCGCCGACCAGAAAGTCCTCGAACCCGTACGCGGAGACGATGGTGAAAATCGCCGAGCCGAGGCAGACGAGCAGGTGGGTACGCAGACCCGCCTCGTGGTCGCGCAGCTCGCGCTCGATCCCGAGCGCGGCGCCGAGCCCGGCGGCGGCGGCGAGGCGCCCGAGCAGCTCCCAGTTCGAGAGCGTGGGGATGCTAGCCAGCAGGAACTGCAACAGCCTCCTCCTGGAAACGCTGCAGCTGCTCGATGCCGCCGGCGGCAAGATCGAGCAAGGCGTCGAGGACCTCACGGTCGAACGGCTCGCGCTCCGCGGTCGCCTGCACCTCGACGAAGCGGCCGTCGCCGGTCATCACGACGTTCACGTCGGCGTCGGCGGTCGAGTCCTCGGAGTAGTCGAGGTCGAGCAGCGGCTCGCCGCCGACCACGCCGACCGAGACGGCAGCGACGCCGCCGGTCAGTGCCTTCGACAGGCCGAAGCGCTCGAGCGCACGCGTCGCCGCCACAAAGGCGCCGCAGATCGCCGCGCAGCGTGTGCCGCCGTCGGCCTGCAGCACGTCGCAGTCGAGCCACACCGTGCGCTCGCCCAGCGCCTCGAAGTCGACGACGCCGCGCAGCGCGCGTCCGATCAGGCGCTGGATCTCGACCGTGCGGCCGCCCTGCTTGCCCCGCGCCGCCTCGCGCTCGGAGCGGTCGCCCGTCGAGGCCGGCAGCAGCGAGTACTCGGCGGTCATCCAGCCGCGACCGGAGCGGTACAGCCAGCGGGGGACGCCCTCCGACACCGACGCCGTGCAGAGCACGCGCGTCTTGCCCTGCGACCAGAGCACCATCCCGTGGGGCTGTTCGAGGAACGTCGGGTCCGCGACGACCGGTCGCAGCTCGTCGGTGCGGCGTCCGTCTGCTCTCGTCATGCGGCGGCCTCGAGCTCCGAGACCGCGACGCGGTCGACGGACGCGATCGGCAGCTGCAGGAAGCGCTCGCCCAGCGCTCTGAACACATCGGTGTCGCCCGTGGTGAGGAACGTGTACGCGCCCTCGCGGTTCGCGTCGTTGTCGAAGCCCTTGCGCGCGAGCGTCTCGGCGACCTCCTTCGCCGTTTCGTCGGCCGAGAAGATCAGCGTGACGTCGCGGCCGAACGCGCGCTGGAAGACCGGCCGCAGCAACGGGTAGTGCGTGCAGCCGAGGATCACGGTGTCGCACCCCTCGGCCTTGAGCGGCGCCGCGTACTCGCGCACGGCCGCGACGACGTCCTCGCTGAACGTGTCGCCGTCCTCGATCAGCGGCACGAGCTTGGGGCACGCGACCGCCGTCATCCGCACGCCGGCGTCGAGCGCGTGCACGAGCAGCTCGTAGCGCCTGCTCGCGACCGTCAGCTCCGTCGCGAGCAACCCGATGCGGCGGTTGCGCGTCGCCTGCACCGCGGCGTGCGCCTCGGGGACGATCACCGACACGACCGGGATCTGCAGCTCCTCCTGGAGATCGGGGAGCGCCACGGACGTCGCCGTGTTGCATGCGACGACGACCATCTTCACGCCGAGCCGCTCGAGGTACAGGCCGATCTCGTGAGCGAAGCGGCGCACCTCGTCGCGCGGCCGCGGGCCGTAGGGCAGGCGCGCGTGGTCGCCGAGGTAGACGAAGTCCTCGTGCGGCATCGTGACGAGGCACTCGTGCAGGACGGTGAGACCACCGACGCCGGAGTCGAACACACCGATCGGACGCGCGTCCACCTGGACGATTCTAGGAGGTGCTCTAGATTGATTCGTAGTGAGATCCGCCGTCGCCCTGCTCGGTCTCCTCCTGCTGGGCGCGGCGCCCGCCCAGGCCGTCGCGGTCCGGAGCGGCTTCGAGACCATGGCCGACGGAACGCGTATCGCGTACGACCTCTACGAGCCCGACGGGGCCGCGCCGGCGACCGGCTGGCCCGGCGTCGTGGTGCTGCACGGGCTCGGCGGGACGAAGGACGCGATGGCGCCGATCGCCTCGTACTTCGCCTCGAACGGCTATGCGGCCCTGGCGTACAGCGCGCGCGGCAACGGAACGTCGACCGGGAACGTCGGGCTCGCCGGGCCCGACGAGGTGAGCGACGAGCGGGCGATGCTGGCCTTCTTCGAGGGGCTGCCGGAGGTGAGCGACAACGCGGTGGGCGCCTGGGGGATCTCGTACGGCGGCGGGCAGGTGTGGAACGGGCTCGCGGCCGGCATTCCGTACAAGGCGGCCGACGTCGTCGAGACGTGGACGAACCTCTACCAGGCGCTGTGGCCGCAGAACGTCGCGCGGTCGGGCATCGTGATCGGGCTCGCGAAGGCGGTGGACGCGCGCTCGCCGCTGATCTCGCACTACGAGCAGGACGCCGAGCGGTCGACGAACCTCGGCGCGGTCAAGGCGCTCGTCGACGCCCGCTCCGCACTCGGGGCCGCGCCGTCGACGACGACGCCGGTCTACATGTTCCAGGGACGGGTCGACTACGCGTTCGACGTCTCGCAGGCGCTGAACGCGTTCGCGGGCGCGGCGGGGCCGCGACATCTCTACATCGGGCAGTTCGGGCACACGCCCTCGTCGTTCCCGGGGCCGGACAGCGCTTACGTGCTCGCGCAGTCGCTCGCGTGGCTCGACCGCTACGTGAAAGGCGTCCCGAACGGGATCGAGGCGACGAAGCCGGTGACGATCGCCGCGGCGAGCGGCGCGAAGCGCGTCTCGTTCGCGGGCGTGCCCGCGACGAAGGCGGTGACGATCGGCTTCCCCGGAGCCGCTCTCCTGCGGACCGGATCGAAGCTCGAGACGCCGCTCGAGACCTTCGGCGTCTCGACGGTGGACGTCCGGGTGCGGAAGCTCGTCCACTACCCGCGCCTGATCGCGACGGTGTACGCAGGCGCGCAGCCGATCACGCACGGCGGGATCGTCCCCCGGCTCGGATCGAATCGGATCCGGCTCGCGAACTACGTCGAGTACCTGCCGAAGGGCACGAGGCTCACGGTGCGGTTCGGCCCCGACTCGGGCCCGGCCGACCTCGCGTACCTCGGCTTCGCCGACCAGGGCTCGATCGCGCTCGGCGCCGCGTCGCTCACGCTGCGGGCGCTCGAGAGGCCTGTGACCGGCGGACCGGCTACCCTGCGAGCCCGCCCATGAGACCGACCATCCGTGCGGCAGTCGGAGCAGCCGCCGCCCTGACCGCGCTGATCCTCGCCGGCTCTGCCTTCGCCTCGTACAGCCCGAGGCTGGTGGCGAGCACGGACGTCGGGAGCACCTCGGCGCGCATCGGCGTCGTGGTCGGGGCGAACGACGACCCGACCGCGCGGATCGAGATCTTCGTCCCGGCCGGCTACCAGATCGCGACGGCGTCGCCGGGCACGAAGCTGGGAGGGCTCACGGCAACCGCCACCGCAGCGGACTTCGGCGGCGCGCTCCTCGCGCTCTCCGGCGAGATCGACGCGATCGCTCCCAACGCTGCGCTGCAGGCGCAATGCGGGACGACCGACGCGACGCAGACGTGGGACCTGCACCTGACAGCGCTCGCGCAGACGCTCGACATCCCGCTGTACGTCGTCCCGACGAGCGGAGCCGAGACGAGCCTCGGCGGGGTCAAGCTGGTGGCCTGCCTGCCGCCGCCCGACCTGCCCCTCGGCACGCCGGGCCGCGCGACGTTCGGCGCCAAGCTGCTCTCGGCCACCTTCGACGTCTCGGCGATCGCCGAGCCGACGGCCGCGGGCGACTACCGGTGGACGTCGCGCTGGCTGCCGTACAACCCCGGTCAGGGCACGCCGAACCCGGGCGGGTCGGTCGAGACGCAGTCGATCCACCGCATCCCGACACGGCTCAAGCTCACGATCACGAAGGCGCGCGTGAAGGCCGTGAAGCACGTGCGCGTGAAGGGCAAGCTGCGGACCGTCACTACGGTCCGCACCCGTGTGACCTTCCTGTCGACTGCCACCGAGAACGGAAAGCTCCCGGCAACCGTGACCGTCACGACGACCGCGGGCGGCAAGCGGGTGGGCGCGTCGACCGGGTCCTTCATGCTGAAGGCCGGCCAGAGGGTGAACGTGACGGCGGTCGCGATACTCGACAGGCAGTCGTCGGTCCCGTCGGCGCAGACGGTGGCGACGAACGATCTGTTCTACGCCAACCTGGCCTCGAGCCTCTGCGTGCCGAGCCCCGCGCTCGGCGGGATCCCGTGCGTCGGCGCGACCGCCGCTGCGAAGACGATCACGGCGACGACCGCGGTCACCGCCTTCAAGAGGTAAACCTCACGCCGTGGCGGCGGCGATCCGTATCGGCACGTGCTCGTGGGCCGACGATGCGCTGGTGAAGCACTGGTATCCACCGGGCACGCCGCCCCGCGCGCGGCTCGCCTGGTATGCGGAGCACTTCTCGACCGTGGAGGTCGACTCGACCTACTACCGCGTCCCGACGGAGGAGATGGTGCGCGGCTGGGCCGAGCGCTCACCGGACGGGTTCGTGATGCATGTGAAGGCGTTCGGGCTGATGACGCGGCATCCGGTGAAGCTCGACCAGGTGCCGCCGGAGCTGCGCGAGGGGTTGCCGGTCGACGAGCGCGGCCGCGTCGACCGTCCGTCCCGCGATGCCCGCAGCGTCGTGTTCCGCGCCTTCCTCGACGCACTGCAGCCGCTCCGCGACGCCGGCAAGCTCGGCGGCATCCTCTTCCAGCTCCCGCCCTACGTCACATGGAAGCCGGCGTCGCTCGACTACCTCGAGTGGGCGCGCGGCCAGCTCGGCGACGACGAGATGCTCGTCGAGCCGCGCCACCGCTCGTGGTTCGCCGAGGACGTCCGCGCCGAGCTACTGCGCTTCCTCGAGGAGCGCCGCATGAGCTGGGTGGCGGTGGACGCGCCGAAGGTGGAGGCCGGGAACGTTCCGGCCACGCTCGTCGCGGCGACGACGCCACTCGCCTACGTGCGCCTCCACGGCCGCAACGCGGCGACCTGGAACGCGCGCGGCGGGTCGGCGGCCGAGCGCTTCGACTACCTCTATTCGCCCGAGGAGCTCGCCGAGTGGGTGCCCTCGCTGCGCCGGCTCGGCGAGCAGGCAGAGCAGGCGTACGTGTTCTTCAACAACAACAACCAGACGGACGGCGCCGCGCAGGCGCCGGCAGGCGCGTTCCTGCTGCGGAAGCTGCTGACCGACGACGGCGTCCCGACGGCGTGATGCGGCTGCTCGCGGTCACGCACGGACCGGCGGTGCAGCCCGAGCTCTACGCCGACGTCGCCGCCGCCGAGGGACACACGCTCACGGTCTGGGACATCCGCTCGCAGGGCAAGCCTCCGGCCGGCTTCGACGCGGTGCTCGTCTTCGGCGGCGACCAGAACGTCGGCGAAGAGCTCGAACACCCGTGGCTGCACGAGGAGTACGACGCGCTGCGCGGATGGGTTGCAGACGAGGTGCCGCTGTTCGCGGTATGCCTCGGCGCGCAGACGCTCGCGCACGCGCTCGGCGGGATCGTCGAGCCGCTTCCCGTGCACTCGGCGGGCTTCGTCGAGACGACATTGACGGACGACGGCGCCGCCGACCCGGTCCTCGGCGTGCTGCCCCGCACCTTCGACGCACTGAACGCGAACGCCTACGGGTTCACCGTCCCGGACGAGGCGACGACCCTCGCAACCGCGGTGTTCCCGCAGGCGTTCCGAGTCGGGCGCAGCGCCTGGGCCGTCCAGTTCCACCCCGAGGTGCGGCACGACCAGGTGCTCGAGTGGTTCCGCGACGAGCCGTCGCCGCCGCGACCACTCGACGAGCTCGCCGCCGAGCTCGACCGCAAGCTGCCCGCGTGGCAGGAGCTCGGGCGCCGCCTCGCGCGGGCGTTCCTGGCCGCCGCCGACGGCGCCTAAGGGATCAGCTCGACGACGTCGCCGACGCGGATCGTCCCGCCACGCACGACCGAGCAGTCGAGCGCGATCCGCGCGTCGAGATCGTCGACGATGTGCTGCAACACGCCACGGTCCTGCTCGAGCGTGTCGGGGTCGAAGGTCGTCATCACGCACCGCGTGCGCGAGCGTGCGACCGCGACGTACGCCGCGCCGCCGCCGAGCTTCAGCATCCGGCCGGACCAGGACTTCTCGGCGAGCCCGTCGACGCCGGCGACGACGATGTTCGAGCGCAGCCGGCGCGAGTCGTACCCGAACGCGGCGATCCCGCCGTCGGTCGCGACGGTGAGCGGGAGCACGTCGAACCGCTCGACGTCGTCGTCGAAGCGGAGCTCGGCCGCAGGCAGCTGGATCGCCTCGCGGATCGCGCGCAGCACCTCCGGGTCGTCCCATCGCTGCCCGTCGACGAGCGGCGTCCCGCTGTCGTCGAGCGTGCCGGCGAACCCGAGCAGCTGCGGGCGGATACGGGAGGTGACGATGCGGCCGCCGACGACGACCTGGACGAGCCGGTCGCCCTCGATCCCGTCCGCGTGCAGGTTGGCCTCGACGAGCCGCTCGCCGCGGAGCGACTTCACCGGGTAGCGCCACAGCTCTGCGATCTCCACGTCTCGAGATCAACGCCGGCCGCGGCGTGCGGCTTCCGCGTTTCTAGAGGCTTGATGCGTATTGGGGTGCGTGCGGGGATGCGCATGACCAAGCGGATTGGACACGGCGGGCGCTGCCCGTAGCCACCGCTACGGGCGAGCCCGACGGGGCCGAGCCGCGCCGTGTCAGGCGCACCATCCGCATGTGCCCGTAAATGCGCATCAAGCCTCTAGCTCTCGACGGCGAGGTCGTCGTGCCGCGACCACTCGTGCCACGACCCCGCGTAGTTGCGCGCGTCGTAGCCGAGCGAGCGGAGGATCTGCGCGGCGAAGCCGGAGCGCGACCCCGAATGGCAGTAGACGACGACCTCGGTGCCGGCTGGAAGCTGGAGCTCGGCGGCAACCTGCTCGGGGTCGAGGGCGACCAGGCGGTTGACGTCGACGTTCCGCGCACCGGGGATGTGGCCCTGACGTGGATCGCACGCGCTCCCGAGCGAGCCGTCGTACTCCTGCGCGGTGCGCACGTCGACGACCGCGACCTCTCCGAGTCGCCGCGCGAGCTCCTCGAGCTCGATGTCGCTCACTGCGCGCGGACGATCTCGAGCTCGGCGGCGACCGAGGGCCGGGTGAGCATCGTCTGCAGCCAGGCCTCGAGCTGCGCAGGCAGCGTCAGGCCGAGCATCTCCCGGGCGCGGAGCACCCAGGGCACGTACGCGATGTCGCTGAAGAGGCTGCGTCCGACCGGCAGCGCCTCGAGGCGCGCGTCGAGCTCGTTCTCCTCGCCGCGGCGAAACGCGTAGTAGTCGTGACCGAGGAGGTCGTCGAAGCGGTAGACGACGCAGCGCGCATCCGCGCGGTCGGCGAACGACTCGGGCATGAGCGCCGGTGTCGGGTATCGCTCCTCGAGGTACTCCATGATCACCTCGGACTCGGGCAGGACGAAGCCGTCGTCGAGCACGGGGACGCGACCGGCGGGCGGGTTCAGCTCGATCAGCCAGGGCGGCCGGTTCGACAGGTCGACCTCGACGCGGTCGAACTCGAGGCCCTTCTCCGCGAAGGCGATGCGCACGCGCGCGCAGTACGGGCACCGGGCGGCGTCGTAGAGCTTCACGGCTCGAGCCCCATCAGTCGCGCCAGCTCGTCGTACAGCTGCGCCGCCGGGGGCAGCTCCGCGGGTGAGGCTGCGTTGCGGGCGACGCGGCGGACATCGTCTCGATCGGCCCCGGTCAACCGCGAAACGACGGTCGGGTTCGCCGCGAGTGCGAGCTCGTCGCCGGTCGGCAGCGGGCCGTAGAACGCGGGCACGGAGAGGTACTCGTCGACCATGCGCCCTCGCTCGTACAGACGGAATCGAACGACGGGCCCCTCCTGAGCGAGCGCGACGGTGATCGCGCCGAGTCGCTCGGAGAGCTCGCGCGCGAAGCGGCCGAGCGCCTCGCGGTCGGCGTCGAGCACGACGTCGGACACGCGAATCCAGCTCCCCGAGTTGCCGACCACGGGGGACGCGAGCCGCGGGATGAACTGCGCGACCGCCCTGCCGACCGAGACCTCGTCGTCGGTCTGCACGTGCGTCGAGGCGCGATGGACGCCGGGCGCGGCGTCGACGAGGTTCTGCTCGAGCACGTCGACCGGGACGGCCATCAGCGCCGAGATGTCCGCGAACCCGAGACGCCGCCACACTGTCCGCGCCGGCTCGTTGTCGAACATGACGTGCAGCGAGATCGTCTGCGCGCCGCCGTCCCGCGCCTGTGCGACGCATTCACGGAGGAGCGCCTTCGCGGCACCCCGGCGGCGTGCCCGCGGTCGCACGTGCACGAGATGCACGTGAACCGCTCCGTGTCTCGGCGCGTCCATCTTCGCGAGACCGACGACGCCGTCGTCGTCCTCGGCGAGGAAGACGCCGCCCTCGCCGATCTGCCGGTGGGTGTCACGCCACTCCTCTTCCCACGTTTCCGGGATGAATCCCTCGGGCTCGGGCACCTCGCGCTCGAACTCCGACCAGAGCTCACGGATCGTCCCTTCGTCCTCCTCGGTCGCGCGCCGGACCTTCACGGGTTCCGCGCCCCGGTCAGCAGGTAGTGCGCCGACAGATTCTGGAACGGCTCGAGCTTCGACCGCATCTCCTCCACGCCGACACCGTAGAGAACCTCGACCGCCTTGCGGAGCGCCAAGTCACCGGCCGGCCACGCGCGTGACCGGCCGAGGTGGCGCGCGAGGAACCACTCCGCGGTCCACGCACCGAGCCCTCGGACCGCGACGATCGCCGCGCGCACGCCGTCGTCGTCGAGGCCGGCGAGAGCTTCGAGGTCGAGGTCGTTGCGCGCGAGCCCGACGACGTACTCGGCCTTGCGCCGCGAGAACCCGACCGCGAAGAGTTCGTCTTCCGAGGCACGGGCGAGCCGTTCGCGTGTCGGGAACGCGTAGACGCGCCCGAGGCGCCTCCCGAACCGCTCGATCATCCGCGAGCGGATCGCGAACGCCGAGAACAGCGACACCTGCTGCGCGGTGATCGAGCTGACGAGCGCCTCGAACGGATCGGGAACGAGCGGCGGTCGAAGACCGGCAAGCCTGACGGTGAGCGGCCCGAGGATCTCGTCGGGCTCCGCCCATGCGTAGAACGCGTCGAGATCGAACGACGCGCCGAGCAGGTGCAGGACGTCGGGTCGGATGCGGTCGTCGAGCGGCTCGACGTCGACACCGGCCGGCGCAGCGCGGATGCGGACCTCGCGCCCGTCGACCGCGCGAACGAGCTCGTCGCCGTCCCACAGGTTCGCGAGGTCGACGCCAAAGCGTCGGAACCGCTCCGTCGAGAGTGGGAAGTCGTACGGCGCGGGGAGCGGCAGCTGCACGGACGCTACGAGATGGCGCCGGCGACGTCGTGCAGGGTCTCGAACGGCTCGAAGGAGACTCGCTCGGAGGCGAGGTAGCCCGCGAGGCTGTCGCGCGCGAAGATCCGGTCGGCGGCGCGGGCGGCACAGCGGTCGGAGTAGCCGTCGCCGACGTACACGAGCGGACGCTCGGACGGCAGGGAGCGGCGCTTGCACTTGTCGTGGCAGACAGGGCATACGCCCTCATCGCGGAACACGAGCTGCCAGCCGTCGCGCGACGGGACGGCGTCGTTCGACCGCAGCTCCACGTCGATCCCCTCGCGCTCGAGCACCGGCCGGATCAGCTGCGGCAGCCCGCTCGACACGATCAGCGGCGCGTGCTCGGCGACGAGCTCGTGGAACCCCGCGCGCACCCGCACGTTCTCGACCGCCCAGCTCGCCGCGTCGGCGGCTGAGGCGCGGAGCGTCCCGACCTCGGCGGCGAGCGCCTCGCCGTACGAGTCGAACTCGCGGTCGTAGACACCCGGATCACCGAGCGCGTGGACGGCGGCGACGAGCGTGTCCTGCACCGTGCAGGTGCCGTCCCAGTCGAGGACGAGGCGCACGCGCTACAAGTGTGAGGTCACGCCGGCCGGGTCGTCGTCCGGCGTGCGTCCGTCGGCAGACGCGTCGTCCGCCCACGAGTAGGCGTACTTCCCGTCGTCGAGATCGCCGGCGAGCGCGGTCAGGCGCAACGGGTGGAACGTGTCGCACATCACCGCGAGCTCGTGCGTCTCCGTAAGCCCGAGGCTCTTCTCGGCGAGACCGGGCTGCGGGCCGTGCGGCAGCCCGGTGGGATGCAACGTGATCGAGCCGACCTCGATCCCGCGCCGCGACCCGAACGTGCCGTCGACGTAATAGATCATCTCCTCGCTCTGCAGGTTCGAGTGGTGGTACGGGATCGGCACCGCGTCCGGGTCGAAGTCGAGCTTGCGCGGGCAGAACGAGCAGATCACGAAGTTCGGGCCCTGGAAGGTCTGGTGGCTAGGGGGCGGCATGTGGATGCGCCCGGTGATCGGCTCGAAGTCGTGGATCGAGAACGTCCACGGATAGACGTAGCCGTCCCAGCCGACGACGTCGAACGGGTGGTAGTCGAGCACGTACGTCTGGTAGCCGCCGCGCACCCGAACCTTGACGACGTGCTCGCCGCGATCGCGGTGCGTGTGCAGCTCGGTCGGCGAATGCAGGTCGCGGTGGTAGTACGGCGCATGCTCCATGAGCTGACCGTGCTCGTTGCGATAGCGCTTCGGGATCGTGATCAGCCCCGGGGTCTCGAACACGAGATAGCGCTGCTCTCCCTCCGGCACGAACCGGTACGTCGTGCCGCGCGGGACGACGATGTAGTCGCCCGGCGAGTACGGCAGGTCGCCGAACGTCGTCTCGAGCGTGCCCGAGCCTTCGTGGACGAAGATCACCTCGTCGCCCTCGCCGTTGCGGAAGAAGTACTGCATCGCCTCGGTTGGGCGGCAGAGCGAAATCTCGACGTCGTCGTTCCACATCAGCAGGCGCCGCCCGTCGACCGCGTCGCCCCCGGCCGGCACGTCCCACGTCGTGAAGTGCCGGTGAGCGTGCGCGTCCGGCACCCACTCGTCGCGCACGATCGGCTCGAACTCGCCGAGCTCGACGACGCGGCAGGGCGAATGCAGGTGGTAGAGGATCGACTCGAGGCCCGAGAAGCCCTCGAACCCCATCACCTCCTCGGTGAGGAGCGTCCCGTTCTCGCGGAACACGATGTGACGCTTCCTCGGGATGTCGCCGAGTCGCTGGTAGAAGGGCACGGATGGAGAATATCCACGCGCGAATCGAGCAGGAGGTCGGCTCGTGGGAGGGCGTGTCGGTGCACCCGCACCGGTTCGGCGGCGTCGAGTTCCGGCTCGGCAAGCGGGAGCTCGGGCACCTGCACTCGAGCTGGGCCGACCTGCCGTTCACGCGCCGGATCCGCGAGATGCTGATCGAGACCGGACGCGCCGAGCCTCACCGGGCCGGCGTGACGGGCTGGGTCTCCGTCGGCCTCGACGACGCAACGGAGCTGTTCAGGCTCTCGTACGAACGGGCGCGTGTCGCGGCGAGCGTGCGCGCGTCACGCGAGCAGGGCGGCGAAGCGGTCGGTGCCGACGTTCCCGCCGGAGACGACCACCCCGATCGCCCCGCCTGAGACGAGACCCTCCCGCAGCGCGGCGATCCCCACCGCTCCGCTCGGCTCGGCCACGAGCTTCAACCGCTCGAAGACGAAGCGCATCGCAGCGACGATCTGCTCGTCGCTCACCGTCACGACCTCGTCGACGAGCCGGGAGGCGACCTCCCACGTGAGCTCGCCGGGCGCCGGAGTCTGCAGGCCGTCGGCGATCGTCCGCGGCACGTCGATCACGACACGCCGGCCGGCCGCGAACGACTGCGCCCAGTCGTCCCCCGCCGCCGGCTCGACGCCGACCACACGCCGCACGCCCAGCGATTTCGCGATCGTCGCGCAGCCCGAGATCAACCCGCCGCCGCCGAGCGGGACGACGAGCGTGTCGAGCGACGGCCGCTCCTCGAGCAGCTCGAGCGCTGCGGTCCCCGCGCCGGCCATGATCAGGGGGTCGTCGAACGGCCGCACGAGCTCGGCTCCCCGGTCGGCCGCGAGCGCGGCCCCGATCGCCTCGCGGTCCTCGCTGTAGCGGTCGTACGTCACGACCTCCGCGCCGTACCCCTGCGTCGCCGCGAGCTTCGAGGCCGGAGCGTCGAGCGGCATCAGGATCGTCGCCGGACTGCCGAGCAGCTGCGCGGCGAGCGCGACCGCCTGGGCGTGGTTGCCCGACGAGAACGCGACCACCGGCGTTCCTCGTTCGAGCGACGAGATCTTGTTGTACGCGCCGCGGAACTTGAACGACCCGGTGCGCTGGAGGCACTCGGGCTTCAACACGACGTGCTCGCCGAGCGTGCGCGACGTGACGAGCGGCGTGCGAGCCGCGACGCCGTCCAGGACGCGCGCCGCTGCGCGAACGTCGTCGGGCGTGATCAAGCGATCCGGTTCCGCAGGACGCCGATGCCCTCGATCTCGAGCTCGACCACGTCGCCGCGCTGCAGCCAGCGCCCGTCGCCGTGCTCGAGGATACACCCGGTTCCGACGGTTCCCGAGCCGATCACGTCGCCGGGGAGCAGCCTCGTGTTCCGCGCCGCCTGTGCGAGCAGCGCATCCCAGCCGTGGTACAGGGCGCTCAGGTCGCCGCGCGAGCGCTCCTCGCCGTTGACGCGCGCGATCATCGCGCCGCCGCGCCCGTCGAACTCGTCCGGCGTCACGACCACCGGCCCCAGCGATGTCGCGAAGTCCTTGCCTTTCGCCGGCCCGAGGCCCACCGTCATCTCGCGACGCTGCAGGTCGCGCGCCGACCAGTCGTTGAGCACCGTGAAGCCGCCGATCACACCCTCGGCGCCGATGATCGCGGCGCACTCGAGCTCGTAGTCGAGCTCGGTCGTGCCCTCCGGATACGGCACGTCCTCCTCCGGGCCGTAGATCGCCGCCGGATTCGAGAAGTAGAACACCGGCTGCTCGTACCACTCCGCCGGCACCGGACGGCCGCGCTGCGCACGCGCGTTGGCGACGTGCTCCTCGAACGCCATGAAGTCGCGGACGCTCGGCGGGTGGAGCACGGGCGGCCGGATGTCCACGTCGGCGAGCGCGTACTCGGCGTGCTCGCGCGCGGTTCCGCCGCCGGTGAAGAACGACTGCAGCGTCTGTGCGGCGAGCTGCACGACCCGATCGCCGTCGACGCGGCCGGGCCAGCCGCGCTCGAGCGCGAGCTCCTTCGGCGTGAACATGCAGAGCCTCAAGGCTCGGTATGAACTATCACGTCGGCGATGTCGGGCCGCGCGAGACGGATCTGCTCCTCGATTTCGCTCGCGCGCGCGTGCGCCTCGTCGAGGCGGCTCGTGCCGGCAAGCTGCAGCGTCAGGAACGCGACGACCCCGCCGTCGGTGCGCAGGAAGCGGAGCGCCCGCGGCTCCGACCCGGTGACGTCGTTCACGATGCGCCGCACCACCGCCTCGCCGTCCCCGGAGACCTCCTCCGCCCTCGTGCTCTCGGTGAGCGGCTCGAGGTGCGTCTGGACGCCCTCGAGCTCGGGCACCGCTGCGCGAATCGACGCCTCGAGCTGCTCGGCGATCGCGTGGGCCTGCTCGAGCGGCAGGTCGCCGGGAAGCTTGGCGTGCAGCGAGAGCTCGGTGTGGCCGTCGACATCGACGAGCGTGAGGTTGTGCACCTCGCGCACGAACGGCACGGCGAGCGCAGCGGCGTGCGCGCGCTCGTGGACGTCCGGATCGTCGATCGGCTCCACATGGACGACGACGTCGGCGTTGGGCAGCGCGCGCTCGACGGCCGCCTCGACGGCATCGGCGGCGGCGTGTCCCTGGCCGACCGCCGCGGTCGGCGACACCCCGATCACCACGTCGGCGAACTGCCGCCCGGCGGCCTGGCGCATGCGCAGGCGGCGCAACTCGATCGCGGGCTCCATCGCGCTGATCGCGGCACGCGCGGCGCTCTCGGCATCGGCCGGAACGCGATCCATGAGCACGTCCACGTTGCCGCGCATCAGACGCCCGGCGGCGACCAGGACGAGCACGGCGACGAACAGCGCCGCGATCGAGTCGCCGTCCGCGTAGCCCGCGCGCGCCGCGATCAGCCCGGCGAGCACGGCGAACGAGCCGGCGAGGTCGCTCCCGAAGTGCAGCGCGTTCGCCGCGAGCGCCGCGCTCTCGTAGCGGCGCGACGCCCGCGCCGAGACGACCATGCGCGTGAGGTCGATCGCGATCACGACGAGGACGACGGCGAGGGCATACCAGGTCGCGTTCACCTCGCGCGCGTCATGGCCGAGCAGCCGCTGGATCGCGCGCACGGCGATGCCGACGGCGACGACGGACAGGATCGTCGCCTCGGCGAGCGCCGTGAGGTTCTCGGCCTTCCCGTGCCCGTACTGATGCGAACGGTCGGCTGGGCGAATCGCGACGCCGACTGCGTAGAGCGTGAGCACCGCGGCGACGAGATCGGTGCCCGAGTGGATCGCCTCGGAGATGAGGCCGAGGCTGTGGGTCGCGAGCCCGACCGCCAGCTTCAGCACGAGCAGCACGCCGGCCGCCGCAACGGAGACCAGGGCGGTGCGCCGCTGCGGGCTCACCTTTCTCAAGAGCTCGTCAGAGGTTGCCGCGGAGGGCCTGCTCGCGCTCGATCGCCTCGAAGAGCGCCTTGAAGTTGCCGTCCCCGAAGCCGCGGGCGCCGTGACGCTCGATCACCTCGAAGAAGAGCGTCGGCCGGTCCTGCGCCGTCTTCGTGAAGATCTGCAGCAGGTAGCCGTCGTCGTCGCGGTCGGCGAGGATCCGCAGGCGCCGCAGGTCGTCCCAGCTCTCGTCGATCGCTCCGACGCGCTCGGGCGTCTCCTCGTAGTAGGTGTCGGGCGTCGCGAGGAACAGGATGCCGCGCCGCTGGAGCGCCTCGACCGTCTCGACGATGTTCGCCGACTGCAGCGCGATGTGCTGCGAGCCGGGGCCGTGGTTGAAGTCGAGGTACTCCTCGATCTGGCTCTTGCGCTTGCCCTCGGCCGGCTCGTTGATCGGGAACTTGATCTTCCCCTGGCCGTCCGTCATCACCTTGCTCATCAGCGCCGAGTACTCGGTCGAGATGTCGTCGTCGGAGAAGTGGATCATCTCCGTCATCCCGAACACGCGCTCGTAGAACCCGACCCAGTGGTTCATGCGCCCGAGCTCGACGTTGCCGACGATGTGGTCGATCGCGAGCAGCCCGACGTCGGTCGCGGGGACGGGCGCGTCCTGGGACACGTAGCCGGGGAGATAGGCGCCCTCGTACCCGGTGCGGTTTACGAACGTGTGGACGACGTCGCCGTACGTCCCGATCGTCGACAGCCCGACCCGGCCGTAGTCGTCCTCGACCCACTCGGGCTCGCGGATGCCGCGCGCGCCGCGCTGGACGGCCTGCCGGTACGCCTCGTTCGCATCGGGCACGCGAAGGGCGATGTCCTTCACGCCGTCGCCGTGGATCAACGCGAACTGACCGATCTCGTGGTCGCGCCGGAGCGCGCTCGTCACGACGAGGCGGATCTCGCCCTGCTCGAGCACGTAGCTCGCGCGGTCGCGGACACCGGTCTCCGGACCCGCGTAGGCGGTGCGGTGGAACCCGAACGCCTGCTCGTAGTAGTAGGCGGCCTGCTTGGCGTTCCCGACCCAGAGCTCGACGTGGTCCCAGCCGTCGAGCGGCATGAAGTCCTGGCTCACACGTCGGAGTCTAGTGCGGGCGTCGCCGGCGTTCCGGCCGCTGCCTCGGCGGCCGCCACCTCGTCGAGCGAGCGCCGCAGCGGAAGCTCCTTCACCCCGGCGACCGCGACCACCCAGACGAGCGCAGACACGCACACGGCGGCGAAGAACGCCGGCTTGATCGCGTCGGCGAGCGCCACGCGCGCGAACTCGGGCAGCCGGTGGATCGTCCCGCCGCCCTCGTCGACGCTGCCGATCCCGGGGGGCAGGCCGTGGTTCACGATCGCGCCCATCACGGTGACGCCGATCGTCGCGCCCATCTGTCGGGAGAACTGCGTGAGCGCGGTGGCCGACCCGATCATCCGACGCGGCACCGCGTTCTGGACCGAGAGCACGAACACCTGCATCATCGAACCGATCCCGATCCCCGCGATCACCATGTTGCGCGCGGCCTCGCGATTCGTCGTGTCGACGGTCATCTGCCACAGCAGCACCATCCCTGCCGTCAGCACGAGCGGGCCGAGCACGACGTTCCACCGGTAGCGCCCGGTTCGCGAGACGAGCTGGCCGGTGAGGATCGACGTGATCACGGCGCCGAGCATGAGCGGCGTCAGCACGACGCCGGACGAGGCGGCCGAGGAGCCGATTACGCCCTGCACGAAGAGCGGGACGTACGTGATCGTCCCGAACATCGCCATCCCGACGAGCGCCATGCAGGCGACGCTCGAGGCGACGACCGGGTTCCGCAATACCTCGAACGGAAGAATCGGCTCGACGGCACGGCGCTCGATGAGCCAGAACACGATCAGCAGCACCGCCGCGCCGATGAGCGCCGTCAACACGTGGCCGCTTTCCCAGCCGTACTGGCGGCCGCCCCAGACGAGGCCCATCAGCAGGGCAGCCGTCCCGCCCGCGAGCACGATCGCGCCGAGCCAGTCGACGACGTGCTTGTGCGTGATCGCGCGCCTCGGCATCGTCAGCGAGATCACGACGAGCGCCAGCCCGCCGACCGGCAGGTTCACGAAGAAGACCCAGCGCCAGCTCGCGTTGTCGACGATGAAGCCGCCGAGCGCCGGCCCGATGATCGACGACGCGGCGAAGACCGCGCCGATCAGCCCCTGCCACTTGCCGCGATCGCGCGGCGGGACGATGTTGCCGATCACGGCCAGCGAGAGCGGGAACAGGCCGCCGGCGCCGACGCCCTGCACCGCGCGGAAGACGACGAGCTCTGTCATCGACTGCGCGAGGCCGCAGAGCGCCGAGCCGATCAGGAACACGACGATCGCGAACAGGAACAGGTTCTTGCGGCCGTAGGCGTCGCCGAGTTTTCCGTACAGGGGGACCGTGACGGTCGAGGTGAGCATGTACGCGGTGAAGACCCAGGAGTACTGCGTCAGCCCGCCGAGGTCGCTCACGATCCGTGGCAGCGCGGTCGCGACGATCGTCTGGTCGAGCGCCGCGAGCATCAACGTGACCATCAGGCCCGAGTAGATCGCGAGGATCCGCCCGATCGTGAGCGTGTAGCCCGCAGGCTGCCGTGCGAGATACCCGCGAATGCTCACGCCTGAAGGTTAACCTCGTTAAGCACCATGCGGCGGACCGGGACGATTTGACCCGATCAGGTCAAGCGACGGCCGATGGAGCGGCCTACGATGCATCCCGGCGGGCGCGCTGCGGGGTACCTCCAGGTCGACCCCTGCGTCTTCCCCTGACTGAGAACCGGCCTGGAACTGAGAGAAGGGTATTCCTTGAAGAAGTTGACGATCGCCGTCGCGTTCGCCCTCGTGCTCGCCGCGGCTTCGGGCAGTGCATTCGCCGCCCACAAGTACCTCGTGACCTCGAGCTCGCAGATCAAGCCGGGCACGATCAGCCTCGCGAATCTGTCGCCGGCCGCGCGCCGGGCAATTACGGGTCAGGCCTCGACGACCGGCACGAGTGGGCCCCAGGGCCCTGCCGGGAAGGACGGCGCACCTGGCGCCCCGGGCGCAAAGGGCGCCAACGGCTCGAACGGCCCGCAGGGCCCGAAGGGCGACAAGGGGGACAAGGGCGACAAGGGCGACCGGGGAATTGCCGCGGTCGGCGAGTGGGGCCCGTTCACGCTGACCGGTCTTGACGACCACGGCTGCCTCACCAGCACCGACCAGGAGGTCTGGGCGCACGACAGCGAGACCCGTCACTACGAGGTCACGCCGGCGCAGGACGGCAAGGGTTACTTCGTCACCCGGTACGACGTCGACGGCACCTACAAGACCGTGCCCGGGACGCACAATCCCGGCGTCGCCGGGTGCACCGGAGCAGCGTTCGCTTCGGCTCAGACCGGCTCGTTCAACGGCGTCTGGACGAAGAAGGTCACGATCGACGGCGCAAGCCCGGTCGACTACAACCCCGACGCAACTCCGGCCAACGCCGCCTGGGACGACTTCCTGACGGCCGTGTTCGGCGTCAACTCGAGCGACTCCCACGTCTCCGACGTGAGCTACGAGTTCGACTACTACAACCACTGCGGCGATCACTGGCGCGACTCCTTCTACAACGGCGGGTTCTTCGGATCCGGCGGCATCGGGGTCTGCTCCTAACCACCGCTCCACCTACCGGCGCTCCGGGCCTCCTTCTCCGAGGGGAGGCCTGGGCGCCGGTTCTAATCCGCCGTCGAGAACGCGGGCACCCGCCGGCGCACCCGCTCGAGCACGATGCCCGCGAAGATCGCGAAGGCGCCGACAAGCTCGTAGCGGTTCAGGTGCTCGCCGAGGATGATCAGCGCGAACACCACGGCGAAGAACGGCTGCAGGTTCGCGAACAGCGATGCGCGCGACGGCCCTACCCGGTCGATCGCCGTGAACCACAGGATGTTCGTCAGGAAGAGCGGCCCGACCACCGCGAAGGCGAAACCGAGCCACGTCGCGAGGCCGAAGTCGAAGGTCTGGCTCGACGTCTGCGACCAGCCGGTGATCGCGAGCGGGATCCATCCCAGCGCCAGCACGAGGGCGCTGATCCGGAACGGTGAGTAGCGGCGCATGAGCGGCGCGATCGTCACCGAATAGCCGGCCCACGTCGCGGCCGTGAAGAGCGCGAGCACGTCGCCGCCGATGTGCGAGGAGAACCCGCCGCTGCCCAAGGCGACGAAGCCGACGCCCACGAACGAGATCGCCGCGGCGGCCCAGAACGACCGCTGCAGCCGCTCGACTCCGGCGAGGGTCGAGAAGATCCCAATCCAGATCGGCGTCGTGCCGAGAATCAGCGCGACCGTCGAGGCCGAGGTGAGGTCGACGCTGTAGACGAAGCCCAGCTGGTTGACGTAGATCAAGAGCGCTGCGAGGAGCACGAGCGGAAGGTCGCGCTGCGCGATCCGGAACGACCGCTCGCGGACGTAGGTGAAGCACCAGAAGAGCGCCGTCGCGGCGAAGTACCGGATCGTCGCGTACGCGAGCGGCTGGAAGCCGTGCTCGAGCACGTACTTCGTGATCGTGATGTTGAGCGCCCACAGAAGGACGGTCCCGAGCAGCATCGCGTCGACTGCGCTCGGGCCTCGCCGCATCGTTCTCGACCCTACCGTTACGCTTGCGCCGCCATGGATCGTGAGCCCACGCGCGACGACATCGACGCACTCGTCGGCCCGGCCACTCCGCACTTCGCGTACCAGCTCAGGGCACGCGTGCGGGAGCTCGTCGCGGATCTGCCCGAGTCGCACCCGGTGCACCGGTACGCGACCGCGCAGTGCGAACGGCTCGACCGACTCGGCCACGCGTCGTCGAAGGCGGACGAGGGGCCGCGCGTGGCGAAGGCCGGCCCGGGCTGGGCGGAGATCCCGTCGTCCGCCCCGGCCGACGAGCCGTTGCCTCGCCGCGCTTGACGGTCTTCGTCAGCGGCGGCTCCCGCGGGATCGGACGCGCGATCGCCCTGCGGTTCGCGCGGGACGGCGCAAAGCGCGTCGCGATCGGCTACCTGCGCAACGACCGGGCCGCCGAGGAGGCCGCCGCCGAGCTCGAGGCCGCCGGCGCCGAGCCGGTGCTCCTGCGCGGCAACGTCACCTCGAGCCGTGTGCTCGAAGAGGTGGCCGCGCTCGGCCCGCTCGACGCGCTCGTGCACAACGCCGCCACCGGCGTCATCCGCCCGGCGCTCGAGACAGAGGACAAGCACTGGGACTGGACGGTGAACGCGAACGCCCGCGCGCTCCTGCAGCTGACGCGGGCCGCCTCGCCGAACCTCCACGCGGGCTCGTCGATCGTGGCGATCTCGTCGCTCGGCGCGCAGCGGGTGCTCCCGAACTACGTGCTCATCGGCACGTCGAAGGCGGCGCTCGAGGCGCTCGTCCGCTACCTGGCGGTCGAGCTGGCGCCGCGGGGGATCCGGGTGAACGCCGTCTCGGGCGGCGTCGTCGACACCGGCGCGCTCGAGCATTTCCCGAACCGCGAGCGGATGCTGGAGGCCGGCGCCGCGAACCCGGTCGGCAGGCTCGTCGCGGCAGAGGACATCGCCGGGGCGGTCGCGTTCCTCTGCTCGCCCGACGCGGAGATGATCAGAGGCCAGATCCTGGTCGTCGACGGCGGCTTCTCGCTCGTCGTTTGACACCCCCGGCCGGGGGTCGTGCGGGGGCCCTCCCAGGCCGATCTTTCATGCCCCCGATGGACACTGCGCGCACCGATACCCCGTCCGGGGGAGGCAACGGCCCGTTTGCGTCGAGAGACTGGAACTGGACGGCCTCCGACTGCGCGGGAGCACCCAACATGCGGCCTGAGAAGTACGACCGGGTGGACCTGGTCGATTCGTACCGCCGGCTCACGGCGATCTATCACGACCTCCTGTCGCACGACGACCTCGAGCACCTGCTCGAGCGCATCGCCGACAGCATCTTCCTGCTCGTGCCATGCGACACGCTCCTCGTCGCCGAGCACGACCAGTCGGCCGGGGTGCTCGTCCCGATGCTCGTCCGCGGCCACGGCGCCGAGTCGATGCTCAAGCTGCGCCCGGGCCTCGGCGAGGGCCTGATCGGCTGGGTTGCGAAGAACGCCCGCCCGGTGCTCGCGAACGACGCCAGCACCGACCCGCGCGCGGGCCACGTCGAGGGCACACCCGCTTCGGAGGACGAGGCGATCATCTCGGTGCCGCTCGTCGCGCACGGTGCCGTGCTCGGCGCGATCAGCCTGTATCGCGAGGGCGCCGGGAAGATCTTCTCCTTCGACGAGTTCGAGCTCGCGCAGCGGTTCGCCGACGCGGCGACGCTCGCGCTCGTCAACTTCAAGACACGAACCGATCTCGAGCAGCAGGCCTGCACCGACGAGCTCACCCAGGTGCTGAACCGCCGGGGCTTCTTCGCAACCGCCCGGACCGCCCTCGCGCGGATGGGCCAGTACCCCTCGACGCTGCTCGTCGTCGACCTCGACTACTTCAAGTCGGTGAACGACGAATGCGGCCACGACGTCGGCGACGAGCTTCTGAAGCACGTCGCGCGCCAGCTCAGCTCGGTGGTGCGGAGCGACGACATCGTCGCCCGCCTCGGCGGCGACGAGTTCGCGATCCTCCTTTCCGGCACCTCGACCGACGACGCGAGCGCCGTCGCGACCCGGATCCACAACACGCTCCGCCAGGCGCCCTACATCGGTCCCCACGGGAAGCTGGTCGTGCAGGCGAGTGTCGGCTTCTCGGTCGCCGACGTCTCCGAGGAGAGCGACCTCGACTCTCTTCTGGTCGCCGCCGACGCGCAGATGTATCGTGCCAAGCGCGCGAGGCCGGACGCGCCGCGCGCGCGCCGCCTTCGGGCATAGGGTCGGGTCGCGAGCTTGCAGGGTCACGAGGGCGGTGCGGAGAACATCGGGGTCGAGAGTTGCAGTGCACCACGGCCTGACGGAAACTCGGCTGCGCATGCGGGCGCATCCGTGGCCGGTGACGTCTTCCCGAGAGCCGTCACCAACGGATTGGTGAGCGAAGTGCCGGAAGGAACGGCAAAACCTGTGTATTCCGCCGGCCCGCCGCCGGACGAGGGACTCGGCCTGCTCGCGGAGGCGGTCACGACCTCCGGCGCGCCGCTCCCCGACAACGCCCTCGCCGACGCGGCACACGCCGCCGCCCAGCTTCCCGCCGATCCGCGCCTCCGCTCGATCGCCTTCACGGCATGGCTCGTCGCCACGTCGGCCGTCGAAGGGCTCTCGATGCAGCCGCTGCTCGACCGGCTCGCTGCGGCTGCGGGCAGGCAACTCGCCCTCGACCAGGACGCTCTGCTCGTCGAGATCCATGCGTACGCCGCCGCCGATCCTCGCTTCACCGAGCTGCCGCCCGCTGCGTCCGTGAACCGCCAGCTCGCGCTCGCGGGGGCGTTCATCGGCTCCGACGACGTGACCATCTGGCGCGTCGGTCACGCCGGCGAGGTCGAGCAGATCGCGCAGCTCGAGTCCGCGAAGGGCGGCGAGAACATGGCGCTGGTCGCAACCGCCGCGATCGGTCACGCGACGGAGCAGTGGTTCGACGGCGACGAGCTGATCGGCGCGGTGCCGATCTCCCGTTGGCAGCAGCCGGTCGCCGCGATCGTCGCCCGCCTGCCGCGGTCGGCGGCAAGCGCGCGCACGGCCGCGGCAATCCTGCGCGCGACCGCGACGCGCCTCGCGCAGGTGCTCGAGCGCGAGATGCTGCTCGAGCGCAACGCCGCGCACGACGAGATCCTGACCGCGACCGCCGACCGCCGGCTGGTGCGGCTCGGCTACGATCTCCACGACGGCCCGACACAGGATCTGATCGTGCTCGCCGGGGACCTCGAGCGCCTGCGACGCCAGATCTCCGAGCACGGCCTCGTCGACAGCAAGATCGACAGCGCGTTCGCCGAGCTGCACCGCCGCATCGAAGCGACCGACGAGTCGCTGCGCGAGCTCGCGCACTCGCTCCAGCCGCAGACGATCGTCGAGCGGCCCCTCGGCACGCTGCTCGGGCGCGAGCTCGAGCGCCTCCGCGAGCGCTACTCGATCGACGGCACGCTCAACGTGATCGGCGACGTCGACGATCTCACTGCCACGCAGCGGATCACGATCTTCCGCACCGTGCAGGAGGCACTCACGAACGTCCGCGAGCACAGCTGTGCGACCTCGGCGAGCGTGACGGTCACGGTCGACGAACGCTCGATCGCCGTGCGCGTGTCCGACGACGGCATCGGCTTCGACGTCACGAGCTCGCTGGAGTCGGCGAGGCTCCGCGGGCGCATGGGCGTGGCGGGAATCGGCGAGCGCGTGCGGATCCTGGGCGGGATCTTCTCGATCGACAGCAAGCCCGGCGGTCCGACGACCGTGCGGGCCACGCTACCGCGCTGGCGGCCGCCCGCCACCGACGCATCGGGTGGTTGACGGCGCAATGGTGGTAAACATTCGGCCATGCGTGTCCTGATCGCGGATGACCACCGCTTGATTGCGGAGGGGATTCGCAGGGCGCTCGACGACACCGACGACTTCGACGTCGTCGGTGAGGCAAACACCGGCAGCCAGGTGATGCCGCTCGTCCGGCGCACCTCGCCGGATCTCGTGCTCCTCGACCTCCGCATGCCGGGCATGGACGGCCTCGCCTGCCTCGAGCAGATCCGAGAGCAGCACCCCGAGATCAAGGTCGTGATCCTGTCGGCCGCGACCGACCCCAACCTGATCCAGACCGCGCTCAAGCGGGGCGCGTCGGCGTTCGTCGTCAAGAGCGTCAACCCCGTCGACCTCCCGTCGGCGCTGCGCCAGGCGATCGAGGGCACCGTGTTCTCGGCGATCGGACAGGACGCCGCCGCCGAGGCCGACGCGATCCGCGAGTACGGGCTCACCGAACGCGAGCTGACGATCCTGCGTGCGCTCTCACGCGGTCTCTCGAACCAGGCGATCGCCAAGGAGCTCTGGCTCGCCGAGCAGACCGTCAAGTTCCACCTCACCAACATCTACCGCAAGCTCGGCGTCGGGAACCGCACCGAGGCGGTCCGGCTCGCGTACCAGCACGGCCTGATCGAGAACCCGCTCTACGAGAGCCAGTAGCTTCAGGCCGCTGCAGGCGGCGTGCGCAGCTCGTCGAGCAGGCGCGGTACGAGCATGCGCGGGAGGGCCGAGCCCCCGGCCGCGACG
This sequence comes from Gaiellaceae bacterium, assembly GCA_035473635.1. GTDB lineage: Bacteria > Actinomycetota > Thermoleophilia > Gaiellales > Gaiellaceae > PALSA-600. The sequence goes on along the minus strand of DATIOD010000007.1, from coordinate 39,232 downwards.
TCGCGAAGCGCGGGAACGAGGCGGCCCGGGTCCATGTCCTCGAACAGCACCCCGAGCGCCCCCGAGCGGACCGCGGCGACCGCGAGCGCCCCCTCCTCGGACTCGTCGGTCGACATCAAGAACACGACGGCGAGATCGACGTGCTCCGCACGCAGCTCACGCGCTGTCTGCAGCGCGGCCGGCATAGCCGCGTCGACGAGGCAGATGCTCGGCCGGCGGAGCCGGACCACCGCCAGCAGCTCCTGCGCGGAGGAGGCTTCGGCCACCACGTGGAAGCCGTGCCCCTCGAGCCGCCCTCTGATCCCGAGCAGGAGCAGCGGGCGCGCGGTCGCCACCACGACACCGAGCTCGGCCTTTGCCAGCTCGAGGGTGTCGTGGGCGTCCGCAGCCGTGCCGCCTTGGCCCCCCATGGCGAAAAGTTTCCCGCCTCCACGCGGCCCCGAGCAGACTCGTTCGGCTAGTCCGCTTCGCCCGTTCGGGTAGGTCACCCGGCCTACCAGGCAACCCGACGTCGCGCCGACTCAGTGCTCGCGCATGAAGCCCTGGCGCGCGGCGCTGACGAGCGCCACCGCCTCGGGGAAGAGCACGCGCATCGCGTCCCGCAGCGCAATCGACTGCTGGTCGGCGCCGCCCTCGACCTGGATCTGGGACAGCGCCGCCGCCGTCAACTCGACCGCGGTGTTCAGCGTGAGCGTCGCGAACTGCTCGCGCTGCGCCTCCTGCACAGACTCCGCCTGCTGCTCGGCGAACTCGCGGAGGCTGCGCAGCAGATCCTCCGGATCGCCGCCGAACGGGAGCCCGAATCCACCACCTTCCATGCCGGCCAGACTAGCGAAGGTCGAGCGCGTACCCGCGCTCGACGTCGCGCACGAACTCGTCGACGGCGCCGGTCCCGACGCGCAGCGCGGCCGAGAACGGCGAGGCGGTGTCGCCGAGTGCGCGCTCGAGCACCGCGGCCGCCGCCCCCACCTCGTCCAGGTACGCGGGCGACGCAACCCGCGGCGGCTCGCCGATCGCGCGCTCGAGCTCGAGCGCCGCCTGCTCCGCTTGCTCGATGCTCGCCGCGCCCTCGACGACGCGCACGCGCTCGAGCTCCTGCCGCAGCGCCGCCAGATCGCCGCCGCCCGCGAGATCGCCCGCGAGCTCGCAGAGCGCGACGATAGAGGCGACCGAGCGGATCTCCTCGTGCCGGTCGTGCGGACGGCCGCGCGCGTCGAGCACGATCCAGCGCCTGCCGCCGTCCGCGCCCGCAAGCGCCACGAGGTAGTCGCGGCGCCCCGGCACGGGCTCGGCCGCGAGCACGCCGGCGACCTCGCCGTAATGCGACGCGCGTGCGGCCGCCTCGACCAGCTCCTCGGCCAGCGGCACGGTCGTCACCCGCCCCAGTCTGCCGTACCCGACGAGGCGAAGGCCGAGGCGATTTGCGTAGGGTCGGGAGCCTGGACGCCGCCGACCTCTTCGCGCCGCTCGGGCCGAGCTACGACCGCTGGGCGACGTTGCTGTCGTTCGGCCAGGATCCCCGCTGGCGGCGGTTCCTCGTCTCACGCGTCGAGGTCGCGCCGACGGACACGGTGCTCGACGTCGCGACCGGCACTGCAGCCGTCGCGCTCGAGCTGGTGCGCCAGAAGAACTGCTTCGTCGTCGGCGTCGACCGAACCCCGGAGATGCTCGAGGAAGGGCGGCGGCGCGTCGCGCTCGCGGCGGCGACCGGGAAGGTGCGGCTCCAGCAGGGCGACGCAAGGGAGCTGCCGTTCGACGACGGCACGTTCGACGCGGTGACGTTCACCTACCTGCTGCGCTACGTCGACGATCCCGCCGCGGCGCTGCGCGAGCTCGCACGCGTCGTGAAGCCGGGCGGCGTGCTGGCCGGGCTCGAGTTCGCCGTCCCGCGCGGGGTGTGGCGCGGCCCATGGGAGCTGTGGGTGCGCGCGGGACTACCTGCGGCGGGAACGGTGATCGGAAACGGCTGGCGCGAGGTCGGGACGTTCCTCGGGCCGTCGATCCGCGAGCACTACGAGCGCTGGCCGGTGGCGCGCCTGGCCCAGGCGTGGCGCGAGGCGGGCATCACCGACGTCGCCGGCAAACGGCTCAGCCTGGGCGGCGGGATCGTGACGTGGGGACACCGGAGCTGAGGCCCGCCTGGTACGCGCTCCGCCCCGGCGGAGCGCGTGATTGGCTCACGCTGCTCCACCTCCCCTACACGGCGTGGCACCTGTCGTACGTGGCGCTCGGCGCCGCGCTGGCCTCGACGTTCCACGGTGACCGGCTGGTCGCAGCGCTCGCCGCGTTCTTCCTGGCGCTCGGCGTCGCCGCGCACGCGCTGGACGAGCTGAACGGACGCCCGCTCCGCACCGAGATACCGACGGCCGGGCTCGTCGCCGCGGCCGTCGTCGGATTGGGCGGGGCGGTCGCGATCGGCGTCGCGGCCGCCGTCGCGTGGGGCCTCGGGCTGCTCGTCTTCGTCGCCGTCGGCGGCGTCCTAGTCCCGGCGTACAACCTCGAGCTGTTCGGGGGCAGGCTTCACAACGATTGGGGCTTCGCCCTCGCCTGGGGGGCATTCCCGGCGCTCACCGGTTACTTCGTCGAGGCGCAGACGCTGCGGTTCGAGGCGTTCGCAGTCGCGGCGTACGCAACCGCGCTGAGCTTCGCGCAGCGCACGTTGTCGACGACCGCGCGCGAAGCGCGCCGGACGCGCGGCTCGCTCGACGGCGCGGTCTCGGCGGAGCGCGCCCTGCAGCTCATGACCGTCGCGTCGGTCGCGGTCGCGGTCGCCGCGGTTGCCGCCCGCCTACGATGACGGCGTGACCGTCGCCGCAATCGTCGCCGTCGTCGCGGCCGTCGCCGCGATCGCGGCGCTCGTCGCGTCGTATCTTCTCTACCGCCGCGTCCAGGAGCGCGAGCGACTCCTCGAGCAGGAGCTCGAGAAGGGCCGCGCGGAGTTCGACAGGATCGTCGCTCACGAGATCGAGCTGCGGCGATCCGAGCTGCAGCTCACGCTCGCGCGCGAGCGGGCCGAGTCGCTGTCGCTGCTCGCGGAGGAGGAGCGGCGGATCGCGGCGGAGCGGCGACAGGACGTCGCCGAGCGCGAGCGCTCGAGCACCGAGCAGCTCGCGGAGCAGCTCGTCTCGGCGCAGAAGGTCGTGGAGCAGCGGCTCGCGGGCTGGGCCAGTGACATCGAGAAGCTCCAGGAGGGGCTGGCCGAGGAGCTGCGGCGCCTCGAGGGCAGGCAGCGCCAGCTTGCCGCCGAGATCGAGGCGCGCATCGGCAAGGACGGGGAGCGCCTGCAGGGACAGCTCGACGACCAGCAGCAGCTGATCGCGCGGCAGCGCGACGAGCTCGCCCGCATCGCGCAGGGCCACGTCGAGCAGGCGAACGTCGATCTCGAGCAGCACAGCGCCGAGCGGCGCCGGGCGCTGCAGGAGGTCGCCGAACGGCTGCGACGGCGCGAGACCGAGCTGAAGGAAGCGCTCGACCGCGAGAGCAGCGAGGCAGCAGTGCGCCTGCAGTCGGCCCTCGCCGACGTGGAGCGGCGGCAGCTCGAGCAGCTGCAGCGTGTCGTCGCACGCGAGGCGCAGCGCTACACCGAGTCCGCCTCGCAGAGCTTCGACACCACGATCCGCTCGGCGCGCGAGGACGCGGCGCGTCGCCTGAGTCGTGAGCTCGACCTGGCGGTCGAGCGCTTCGCCCGACAGGCGGAGGGAGCGCTGACCGAGCGGCTGAACACGGTCACCGACGCCGCGGCGAAGCGGATGGAGGATCGGCTCGCCCGCACCCGCGGGCAGCTCGACCGCCATCGCGACGAGGCGCTCCGCTCGCTGGAGGACCGTGCCCACGCCGTCGAGGCCGGCCTGCGCGAGCGGCTGCAGGAAATCGCCCTCGAAGCGGAGTCGGAACGCGGCGTTCTGGAGACGCGAATGCGGGAGCTGCAGCGCCGACTCGACGAATTGGGTGCGCGCACCTAGCCGAACCGACAGCGCGGTTTCCGCGTTCTGGTTCCAACTTTCAAGAGCAGGGTTCGTCTAGAGGAAGGCGAAAAGGCGGTCACGCATGGCCCAGACGATCGAACATTCCCAGACGGAGCGCGAGAAGGTCGAATCCTGGCGCCTGCACGTGCTGATCGAGGCCGGATATCCCCTCCCGCTCGCCGAAAAGGTGGCTCATTCCGAAGCCGATCTGCACCGCGCGGTCGAGCTCGTGCTTGCGGGCTGCCGGTTCGAGACAGCGGCTGAGATCCTGCTGTAACGCGTCGCTACGATCGCCTCCATGAAGGTGGAGGCAACCGTGATCGACGGACGCAAGGTCTACTCGGTCCACGCATTCAACGGGGGCGTCGCCTCGTGGCTCGCGCGTCTGCCGACGGTGTGGGTCGAGGGCGAGGTGACCGACCTGCGCCGCCAGCAACGCTGGGCGTCGGTGTTCTTCACGCTCAAGGACCCGGAGGACGGCGCCTGCCTGTCGGTGCAAATGCAGCGCGGAAAGTTCGACGCGCTCGACCTCGGCCTGGCCGACGGGGAGCGCGTGCACGTGTTCGGCAGGCCGGAGCTCTACGAACAGCGGGGCGAGCTTCGCCTGCGCGCGCTGACGATCGAGCGCTACGGGCTCGGCGCGCACCTGGCCGGGCTCGAGCGCCTGAAGCGCAAGCTCGCCGCCGAGGGGATGTTCGACGCCGGGCGCAAGCGGGCGCTGCCTCGGTTCCCGCGGCTGATCGGGCTCGTCACCGGCAACGACGCCGCCGCGAAGCGCGACGTGCTCACGCAGCTCCAGCAGCGGTTTCCGCCCGCGAACGTGCTCGTCGCGGAAACGTACGTCCAGGGGCCGAAGGCGCCCGCCGCAATCGTCACCGCGATCGGCGACCTGTGCCGTCGCAGCGTCGACGTGATCGTCCTGACGCGCGGTGGAGGCAGCTTCGAGGATCTGCTGCCGTTCTCGGACGAGCGGGTCGTGCGCGCGGTCGCCGCGTGCGACGTGCCGGTCGTCTCGGCCGTCGGGCACGAGCAGGACACGCCCCTCTGCGATCTCGCGGCCGACGTGCGCGCGTCGACGCCCACGGCGGCGGTGCGCCTTGTCGTCCCCGACGCCGCCGACCTGCGCGCCTCGCTGGCGCGCTCGAGGGCGTCGCTGCAGCGAGGCGCGTCGCGCTCGGCAGAGCGCCACGCGCAGCGGCTCGCCGCGTTGCGCGAGCGCCTCCATCGTGCGCCGCTGCTCGACATCGAGCGGCGCACCGGCCGCCTCGAGACCGCGCACGCACGGCTCGTCGCGTTGAGCCCGCGCGCGACGCTCGAACGCGGGTACGCGATCGTCCGCCGCGGCGAGGATGTCGTGCGCTCTCGCGAGCAGGTTGCCGCCGGCGAGTCGCTCGACGTGCTGGTCGCGGACGGCACGTTCGCCGCGAGGGTCGAATGAGCGGCGAGCCGACGTTCGAGGAGGCTCAGCGCGAGCTCGACGCGATCGTCGAGCGCCTGGAGCGAGGCGACGCGGGCATCGACGAGCTGACGAAGCTCTGGGAACGCGGCGAGGAGCTCTACCGCCTGTGCGTCGCGAAGCTCGACGGAGTCCGCGGCCGGATCGAAGAGCTCGCCCGCACGACCGAGAGTTAGAAGCTCTCGCCGGCGAGCCGCGCCGCGAGCCGCTCGAGATCGGAGGCGGCCTGCTCGGGCTGTCCCGAGAGCGCGTGCGCGTCGATCCCGGATTCGACGATCCCGCCGAACAGCTCGCATCGGACGCCGAGACGCCGGCAGTGGTCGACGACGGCACCGGGCGCCTTGCCCTCGAACGTCGTCGCGTCGACGCTTCCTTCGCCGGTGATCACTAGCGTCGCGCCATCGGCGAGCGCGTCGAACCCGATCACGTCGAGCACGAGCTCCGCGCCCTCGACGAGCTCTGCACCGAGCGCCGCGAACGCCGCGCCGAGACCGCCGCCGGCGCCCGCGCCGCGCACGTTCCGGAATGGCGTGAGCTCGCTCATCGCGGCGAGCCGACGTTCGAGCTCCGCGACGCCCGACGCGTCGGCGCCCTTCTGCGGGCCGAACACGCGCGCCGCACCGCGCTCGCCGAGGAGCGGATTGCGCACGTCGCACGCTGCACGCACCGGGATCGCCTGCAGCCGGTCGCCGACGACCTCCCGCATGTCCGCGCCGCCGTCCACCGTCGCCGTCCCGCCGAGGCACACGATCAGTGCGGACGGCTCGGCCGCGAGCACCTCGACGATCAGCTCGCCGAGCCCGCGGGTCGAAGCCGCGAGCGGGTCGAGGTCGTCGGGGTCGACGAGCGGCAGGCCGACCGCCGCCGCGACCTCGACCACCGCCGTGCCGTCGTCGAGCAAGAGCCAGCTCGCGTGGACGGGCCGCCCGAGCGGATCGGAGACCGATGCCTGCCGCCACTCACCGCCGAGCGCCGCCTCGAGCACCGCGGCGGTTCCCTCGCCGCCGTCGGCGACCGGCGCCTCTCGCGCCTCGACACCGGCGACGCTGCGCAGGCCGGCCGCGAGCGCGGCGGCCGCCTCGCTCGGCGAGAGGACGCCTTTGAGGCTAGCCGGAGACGCGAGCGCGAGCACGCTCGGCCCGGTCCGGCTCCTCTTCGTCGAGCTCGCGTTCGGTGAGCTCGGCGACCTCTTCCTCTTCGTCGTCCTCCATCCGCTTGAGCATTGCGTACGACAAGCCCTCACGCGCCAGGAAGACGAGCCCGATGCCGATTCCCACCGAGGCCTCGATCAGCTGCAGGCCGATGCCGAACGCGATGCCGCGCGCATAGTCGACGCCGTAGTTGACGAGCGGGAGCGCGATCGCAGCCTGGGTGAGCCCGACGTTGCCGGGCCAGAGCGGGAAGATCGTCGCGACGTTCATCAGCACGAGCACGAGCCCTGCGGCAACGAGCGGTTGGTGGATGTGGAACGCGAACATCGCCGACCACACGGCGAAGAGCTGGCACGTCCAGCCTGCGAACTGGAACGCCCCGGCGGTCGCGGCGGCGGCCGGCCGGCGCATCACGCCAAGTCCCTGCCGCGCACGCGCCCACAGGAGGCGCATGCGCCCGACGCCCTCGACCGCTTCCTTCTGGTGCATGCGCGCGAGCAACACCGCGGCGACGAACAGCACGATGCCGACTCCGAGTGCGACCTCGATCGAGAAGTACGCCCACTTCGGGATCTTGGCTTCGAGCAGCACCCACACGACCAGCACGATCGCCGGGAAGAGGTCGAACATGCGGTGCGCGAACACGGAGCCGACGAGCCGCGCGGTGGTACCGCTGCGGCCGGGCATCCGCCGGCTGAGCACGGCGACGCGCGCGAGCTCGCCGACCCGTCCCGGCAGAACAGCGTTCCCGAAGAGGCCGACGCAGAACGCCGAGAAGACGAGCCGGTAGGGCGGATGCGGTGGCGGCATCGACTCCTTGACCGCGGTGTCCCAGGAGAGCGAGCGGGTGATCACCGAAAGCAGGTTGAGCGCGATCGCGACCACCACCCACTCCCAACTCACGACCGTGAACGCGTCCTGCACGAGATGCCAGTCGGGCCCGCGCAGGATCACCAACCCCACGGCGACGCCGAGGAGCGGCAGCACGATGAACACGTACCAGCGCGAGGTCCGCCAACGGCTCATGCGGCGACCTCGTCGTACGTCTCCTCCAACGCATGCGCGATGTCGTCCCACGCGTAGTTCGCGAGCGCGTGCTCGCGCGCCGCACGTCCCATGGCGACGCGGCGTTCCTCGTCCGAGAGCACGTCGACAATCGCGGCGGCGAGCGCGTCGGGATCGCTCGGAGGAACGAGCACAGCTGCCTCCGGTGTCGCGACCGCCGCGTAGCCGGGGATGTCGGACGCGACCGCGGGTGTTGCGCACGCGAACGCCTCGGCGAGCACGAGCCCGAAGCTCTCCCCGCCGAGCGCAGGCGTCACCGAGACCCTTGCCCGCATCAGCTCTTCGGTCCGCACCTCGTTCGTCACGATTCCCAGCACGTCGATGCCTGCGTCGTCGACGCGTAGCCGCGTGTGGAGCAGACGGTACTGCAGCGGGTCAGTGCCGATCAGCCTGAGCCTCGCTCCCGTCGCCCCATGCACCTTCGGCCAGGCGCGAAGCAGCGTCGCAAGCCCTTTTCGGGGATCGTGACGACCGATGAAGACGACGTTGTTCTCTCGGTTCGCCGGATCCACCTCGTCGGGGATCAGCACGCCGTTCGGGATCACCCGGTAGTCGCCCGGCAGCCACCGCGACGCCGACTCGGCCGCCATCGGCGAGACCGCGATCCTCGCGTCGATGCGGTCCATCAGGAACCCCCAGAAATGGATGCCGTAGCGCAACCAGCCGAGGTCGCCCTGCGCGTGCCACGTGGCGACGATCGGGCACTGCGCAGTCGCGAGCGTTGCCACGCACACGGCCGGCGTCATCGGCTCGTGCAGGTGGACGACGTCGAAGCGCTCCTCTGCGAGCACGCGCCGGATCCGTCCGACCGACCGCGGCGAGAGCACGATGTTCGGCAGCGACCCGTTCGCCGGGACGACGATCGAGCGCCCGACCGGGATCACGTCGTCGGGAAGTTGGCCGTGCCGTCCGCTGCGTGGGTGGAGGAACCGCGTGAAATTGCCGGGCGGGTCGTGGCCCATCAGGATCTTCACGTCGTGGCCGCGCCGTCTGAGCGCCGCGGCCTGATGCTCGGCGTGCTCGACGACGCCGCCCCAGTACGACCACGAGAACGGAACGACGATCCCGATCTTCACGCGAGTGCCGCCGCGAACGCACGCTGCAGGCGCTCGGCGCCGAGCTCGACCGTCTCGTCGCTGACCGCCAGCGATAACCGCGCCCAGCCGGCACCGCTCGGGCCGAAGCCCTCGCCCGGTGCCACTGCGACGCGATGCTCGGTCAGCAGCTGCTCGGCGGTCAACCCGTCGGGCAGTCGCACCCAGACGAAGAACGTCCCCTCGGAGATCGGCGGTCCGGGAAGCGCCGCGGCGAGCACGTCCCGCCGGCGTTCGTAGCCTGCGACGCGTTCGGCGACCGACTCCTGCGGCCCTTCGAGCGCGGCGATCGTCGCGGCCTGGAGCGGCGCGAAGATCCCGACGCGCGCGTGGTCGTTGAGCATGTTCACGCGCTCGACGATCTCGGCGTTGCCGACGACGAAGCCGATTCGCCACCCGGCCATCCCGTAGGTCTTGGACATCGACCAGAGCTCCACGCCGACGTCCTTCCCGCCCGGCGCCTGGAGGAAGCTTCGCGGCCTCCGCCCGTCGAAGACGAGATCGATGTACGCCGCGTCGTGGACGACGGCGCCGCCGGTGCGTCGGGCCCAGGTGACGGCATCGTCGAAGACGCCGTCCGGCGCGCAGACCGCGCAGGGGTTGGACGGGTAGTTCAGGTACAGCGCGGCTGCGGCCGGCGCGGTGTCCAGTTCCGGCGCGAAACCTCGATCGGCGTCGAGCTCGACGGTCTCGAGGCGCGCCCCTGCCAGCGCGATCCCGGACGGATAGTCGGGGTAGTACGGATCCGGGAGCAGGACGACGTCACCCTCTTCGGCGAGGGCGAGCGGCAGCTCGGCGAGCGCCGTCTTCGTGCCCGGGACGATCGCGACCTCCGTGTCCGGGTCGAGCTCGACGCCGTACTCGGTGGCGTAGCGCGCGGCGATCGCCTCACGGCAGCGGCGAAGGCCACGGATCGGCGCGTAGCCGTGAACGTGGTCGTCGAGCACCGAGTCGCGAAGAGCCTCGACGACGTGAGTGGGAGGGCCGACGTCGGGGTTCCCGCGACCGAGGTCGACGAGCGGCGGCCCGTCTTCCGCGGCGGCCTCCGCGACGCGGCCGAGCAGCTCGACGAAGTACTGCCGGGGCAGTCGGACCAGACGTTGCGGACGGGCGCGCACCGGCCGAGACTCTACTTCCAGGCTCCGTCGAGCCAGCCGTCGCTAGAGTCGTTCGGGATGTTCGATCGCGGTCTCGCCGAGCTCCACACCCACCTCGGCGGATCGGTTGCCTCGGACATCATGTGGAGCCTGGCGCACGAGCAGGGCATCGCCTTGCCGACACGCGACTACTGGGAGTTCGACCGACTCGTGACGGTCTCGGATCCGCGAGGCGTCGCCGACCTCGACGCGCTCGATCGGATCTACCACCTCACGGAGCTCATCCAGAGCTCACCGCTCGCCGTCGAGCGCAGCGTGCACGCGGCGATCGGCGGCGCGTACCGCTCCCAGCGCATCACGACGCTCGAGCTGCGGTTCAACCCGATGAAGCGAAACCGCGGCGGCGAGCGCGACCTCGACCACATCATCCTCGCCGCGGTCCGCGGCCTCGACATCGCGTCGCTCGAGTACCCGCAGGTGCGCGCCGGCCTGATCCTGATGATGGACCGGACGTTCAGCGCGCAGCAGAACATGATCATCGTCGAGAAGGCGTTGCGGTATGCGGCGCGCGGGATCGTCGGCATCGACATCGCTGGGCCGCGGCCGGACGGCTCGCGCTACGACTACACGCAGATCCGCGAGCACGTCGAGCTCGCGCGCGACGGAGGTCTCGGGGTGACGATTCACGTCGGCGAGGAGGGCGGCGAGCTCGGGCTCGCGGAGACCGCAGAGGTCGTCGAGTCGCTGCAGCCGGACCGGATCGGCCACGGCGTGCTTGCGGCCGGCGACCCGGGGTTGATGAGCGCGCTACGCGACGCGGACATCACGCTCGAGATCTGCCCGACGTCGAACCTGCTGACGAGGGCGCTCGCCGACGAGGAGGCCGTGCGCGAGACATTCCGCACGTTCGTCGAGCACGGCGTGAAGTTCACGATCGCCACCGACGGCCCGGAGATGATGCGAACGCACCTCCGCGACGAGTTCGACCTGCTTCTCCGGATCGGCGCGCTCGACGAGGCCGAGCTGCACGAGGCGAACGAGCGCGGCCACGAGGCCTCGTTCGTCGCTCCCCGCGTTCACGCCGGCGTCTAGCCGTAGTTCCCGAGCGGGTTTCCGGCCCGTCGGGCGCTTACACCCTTTGGCCTATGGCGGCTCGACGGGCCCGTTCGTAGCCTCCCCGCATGCAGGCACTCCAGGACCCAGTGATCACCTCCAGGCAGCGACAGGTCGTGGAGCTGATCGCGCAAGGTCTTTCCAACGACGAGATCGGCGTCGTCCTGGGCATCTCACCGCGGACGGCCAAGGCGCACAGCGACGCGCTCCGGCAGAAGCTCGGTGTGACGCGACGGCGCCAGATCCCTGTCGCGTTCCGCTTGGCGACCGGCGAGGACCCCCTGGCAACCCAGTTGGCGTCGGCGCGTGCCGACAACGGGGGCTGACGGCGAACAAGGCGCCCGCGGCGAGCACCCTCCGCCGCGGGCGCCGCCCCCGAGAACGGGGTGATGGCGCGGTATGTTCTTCGCGAGCGCGAGGGGAGCGAGCAGGCAGGCATGGCGTCGACGGCTGTCCAGCAGGGCGGTGTGCGCCGAGAGCGGCGAATCATCGAGCGGCCGCGACTAATCAAGATGCTCGACGAGAGCGAGGCGCGGGTGATCCTGCTCCTCGCCCCGGCCGGCTACGGAAAGACAACGCTCGCGCGCCAGTGGGTGAAGACCCTCTCCGGTGCGATCTGGGTGTCCGCCACGCCTGCGCATCGCGACGTCGTGACGCTGGCCGAGGATCTCGCCACCGGCGTCGACGCGCTCGGCGGCAACGCGAGCAAATTCATCCGCGAGTACCTCAGCGCGCAGAGCAATCCGCAACGGTCGGCGCGCGGCGTCGCGGCTGCACTCGCCGACCAGATCAACAAGCAGAAGGTTCAGTGGATCGTGATCGACGACTACCACGAGCTCTCAGCGCTGCCGGAGACCGAGCAAGTAATTCAGGTGCTGCAACAGGCGACCTCCGCGCGATTCCTGTTTGCGTCACGGCAAAGACCAAGCTGGGCGCGGTCTAGGCAGATCGTCTACGGCGAGCTTTCCGAGATCGGGCGAGACCACCTTGCGATGACCGACGCGGAGTCAGCCCAGATGCTTGGTCGACGAACAGAACTCGACACGCTGGTGACGCAGGCTGAAGGCTGGCCGGCCGTCCTCGCGCTCGCTGCGGCCGCGAAGGACCCGTCACCGACCCCGGGAATCCTCCCGATCGCCCTGCATCGATATTTGGCGGAGGAACTCTTTCAGGCCACGTCGGACTCCGTCCGTCACCGGTTGCTGAGACTCGCGCTGCTTCCGGAGCTAACCCGACGTGCCGTTGAAGAGCACGTACAGGCGGACTTTGACGATTTCCTCAGCGAGGCTCGCGAACTTGGATTCATCTCGGGTGACGAGACGCCTGATCTTCATCCTTTGCTCCGTGAGTTCTTGCTTCAGAAGCTCACGGAGTCACCAGACGCGGAACAAGAGGCCCGGGACGCGATCACGTACTGCGTCGAACTCGGCCGTTGGGACAACGCGCTCAACCTCATCGGTCGTTTCGGGCTAACTGACCTCGTTGAGCCGGTGCTCCGGCAGGCCTTCAAGCCGCTTGCCCGCAGCGGGCGAGTCGGATCGCTTTCCGCGTTCGCCGAGGCGGTTCGAACGTCGCCGGAGTTTCCGCCGCCAGCGGTTGACGTCATTGGGGCTGAAGTCGCGCTCCGAGATGGCCAGCTGACACTCGCGCAAGACCTTGCGCAACGTGTGAGGTCGCAGCTAAGTGAGCGCGACCCGTTGCGATCACGAGCAAGCACGATCGCGGGCCACAGCTTCTTCCTGAGTGCGTTTTTCCCGGAAGCGGAGCAGTCGTTCTCCGATGCACGCGCGACCGCGATGGACGAGCATGATGAGAACGAGGCCCTCCACGGTCTCGCGCTAGCTCGTATCTTCGGAGAGCAGCCCCACTCGGAGGAGGTTGTCGAGCAGCTATTCAGTCGGCGCCATAGGTCGCCGACGCACCTGCTCAGAGCAGCGACCGCCGAGCTTGCTCGTCGTCGCTTCGGTCCTGGCATCGCCGATGACCTGTGGCTCGACGAACCATTGAACGCGCTTCCTCTCGTCGAAGATCCTCGAGCCCGAACCGCTTTCACGTACGCGGCCGCTTATACGCTCGCGCAGAAGGCGCAGTACCGCCAAGCCCGCGAGTTGGTGGATCGATTTGCAGCAGACGCCGACGCCTTCGACCTCGAGTTTGCAAAGCCTCATGCCGCCTGGACCGGGGCTCTCATCCAACTCGGTCTGCGCAGATTTGGGGAGACGGAGCGACTGCTCCAGGCAGTCGAGGATAGGGCAGCTGCGTCACAAAGCGTTAGCCACACCTGCAACGCACGCATTCTCAGGGCACGACTACGACTCGAGACCGGGAGAGTGGATGACGCCCTACACCTTACGAATGAGCCGCCCCCACACCGCTTGATCCCATCCTGGCGTGCGGAGCACGTCGCTACTCGCGCCTTGGCGCTCGCCTGTTCTGGTCAGGCCGCATTGGCTGAGCAGGCATCAGCGCAAGCGATGTCGATATCGCATGCGGCAGAGGTGACGGTCTTGGCGGAGGCAGCCCGAGCGACGTCGGCAGCGCTGGACGGCGACGTGCGGCGCGCCGCCGAAGTACTTCGTCTCGCGCGGAAACTAGGCGCGTGGGATCCCGTCGTGTGTGCGTTGCGATCGTCGGCCACTCTTGCTGGAACCCTTGCCAAGGACGACTACTCGCGAACCATCCTTGAACCGCTCTACGCCACTTCTGGCGACCACGTGCTGGCACGGCGCGCTGGCTTTAGAACGCGATCGACACGGACGCCGCTTGAGATCCTGTCGCCCCGCGAACTTGAGATTCTCGGCCTAATTTCTGAGGGTATGCGGACGAAAGACATCGCAAACGCACTGTTCATCTCACAATCGACCACGAAGGTTCACGTGAGGAACATGCTTGCGAAGCTCGGCGCACACAACCGTGCTGAGGCAGTCGCGCGCTACGAAATGTTCAAAGAGAGCACGTAGTCCGGTTCGTCGAAGCCCTCGACTACTTCTTCCGGACTCAACACGTCGATGTTGAACTCGACGCCGCGCGCGAGCCTGTAATCCTCATCAGCACCAGCAAGGATTGCCTCAAAGGCGGCTACGACCGCCGTGTCGAACTGCGTCTCGACTGCCTGAGCCAGTCGCAGGCGCGCAACACGGCTAGGCATGGCGTCGCGGTACGGACGGTCAGAGGTCATCGCGTTGTACGCGTCTGCGACCGCGATGATTCTCGACAGCACCGGGATGTCTTCGCCCGTTAGACCATCGGGATACCCCTGGCCGTCAATGCGCTCGTGGTGCGCTCGCACAATCGCTGCGATCTCCGCGTACGTGTCGACATTCGCGAGGATCCGCTCGCCGATTTCGGAGTGGCGCTGCATCTCACGTCTCTCCTCAAGCGTGAGCGCCCCAGGCTTCTCGAGGAGTCCAGCCGGAAGTCCGATCTTCCCGATGTCATGCACTAGCCCACAAAGATGGGCGAGTTCGACACTCTCCGTTGGCAGAGCCATCCGAGCGGCAATGTCACGCGCGTAGATCGCCACGGCCGCCGAGTGACCAGCCGTATACCGATCTCGTGCGTCGAGTGTTGCGATTAGTCCCTTGGCGAATGAGAGGTTGGCGGCCTTAAGCCGCTCGTTCGCAAGGCCCAGATCACTGGCGAGCCGCCGCTGATCTTCGTACATGAGGAACCAGCGCTGAGCGAGCAGGGCCGGCGCGAAGAAGAGCGGGAGCGTCCACGGCGACACGTCTCTGTACGCCAGGACGAGTAGTGCCACCGCTGGGCTGTAAAGCGGAACCGAGGCAAGGATGACCGGGAAGAGCTCGCCCGCGGCGTCGGCCCATCGACCATTTCCCCGCAGCCGATGCGTGGTCGACGCGAAGATCGCGTCCAAGACCTCGGCCACCAGTGCGGCGACAGTCGCCGACGCAATGATCCCACCGATTCCACCTGAGGTCAGATTCGCCGCAGCAGCGGCAGCCCCAGCGGCGGCTGCACCCGTCAATGCGCGGCTCGCGGAGTACGCGATGCGCCCTGCGATCGGAATTGACAGGCCAACAGCCGAAGCGCCGAAGACGATCATCGCCGGCAGGGGACCGAAAAGAACCGCGGCGAAGACAGCGGGAAGCAGAGAGATCGAGACGTTCAGCTTGCCTCGAAGCGCGATCCCACCGCGCTCGGCGACAGCTGCGACCACGGCCAAAGCGATGACCGCAGGCCAGTTCTCGGTCTTGGGACCGACCAGCGCCAAGGCAGTCGCAACGATGGCGGCTGCACTGGTGACCGCGATGATGTAGGCGGCTACTGGAGCCGTCAGATCTGCCGTCGCCTGCCGAAAACGGTCTGAGACTTGCATGTCCCCCAGAAGGGTTATAAGCTTCCCGTGCCGTCAGTCCCAATGAATGGGGGAAATACGAATGCGCAAGATCGTGCAGCTTGTGCGCCGCGGCCCGGTTGCGGGTGGCGCCTCTTCCTGGTAAGGCTCGCGTAGTTAACTGGGTCTTCTCTCCCTGGGCGTCACCCGATTAGGGGATTGTCCACAGGGGGTGGAAAACCTGCTCGAGACAGTTAGTTAATGAGCCCACGCCGGAAGCCAACGGCTACGGCGTGGGCTCTGCTGCGCGCTTGAAGCTTCGCGAGCAGATGCCTGACGTGGCTCTTGACCGTCTCCTCGGAGAGGTAGAGCCGGACGCCGATCTCGCGGTTCACGAGACCGTCCGAAATGAGCTGCAGCACCTCGATCTCGCGCGCAGTCGGTTCCTGCTCGAGCTCGGGGAGCGGCGGCTGGAACGGAATGACCTCCGCAACGGAGGCGTCCCGCCTCGCGGCAACGGATTCGAAGCGCGCGCGGTGCTCTTCGTAGCGCGACAAGATCTCGTTGCGCTGGGCAGCGTCCACAGCCTGCGTATCGGCCTCTGCAATGCCCCTCTTTAGAGGGAATGTCCCCGAAAGAGGGAGCGCTGGTCACTCATCCGAGGCATTCGCGGCAAATCGCACGAATTTCCGCCTCCGTGCCCGCAGCTTCCGGGGCTCGAGCTCCTCGACCACACCGATGCCGCCGTCGCGCCCTGTCGAGTGGAGAATCCGCTCAGCGCCGAGCCAGAACGCGATGTGATCGGCCCTCTCCTGGTCTCCGTAGGTGACGAGATCGCCGGCGTCGGGCTCCGCGACCGGCTCGCCCGCCTCCTCCTGCTGGTGCGCGTCGCGCGGGATCAGCCGGCCGAGCCGCCGGTGGGCCATGTGGACAAGTCCCGAACAGTCGATGCCGCCCTCCGTCATGCCGCCCCAGAGGTAGGGCGAGCCGAGGTAGCCCCTCGCTACCTCGACCGGCGTGCCGGTGCGGTCGGCTGCGAGCCGCCCGTCGCCTTCCTCGAGCGTCGACCGGAGGGCCCAGCCCGGGTAGGCGTAGGCGGTTCGGACCCGCGCCCAGCCGTCACGGAGCTCCTCTACCTCCACCGGCTCGCCGGCGAGGAGCTGCGTCACCTGCTCGGCGTCGTCGCGCGGCTCGGCCCGGAGCGGGGCAACGGCGACCGCACACCTCACGCCAGGTGCCTTGCGATCTTTGCCTCGAGCATCGGCCGGACGGTCGGCCAGTCGTCGTCGACGATCGCGTACCACGCCGAGTCGCGGATCGAGTCGGGCAGCACCATGTGCTTGCGGAAGATGCCCTCGAACGTGCACCCGATCCCGAGCAGGGCGCCGCGGACTCGCAGGTTCCGGGCGTCCGTCTTGAACTCGACGCGCTGGAGGCCGCAGCGGTCGAAGGCGTTCCGGAGGAGCAGGTACTTCGTCTCGAGGTTCGCCCCCGTTCCCCACTGCGAGCGCTCGAGCCAGGTCCAGCCGATCTCGGTGCGCCGGTGGAACGGCTCGACATTCAGGTACCGGGTCGAGCCGACCGGCCTGCCGTCCACGACGACGACGAACGGAACCTCGCTCTCCGCGCCGAGCGCCAGGTCGAACCAGCCGTCGAAGCCCAGCGAGTACATGTTGGTGTAGCGGTGGATCTGGGGCTCCCGCTCCGCCGCCGCGCGCAGCCCCTCACGATGCGATTCCGCGATCGGCTCGACCCTGACGATGCGCCCCGAGAAGGGCTCCTTCGGGCGCAACTCAGACGCGGCTTCCACGTCTTATCTCCAGAGACGGTCCGTCGTACGCCCCACATCGCCAGTATCGCCGCAGCCGACACCGGCGCGGTATTAGCCTTGCTCTGGCCCAGGATGGCGTACGCCCCATGACGACCCCGCCGGACTTCGAGATCGCCCCGGGCGGCGCGGTAGCGCTGCCGCAGCCGCAGACGTCCTCCATCGCGAGGAAGACGCCGTCGCGCCTCTTCTGGGAGCGTTTCAAGCAGGACAAGTTGGCCGTGCTCGGCGGCATCACGATCTTCATCCTCGTCGGGATCGCGATCTTCGGCGGCCCGATTGCCTCGTGGATCACCGGTCACGGACAGAACGCGGTGTTCACGAACATGACCGACGCCTACGGCGTTCCGCGCGGGCCGAACAGCCAGTTCTGGTTCGGCGCCGACGCCGAGGGTCGCGACCTGTTCGTCCGCGTGATGTACGGCGCTCGCACGTCACTGCTCGTGGGCATCGTCGCGTCGGGGTTCGCGCTGATCATCGGTCTCATCGTCGGCCTGATCTCGGGCTTCTTCGGCGGCATCGCCGACACGTTGCTCTCGCGCAGCGCCGACATCCTCCTCGCCGTGCCGCAGATCCTGATCGCCGTCGGCATCGTCGCAGCCTGCTCGACCACGAAGGACGGATGCCTCGGCGGGCTCGTCCAGCCCGGCCTCGGGATCGTGATCATGGTGATCACGATCTTCTCCTGGTCGTACATCGCGCGCATCGTGCGCGGCTACACGCTGTCGCTGCGCGAGAAGGAGTTCGTCGAGTCGGCGCGCGCCGCCGGCGCCGGGAACTTCCGGATCATCTCGACGGAGATCGTCCCGAACCTCATCGGCCCGCTCATCGTCTACGCGACCCTGCTGATTCCGACGAACATCCTCTTCGAGGCCGCGCTTTCCTATCTGGGCCTCGGCGTACCGCCCAACGAGGCGTCCTGGGGGTCGATCCTCAGCGATGCATCGCAGCTCTACGACGTCGCCTGGTGGCTGATGCTCTTCCCCGGAGCTTTCCTGATCATCACGACGCTCGCGTTCAACCTGCTCGGTGACGGCCTGCGCGACGCGTTCGACGTAAGGACCGACCGATGAGGCATCTCTACCCCACCGCTCACCCATCCGGGATCGGATGGAAAGGAGGACGAATACCCGCATGACCAGATACGTCCGCTATGCGCTGTTTCTCGTCGCACTCACGGCCCTCGCAGCGGGGTGCGGCAGCAGCAGCAAGTCGAGCAGCAGCTCCACGACGACCACTACGAGCAACTCGAACAACGCCTCGGTGGTCGGCACGGGCACGTTCAACAACGGCACTCCCGCCAAGGGCGGCACTTACAAGGTCGGCTGGGAGCAGTCCTTCGGATTCACGAACAACTTCGATCCGACGGGCGAGTACCTCGGCAACGCCTGGGGTCTCTACTCGAACCTGATGCTCCGCCCGCTGATCGGGTACAAGCACCGGCCCGGCGCCGACGGCAACGTTCTCATCGGCGATCTCGCAACGACGGTGCCGAAACCGACCAACGGCGGCCTCACCTACACATACACGATCCGCAAGGGCGTGAAGTTCAGCCCGCCGATCAACCGCGCGGTCACGTCGAAGGACGTCGCGTTCGCGATGCAGCGGCTCGCCAACCCGAAGGACGGTGGTCAGTACTCCTTCTACTACACCGTGATCAAGGGCTGGGACGACTACGCGAACGGCAAGGCGAAGACGATCTCGGGCATCACGACGCCCAACAACAACACGATCGTCATCACGCTCGCGAAGCCGGCCGGTGACTTCAACCTCCGCATGTCGATGCCGGCGACGGCACCGATCCCGCCGGAGATCGGCCAGTGCTTCGAAGGGAAGCCCGGCAACTACGGCCGCGACGTCATCTCGAGCGGCCCGTACATGCTCCAGGGAGCGGACCAGGTCTCGCTGCCGTGCTCCTCGCTCAAGCCGATGTCCGGTTACGCGGGTGCGAACGGCAGCCACATCACTCTCGTCCGCAACCCGAACTACGACCAGTCGACAGACCAGTACCGCAAGAACTATCCGAACCAGTTCTCGTTCACGGTCGACTCGAACGCCGACGACATCTTCGCGAAGGTGCGTTCGGGCGCTCTCGACGACGAGGTGTCGAGCCCGCAGCCGAAGACGATCCGCGAGTACGAGACGGATCCGTCGATCAAGCCGCGGCTGATCCCCAACGTCGGTGACCGCACGAACTACTTCACGATGAACCTCACGCAGCCGCCGTTCGACGACATCCACGTTCGGAAGGCGATGAACTGGATCACCGACAAGGCGGCGCTCCAGAAGGCATGGGGTGGCCCGATTCCGGGCTCCATCGCGACGCATGTCGTCCCGCCGGTGCTCTACGCCAACGGGCTCGCCGAGTACGACCCGTACGCGACGCCGGACGCGGCGGGCAGCGTCGACAAGGCCCAGGCGGAGATGAAGCAGTCGAAGTACGACCCGAACCACACCGGGAAGTGCTCCGCCTCGGCGTGCAAGGGCGTGCTGATGGTCGCCGACACGCGGGCCGTCGACACGCGCATGGTCCCGATCCTCCAGGCGGACGCCGCCAAGATCGGCATCACGTTCAAGATCCGCTCGATCAACGGCGCCTACACCACGATCCAGGACCCGTCGAAGAACGTGCCGTTCTCCGAGCGCCCGAGCTGGGGGAAGGACTACGCCGACCCGTTCACCTTCTTCGGTGAGCTGTTCGACTCCGGCGCAATCATCCCGTCGGGCAACACGAACTACTCCCTCGTCGGCCTGACGCCGGCGATCGCCGCCAAGGTGAAGGCGACCGGGAGCATCAACAACGTTCCGACCGTCGACCCTCAAATCGCTGCCTGCGAGGGCAAGCTGGCACAGGACCGCAACGCGTGCTGGCAGAACCTCGACAAGCACCTGATGACGAAGGTCGTCCCGTGGGTGCCGTACCTCTGGCCGAACAACGTGTTCATCGTCGGCCCGAACGTCGTCCACTGGAACTACGACCAGTTCACCGACGGGCCTGCGTACTCGTGGGTCGCGGTGAAGAGCTAACCCGATCAACACGTGGGGGTGGGACACTTGTCCCACCCCCACTCGACCGAATGGCCTGATTCCAATGCTGTTCTACATCGCACGCAGGCTCGTCTGGACACTCGTCGTGGTGGCCGCGGTAATCGCGATCACGTTCGCGGTCTTCTATCTGCTGCCGGCGGGCGACCCCGCCCTCCGCTTCGCCGGCAAGAACCCGAACCCGGCCGAGATCCAACAGATCAGGGTGCGCCTCGGGCTCGACCAGCCGTGGTACGTGCAGTTCGGGCGCTTCACGCAGCACTTCTTCACGGGTGACCAGTACGGCTGGCCCGGGCTCGGCTACACGTACGCGAGCGGTGCGTCGGTCAAGAGCCTGATCATGCAACGCGCTCCGCGCACCCTCTTCCTGATCGCCGGCGCGGCCTTCATCTGGCTCGTCCTCGGGGTCTCGATCGGGGTGATCAGCGCCGTCAGACGCCGAAGCGTTGTCGACCGAACTGCGATGGGCTTCGCCCTCGTGGGGATCTCGACACCCGTGTTCTGGCTCGGCCTGATGGCCCTCTTCATCTTCTGGCGCCAGCTCGGCTGGACCGGCGGCACCGGGTACGTCTCGCCGGCCGACAGCGTCACCGGCTTCTTCTCGCACATGATCCTGCCCTGGGTCGTGCTCGCGCTGCTCTACGCGGCGTTCTACGCCCGGATGACACGGAACAATCTGCTCGAGACGCTCGGCGAGGACTACATCCGAACCGCACGGGCAAAGGGACTCTCCGAGCGCCAGGTGATCTTCAAGCACGGCCTGCGCGCGAGCCTCACCCCGATCGTCACGATGTTCGGCATGGACGTCGCGCTGCTCGTGGGAGGCGCGGTGATCACCGAGTCGGTGTTCAACCTCCAGGGACTCGGGTACCTCGCGATCAACGATGCCCTGCAGCAGGACCTGCCGGTCGTTCTCGGCGTGGTGCTGCTGGCAGCCGTCGCTGTCGCAATGGCCAACCTGATCGTCGACATCCTCTACGCGTTCATCGACCCGCGAGTCCGCTACGCGTGAGCAGCGATCCTCGCAGGCTGCTCGACGTCCGTAACCTCACGGTCCGGTTCCCGACGCCGGACGGCGTCGTGCAGGCGGTCACCGACGTCTCCTACACGCTCTCGCGCGGGGAGACGCTCGGCGTCGTCGGCGAGTCGGGGTCGGGGAAGAGCGTCTCGAACCTCGCGATCATGGGCCTGCTCAACCGCGCCCGCACCGAGATCAGCGGCGAGGTCGAGTTCCAGGGGCGCAACCTCCTGACGCTCCCGCCGGCCGAGCTGCAGAAGCTCCGCGGCAAGGACATCGCGATGGTGTTCCAGGACCCGTTCGCGTGCCTCCACCCGATGTACCGCGTCGGCGCGCAGATCGCGGAGGCCGTGCTCGCCCACGCCAACGTCGGCAAGGACGCCGCGTGGGGCAGAGCGGTCGAGCTGCTCGATCGCGTGGGCATCCCGAATGCGAAGTCGCGCGCCCGCGACTACCCGCACCAGTTCTCGGGAGGCATGCGCCAGCGCGCGATGATCGCGATGGCGCTCGTCCACAACCCGGCGATCCTCATCTGCGACGAGCCGACGACAGCCCTCGACGTCACCGTGCAGGCGCAGATCATCGAGCTGATCGAGGACGTCAAGCGCGAGTTCGACATCGGTGTGATCCTCGTGACGCACGACCTCGGCGTCGTCGCGGAGACGGCGAACTTCGTGATGGTCATGTACGCCGGGCGCGTGATGGAGTACGGGCCGGGCTCCGAGCTCTTCGCCCAGCCCCAGCACCCGTACGCGTGGGGGCTGCTCGACTCGATGCCGAGCGTCGAGCGGAAGCTGCAGGCGCTCGTCCCGATCGAGGGCTCACCGCCGTCGCTGCTCTCACCGCCGCCCGGCTGCCCGTTTCATCCACGCTGCCGCTACCGCTTCGAGCTGTGCTCGACGAAGCTCCCCCCGCTCGTCGCACCGAAGCCGGAAGCGCATCTCGACGCGTGCCTCCTCGGGTGGGAGAAGAAGGTGGAGCTCGGCTCCCAACGCGGCGTCGGCCGACTCGGGGACGTCGCATGACCCGTAGGCTTGACGGAGGGTCTCAAGGAGCGGAGGGGCCGGCCTGGCCGGCGCCGGAGCGGGAATGAGCGTCGCTGCGTCGAGCGACAACCTCGTCGAGCTCGAGCACCTGACGAAGCGCTTCCAGGTGCGGCAGGGCGTGTTCGCGCGTGGGAAGTCGGAGGTGCACGCCGTCGAGGACGTCACGCTGACCGTCCGCCGCGGCGAGACGCTCGGGATCGTCGGCGAGTCGGGCTGCGGCAAGTCGACGACCGCTCGCCTGATGCTTCGGCTGCTCGACCCGACGGGTGGGACGATCCGCTTCGACGGCAAGGACATCTCGAAGCTCTCTCAACGGTCGCTCCGGCCGCTCCGCCGCGAGATGCAGATGATCTTCCAGGATCCGTACTCGTCGCTGAACCCGCGCAAGACGGTCGGGCAGATCGTCGGCGCTCCGTTCACGATCCACCACCAGAAGGGCGCGAAGACACGCGTTCAGGAGCTGCTCGAGACCGTGGGCCTGAGCCCGGAGCACTACAACCGCTACCCGCACGAGTTCTCCGGCGGCCAGCGGCAGCGCATCGGCGTGGCCCGGGCGCTCGCGCTCTCGCCGAAGCTGATCGTCTGCGACGAGCCGGTCTCGGCGCTCGACGTCTCGATCCAGGCACAGGTGCTGAACCTGCTGCGCACGCTGCAGCGCGACTTCAGCCTCACGTACGTCTTCATCTCGCACGACCTCTCGGTGATCCGGCAGATCGCCGACCGAATCGCGGTGATGTACCTGGGTCGCGTGGTCGAGATCGGGGAAAGCGAATCGATCTACGAGGCGCCGAAGCATCCGTACACCGCCGCGCTCCTCTCCGCGGTGCCGCGGCCCTCCGCCGACGGCGGACGGCAGCGAATCGTGCTCGGAGGGGACGTCCCGTCGCCGATCGACCCGCCGCCGGCGTGCGTCTTCCACCCCCGCTGCCCGCGCTTCCACGAGGGCCACTGCGACGTCGAGGAGCCGACGCTCCGCGAGCTCGCACCGCAGCACGAGGCGGCGTGCCACTACCCGCTCGAGCGCTGGCCGATGACGCACGACGAGATCCGCCAGGCGGAGGGCGGCGTGCGCGACGACCGGCCGCACCTCGAGGGCGCGGCGCACCAGGTCTGATCAGCGGTCCGCGACGAAGACGCACTTCGCGCGCGTCGCGACGAACGGGTACGGGCCGTCCGGCGCCTCGAGCGGGCCGATCATCTCGATGTACGCGTCGAGGTAGCGCTGGAGATCCTCGCGGGCGACCCAGAGCACCGATCCCCCGCGGAAGCGGCGGTCGACCGTCGCGAAGTGACGCTCGAGCACCGGAAGCCGGGACTCGGCGTCGAAGAGGTCGCGCGTGCCGCGCGAGTCGCGCAGCCAGTCGGGAGCGACGACGCTCCACAGCTCGCGCAGGTGTGCGGGCGCGCTGTAGATGCCGACGAAGCGACCGCCGGGGCGGAGCACGCGCGCGAGCTCGGCGACCGCCCGGTCGCGGTCGTCGACGTGGTAGAGCGTGTGGTTGCACGTGACCGCGTCGACGGCGCCGTCGGCGAAGGGCAGCTCCCGGACGTCGGCCGGCCGCGCGTCGAGCCCGCGGGCGCGCGCCGCGGCAACTGCCGCCTGTGAGCGGTCGACGCAGACGACCTCGGGGGCGGTGTACAGGCGCGGGATGCGGCCGTCGCCGCAGCCGACGTCGAGCACGCGCCGTGGTGAGACCTCGGCGAGCGCCGCGAGCAACGTCTGCTCCTCGTCGAGATCGTCGAAGCGCAGCCAGCCGGTCCGGTCGAGTCGTCGCAGCTGCAGCCGGTCGAGCGAGGCGTACTCGCGCGCGACGTCGTCGTCGTCGTCCACGGTCACGCATGGTGCCTGGCACCGGAGTGCCAGGCACCACCGTGCAGGTACCTAGGCGGCGAGGCCGGCCAGCTCGCGCAGCGCCGCGAGCCGCGAGAGCGCCTGGCCCTCGAGCTGGCGGACGCGCTCGCGCGTCAGGTCGAGCTCGTGCCCGATCGCCTCGAGCGTCCACGGCTCGCCCTCGAACCCGAACCGCAGCTCGAGGATGCGCCGCTCGCGCTCCGGCAGCGCGTCGAGCGCCTTGCGGATGTTCTGGCGGCGGAGCGACTCCTCGGCCTCGTCGAACGGGTCCGCGGCCTCGCGGTCGGCGAACAGGTCGCCGAGCTCTCCCTCGTCGTCGGCTCCGACCGTCTGGTTGAGCGAGACGGAGGCCGACGCCGCCGACAGCGCCTCGTCGACGTGCTGGATCGGGAGGCCGGTCGCCTCGGCGAGCTCCTCCTTCGTCGCCTCGCGGCCGAGCTCGACCTCGAGGCGGCGCGCCGCCCGCGACAGCTTCTGCTGCCGCTCGACGACGTGGACCGGCACACGGATCGTGCGCGCGTGGTTGGCGACCGCGCGCTGGACGCTCTGGCGGATCCACCACGTGGCGTAGGTCGAGAACTTGTACCCGCGGCGCCAATCGAACTTCTCGACGGCGCGGTTCAGGCCGAGCGTTCCCTCCTGGATCAGGTCGAGGAACGGCACGCCCAGTCCGCGGTAGCCCTTGGCGATCGAGACCACGAGGCGGAGATTCGATTCGATCATGCGGCGCTTCGCGCGCCCGTCGCCCCGCTCGATTGCCTTCGCGAGCACCACTTCCTCGTGCGCGGTCAAGAGCTTGTGCTTCCCGACGTCGGCCAGGAAGAGCTGCAGGCTGTCGCCCGCACCCGACGGCGAGTCGGCCTCGTAGACGACCGGCTCCGGCTGCGCCTTCGTGCTCTTCTCCTCCACGACCGGCTCGCGCACCTCGAGGCCGACGCGCTCGAGCTCGCGCATGACCTCCTCGACCTCCGGCTCACCCAGGTCGTTCTCGACCGCGAACGCCTCGAGCTCGGCGGGCTCGATCCAGCCCCGCTCCTCGCCCGCCTCGATCAGCGCCCGTGCGCTCTCGGTCTCAAGCAGTTCCGTCAGCTGGTTCTGAGTCAAGTACTCGATGTCCTTTCGTTTCTTCTCTCGGCTCCCCAAACCTTCCCACCATACGGGCATCCCACGCCCGTTTCCAGCGGCACCGACAGGGGCGAACTACCTGAGGCTCGAAACGCGCGCGGCTGCCCAGGCATTCCGTCCCGTCCTGCTGAGTATGGACGGTAGCGCGTCTCGAAGGTTGGTCGGAACGGTTGTGAATATGTGAATCCCGCTCCGAGCTTCAACGAGTCTTGCGGCGGGGCTTCGCCGGCCCCCGATCGCGGCGTTCCTGGAGCAGCTCGCGGGCCCTTTCGGGGGTGACGGAGTCGACCGAATCGCCGGCCCGGAGGCTGGCATTCGTCTCCCCGTCGGTGACGTACGGCCCGAACCGGCCCTCCTTGAGCACGATCGGCTTCCCGCTCACCGGGTCGTCGCCGAGCTCCTTGAGCGGCGGCGCGGCGGCCCGGCGGCGGCGGCTCTTCGGCGCCGCCAGCAGGGCGAGCGCATCCTCGAGGGTCGCCGTGAACAGCTGCTCCTCGGACTCGAGCGACCGGGTCTCCTTCCCCTTCTTGACGTAGGGCCCGTAGCGGCCGTTCGCAGCGACCACCGGCTCACCGTCGGCCTCGCCCAGCGTCCGCGGCAGGGTGAGCAGCCGGAGCGCCTCCTCGAGCGTGACCGTGTCGGGGCTCATCGACTGAAACAGCGAGGCCGTCCGCGGCTTCTCGTCCCCCTCGACCACCTCGGTCACGTAGGGCCCGTAGCGGCCCGAGCGCAGCACGATCCGCGTGCCGCTCTCCGGGTCGGCCCCGAGCTCCCGCTCCTGCCGGCCCTGCGCGAGCAGCTCCTCGGCGCGCTCCGGCGTCAGCTCGTCCGGCGCGAGGTCGGGCGGAAGCGTCTGCCGCTGTCCGTCGCGCTCCAGGTACGGGCCGTAGCGGCCGACGCGCACGACGATGTCGCTGCCGAGGATCGGGAGCGTGTTGATCTCGCGAGCGTCGATGTCGCCGAGGTGCTGCTCGACGAGCTCCTTCAGCCCGACGTCCCCGTCCGAGCCGTAGTAGAACCGACGGAGCCACTCGGTGCGCGCCTCCTCGCCGGCGGCGATCTCGTCGAGGTCGTCCTCCATGCGCGCCGTGAACTCGTAGTCGACGAGGCGCGGGAAGTGCTGCTCGAGCAGGTTGACGACCGCGAACGCGAGGAACTCCGGCACGAGCGCCTGGCCCTGGCGGCGCACGTACCCACGGTCGAGGATCGTCCCCATGATCGCCGCGTAGGTCGATGGCCGCCCGATGCCGCGGTCCTCGAGCGCCTTCACCAGGGTCGCCTCCGTGTAGCGCGCGGGCGGCGAGGTCGAGTGCCCCTCGGGCTCGAGCGCCGTCTGCGTGACGTCGTCGCCCTCGGCGAGCGGCGGCAGGCGCTTCTCCTCCGAGTCGTCGGCGGCGGGCTCGTCGCGGCCCTCCTCGTACGCGAGCAGAAAGCCGCGGAAGGTGATGGTCGTGCCTGCAGTCGCGAACTCGACCTCGCGCTCGTCGGTCGTCCGCGCCGCGATCCGCACCGAGACGGTCTGGCCGCGCGCGTCCTCCATCTGGGAGGCGACGGTCCGCTTCCAGATCAGGTCGTAGAGGTTGAACTCGTCGCCGGTGAGCTCGCGCCGAACGTCGTCCGGTGTCCGGAACCGGTCTCCCGCCGGGCGGATCGCCTCGTGCGCCTCCTGCGCGTTCTTGACGCGGCGCTCGTAACGGCGCGGCGCGTCGGGCACGGAGTCGGCGCCGTAGAGCTCGCGGGCCTGGTCGCGGGCCGCCGTGAGCGCGGCCTCCGACAGCGTCGTCGAGTCGGTGCGCATGTAGGTGATGAACCCGTTCTCGTAGAGCCGTTGCGCGACCCGCATCGTCTGCTGCGACGAGAGGCGCAGCTTCCGGCTCGCCTCCTGCTGAAGCGTCGAGGTCATGAACGGCGCGGCCGGGCGACGGCGATACGGCTTCTCCTCGACCGACGAGACGGCGAACGCCGCGCCGTCGAGCGCCGCCGCGAGGCCGCGTGCCTCGTCTTCGCCGAGCTGAACCGCGTCGTCGACGCGCAGCTTGCCGTCCTGCCCGAAGTCGCGACCCTGGGCGACGCGCCGGCCTCCGACCGAGGCGAGGCGCGCAGTGAACGCGCCCGGGTCGAAGGTCGCCACGATGTCCCAGTAGCCGGCCGCGACGAACGCGATCCGCTCGCGCTCGCGCTCGACGACGAGGCGCGTGGCGACCGACTGGACGCGGCCGGCCGACAGGCCCTGCATCACCTTCCGCCAGAGGACGGGCGAGACCTCGTAGCCGTAGAGCCGGTCGAGGATCCGGCGCGCCTCCTGCGCGTCGACGAGCGACTCGTCGATCCCGCGCGTCTCCTCGAGTGCGCGCTCGATCGCCGGGCGCGTGATCTCGTGGAACACCATCCGCCGGACCGGCACCTTCGGCTTCAGCTCCTGCACGAGGTGCCACGCGATCGCCTCGCCCTCGCGATCCTCGTCGGTCGCGAGCAGCAGCTCGTCCGCCGACCGGAGCTTGGCCTTGAGGTCGGCGACAACCTTCTTCTTGCGGGCGTCGACGACGTAGACGGGCTCGAAGTCCTCGTCGACATTCACGCCGAGGCGGGCCCACGGCTTGTCCTTGATCCGCGCCGGGATCTCCGACGCGCTGGTCGGCAGGTCCCGGATGTGGCCGATCGAGGACTCGACCACGTAGTCGCGGCCTAGGTATCCGGCGATCGTCTTCGCCTTTGCGGGCGACTCGACGATCACGAGCTTCTTGCCGTTGTCGGCCATTTCGCGCGGGCCACGATACCCCTGGGCCGCAAATCGCGATACTCCCCGCCGGTGACACGTCCCCCGCGCCCCAGCGTGCTCTACTCGCTCGTGGCTGTCGTTTCCTGGCCTGCCGTGCGGTTTCTGTACCGCTACCGCGCCTACGGAACCGAGTTTCTCCCGGCCGACGGCGGCTACGTGCTCGCGGCGGGGCACCTGTCGAACTTCGATCCCTGGCCGCTCGGGCTCGCCCTCTGGCCGCGGCGGTTCCTCCGCTTCATGGCCAAGTCCGAGCTCTTCTGGTTCCCGCTGTCGAAGTTCCTCGAAGACGTCGGTGCCTTCCGCGTGCACCGAGGCACCTCGGACCGCGAGGCGGTGCAGACGGCGGTCGACCTCGCCCGGGCCGGCCATGTGGTCGCGATGTTCCCCGAGGGCACGCGGCGCAGGAAGCGGAAGGACGACCGCGTCTTCACGGGCGCCGCGCGCATCGCGCTCGAGGCGAACGTGCCGCTCGTCCCCGCGGGCATCAAGGGAACGGACGGGCTCGGCCGCTTCGCGCCGCTCCGCGTCCGCTACGGGGTGCCGATCGAGCTCGACGACCTCCGCGACCGGGCCCCGACCGAGAGCGCGCGTGTCGCGACCGAACGGCTGATGGCGGCGATCGGCGCGCTCGAGGAGAGCCTGTGAGCGAGACGCTGCTGCTCGCGGTCGACGGCGACTCGCTGGCGCACCGTGCGTACCACGGCCTGCCGAAGAGCATGCGCAGCGCGCACGGGCGTCCCTCCGGTGCGCTCGTCGGGTTCTCGAACTTCCTCGTCAGACTGTGGGAGGCGGTGCAGCCGGACGCGGTGCTCGTCGGCTGGGACACGCTCGAGGTGCCGACCTACCGTCACGAGTCGCTGCCCGTCTACCAGGCGGGCCGCGTGTTCGAGCCCGCGATCCTCGAGCAGCTCGGCGTGCTGCCGGCGCTCGTCGCTTCGTACGGGTTCCTCGTCGGCAAGGCCCCGGGCTACGAGGCGGACGACTTCCTCGCCGCCGCGGCCGCCGCCTGGCCGGGCCCCGTCCTCGTCGCCACCTCCGACCGTGACGCGTTCCAGCTCGTCTCCGATCGCGTCAACATCCTGCAGCCGGTCAAAGGCGTCAGCGAGCTCACGCGCGTCGGCCCCGCCGAGGTGCAGTCGCGCTACGGCGTCGAGCCGCCGCAGGTCCCCGACTTCATCGCGCTCCGCGGAGACCCGTCCGACAAGATCCCCGGCGCCCCGGGGATCGGGCCCAAGAAGGCAGCCGACCTGCTCAGGCAGTACGGCTCCCTCGAGGCGGCGCTCGACGCCGGGCGCTTCTCGACGATCGCCGACGACCTGCGCCTCTACCGCGACGTCGCGACGATGGACGCCGCCGCGCCGCTCCCGGCGCTCGGGCCGACGTCCCCCGACTGGGGACGCGCGGCCGCGCATGCGGAAGCCCTCGGGCTCGGCGCGCTCGCCGGTCGGCTCGCGGAGCGGGTCGGCTCAGGTCAGCCGAGGCAGAGCGCGTAGACCGTCCCTGACTGCGACTGCGACCCGTCGAGGTTGTTCACCGAGACGGTCCATCCGTCGTTGCCGGTCGTCGGGTGGCTGCCGAGGCTGAGCACGGCCTTCGCGTCGTAGCCGCCGCCGACCGCCTTCTGCCCCGAGCCGCAACCGGCGGTGATCGACGCGGAGTCGCCGTTCGTCCCGCCCTCGCTCAACGTGAACGTCTGCGTGTGCACCGACACCGTCGAGCTTCCCGCCGGGCCCTGCGGCCCCGGGTCGCCCTTCGCGCCCTGCGGGCCCTGCGCCCCCGGGGCGCCGCGCAGGCTCGCCTTCAGCTGCGCCGGCGTCTTGCCGCCGAGCTTGAGCGCGTTGGTCGCCGTCCCGGCGGTGATCGCGTGCCGGGCGAGCGGGACGATCCCGGCCGCGACGGCCGCCTGGCCGAGCGCCACGAACAGTGCGACGGTCGCCAGCACGAGTGCCGGCCCGCCCAGGTTCCGCTTCATCCGAAGGCCCCCTTTGCGTGTGGGCCCTGGACCTTACGGCAGCGGGTGCGCCGGGACGGTCCCGGCGCACCCGCGAAACACGCCTAGCCGAGGCAGGTCGCGTAGAGCGTCCCCGTGTGGCCGGCGGTGTCGTCGGCGTTCGCGAGGTAGATCTGCCACCCGTCGTCGGCGGCGGTCGGGCGCGTGTCGTAGTGGAAGACCGAGCCGTTGCTGTCGAAGCCGCCGGCCACCGCCTTCTGTCCCGCGCCGCAGTTCACGGTGAAGGCGCCCTGGTCACCGGCCGTTCCCGCGGTGGTCAGCGAGAACGTGGTCGTGTGCACCGACACGGCCGCGGTGCCTGCCGCTCCCGCAGGCCCAGCCGGGCCCGCGGGGCCGACAGGCCCGGCGGCGCCGGTCGCGCCCTTCGCGCCGGTGTCGCCCTTCGGCCCCTGAACGGGCCCGGCGTTCGTCCACGCGCTCCCCGTCCAGACATAGAGATCGCCGGACACCAGATAGCCGTCGCCGAGCGTCCCGGTCGCCGGCAGGGCGCCGGCGGTGGCGACTGTCCCGACGATCTTGAGGCCGGTCCCGACGTCGCCCTTCGGCCCCTGCGAGCCGGTCGCTCCCTGTGGACCGGACACGCCCTGCGGACCGGCCGGACCTGCCGGGCCTGCCGGGCCCGTGGTTCCCTGCGGGCCCGGCAGGCCCTCTGGCCCCTGCGAGCCGCGCGCGCCGTGCATGCTCTTCTCGAGCTGAGCCGGCGACTTGCCGCCGAGCTTCAGGGCGTTCGTCGCCGTGCCGGCGGTCAGCGCGTGGCGGGCGAGTGGAACGATTCCCGCGGCAACCGCCCCGTCGCCGAGCGCGACGAACAGTGCAACCAACGCGACCACGAACGCAGCCGCGCCGAATCTGGAATTCATCGATAGACCCCCGTTGTTGGATGGATGAGCGGCGACAATTTCTCGCCTCCGTCGAACGTGGACGGTGCGAAGCGTGCGCCGCCGCTCTAACAACCGGCTAACCGGGAGCGATCGAAGGTCGTGGGTCGGAGCGGGTGCGCCGGAAAGCTCCGGCGCACCCGCGACGCTCGCCTAGCCGAGGCAGACCACGTACACGGTGCCCGTGTGCGCGGCGGCCGAATCGGCGTTGTCGAGGTAGATCTGCCAGCCGTCGTCGGCCGCAGTCGGATGCGTCATCAAGCTGAGGACGGTCCCGTCGGCGTCGTAGCCGCCGGAGACTGCCTTCTGGCCGGCGCCGCAGTTGACGGTGAACAGCCCCTTCTCACCGGCTCCGCCGCCGATCGCGAGCGAGAACGGGGCCGTGTGCACGGACACTGCGGCCGTCCCGGCAGCACCTGCCGGGCCTGCAGGCCCTGCCGGCCCCGCAGGGCCGACCGCGCCCTGGGCGCCCGTGTCGCCCTTCGCCCCCTGGGCCCCCGAGGGGCCCGCGGGGCCGGCGGCCCCCTGGGCACCGGTCGCCCCGGTCGCACCGGTTGCCCCGGTGTCGCCCTTCGCGCCCGCCGGGCCTTGGGCCCCGGGCTGACCCTGCTTGGCGGCGTTGCCGATCCACGCCGCCCTGAGCTGCGCCGGCGTCTTTCCGCCGAGCCGCAACGCGTTCTTCGCGGTACCGGCCGTCGTGGCGTGACGCGCAAGCGGCACGATCCCGGCGGCGACGGCGCCTCCGGACAACGCCACGAACAGCGCGATCGACGCCAGCGCGAATGCCGGCACACCCAACCTTGACTTCATTCGAGGACACCCTCCCCTTGGACAGTGGGAACCGTCGCATCGTGGTCGCACCTCGTCCCGGGCACCCCACCCGGTCAGCTAGGTACAGCACCGACGTTCGGCCGTGCGACGATCCGCCCACCTCGTAACCGGAGCATCGCGATCGACCTCGTCAGCCACACCGCCTTCTCGCACCAGCACCCGACCGGCCCCCACCCCGAGTCGCAGCAGCGGCTCGCGGTACTGCAGCACCACTTCCCGTTCGTCGAGTGCGGGCCGGCGAGAATCGACGACGTCCTCCGGTGCCACACGCCGGAGCTCGTCCG
The DNA here is from genome assembly GCA_035473635.1 of Gaiellaceae bacterium. Lineage (GTDB taxonomy): Bacteria > Actinomycetota > Thermoleophilia > Gaiellales > Gaiellaceae > PALSA-600. The sequence goes on along the minus strand of DATIOD010000007.1, from coordinate 7,300 downwards.
GCAGATCCAGACGACGAACGGGCTGCTCGACGCCGACACCGTCTGCACGGCGACGACGTTCGACGCGGCTCTGCTCGCCGCGGGCGGCGCGATCGAAGCAGCGCAGCGCGGCGGCTTCGCGCTCGCACGTCCGCCGGGCCACCATGCCGAGCGCGATCGCGCGATGGGCTTCTGCATCTTCGGCTCGATCGCGATCGCCGCGCGCTGGGCACAGGCGAACCTCGGCTTCGAACGCGTCGCGATCGTCGACTGGGACGTGCATCACGGCAACGGCACGCAGGACCTCGTCGCCGACGACCCGACAATTCTCTTCGCGTCCCTCCATCAGTGGCCGTTCTATCCCGGCACCGGCGGCCCGTACGAGCAGGGCGAGACGCTCGTGAACATCCCGGTGCCCGCCGGCACCGGCGACGACGCGTACCTCGAGGCGTGGGAGACCGTGGAGCGCGCGGTGCGCCGTTTCGCACCCGATCTCCTTCTCGTCTCGTGCGGTTTCGACGCGCACGTCGAGGATCCGCTCGCCGATCTCGAGCTCTCGACCGGGTGCTTCCGCGAGCTCGCGGCGCGGGCGACGCAGCTCGCACCGCGCGTCGCGGCGGTGCTCGAGGGCGGCTACAACCTGCGCACGCTGCCGTGGCTCGTCGAGGCGGCGCTCGAAGGCTTCGACGCCAACAGTTAAGAAGCTCTCACACAATGAGCGTGGTGTCGCCCGGTCGCGCTCAGCGGCACGCTGCCGCGTCCTCGGGCTCGTCCATATGCCTGCATATGAACGAGCCCTGCGTCCTTGCATCGCACTCGCCGAGCGCACCCGGATCAACGGACGTCATCGTGTGAGAGCTTCTAACGCGCCGCCGCGAGCACCTCGAGCGCCTCGCGCCGCGACGAGACGCCGAGCTTCGAGAGCATGCTCTTCACGTGCGAGCGCACGGTGTGCTCCGAGATGCCGAGCTCCGCGGCGATCTCGTCGGTCGCGAGGTGGCGCTCTAGCAGGAGCAGCACCTCGACCTCACGGGCAGAGAGCCGATCGCCGATCGACGCCGGAACGCTCGTGCGCATGCCGACGCCCTCGCGGACCTGCTCGAGCAGCCGCCGCGCGACCGGCCCCGAGAGCGCCGGCTCTCCCTCGCCGATCCCGCGCAGCAGCGACACGATCCGCTCGGGCGGCTCGCTCTTCAGCAGGTAGCCGGCCGCTCCGGCGCGGATCGCCGCGAGCAAGTTGTCCTCGTCCTCGGCGGCCGTGAGCACCACCACCGACGCCGACGGCGCCGCCTTGCGGATCCGCGGCAGGGCATGCAGGCCGTCGAGCCCCGGCATCGTCAGGTCGAGCAGCACCAAGTCGGGCTGGAGCTCACCCGCGAGCTTGATCGCGTCCTCCCCGCCCGCAGCCTGGCCGCAGACGTCGAACCCGTTGTGCTGGAGCAGCCCTGCCAGCGCCTCCCGCGTGAGCGGATGGTCGTCGACGATCAGGATGCGCATGGCGGTCATCGCTCGGCCCGATTCTGCCGATATCGCCGGAGGATGCACCACGACCGCTTCATGAGCCTGCTCTGGGGAGAGATCCTGCTGTTCGCGCTGTTCGGCGCGTCGCTCGCCCTCTACCTCGCCTACCCGGACCTGCAGACGCCGTACGACGCGCCGCAGCTCAAGCTGGCGCTGCAGACCGTGTTCATGCTGACCGGCGGCCTCGTCGCGGTGCTCAGCGCGACGCGCTTCTCCGTCGAGGGCCGCCGATTCGACATCTTCCTGTTCGCGGGCTTCTTCACGACCTCGCTGTCGCTGCTCGTGTTCGCGATCGTGCCGACCGTCGGCGGCTTCGACGGACGGCCGACCGAGTACTGGGCGAGCATCGTCGGGACGACGGTCGGCTGGGGGTTGATCGCGGTCGCGCCGCTCGCGCACGGCCACGTCGCGCGCCGCGGCGCGCTGATCGTCTACGCGATGGCGACGGGCGCAGCGATCCTCGGCGTCGTCTGGGTCGGGTTCCACCTGCTCGGCTCGTCGCTGCCGACGCTCACCGCGAGCGACACGGCGCGGCCCGCACCGCTGTCGTCGGCGCTCGCCTCGCTCGCGTTCGTGCTGCTGGTCGCAGTCGTCGGGTTCACGAACCGGTTCCGTCGCAGCGGCGAGGATCTCGAGCGGTGGCTCGCGCTCGGCGGAACGCTGATGCTGTACGCGACGCTCGACTTCATGCTGATGCCTCCGGCGCGTGTCGGCAGCGTCTCTCTCGGCGACTACCTGCAGCTTGCGGCGTACGGCGTGCTGCTCGTCGGCGCGTGGCGCGCGATCCGTGCGGCGGAGTTCGGCCGCGCCGTTGCCGAGGAGCGGGGACGACTCGCGCGCGAGATCCACGACGGTCTCGCCCAGTACCTGTTCGCGGTCGCGTCGCACGCGTCGATGCTCGAGACGGGCGCCGACCCGGAGACCACCTTGCCGCGTCTGAAGGAGGCGGCGCAGGCGGCGCAGCAGGAAGCCCGCTACGCCTTCCTCGCGCTCTCGTCGGCGGCCGGACGATCGCCCTTCGACGCCGCGCTGCGTCGGTATGTCGAGTTCCTGGCGGCCGACGGGACGCTCGACGTCCAGCTCGTGATCGACCCGAAGATCGTGCTCCGCCCGGACGAGCAGATCGAGCTGTTCCGGATCGTGCAGGAGGGCCTGGCGAACGCCCGCAAGCACGCGGGCGCGCGAACGGCCCGCGTCGAGATCGGCACGCGCGCGGGAGCGAGGTTCGTGGAGGTGCGCGACGACGGCGACGGGTTCGAGCCGGAGGAGGGTGGCGCCGGCCAGGGCCTCGCGAACATGCGCGAGCGCGCCGCCTCGATCGGCGGCAACCTGTCGCTCCGCACGGCGCCGCGGCGCGGCACGTGCGTCGAAGTCGTGCTGCGCGCCTGAGGCTGCGTGACATCCTCAAGACGTGCCCACCGTGACGATCCGGCTGCTCGCGGGGTTCGACGCTGCAGTCGACGGCGAGCCCGTCGCCCCCAGAGCGTGGCGTCTCAAGAAGGCGCGCGAGCTCGTCAAGCTGCTCGCGCTCGCGCCGGGGCGCCGCCTGCACCGCGAGCAGGTAATGGACGCCCTCTGGCGCGACCACTCGCCGACCGCCGCCGCGAACAACCTCTACCAGGCCGTCCACGCAGCCCGCCGAGCGCTCGGCCCGGACGTGATCGACGTCCACGACGAGCTCGTCTCCCTGTCGCCCGGCGTTGAGCTCGATGTCGACCGGTTCACGAAAGCGGCCGACGAAGCCGCGCACCTCGCGTCCGCGGCAGCCGTCCGCGAAGCCCTCTCCCTCTACCCCGGCGAGCTGCTGCCCGAGAACCGCTACGACGACTGGGCCGACGAGCCGCGCACGCGTCTCGGCGCACTCCAGGCAGAGCTCGCGGCACTGCTGCACGAGCTGGGCAGCGGTTCCCGCGTCGGCCAGCTGCCGATCGAGGCGAGCTCGTTCGTCGGGCGAGGGCGCGAGCTGCAGGAGCTCCACGGCCTGCTCGGCCGCACGCGCCTCCTCACGCTCACGGGCGTCGGCGGCGCCGGCAAGACACGGCTCGCGCTCGAGCTCGCACGCACCGCAGGCGCCGAGTACGCGGACGGCACCGTCCTCGTCGAGCTGGCGCCCGTCGGGGAGTCGGGCACCGTCCCGGTCGCCGCCGCCGCCGCGCTCGACGTGCGCGCCCTCCCGGGCCAGGACCTGAGCGAGGCGATCCGCGACTTCCTCGCCCACCGCTCCGTCCTGCTCCTTCTCGACAACTGCGAGCACCTGATCACCGCGAGCGCCGAGCTGGTCGACGCGATCCTCCGGACCGCGGGCGAGGTGACGATCGTCGCCACGAGCCGCGAGCCGCTCCGCGTCGCGGGCGAGACCGTCTTTCGCGTTCCGTCGCTCGCGATCCCGGACCCGGAACAGCGTCTTGCGCCGGCGGAGCTCCTGCGCTACGAGTCGGTCCGCCTGTTCGCCGAGCGCGCGGGCCGCGCGCTCCCGGGGTTCGAGGTCGACGACCGCAACGCCGGCGACGTCGCGCGGATCTGCTTCCGTCTCGACGGGCTGCCGCTCGCGCTCGAGCTGGCCGCCGGCCGGCTCGGGGCGCTCAGTCCGGCGGTGATCGCCGAGCGCCTCGACGACCGCTTCCGCCTGCTGCAGGGCGGGAACCGCGCGGCGCCGACGCGCCAGCAGACGCTCGTCGCGACGCTCCAGTGGAGCCACGACCTGCTCGAGCCCGAGGAGGAGACGCTGTTCCGCCGGCTGGCGGTCTTCTCCGGCGGATTCCGCCTCGACGCCGCGGAGGCGGTCTGCTCCGACGGGGGGCTCGACGAGGCGGCCGTCGCCGACATCCTCGGCAGGCTCGTCGAGAAGTCGCTCGTCGCGGCCGGCGACGTGGACGGCGCGTGGCGGTACGGCCTGCTCGACACCGTCCGGGCGTATGCACAGGACCGCCTTGCCGAGGCCGGCGAGACGGCCGAGCTCGCACGCCGCCACGCAACGTGGACGCTCGCGTTCGCCGAGCGCGAACGCGAATCGGGCGCAATGGACGCCGAGGCGGCCAACGTGCGCACCGCGTTGCAGACGCTCCTCGAGCATGCTCCGAACGACGCGCTCCGGCTCTGCGTGGCGGTGTATCCGTTCTGGCTGAGGCGGATCGACCTCGGCGAAGGACAGCGCCGCTTCGCCGCGGCGCTCGCCGCAGCACCGGAGCGAACAGCGCTGCGGGCCGAGGCGCTGCGAGCCGCAGGAGCGATCGACATGCGCAGCGGCACGATCGGCCGCGGCACGGCGCGCGCGGAGGAGGCGTACTCGATCGCCGAGGAGCTCGGCGACGCACGGGCACAATGGCTCGCGCTCCAGTTCCTCGGCGAGTTCGCGATCGCAACCGACACCGGCAAAGAGGCTTCGCGCTGGGCGGAGCGCGGCCTGGCGTTCGCGCGGCGGGAGGGGCTCACCGCGTACGAGGCGCTCTGTGTCTACACCGTCGGCGTCGCGCGCTGGATCGTCGGCGACCTCGAGCGCGCGGACCGGCTCCTTGCCGAGAGCCTGGAGCGGTTCCGTGCGGCAGACCCGGACGAAGTAGTCCCGTCGCCGGTGAATGTCGCCGAGACGCGAGCCCCGGCCGGCGACTCCTGGCCGCGCCTGCTCTTCGAGGACACACTGCAGCCGTTCATCGACATGACGTGCGCGGAGGCCGTCGGGTACGTGCTTGCCAACCTGGCGACGATCACCCGACTGCGCGGCGACCTCGACGGCGCCGCGGCGCAGCTGGCGGAGAGCACAGCGATCTTCGAGGCGCTCGACGACCGGCGAGGCGAGGGCTTCGTGCTCGCCCGGCGAGCGTTTCTCGCGCTGGCGCTCGGATCGTTCGACGAGGCACGCCGCGACCTCGGTCGAGCGCTCGAGATCAGGACCGAGCTGAACGACCGTAGGGGGATCGGTCTCGCGCTCACCGGCCTCGGGATGATCGACACGAGGACGGGCGACTACGAGCACGCGGAGGTGCGGCTGACGGAGGCCCGCGACATCTTCAGGCGCGCCGGCGACCGCTGGGGGCTCGCGAGCACGCTGTGGCGCCTGGCAGACCTCCAGCAGGCGTGTGGACGACTCGACGAGGCGTGGAGCGCACTGGGCGAGGCGAAGCACGTGCTCGCCGAAACGGCGCGGAGTCGGTGGCTCGCGTTCACCGACGTCTCGATGGCTGAGGTCGCGACGGCGCGCGGCGAGCGCGACGACGCGAAGGAGTTGTGGGAGTCGGCGCTCGCCCACTACCGCACAGCGAACGACCTGACGGAGGTCGCCCGGATCGAGAAGCACCTCCAGTCGCTTGCGAAGACCGCGCAAAGCTCGCGCAAAGGCGGCGTCGGTAGGACTCAGGTCAAACGTTCGACGAAAGGAAGAACGTCATGACCGAAACGCTCTCTCCCGTCCTCGGGGAAGCCACCGTTCAGGAGCTCCGCGAGGCGACCAGAGCCGAGATCTTCACTCCCGACGACGACGAGTTCGAGGAGGCAAGCCGCGTCTGGAACGCGGTCCACGACGACCGGCGTCCGGCGGTGATCGTGCGCGCCTCGGGGCCGGCCGACGTGATTGCCGCAGTCGGCTTCGCACGGAGCAACGACCTGCAGATCGCGGTGCGAGGCGGCGGGCACAGCATCGCAGGCTTCTCGACCGTCGACGGCGGCATCGTCATCGACCTCGGCGGCATGCGCAGCGTGCGCGTCGACCCGGCGACCCGCAGGGCCTATGTCGGAGGCGGCGCCACGTGGGGCGACGTCGACCACGAGACGATCGCGCACGGGCTCGCCACGACCGGCGGCCTCGTCTCGACGACGGGCGTCGGCGGGCTCACGCTCGGCGGCGGCATCGGATGGCTGATGCGCAAGCACGGCCTCGCGTGCGACAACCTCGTCGGGGCGGACGTCGTGACTGCGGACGGGCGGCTCGTTCACACGAGCGAGTCCGAGAATCCAGAACTGCTCCGCGGCCTGCGCGGCGGGGGCGGCAACTTCGGCATCGTGACGCAGCTCGAGTACGAGCTGCATCCCGTCGGGCCGATCGTCTACGCCGGCCCGATCTTTTTCCCGGGCGACGCGTCGGCCGACCTGCTGCGTCGCTTCCGCGAGTGGGCGCCCGGCGCCGACGACGACGTGACGGCGCTCGTCGACCTGACGACCGCGCCGCCGCTGCCGGTGATCCCGGCGGAGTGGCACGGGAAGAAGGTGGTGGCGTTCATCGCGATGTCGGCGGGCGCGCCCGACGACGGCGCCGCGCTCGTCGCGCCGCTGCGCGAGGTGGCGGAGCCGATCGCCGATCTGCTCGGCCCGATGCCGTACACGATGATGCAGTCGCTGATCGACCCGCTCTGGGCCAAGGGGATCCGCTCGTACTTCAAGGCGACGAACCTCGCGAAGCTCGACGACGCGCTGATCGACGCACTCTGCGAGCTGCACCTCGACGCGCCCGGTCCGCAGTGCGAGATCCACGTGCACCAGATGGGCGGCGCATTCGGCCGCGCGGAGAGCGACGCGTCGTCGTTCGGCGAGCGGTCGATGCCGTACGTGCTGAACGCCGTGACGGGCTGGAACGACAAGAGCGACGACGATGCGCATATCGCCTGGGCGAGAAAGGTGATCGCGGCCGCCGACACGGCGTCGACCGGCCACGCCTACACCAACTTCCTCGGCGACCGCGATGCGGCGCGGTCGGCGTACGACCCGGCGACCTACGCACGGCTGGCGGCGCTCAAGGGCAAGTACGACCCGACGAACCTGTTCCGGCTGAACCAGAACATCGAGCCGGCGTCGACGAACGGCGCAGCGC
>DATIOD010000006.1:0-17821 GCA_035473635.1 Gaiellaceae bacterium | reverse complement strand
CCGTCATCAGTGCGAACGCGAAGTCGCGTCCGATGTCGTACAGCGCGGGATCGCCACCGGCTTCGGGAGGGAACATCTCGAGGAACAGGCCGCTGCGTGCCAGGCACGCATCCCGGGCGCGGACGTGCGCGAGGGCGTCGCCGAGTCGCTGCCCTGGGTCGACGGCACCTTCGGCGCGGCGATGTGCCCGCTGGTTGTCGCCTGGATGAGCGACGCCGACCAGGGCATCGGGGAGATGGCGCGCGTGACGAAGCCCGGTGGCACCGTCGCCGCTGCGATGTGGGACATCCCCGGCGGCGGGCTGCCGATGCTCTCGCACTTCTGGCGCGCTGCGCGTGAGATCGACCCGACCCTCGCCAACGAGCAGCCGCGCGCCGGCGTGCGCGAGGGCGACCTGGTCGAGCGGTTCGGCCGTGCCGGCCTGCAGGGCGTCACCGGCGGCACGCTCGAGACGAGCGTCGACTACGCCGACTTCGACGACTACTGGCAGCCGTTCACCGGCGGTGCTGGTCCCGCCACCGCGGCCTTCTACGCCTCGCTCGACGATGCCGGCAAGGCGACCCTGCGCGACACCGTGCGCGCCTCCCTGCCCGAGGGCCCGTTCACGCTGCCGGCGCGCGCCTGGCTCGCGCTGGGAACCGTTCCGGTCTAAGTGCCAGGCACCGAGGGCTGACCCCTAGCTCTCGGGGCGGACGAAGAGGCCGGCGGCGGCCTTCTCGCCAATCGCCTGCTCACCGCCTGCGACGAGCACGCGGTACTGGCCGGCGGCCGACTCGACCGCGCGCAGCTCGACCGCGGCGCCCGGCACGAGCCCCTGGTCGTAGAACCAGTGCAAAAGGTCGCCGTCGTGCTCTGCCAATCTTACGATGGTTGCCCGCTCGCCCGGTCCGAGCTCGGCGAGCGACTGCAGCTCGCGGTTCTCGGCCTGCTCGACGTCGGGGTCGACCGGCCAGCCGTGCGGGCAGCGGTCGGGGTTGCCGAGCCGCACCGAGATCCGCTCGACCATGTCGTCGGAGAACGTCGCGCCGAGCTCGTCGGCGTGCACGTGCGCCTCGGCGGCCGTGTAGCCCATGAAGTCGGTGAGCAGGCGCTCGATGATCCGGTGCTTGCGCACGACCAGCTCGGCGCGCTCGCGGCCGGCGGGGGTGAGGATCGCCTCCTTGTGCTCGCCGCGCTCGACGAGCCCGTCGGCCTCGAGGCGCTTCAGCATCTCGCCGGCCGACGCGCGCGACACACCGAGCATCTCGGCGACGCGCGAGGCAAGGGTCGGGGAGCCGGTCACCGTCGGCTTGTACTCGCCGATCGGAAAGGCGAGGAAGTAGATCGTCTCGAGGTACTCGTCGACGCCGTGTCCCGCCATCTCGCTCGATCGTAGACTTTTCCTGCTGTAAGGTGACCCTTACAAGATGAGCACCACCCAGACCCTTCTGCTCGGCGCGATCGCCGGCTTCACGATCTACATCGGGCTGCCGATCGGCCGCTTCCCGAGCGCCCATCCGGCGCTCCGCGCCGCGCTCTCGTCGCTCGCGACGGGGATTCTCGTGTTCCTGTTCTGGGACGTCGTCTCCCACGGCGTCGAGCCGGTCGAGACGCACCTCGAGTCGCACGACTGGGCGGCCTTCGTGGGCTACGCCGCCCTGCTCATCGTCGGCTTCGCGCTCGGCTACATGAGCCTCGTCTACTACGACGAGTGGCTGAAGCGGCGGCGGGCGACACCGTTCGTCGGTCCCGGCGCGGCCGCGGTCGACGAGTTCGAGCACCGCTCCTGGATCGAGTCGCTCTCGCACGGCCGTCAGCTCGCGCTCCTGATCGCGACCGGCATCGGCCTGCACAACTTCGGCGAGGGGCTCGCGATCGGCCAGTCGGCGGCGGCGGGCGAGATCTCGCTCGCGCTCGTCCTGATCATCGGCTTCGGCCTGCACAACATGACCGAGGGGTTCGGGATCGTCGGGCCGATGGCGGCCGAGGGGGACAAGCCGAGCTGGGCGTTCCTCGGCCTGCTCGGGCTGATCGGCGGCGGGCCGACGTTCATCGGCACGGTCGTCGGCCAGGCCTGGGTCTCACCGGCGCTCGCGACCCTGTTCTTCGCCGTCGCGGGCGGCTCGATCCTCTACGTCGTGGTGCAGTTGTTCGAGGTCTGCCGGCGCTACCAGATGCCGAAGCTCGTCGGCTGGACGCTCCTGCTGGGGCTGCTGCTCGGCTTCGGCACCGACTGGATCCTCGTCGCCGCCGGCGCCTGAGGGCTCGACAGACCCCTGACGTACCCTGGGCGCTCTGGGCGCCTTCTTCCACGCCGTCCACGTCTTCTTCGACCACCTGACCGAGGTGGGATGGACGGCTCTCGGCCTCGCGGTCGGCTGCCACATCGTGCGGCTGCTGCTGCGCGCGCGCGCCTGGCAGAACATCGTGCGCGCCGCGTACCCGGGCAAGCGCGTGCGCTACCGGAGCGCGCTCGGCGCGTACACCGCCGGCGTCGGCGTCAACTCGATCGTCCCCGCGCGCGCGGGCGACGTCGTCAAGCTCTACCTCATCAAGTCGCGCGTCGAGGGATCGACGTACGCGACGCTCACGCCGACGCTGATCGTCGAGACCGTCTTCGACTTCTTCGTCGCGGCCGCGATCATGGCGTGGGCGCTGTCGATCGGCGTGCTGCCGACGCACCAGGTCTACTCGCGCATCCCGTCGGTCGACTGGAAGTACTTCCTCCGGCACGAGAAGTTCACGCTGATCCTGCTCGGCGCGATCGCCGTCGGCGCGCTGATCGTGTTCGTGTTCGCGCGCGAGCACTACGCCCGCTTCCGCGCCCGCTTCGCGCAGGGGTTCGCGATCATGCACGACGGCCGCCGCTTCCTCGTCGGCGTGATCGGGCCGCAGGCGCTGTCGTGGGCGCTGCGCATCGCCTGCCTCTACTTCTTCCTCCAGGCGTTCCACGTCCACGCGACGCTCCGCAACGCGATGCTCGTCGTCGTGGTGGAGTCGCTCGCGACGCTCTTCCCGGCGACCCCGGGCGGGGCCGGGACGAAGCAGGGCCTGATCGTCTACCTGTTCCGCGGTGAGGCGATCTCGAAGAGCCTCCTGCTCGCCTTCAGCGTCGGCATGAACATCACGATCGTCGCCACCAATCTCATACTCGGGCTGATCGCGACCGCCCTGATGGCACGCACGCTCTCGTTCAAGCGCCTGCGCGTCGCCGGCGCCGCCGACCGCGACGAGTCGGCGAAGCCGAAGCCGGAAACGGCCTGATGGCCGCGTACGCCTCGGTCTATCCGCTCGTCTCCGCGCGCGCGGTCGCGCGCGAGTTCACTTACGAGGTCGACGACCTCGTCCAGGTCGGCGCGATCGTCAGCGTCCCGTTCGGGCGCTCGCGGGCCCGCGGCATCGTCGTGGGGCTCCAGGAGGCGCCGCCGCCCGGCGTGGAGACGCGGCCGGTCGAGGCCGTCGTCGGATCGGTGCCCGAGCCGCTCGTCGCGCTCGCGCTCTGGCTTGCCGACTACTACGGCTCGACGCCCGCGCGCGCGCTCGCGCTGGTCGCGCCGCGGACGCCGAAGCGCCGCAAGGTGCAGGAGCCACCGGCAACCCGCCAGACGATCCCCGCGGACGCCGCACCGGTCTCACTCTCGCCGCCGCAGGAGGACGCCGTTCGGCGGATCGTCGCCGCGATCGACGGCGGCGGCGGCAACCTGCTGCTCCACGGCGCGACCGGCTCGGGGAAGACCGAGGTCTACCTGCAGGCGTGCGCGGCGGCGCTCGAGCGCGGCCTCGGCGCGATCGTGCTCGTGCCGGAGATCGCGCTCGCGCCGCAGACGGTCGGGCGCGTGCACGCCCGCTTCGGTGACCGCGTGGCGGTGCTCCACTCGGCGCTCACCGACGCCGAGCGCCGCGACGAACGCGAGCGGATCGCGTCCGGTGAGGCGCGGATCGTCGTCGGCGCGCGCTCGGCGGTGTTCGCGCCGGTGCGCGGCCTCGGGCTGATCGTCGTCGACGAGGAGCACGACCAGTCGTACAAGCAGGACTCGGACCCGCGCTACGACGCGCGCACGGTCGCGGCCAAGCGCGCGTCGCTCGAGGGTGCGGTTGCGGTGTTCGGCTCGGCGACGCCGCGACCGGAGAGCTGGGCGGCGCTCGAGCGGCTCGAGCTCGGCGGCCGGCTCGGCGCATCGCTCCCGCCGGTCCGGGTCGTCGACCTGCGGCGCGAGGCCGGCTACCCGCTCTCGGCGCCGCTGCTCGCCGAGCTGCGCGGCGTCGCCGAGCGGGGGTCGAAGGCGATCCTGCTCCTGAACCGCCGCGGCGTCGCGCCTGCGCTGCACTGCCGCGCCTGCGGCACGACGCTGCGCTGCCCGAACTGCGACGTCGCGCTCGTGCTGCACGCGGGCGGCGAGCTTCGCTGCCACCACTGCGGTCACGCGACTCCCTCGCCAGAGCTCTGTCCGGCATGCGGCTCGCCCGACCTCGCGCGTCTCGGCGCCGGGACGCAGAAGCTCGAGCGCGAGCTGCAGCGCGAGTTGCCCGAGCTCGAGCTGATCCGCCTCGACGCCGACGCCGTGACGCGGCCGGAGGAGCTCGCGGCCTCGCTCGGGAAGTTCGCCGCCGCGCGCGGCGCGGTACTGCTCGGCACGCAGATGGTGGCGAAGGGCCATCACTTCGAGGGCGTCGAGCTCGCCGCCGTGGTCGACGCCGACACGGGTCTTGCACTGCCCGACTTCCGCGCCGAGGAGCGCACGTTCCAGCTGATCACCCAGCTCGCCGGCCGGAGCGGGCGCAACGCGCCCGGCCGCGTGCTCGTGCAGACGTTCCAACCCGACGCGCGGCCGATCGTCTTCGCGGCGCGCCACGACGTGGCGCGCTTCCTGACGGAGGAGCTCGCGCGCCGCGAGGCACTCGGCTATCCGCCGTTCACGCACCTCCTGCGCATCGTCGTCTCCGGGCCCGAGCCCGAGCCGGTGCGCCGGGCGCTCGAGGAGCTCAAGCGCGGGCTCGACGGCGGCGGCGACCTGCTCGGTCCGGCCCCGTTGCTGCGCCTGCGCGGGCGCCACCGGGCGCAGCTCGTCGCGAAGACACGGCAGCCGCGCCGGCTCGCCGCGCAGGCGGCGCGCCTGCTTCAGGCCGCTGCGCCGGCGATGCGCCGCGCCGGGCTGACCGGCGTCGTCGACGTCGACCCGCAATCGTTGTAGCGCTGGCACCATGGGCCGTGTGAAGGGCCCGCGCCCGGAGGAGATCATCGGCGAGTGGGGCGTGCGCGACGTGACGCCGCCCTCGCAGCGCGAGCGTGAGCGTCTCGCCGCCGACCGCGACTTCAACCCGCTCGTCGGCCGGCCGCTGCGGCGCCGCCTGCGCAACTTCCGCGCGGAGAGCGACAACTACCTCGCGTCGATCGGCGGTCCGCTGCCGTACATGCAGCGGCTGCGGCAGATCGAGGACGAGATCGAGCGACACCTCGCCCGGCTCGAGGCGGCCCACGCCGAGGCCGCGCCGGGGACGTGGGCGGCGACGGCGGCGCGTTGGGACTTCGGTGAGGTGAACGACCTGATCGAGCGCCACAACCGCTGGTACCCGGTCGAGGCGAGGCTCCCGATGAACCCGCGGACGCGCGACTACGTGACCGTCGGCGGCTCCGACTACCGCCGCGAGCCGCTCGACGCGGACTGGATCCTCGGCCGCTTCCCGGCCGTTCCGTAGACTGCCGGGCCGATGTCGGAACACGCGCACGACCACGAGCACGACCACGATCACCTCCACGAGCACGAGCCCGAGGAGGTGCCCGAGGACGTCGAGGCCGAGGCGCGGCGCCAGCTCGCACTCGCGCAGATCCGGCAGTACGGCGATCCCGCCCTGCGGATGCCGGCGCACGAGGTCGACGGCGTCGACGAAGACGTGCGGCGTCTCGCCGAGCGCATGATCGGGCTGATGCAGGATGCGCAGGGCGTCGGCCTCGCCGCGACGCAGGTCGGCGTGCTCCGCCGCGTCTTCGTGTTCGTCGACGGCGACGACGGGCCGCGCGTGGTCGTCAACCCGCGCGTGGTCGAGCAGCCCGACGAGACAGAGCCCGACGAAGAGGGTTGCCTGTCCCTGCAGGGCGTCCGGGTGCCGGTCGAGCGCTCGCTCAGGCTGGTCGTCGAGGGGCTCGACCTGGACGGGAAGCCCGTGCGCCTCGAGCTCGAGGGCTACGCCGCCCGTGTCGTGCAGCACGAGCTCGACCACCTCGACGGGGTGCTGATCATCGACCGCACGGACGACGAGCACCGCAAGGACGCGCTTCGCATCCTGCGGCCCCGCGTCGTCCTCCGGTGAAGGTCGCCCTCGCGGGCACGGCGCCCCTCGCCGCAGACGTCCTCGAGCGGCTCGCCGAGTCGCAGCCGATCGCCTACCTTCTGACCCGCCCCGACGCGCCGCGCGGCCGCGGCCGGCAGAGCGCGCCGCCGCCGGCGAAGGTGGCCGCCGAGCGGCTCGGGATCGCGGTGCACCAGCCCGAGCGGCCGGCGCTGCCGGAGCCGGTCGATCGCGTCGTCGTGTGCGCCTACGGGCTGTACATCCCTCCGCGCCTGCTCGAGCAGTCGCTGTGGGTGAACGTCCACCCGTCGCTCTTGCCGCGGTGGCGCGGCGCCGCGCCGGTCGAGCGCGCGATCCTCGCCGGCGACGAGGAGACCGGCGTCACGATCCACCGGACGGTCGAGGAGCTCGACGCCGGCCCGATCGCCGCGCAGGAGGCGTTTGCGATCGGCGACCGCGACGCGGGCGGCGTGTACGCGCGCGCGGGTGAGCTTGCCGCACGGCAGCTGGTCGAGGTGCTCGCCGACCCCGTGTTCACGCCGCAGGCCGAGGAGGGCGCGAGCTACGCGGAGAAGATCGCGCCGGTCGACCGCGAGCTCGATCTCTCCGATCCGCTCGACGCCTGGCGGCGGGTGCGCGCGCTGTCGCCGCACATCGGCGCGTGGGCGACGCTCCACGGCCGCCGCGTGACCGTGTGGCAGGCGCGGCTCTCGGACGGCGAGCTGGTGCCCGAGATCGTCCAGCCCGAGGGCCGGCGGCGGATGGCCTACGACGAGTTCCTCCGCGGCGTCCGATGATCGCACCTGCGAGGCGCGCGGCGTTTCAGGTCGTCCGGCGAACGTTCGATGAGGACGCCTACGCCGACCGCGCGCTCGCCTCGGCGGTCGCCACGCTCGACGCGCGCGACCGCGCACTCGCGCAACGGCTCGCGTTCGGGACGGTGCAGCGCGTTCGCGTGCTCGACATGGGGATCGAGCAGATCGGGCGGCGGCCGGTGCGCAAGCTCGACGGGCCCGTGAAGGCGTCGCTGCGGCTCGGCGCGTACCAGCTCGCGTTCACCGAGCTGCCGCAGCACGCGGTCGTGGACGACGCAGTCGAGCTCGTGCGCGCGTTCGGCCGCGAGCGGGCCGTGCCGTTCACGAACGCCGTTATGCGCCGGCTGGCGCAGGGCCTGCGCGGCCTCGTTGCGTCGCTGCCGCCGGGGCCGGTGAAGGAGTCGTACCCGGACTGGATCGCGGACGTCTGGAGGCGCGATCTCGGCGACGAGGTCGCGCTCGAGCTGATGCACGCGCAGAACGAGCCGCCGGCGCTCGAGGTCCGGTCGCGGGTGCCGGTCGGCGAGCCGACGGACGTCCCGGGCGCGTACGCGGTCGAGCGAGTCGAGGCGTTGTCGATGCGCCCGATGAGCCGCGCGTCGCAGCTTGCGGCGCTCGTCGTCGGCGCCGGCGAGGGCGAGCGCGTGCTCGACGCGTGCGCGGCGCCCGGCGGGAAGTCGTGGATCCTCGGAGAGGTCGCGCAGGTGACCGCGGTCGAGATCCACCCGGGCCGCGCGGCCGCGCTCGCGGAGCAGAAGCTCCCCGGCGTCGAGGTCGTCAACGCCGACGTGCGCGAGCTCGAGCTCCATGGGTTCGACCGCGCGCTCGTCGACGCGCCGTGCTCCGGGCTCGGCGTGCTCGCGCGGCGGCCCGACCTGCGCTGGCGCGCGCAGCCGCTGCCCGAGCTGCAGCAGGAGCTGCTCGCCGCGGCGGCATCCCGGGTGAAGCCGGGCGGGACGGTCGTCTACGCGGTCTGCACGATCAACGCCGACGAGAACGAGGCCGTCGTCGAGGCGAGCGGGCTCGAGGTCGATCCGCTCGGCGGCGAGTGGCCGCAGTACGCGCACCCGAAGCGGCCGGAGTTCCTGCTCACCCTGCCGCACCGCGACCGCACGTCGGGCTTCTTCATCGCCCGGCTGCGCACTGCTTCGTAGGATCGTCGTGATGGGATGGTCGGACTGGGCGCGCGAGGTCGAGGTCGAGCCGTCGCTGTACGGCGCCGACCTGGCGCGGCTCGGCGAGCAGGTCGACGAGCTGCTCGACGCGGGCGTCCACGTGTTCCACTTCGACGTCGGCGACGGCCACTTCGTCGAGCCGATCACGATGGGGCCGATCGTCCTGCAGGCGATCTCCGAGCAGATCCACCGCACGGGCGCGGCGGTCGACGTCCACCTGATGGTCGAGCATCCGGCGAAGTACTTCGAGCCCTTTGCGAAGGCAGGCGGTGACAGCGTCACCTTCCACTTCGAGGCGGTCGACGACGTCGCCGCGACGATCGCCGCCGCGCGGGAGCACAGGCTGGCGGTCGGGCTCGCGTTCAACCCGGAGAGCGACCCTGCCGACGTCGCGGCCGTCGCGAACGGCGTCGACCTCGTCCTCTGCATGTCGATCCATCCCGGCTACTCGGGGCAGGCGTTCCAGGAGCGCACGTACGAGCGCGTGCGGGAGCTCCGCTCGCTGCTGCCCGCGAGCGTGCGCATCCAGGTCGACGGCGGCGTCGGCGCCGAGAACATCATGCGCCTGCGCGACGAAGGCGTGTCGCTCTTCGTGGCCGCGTCGTCGATCTTCGCTGCGCCGGATCCGGTCGCCGCGTACCGCGGGCTCGAGCAGGCGATCCGGTGAGCCTCGAGCGCGCGGTCGAGATCGCGCGCGCCGCCCACCAGCGGGCGCATCCGAAGCCGACCGTCGGCGCCGTGCTCGTGCGCGACGGCGCAACCGTCGCGGAGGGCGTCACCGAGGTGGGCGGGCGTCACGCCGAGGTCGTCGCGCTAGCGGAGGCGGGGGAGCGTGCGCGTGGGGCGACCATGTACGTCACGCTCGAGCCGTGCGCGCACCACGGCACGACGCCGCCGTGCGCCGATGCGATCGTCACGGCGGGCGTCGCGCGGGTCGTCGTCGGTGTGGGCGATCCGAATCCCGAGGCGGCCGGCGGCGTCGAGACGCTGCGGCGCGGGGGAGTGGAGGTCGAGCTCGCCGACGACTGGGCCGCGCGGGTGCTGCACGAGGCGTGGCGCACGTGGGTCGTCCACGGGCGGCCGTTCGTGCTCTACAAGGTCGCGGTCACGCTCGACGGGCGCGTCACGGTGCCGGGTCGCCAGTGGGTGAGCGGCGAGGCGAGCCGGCGGTTGGTGCACGAGCTGCGCGCGCAGGTCGACGCCGTCGCGGTGGGCGGTGGCACGGCGCGAGCCGACCTCCCGCGGCTCGACGCGCGCGACGTCGACACTCCCCGCGGGCAGCCGCGGCGGCTCGTCTTCTCGCGCGGGCCGCTGCCGGACGGGCTCGATCTCGAGCTGCGGACCGGCGGGTTGGCGGACGAGCTCGAGGCGCTGGCGGCGGAGGGCGTCCAGTCGCTCCTGCTCGAGGGAGGGCCGACGCTGGCGTCAGCGTTCCTCGAGGCCGACCTGGTCGACCGGGTGGCCGTGTTCGTCGCGCCCGTCCTCGCGGGAGATGGAGCGGCTCCGACAGCTCCGCTAGGCTCCGCGCGTACGCTCTCGCACCTGACGGCGCGGCCGGTGGGCGAGGACGTGCTCCTCGACGCGTATGTCCACGAACCCTGATTCAACACGCCGTGCCGACGACGAGATCGTCACGCTGCTCTCGCACTGGCTCACGCGGCAGCTCGGGAACGACGAGCTGCGGCGGAAGGTGACCGAGATCGACACGGATGAGCTCGCACCCGCCCAGCGGGACGCGGTCGTGGAGCTCCTCGGCGAGCTGGCCGTGGCCGCCCCCGGCGAGCGCGGCCGCCTCGAGGTGACCGTCCGCGAGACGGTCGAGACGCTCGTCTACGGGGACTGAGGCGCCTGAGGCGGTGCCAGGCACCAAGGTGCCAGGCACCAAGGTGCCTGGCACCGGCTGAAGCTCGCCGCGTAGCCTTGGAGGATGTTCACGGGGCTGATCCGCGAGGTGGGGATGGTGGCGGCGCTCGACGCCGGCGGCGATGGGCTGCGGCTGACGATCGAGGCACCGGAGACCGCGCGTGACGCGCAGCTCGGCGACTCGATCGCGCTCTCCGGCGTCTGCCTGACGGTGGTCGACCGCACGGACGGCCGCCTGGCCTTCGACGCCGTCCCCGAGACCCTCTCGCGCACGTCGCTGAAAACCCTCGAGCCGGGGTCGAGGGTCAACGTCGAGCCCGCCCTGCGCGCCGGCGATCCGCTCGGCGGCCACTACGTGCAGGGCCACGTCGACGGCGTCGGCTCCATCCGCAGCGTCGAGCCGGAGGGCGACGGCCGCCGCATCTGGGTCGACGCGCCCGCCGATCTCCTCCGCTACGTCGTCGAGAAGGGCTCGGTCGCGGTCGAGGGGACGAGCCTCACCATCGCCGACCTCGACGACCGAGGCTTCGCGATCGCGCTGATCCCGCACACGCTCGCCGAGACCACCCTCGGCGCACTCACCGCCGGCGATCTCGTCAACCTCGAAGTGGACGTCCTCGCGAAATACGTCGAGCGGCTGCTCGCTCGCTAGCCTTTCCGCATGGCCGTCACCACACCGTTCGCGACCGTCGAAGAGGCGATCGAAGACATCCGCGAGGGCCGTCTGGTCGTCGTCGTCGACGATCCCGACCGCGAGAACGAGGGCGACCTCGTCGTCGCTGCGCAGTTCGCGACACCCGAGACGATCAACTTCATGGCGACGCACGCGCGCGGGCTCGTGTGCCTCTGCCTCACCGAGGAGCGCGCCGACTACCTCGGCCTGCGCCCGATGACCGACCACAACGAGGCGCCGCTCGGCACCGCGTTCACCGTGTCGGTCGAGGCGCGCGAGGGCGTGACGACCGGCATCTCCGCGGCCGACCGCAGCCGCACGATCCAGGTGGCGATCCACCCGGACTCGACGCACCACGACCTCGTGCAGCCGGGCCACGTGTTCCCGTTGCGCGCGAAGCCCGGCGGCGTGCTCGAGCGGATCGGCCAGACGGAGGCCGCCGTCGACCTCGCGCGGCTCGCCGGGCTCACCGCCGCCGGCGTCGTGTGCGAGGTGATGAACGACGACGGGACGATGGCGCGCGTGCCCGACCTGATCCCGTACTGCGAGCGGCACGGCCTGAAGATGATCACCGTCGCCGACCTCGTCGAGTACCGGCGCCGCCACGAGCGTCTCGTCGAGCGCGGCGCCTCGGTGCGGCTGCCGACCGAGTACGGCGAGTTCACCGCGGTCGCGTTCCGCGAGAAGCTGACCGGCAAGACGCACATGGCGCTCGTCAAGGGCGACGTCGACGGCGCCGAGAACGTGCTCGTCCGCGTCCACTCCGAATGTCTCACCGGCGATGTCTTCCACTCGCTGCGCTGCGACTGCGGCGAGCAGCTCGAGCAGGCGCTTGCTCAGATCGAAGGGGAGGGAAGCGGCGTGCTCCTCTACATGGCGCAGGAGGGACGTGGGATCGGCCTGCTGAACAAGCTGCGCGCCTACGAGCTGCAGGAGCAGGGCCTCGACACCGTCGAGGCGAACCTCGAGCTCGGCTTCCCCGCCGACGCGCGCGACTACGGGATCGGCAACCAGATCCTCGCCGACCTCGGGCTGACGACCCTGCGCATCCTCACCAACAACCCGAAGAAGCTGACGGGGATCGACGGCTTCGGGCTCACCGTCGTCGAGCAGGTGCCGATCGAGGTGCCGCCGAACGCGGAGAACCGCCGGTATCTGGCCGCCAAGCGGTCTAAGCTCGGGCACCGCCTGCACCACCAGGATCTGAAGAACCTCGACTACGAAGGGGACGGCGAGTGAGCGAACGCATCGACGAAGAGGCCCCGGCAGACGTCGACTCCGCGGAGGACGTCGCCCTCGATCCCGAGGCCACGGTGATCGAGCCGCCTCCGGCGCCCGCCGAGACTGAGTCCGAGCCCGCCGAGGCAAGCGACGAGGACGCGTTCGAGGGCTGGCCGTCGGCCGAGTCGTCCACGGTGATCGAGGACGCACCGATCGAGGGGGTCAGCGTCGAGCATGTACGCGGGGAGATCGACGTCCCCGACGGCTACACCGTGCTCGAGGGAACGCCGCTCGGCAAGCGCCGCTCGGTCGGCGTCGTGGTCTCGCGCTTCAACGGCGGCCTGACGACGAAGATGCTCGAGCACGCGCTCGAGACGCTCACCGACGCGGGCGTCTCGCAGGACGCGATCACCATCCTCCCGGTGCCGGGCGCGTTCGAGCTCCCGCTCGCGGCGATGGCGCTCGCGAAGACGCGCCGCTACGCGTGCATCGTCGCGCTCGGCGCGATCGTCCGCGGGGAGACGCCGCATTTCGAGTACGTCGCGTCCGAGTGCGCCTCGGGCCTGCAGCTCGCCGCGATCGAGACCGGGATCCCGGTCGCGTTCGGCGTGCTCACCGTGAATAGCGTCGAACAGGGCGAGGAGCGGATCACGCGGGCCGCCGACGCCGTCCGCTCCGCGCTCGAGATGGCCGACCTGTTCGCACGCCTCCGGGCCAGCGCCCGCCAGTAGAGCGAACGGCTACACTGCCGCCCGCATGTCCAAGGTCTGCGCAATCTGCGGGAAGAAGCCGGCGTTCGGGCACCACCGCTCGCACTCGATGGTGGCGACGAAGCGGCGCTTCGACCCGAACCTGCAGCGGGTGAGGATCCTCCTCAAGGGCTCCCCGACGCGCGCCTACGTCTGTACGCGCTGCCTCAAGGGCAACAAGGTCGTCAAGGCCGTCTAGCGGCCGCCTTCGGCGTCACCCCAGACGCGTCGGTGAGGATCGACGTGCCGAAGAACGTCTGTGGATTGAGCCCGGGCGGCCCGAAGACGCCGTAGCCGACGTAGAACTGCTTGTCACCGGGGATCACCTCGACGCCGGCGAACGTGCCGTTCCAGCTTTGCCCCGGCTCGAGCACATTCGGGAGCGCCGGGCGGAAGTCGCCGGCGTTCGCGACGACGAGCGAGTTGAACCCCTGTGATCTGGTCGAGTAGACGAGCGAGAAGCCGTTCTCCCGCACCTGGTTCGTTCCCGGGTAGATCTGAATCGCGCTCTTCCCGTTGTTCGTGACGCCGCCGGTGACGCGCCAGCCCTGCTTGCCCAGCTCCACTTTGCGCACGCGCAGGGCCAGCGAGCCGGGGTCGGGGCCGGCGGACAATAGCGTGTGCGTCTCCGTCCAGTCGACCTTAACGGTGCGGGTCGGCCCGACGAGCGTCGCGGCCTTCCCTCCGGTCGGGATCGCGTACATCGTGACGAGGCCCGCGAGGAGCGCGACCGCGCCGACGACGACGAGCGTGCGCTTCGCCGCGACCGGGAGTTCGTGGCGCTGCAGTGCGCGCGGCATCGGGAACAGGCCGGAGGACGCTTGCGCGCGGACGCGCGGATCGAGCCACGCCGTCCCGATGTCCGAGGCGACGGTGAGCAGTACGACGAAGGTGGCGACTGTCAGGACGATGCCGACCACGAGCGGGCGGTCGTAGCCGCCGGTCGAGCCGCCGAGCGCGAACACGGCCTGCCGGCCGAGGCCCGGCATCGCGAACACGACCTCGATGTAGATCGCCGCGGTCAGTGCCGTGCCCGCGTCGGCGGCGGCCATCGGCAGGACCGGCGCGATCGCGTTGCGCAGCACGTGCCCGACGACGACGCGGCGCTCGGACGCGCCCTTCGCGCGCGCGGTGATGACGTACTGCTCGCCGAGCGTCTCGAGCAGGCGCACGCGAATCATGCGGACGTAGAGCGGCAGGAAGAACAGCGAGAAGCAGATCCACGGCAGCAGCAGGTGCTGCGCCCAGTCGAGCGGACCGCCGCAGCCCGACGCGCTCGACGTCAGCGCGCAGTAGCCGCCTGACGGCAGCCCGATGTGGGGACCGAAGATCCGCCCGAAGACGTACGCGAGCACGAACGGATGGACGGCGATTCCGACGATCGCGAATGCGAGCAAGCTTCGGTCCGCAACCGAGCGCGGTCGTAACGCTGCGACGCAGCCGAGCGGGACTGCGAGCAGGAGCAGCAGCAGCACGCCGCCGACGACGATCGACGCGGTGATCGGGAGCGCGGCTCCGATCGTGTGGTTGACCGACGCCTCGCCGATCCAGGTGGTGCCGAGGCTGCCGTGGCGGACGAAGCGCCACAGGAATCGCCCGTACTGGTAGACGACCGGCCGGTCGACGCCGAGCGTGTGGTCGGCGGCGCGGATGTCGGCGTCGGTCGAGTGGGTGTTCGGCCCGCAGGCGACGCGCAGGCAGGCCGGGTCGACCGGAATCACCTCGAAGACCAGGTAGGTCAGGAACGTGAGCAGCAGGATCATCACGAGCCCGGAGAGCAGGCGCCTGACGACGTACGCGCCCATCTACGTGTCGCTGCGGGGGTTGAGGGCGCTGCGCAGGCCGTCGGACACGAGCGCGAGGCAGAGCACGGTCAGGAAGAGGGCGACGCTCGGCCAGACGAGGGGCCAGTTCGACAGCCGGTAGAAGGAGGTCGCGCCGCCGGACAGCGGGTTGAAGTTGAAGAGATTCCCGAAGGTCGAGGAGAGCAAGCTGCCCCAGCTCGCGGTCGGGAGGCGGATCCCGAAGTTGAGCGAGGAGAGCGCGGCCTCCAGCACGATCACGCTCGCCGCCATCAACCCGGCCCAGACCGTGATCGGGCCGAGCAGGTGCGGGAGGATGTGCTTGCGCAGGATCCGCCAGTCGCTCTGCCCGATCATCCGGGCCGCCTCGACGAACTCGCGCTCGCGGAGCTCCTGCACGAGCACGCGGCACACGCGCGCGGGGTAGAACCAGGAGAAGAAGCCGATCACCACGCTGAGCGACAGCACGCCCGGCTCGAACGTCCCGTGCAGCGTGATGTTGTCGAAGCGGTCGGCGACCGACTGCCCGATCGCGATCACGAGCAGGAGCAGTGGGAACGCCATCACGAGCTCGGTCAGCCGGCTGACAAGCGCGTCGACCGACCCGCCGTACCAGCCGGCGATCGTCCCGAACAGGACGCCGATCGAGATTCCCACCAGCGTCGCGAAGAGCGCGATCTCGAGCGACACGCGACCTCCGGCGAGCACGCGCAGGAGCTCGTCGCGCCCGAGCGGTCCGTCGGCGCCGAGCAGGAACAACGTCTTGCCCGGGTGCGCGCTCGGGCTCGCGTCGAGCGGCTGATTCGACACCCAGGTCCACGGCCCGACAGGCTTGTGCGTGAACTGGTTGGTGGCGGTCAGGAACGGGGTGTCCGGCGTGCGCCCGAGCACGTGCTCGAGCACAGGCTCCAGCACGAAGCACGCGATCACGATCAGCACGAGGACGGCGAGCGCCGCAACCGCCACGCGCTCGCGCATGAATCGTCGATAGACGAGAACGCGCCCGGCCGTGACCGGGACGGCGAGCGCCGCCCCGCCGGCTCCTTCGGTGACCGACGTGCTCGACCCGCCCACCCGCTCAAGCGTACGTGCGCCGGGCAACCGACGGCGGGTCGACTAGGGTCTAACCGGTGCCGTGGCGGACGACCTGACGCTGGAGCTCGAGCACGGGCGCCTCACGATCGCGCGCGACGTCGTCGCCGAGATCGTCGCCGAGACGGCACTCGCGTGTTACGGCGTCGTCGGCCTGTCGGCCGGCACGCGGATGGGGCGCATGCTGCGCCGCGACGGCGTCACCGTCGAGGGAGACGCCGCCGGGCTCAGGATCGGGCTGCACGTGGTCGTGGAGCACGGGCTCAACCTCGCCGAGGTCGCCGCGACGATCCGCTCGCAGGTCGCGTACGAGGTCGAGCGGCTGACCGGGCTCACCGTCGTCGCCGTCGAGGTGGTCATCCAGCGCGTCAGGCAGAGCGCGTGAGGACGCGCGTGCGCGAGCTCGTCGCGGGCGCACTGGCCGCGATCGAGGCGAATCGCACCCGGATCGACGACCTCAACGTCTATCCGGTGCCCGACGGCGACACGGGCACCAACCTGACGCTGACGGTGCGCGCCGTCGCCGAGGCGCTCGCCGGGGACGGGCCCGACGACCGGGCCGGGCTCGCACGGGAGGTCGCCCGAGCGGCGCTGATGGGAGCGCGTGGCAACTCGGGCGTGATCCTCTCGCAGATCGTGCGCGGCGCGACCGACGCGCTCGCCGAGGGCGACGACCTCGCCCGCATCTTCCGCTCCGCATCCGACGCCGCCTACCGCGCGGTGAAGAAGCCGGTCGAGGGCACGATGTTGACCGCGATCGCGGCGATGGCCGACACCGCCGAGCACGACGGCGACCTCGAGCGGATCCTCACGCGCGGGGACGACACGGTCACCCAGACGCGCGACATGCTGCCCGTGCTCCGCGAGGCGGGCGTCGTCGACGCCGGGGCCGCCGGGCTCGTCGAGATCGTCCGCGGCGTTGCGGCCGCGCTCGAGGGCAAGCCGCTCCCGGCCGTACCTCCGCACGAGCGCGAGCTCGGCGTCGACGCGATCCACCAGGAGCTCTCCCGCTACCGCTACTGCACGGTCTTCGTCGTCGAGGGGGACGGCCTCGACGCGGACGGTCTCGAGACCGAGCTCGAGGCGCTCGGCGACTCGCTGCTCGTCGTCGGAGACTCGACGGCGCTGAAGGTTCACGTGCACACCGACGACCCGGGCCGCGCGCTCTCGCTCGGGGTCGCGCGCGGGATCGTCGGTGGGGTCGAGATCGCGAACATGCACGAGCAGACCCAGCAGCGCGAGGAGCGCCTCCTGCACCCGGTGGCGACCGCGGAGACCGTCTGCGACGTGATCGCGGTGGCCGTCGGAGAAGGCAACCGCGAGCTGATCGAGAGCTTCGGCGCGGCGGTCGTCGACGGTGGGTCGACAATGAACCCGTCCACCTCCGACCTCGTTGCCGCGATCGAGGCGTCGCGGGCGGCGGAGGTGGTCGTGCTGCCGAACAACCCGAACGTCCTGATGAGCGCCGAGCAGGCCGCCGAGCACGCGGCCAAGCCGTCACGGGTCGTGCCGACGCGCTCGCTGCAGGCGGGCCTCGCCGCGCTCGTCGCGTTCGACCCCGGGCTCGACGCGCGCGCCAATGCGGAGGCGATGGCGGAGGCAGCGGCTGCGGTTGCGACCGGTGCGGTCACGATCGCCTCGCGTGACGTCGCGCTCGACGGGCTGAACGTGCGCAAGGGCGAGTGGCTCGGGCTCGCCGGCGAGGAGGCGGTCGCCGGCGGAACGGCGTTCGACGAGGTCGCGCGCGCCGTGCTCGCCCGGCTGCTCGAGGAGCCGCGCGGGATCGTGACGTTGCTGACCGGCGAGGAGCCGCCACCCCTGAACGGCCTCCTCTCGGAGCTCGAGGCCGGCCACCCCGAGCTCGAGGTCGAGGTGCATCAGGGCGGCCAGCCCCACTACCCGCTGCTGCTGTCGGCCGAATGACGCAGCCGCCGGCCCGCGTCGTCCTCGTCGAGGACAGCGACAGCTTCCGCGAGATGCTCGAGATGGTGCTCGAGCCGGTGTCCGAGGTGACCGTGGCGGCGGCGCTCGCGCTGCTCGCGATCGGCATCCAGCACCGGCTCGAGCGCGGCACGACCGACGAGGAGATCGACGCATTCGTCGCGCGCTACCAGAAGGAGCACCGGCTGCTGTTCACCGTCAATACGCTCGAGTACCTCGCGAA
>DATIOD010000005.1:0-17931 GCA_035473635.1 Gaiellaceae bacterium | reverse complement strand
GTCATCCCGCCGATCACGTTCCGCAGCGTCGTCACCGTCAGCAGGTCGATCGCGTTCACCGGATCGTTGATCTCGTACGTCGCCGACTTCGGGTCGGTGATCTGGAAGTAGATGACCGAGTCGATGTTGACGACGAGGTTGTCCTGCGTGATCACGGGCTGCGGCTCGAAGGACACCACCTGCTCGCGCATGTCCTGCAGTTGCCGAACCCGATCGACGAACGGGATGACGATCGTGAGCCCGGGGTTGAGTGTCCGCGAGTAGCGCCCGAGGCGCTCGACCACGCCGGCCCGCGCCTGCGGGATCACGCGGATCGTCCGCGCGAGCGTGACGAGGATGAAGAGCACGATCACGGCGAGCACGATCAGGGCTGCGAAGGTTCCGCTCACACCGGCCTCCTATTCGGACACGAGGGCGGTCGCCCCCTCGATCTGGATCACGTCGACGCTCGTGCCTTCCTCGACCACCTGGCCGTCGAGATACGGTCGCGCCGACCACTCCTCCCCGCCGATCCGCACGCGCCCGCCGTGCGCGTCGATGCGCCGCGTGACGATCGCCCTGCGGCCGACGAGGGCGTCCGTGCCGGTCCGCGAGATCATCGGCATGCGCAGGTGGCTCTTGGCGATCGGGCGCAGGAACGCGAGCGAGGCGATCGACGCGACGATGAAGACGATCAGGCTGATCACGATTCCGGCGCCGATCAGCGCCACGAGCGCAGCCACACCGGCCGCGAGCGCGAGCGGGCCGAGGAAGAACAGTCCAGGCGTGAGCATCTCGCCGATCCCCAGGAGGACGGCGAGGATCACCCAGATCAGCCACTCGGGCATCTGGGTACAGCGTAGACCGCGGACGGGCTATAGACCGAGGGCCGCGGGCAGCGCCGCGAGCCCGTCGAGCCGGTCGGGCCGCTCCGGATAGCGGCGCTCGCGGTCGACGAGCAGCGCCCGCATGCCGACCCGCTGCGCGCCGTCGATGTCGTCCTCGACCGAGTCCCCGACCATCACCGCCTCGGTCGGGGCGACGTCCAGGAGCCCGAGCAGCTGTAGGAAGATCGACTCGTGCGGCTTCGTCTTGCCGTGGACGCGCGAGGTGAGCAGCGCGTCGACACGGAGCCCGTGGTGGGCGACGAAGACCTCGAGGTCGCGCGCGGTGTTCGAGAGCAGCCCCACCTTCAGGCCGTGCGCCCGGAGCTCGTCGAACGTGGCCCGGACGTCGGGGTAGAGCTCGAAGTGGGCGGCGTGCTCCCAGGCCCGGGTCATCTCGACGGCGGCCGCGTGGGTGTCGCCCACGCCTCCCATCCCGTGGATGATCCGCTCGGTGAAGAGCACCCAGAGCTCCTCGTCGTGGTCGAGCTCGGGATGCCGCTCGAGCGTCTCGAGGGCCGCGCGCCGAGCGTCGTCGTGGCGGCGCGGATCGAGCGTCAGCCCGTAGCGCTCACCGATCCGGCGGTAGCCCTCGGGCCCGAGATCGGGCCCGGGCTCGGCAATCGTGAAGTCGACGTCGAAGACGACGGCGCGAAGCGGGGCCACGCCGCGACGATAGCCGGGCCCGGAGAACCGGCCGCTCGCGGCGGCCGTAGAAGAACCGAGGCAGCACGCGGAGACCGGTGCCAGGCACCAAGGTGCCTGGCACCGACTCCCCCACGGCTATCGGGGTGCCCAGATTCGAACTGGGGACCTCTCCGACCCGAACGGAGCGCGCTACCAGGCTGCGCCACACCCCGGCGAGGCGCGTACAGCGTAGACGAAGGTCGCATCCGTCACACGGTTCGATTATCGTGTGCGCATGAGCTTCGTCGGCGCAGGGAGGATCGTGTGAAGATCCCTTCCTGCGCAGACAGAGAGCTTCTCGGACCAGGCTCGCCGGCGCTCAGCGCGGCGGGCTTTTTTGTTGTCATCGACGACCGCGACCGAGATCTTCGAACGCGACCGAGAGGAGCGGTATGGCCAACCACCTGACCCCGGAAGAGCTGTCCAAGGAGGTCGGGATCGACCGCGACGAGGTGATCCGCATCTGCCTCGAAGAGCACGTGCCGATCTATCACGGGAAGATCGACAAGACCCTGTTCCAGGCGCAGCTGCAGGCGCTCGGCGCCCTGCCCGCCTCGCACTGACGCCGGACGAGACCTAGCGCCTCGAGGAGCCCGCCGCGCGCTTCCGCGCCGCGGCGGGCTTCTTCTTTGCGCCCGCCGTCTTCGCGTTTCCGCTCGGCTGCTTGTCGGCAGCGGCGACCGATGCGCGCAGCGCCGCCATCAGGTCGATCACCGGCGTCGGCTCGGGCTCCGCCTCGACCTCCCACTCCTTGCCCGCGAGCTTCGCCTCGAGCAGCTCCCGCAGCGACTCGCGGTACTCGCTCCGGAGCTCCTGCGGATCGAACGGCGCCGAGAGCGAGTCGATGATCTGCCTGGCGAGGTCGAGCTCCGGCTTCTTCACCTCGGCGCCGGAGACGGCCGCGTCGATCTCTGCGTGGTCCTTGACGTCCGCCGCGACGAAGAGCGTCTCGAGCGCGAGCGCGTCGCCCATCGGGCGGATGAGGCACAGCTTCTCCTTGCCGGCCAGCACGAACCGGCCCTGCGCCGCGACGCCGGCCTCCTTCATCGCGTCGAGCAGCAGGACGTACGGCCTGCGCGCGGCCTCCGCGGACGCCGGGACGAGGAAGTACGTCCGGTCGAAGTAGATCGGATCGACCTCCTCGAGCTTCACGAACCGGCCGATCTCGATGCTGCGCGACGTGTCGTGCTTCTCGATCGCCTCGAGGTCGGCGTCCTCGACGATCACGAACTGGCCCTTCGCGACCTCCCAGCCGCGGACGAGCTCGTCGGCGCTCACCTCGCGGTCGTGGACCTCGCACCAGCGCTTCTGCTTGATCGGCGTCTCGCACTCCCGATGGAGCATCCGAAACGCGACGTCGGACTGGCGGGCGCTCGATGCCGTCGCGGGGGCGAGCCCCACGGGGATGTTGACGAGGCCGAAGCTGATCGATCCGTTCCAGGTAGTCCGCATCGTGCAGGTGAAATCCTAGTTGGGACCGGCCGGATTCGCGCCGAGGGAGCGATTCCCTCCCCGCGCGGAGCCGACTACATTGCGGCGAGATGGCCGCCGAACACACGATCGCGAGGCTGTGGGAGGACGCGATGCGGGAGCGCCGCACCGGGCCTGCCTACCTGCACGAGGTCGACGGCGAGTGGCGCGAGGTCTCGTGGGCCGAGGCCCGGCAGGCCGTCGAGGAGCTCGCGAACGGCCTGCTCGCGCTCGGCGTGGGCAAGGGCGAGGTGTTCGGGATCATCGGCCGCACGTCGCTCGAGTGGGCGCTGTTCGATTTCGCGCTCGCGCTCGTCGGCGCGGTCGGCGCTCCGATCTACGCCTCGAGCTCGCAGCGCGACGTCGAGTACCTGCTGCGCTTCTCGGACGCCGTCGGCGTGCTGGTCGAGGACGAGGAGCAGCGCGCGAAGGTCGCCGAAACCGGCCTCCGTCACGTCCTCCTGTTCGCCGGGCTCGACTCGCTGCGCACCGAGGGCCGCGCGTTCGCGGCGACCCGGCCCGACGCGCTCGCCGAGCGGGCCGACTCGATCGGCGAGGACGATCTCTTCACGTTCATCTACACGTCCGGAACGACCGGGCCGCCGAAGGCCTGCATGATCCGGCACCGCAACTACCACGCGATGGTGCAGAAGGGCGACGAGCTCCCGGAGCGCCTGACCCGCGCGGGCGACGTGATGCTGCTCTACCTGCCGCTCGCGCACAACTACGGGCGCCTCCTCCACCTCTCGGCCGCCTACGTCGGGTACACGATCGCGTTCCTGCCCGATCCCCTGCAGGCGGCTGTCGCGCTCCCGCGCGTGCGCCCGACGATCTTCCCGAGCGTCCCGCGCGTGTACGAGAAGATCCACGCCGCCGTCACGGCGCAGTTCGCGGAGCTCAGCGGCCCGCGCAAGCGGATCGCCGACTGGTCGCTCGGCGTCGGTCGGCGCGTGTCGCGCCTGCGGCAGGAGGGCCGGCCGGTGCCCGCGACACTCGCCGCGCAGCACCGGCTCGCAGACCGGCTCGTCTACTCGAAGATCAAGGAGCGCCTCGGCGGCCGGCTTCGTCTCGCAAACTCGGGCGGTGCGCCCCTCTCACGCGAGATCGCCGAGTTCTTCCACGCGCTCGACGTGCTGATCCTCGAGGGCTACGGCCTCTCCGAGGTGACGACGGCGGCGACGGTGAACCTGCCGAGCGCGTACCGCTTCGGGACGGTCGGGAAGCCGCTGCCCGGCGTCGAGCTCCGGCTCGCGGACGACGGCGAGATCCTCATCCGCTCGAACACGGTCTTCGCCGGCTACTACCACGACGACGAGGCGACCCGGCAGACGATCGACGACGAAGGGTTCGTCCACACCGGAGACGTCGGCCATATCGACGACGACGGCTTCCTCGTGATCACCGATCGCAAGAAGGACATCATCGTGACGTCGGGCGGGAAGAACGTGGCCCCGCAGAATCTCGAGAACGACCTGAAGACGCATCGCGTCGTCTCGCAGGTGCTCGTCGTCGGCGACCGCCGTCCGTACGTGGCCGCCCTCGTGACGGTCGATCCGGAGGCGGCCGACGGGCTCGACGAGGCCGGCGTCCGAGCTGCGGTGGAGCAGGCGGTCGAGGCGGTCAACGCCGACCGCTCCCGCTTCGAGCAGATCAAGCGCTTCCGAATCCTTCCCCGCGACTTCAGCATCGAGCACGACGAGGTGACGCCGACCCTGAAGCTGCGCCGGAAGGTGATCCTCGAGCACTTCTCCGAGGACGTCGAGGCGCTGTACTCGCCCGAGCCGTAGATCGGAGCGACGCGCGGCTGGTGCGCGAGCTAGAGGATGCGGCGGGCGCCGACGTAGGCGGCGGTGTACCAGCCCTCGTCGAGGCTGGAGATCTTCACGACGTCGCCGGTGTGCGGCGCGTGGATGAACTGCCCGCCGCCGATGTAAATGCCGACGTGCCCGAGACCGTCGAAGAAGACGAGGTCGCCGGGCTCGAGCTGGTCGCGCGAGACCGGCACGCCCATCCCGAACAGCGCGTAGGACGAGTGCGGTAGCGAGACGCCGACCTGCGCATACGCCCACATCACGAGCCCCGAGCAGTCGAAGCCGCCGGGCGACGAGCCGCCCCAGACGTACGGCGTGCCGAGCTGCGACATCGCGACCCCGACCACGCCGCCGTGGGTGGACGGAGGCGCGACGATCGTGTCCGACTGCGGCGCCACCGCCGAGACTCCGACGATCGTGTCGGCCACCTGCTGCTGCCGGGCCTGGTGCTGCGCGACGATCCGCGCCTGCGCCACGCGCGCCATCTGCAGCTGCCGCGCCGCCTCCGCGGCCTGCATCCTGGCGATCTGGCCCTTGATCGACGAGAGAAGGCGCTGGCTCTCCGCCATCTTCGACTCGATCGACTGCTTCGCCGCCGCCCGCACGGCGACGAGGTGCTCCTCCTGGGCCCGTTCCTCGGCCAGCTTCCGCTTGTGCTCGATGACGGAGCCACGGAACTGCGTGACCTCGGAGAGCACCCGCGCATCGAGGTGCGTCACGTTCTTCGCACTGTCCATGCGCGTGATCACGTCGTCGAGGCTCTTCGCGCCGAGGATCACCTCGATCGTCGAGTCCTGCTCGGTCGTGTAGAGCGACACGAGCCGCTGCCGGATCATCCGCTGGCTCACCTTGAGGTTGTGCCGCGCGACCCGAAGCTCGTACTCGTTCTCACGCTGGTTCTGCTTCGTCTGTCCGAGCTGCGTTGTCGCTGCGTCGTACTGCGAACGCGCGCGCTCGAGCGAGTCGGACAGGCTCTGGAGCTGGCCCATGACCGCCTGTGCCTCGGCGCGCTTCGACCCGATCGAAGGGTCGGCGACCGCCGGAACCGCTGCCACGAGAGCAACGCAGATCCCGACGAGAACGTACGGCGCCTGCCCCAATCTACGAATAACAATCCCCTGGGCGGGGGCGGGACGGGCGCACCGGGAGGGGCCGGTACGTCACGAGTCGGGCAGGCTAGCAATGTTTTCGGACGGTCGTCAAACGAGAACGTGCACGAAACTTGAGCAAATCTGCACGAAGTAGCGCCTCCCTCCCGGACCCTTGTGGTACGTTCAGCCCCCGTTCATGGGCCGGACGCAGCCGTTCCACTGACCGACACACGCCCCTCACAGGTGATCGACACACCGGACACCAGGGAGCACGTGAGCCCTCGCGTGTTGCTCGTGGACGACCACGACCTCTTCCGGACCGGGTTGCGCAAGCTCCTGTCCGAGCAGGGCGTCCAGATCGTCGGCGAGTGCGACGACGGCGAGAACGCGCTGCGGGCGATCCGCGAGCTCGCGCCCGACGTCGTCGTCATGGACCTGAACATGCCCGGCGTCGGTGGCGTCGAAGCGACGCGGCAGATCGCGATGATCGCGCCGCTCACGCGCGTGCTCGTGCTGACGATCTCCGACCAGGACGCGGACGTGCTCGAGGCGATCCTCGCCGGCGCGTGCGGCTACCTGCTCAAGGACTCGTCGATCGACGACCTGATCGCCGGCATCAACGCGGCGGCGATCGGCGAGGCGCTCGTCTCGCCGGCGATCGCGGCGAAGGTTCTCCAGCACGTTCGCGCGACCGGCGCGGGCAGCCGCGAGGCCGAGATGATTCGCTCCGAGCTCTCGCAGCGGGAGATCGAGGTGCTCAAGCTGATCGCGAACGGCAAGGACAACGCGCACATCGCCGCCGACTTGCACATCAGCCCGAAGACGGTGAAGAACCACATCTCGAACATCCTGATGAAGCTGCAGATCGAGAACCGCATCCAGGCGGCGGTCGTCGCCGTGCGGTCGGGCCTGGTCTAGAACAGAGCGCTCAGCGGATCGCGTCGGCGTGCCGGCGAAGCTCCGCGAGCGCGGAGCGGAGGCGCGTCAGGTCGCCGGCGTTGCCGTCGAGCCGTTCCGCCACGGAGGAGAGCTCGACGGTCTTCGTCTGCGTGTCGCCGACGTTGAGCTCGCGCGCGAGCTCGGTCAGCCGCCGCTCGAGACGCAGCCGCTCGCCCTCGAGCGAGAGGGCGTGCGCGTAGCCGTCCGTGAGCGTGCGCTCGATGCGATCGAGGTCGCGCTCGGAGGCGTCGATCATCGTGCTGATTCGTTCGAAGAGCTCGGTCATAAGCAGGCGGAGAGGGCCGCCAGTCGATTGTTCGACGGTTCCCGTGATTCGGCAAGGGCCGCAGGACCCATCTTTTCGAGTGCGAAGGCCCTACCTGTTTTCAGGAAGCTCTTAAGAGCTTCCACACTCGCCGCCCGCTCGGTCAAACTGTCCTCGACGATGCGCGTCTTCTTCGTTTCGATCGCGATTTCCCTGCTCCTCGCGCCTTCCGCACCCGCGGTGCGACTGCCGTTGCCGACGCGGCTCGCGCACGCGCTCGAGGTGCCGTCTCTGACCGCGTCGAGCTCCGGCGCGATCGCGATCGACCTGGCCTCGGGCGGCGTCGTGTTCGAGCGGAACGCCGACACCTCGCTCGCGCCGGCGTCGAACGAGAAGCTCCCGGTGACGTTCGCCGCGCTGCGCACGCTCGGCCCGGCCTACCGCTTCCCCACGGAGGTGCTCGGCCGTGGGCAGCTGGTCGGCACCACCTGGCAAGGCGATCTCTACCTCAAGGGCTACGGCGATCCGTCGCTCACCGCGAGCGGCCTCGCCCGCCTCGCCGCCGCACTGAAGAAGCAGGGGATCAAGCACGTGTCCGGCCGCGTGCTCGCTGACGAGAGCTGGTTCGACTCACGCCGCGCCGCCCCCGGGTGGAAGTCGTCGTTCTTCGTCAACGAGTGCTCGCCGCTCTCCGCCCTCGTCGTCGACCGCGGCGTCTACGACGACCACATCGCGCTGCGGCCCGCGGTCGCGGCGGCCGGCCGCTTCCGCCAGGTACTGCGCCGTCACAAGATCACGACCGGAATGGTCGCGCTCGGCAAGGCACCCGACACCGCCGTGCCGCTCGCCCGCATCGCGTCTGCTCCGCTGGAGCAGATCGTCACGTTCATGGATCGACAGAGCGACAACTTCACCGCCGAGATGCTGCTGAAGCAGCTCGGCGCGATGCAGGGAACCGGCGGCACGTCGGCCGCCGGGGCGGCGGTCGTCGTCGACGCGCTCCGGGAGGCGGCGATCCCCCTGACCGGCGTCAGAATCGTCGACGGGTCGGGGCTCTCGCTCGACGACCGCATCACCGTGCGTGCGCTCGCCGCGCTCCTGGTCGGTGCGTGGAGCGACCCGTCGATGCGTCCGGTGCTGTGGGGTGCGCTGCCGGTCGCGGGCATCAGCGGGACGCTGCGAAACCGGCTGCAGACCGCCCCTGCGCGGGGCGCCGTCCGCGCGAAGACCGGCACGACCAACGAAGCCTCCGCGCTGTCGGGCTACGTGCGCTCGCGCTACGCGTTCGCCGTGCTCGAGAACGGGGCTCCGGTCTCGTACTGGTCGGCGCACAAGGCCGAGGACCGCTTCGCGACGGCGCTCGCCGTCGGGCCGTAGAACCCTTCCGCACCCGACCGTAGACTCGCTCGAAAGATGGCCGAGCTCCCGAGCGGGACCGTCACGTTTCTCTTCACCGATGTCGAGGGGTCGACGCGCCTCCTCAAGCAGCTGCGGCAGGAGCGGTACGGTCAGCTGCTCCACGAGCACCGGAAGATCCTGCGCGAAGCGTTCGCGGCCCACGGCGGGCACGAGGTCGACACCCAGGGGGACGCGTTCTTCTTCGCCTTTCGCCGGGCCGCCGACGCGGCGCTTGCCGCAACCGACGCGCAACGCGGCCTCGCGGAGCATGCGTGGCCGGACGACGCCGACTGCCGGGTCCGGATGGGCATCCATACGGGCGAGCCCGGCGTCGGCGACGAGGGCTACCACGGCCTCGGCGTCCACCGCGCGGCGCGGATCATGGCGGCCGGGCACGGCGGGCAGATCCTCGTCTCGCAGGCGACCTGCTCGGTGCTCGAGGACGACGAGCTGCCGGCGATCCGGATCCGCGACCTCGGGCACCATCGCCTCAAGGACCTCGACCGGCCGGAGCACATCTACCAGCTCGACGTCGTGGGCCTCGAGTCCGAATTCCCGCCGCTGCGGACGGAAGAGGCGCCGACCGCGTACAGCGGGCGCGAGGACGAGCTCGAGGAGGCGGCGCGCGCGGCGGTCTGGCGGGCGCGCCTGGGGAAGCGCCACTGGGTCGTCGCGGCTACCGCCGTGCTCGTCCTCGGCGGCCTGGCCGCGCTCCTCGTCGGGTTGTTCGGCGGGTCGGACAACGCGCACGCGCTCGCGCAGGTCGACTCGAACGCACTCGGCGTGATCGACACGCGGACGGCGGCCATCGCCGACCAGGTCCCGGTCGGGGAGGCACCGAGTCACATCGCCTCGAGCGAAGGCGCGACCTGGGTCACGAACACCGACGACAACACCGTCTCACGCGTCGACCCGGGCACGAAGAACGTCCAGACGATCCCTGTCGGCAACAGCCCGAGCGGGATCGCCGCCGGCGACGGGGCGGTGTGGGTCGCGAACAGCCTCGACGGAACCGTCTCGCGGATCGACCCGGGCACGAACCAGGTCGTGCAGACGATCGACGTGGGCAACGGGCCGGTGGGGATCGCCTACGGCGCGGGCTCGGTCTGGGTCGCGAACACCGGCGACGCGACGATCACCCGCATCGACGCCGAGAGCGGCAGGCCGGCGACGCCCTTGCCGGTAGCGGCGACCGAGCTTGCCTTCGGCGGCGGCGCGCTCTGGGCGACGCAGCGCGCGACGGCCCGGGTAGTGCGGATCGATCCGGCCTCGGGCGACGTCGTTCAGCCGATCGCCGTCGGCAACGGGCCGAGCGGTATAGCCGTCGGCGACGGCTCGGTCTGGGTGGCGAACAACCTCGACGGGACGGTCACCCAGATCGACCCGGTCACCTCGTCGGTCGAGCACGTGATCCCGACCGGAAACGGCCCGGCCTCGATCGCGGTGAACGGGCGCGGCGTGTGGGTCAGCAACCAGTTCGACGGCACCGTCGTCCGCATCGACCCTCGAACGGGGCAGCGGGCCCAAACGATCCGGGTCGGCAACCGGCCCCAGGGTCTCGCGCTGTCGGCCGGCGACGTGCTCGTGGCCGTTCGCGAGTCCGGAACCGGGCATCGCGGCGGCACGCTGACCGTCCGGATGAACCGGGATCTCGACTTCGTCGATCCGGCCGTCGCCTACGACACGACGTCCATCCCGATCCTGCGCATGACGAACGACGGCCTGGTCGCGTTCAACCAGGCCGGTGGGCTCGCAGGGACCCAGCTCGTGCCCGACCTCGCCGTGGCGCTGCCGACGCCGGCCGACGGTGGCAAGACGTACACCTTCCGGCTCCGCTCGGGCATCCGCTACTCGAACGGGCAGCCGGTTCGAGCGTCCGACTTCCGCCGGTCGTTCGAACGCGACTTCGCGATCGGCAAGCTGCCGGTCACGTACTACGACGGCATCGTCGGAGCGGCCCAGTGCAAGGAGGCCCCGACGCACTGCGACCTCTCCCGCGGGGTCGTCGCGGACGACGCGGCGAGAACCGTCACGTTCCATCTCACCGCGCCCGATCCGGAGTTCCTGTACCAGCTCGCGCTCGAGTTCGCCTACGCCGTCCCCTCGACGACACGGCTCACGCAGACGCACACGAAGGGGCTGCCCGGGACCGGCCCGTACGTGATCGCGAGCTACCGGCCGAACCATCAGCTGGTTCTCCGGCGCAACCCGTACTTCCACGAATGGTCGAAGGCGGCGCAGCCGGACGGCTATCCGGACCGGATCGTCTTCCGGATCGGCGGCACGCCGGACGCCGCGATGAACGACGTGATCGCAGGCAAGGCCGATGCGTTCAGCACGGCCCAGTCGCAGACGCCGCCGACGGCGAGCCGGCTGGCCGCCGTCAAGCTCGGCCACGCGAGCCAGGTGCACTCGAACCCGCAGCAGGCGACGATCGCGTTCTTCCTCAACACGCGGCTTCCGCCGTTCGACCGGCTCGCCGCGCGCAAGGCGCTCAACCTCGCCGTCGACCGGAGCGCCGCCGTCGCCGTCACCGGCGGTTCGGACGTCTCCCAGGCGACCTGCCAGATCCTCCCGCCCCACTTCCCGGGCTACCGACCGTACTGCCCGTTCGGGACGAAGCCCGATCTCGCGCGGGCGCGGGCGCTCGTCGCCGCCTCCGGCACGAAGGGCATGACGGTGAAGTTCTACTCGTGGGGGGATATCGGCGGGCTCGGGCCGTACGCGGCGAAGCTCCTCCGCTCGCTCGGCTATCGCACATCCGTCCGGAAGATCGGCAGCATCGACTCGTTCTTCGCGACGACCGCCGACTCGCGGACGCGCGCCCAGATCGGGACGACCGAGTGGATCACGGACTACCCGACCGCCGGGGGCTTCTTCAACCCCATCTTCACCTGCGCCTCCTTCCAGCCGCGGACGACCGCGAACTCGAACACCTCGGAGTTCTGCGACCGGCACATCGACCGTCAGATCGCACGAGCGCTGCGCCTCGAAGCAACCGACCCCGACACGGCGCGCCGCATCTGGGAGCGCGTCGACCGCGAGACCGTCGACCAGGCGCCGTGGGTGCCGCTCGTCAATCCGAAGGAGATCGACATCCTGTCGAAGCGCGTCGGCAACTACCAGTACAGCCCGAACGGGTACGGGATGATCTTCGACCAGCTCTGGGTGCGCTAGCGGGCGATCTCCCAGATGTGGCCGCCGGGATCGCGGAAGCTCGCGGTGCGGATCCCCCACGGGCGGTCCATCGGCCCGTTCAGCAACTCGATGCCGCGCGCCCGGAGCCGCTCGCACGTCGCGTCGACGTCGTCGACGCCGAGCGTGAACTGGAAGCGCACGCCCGCGTCGCGTTCGGCGACCGGCGCCGGCGCGACCAGTGGGGGCGCCTGGCTCGCGTCGAGCAGGTTGATCAGCGTCTCGCCGAACTTGAAGACCGCCGAGTTCGGGTCCTCGTAGACCACCGGCAGCTCGAACGTCTCGCCGTAGAAGCGCTTCGCCTCGGCCAGGTCCTCGACGAACAGCGTGATCGCCGCGATCGCGCCGGGCCACGCTCCTTGCGTCGGTTCGTCCACGTCGTCTCCTCTCTCGGTATCGCGCACGTCACCGCCTTCGACGGGCCGGGCGGCCGAAACTCATCGGTCTGCGTCGAGCGACGGATCGGCGAGCAGCGCCTCCAGCTCCGCCTCGGTGCGCAGGTCGACGCCGGCCTTCTGGGCCTTCTGGACCTTGCTGCCCGGCGACTCGCCGACGAACACGGCGGTGGTCTTCTTCGAGACGTTGTCGGAGACCTTCGCGCCGAGCGCCTCGAGGCGCTCGCGAGCCTCCTCGCGCCTGAGCGACTCCAGCGTCCCCGTGATCACGTACTGCCTCCCCGTGAGCGGGCCCTCGACCGGACGCTCCTCCTCCCCCGCCTCGAAGCGCAGGCCCAGCGCCCGCAGCTCCTCGACGAGGCGGCGATTGTCGTCGTCCGCGAACCACTCGGCGATGGCCTCGGCGCGCTCGGGGCCGATCCCCTCGCACTCCATGATCTCCTCCTGCGACGCCGAGGCAAGGCGATCGACGGTGCCGAAGTGCCGCGCCAGGCTCTGCGCCGTCACCCAGCCGACGTCCGGGATGTTCAGCCCGACCAGGACGCGGCTGAACGGGATCTCCTTGGACGCCGCGATCGCGTTGACGACGTTGGCGGACGAGACCTCGGCGAAGCCGTCGAGCTCCAGCAGCTGCTCCTTCGTCAGCCGGTACAGCTCCGGCAGCGAGCGCACGAAGCCCAGATCCCACAGACGGCGTACGAACTGCTCGCCGACGCCGTCGATGTCCGCGGCGGACATCACCCAGTTGTTCAGCGTCTCCAGTCCGCGCGACGGGCAGGCGCGGTTCGGGCAGCGGTGCATCACCTCGCCCTCCGGCCTGACGATCGGCGTGTCGCAGAGCGGGCAGCGCTCCGGCATGCGGAACCGCTTCGTGCCCCGGCGGTGCGGGCCGGCCGGGCCGACGATCTGCGGGATCACGTCGCCGGCCCGCTGCACGATCACGTCGTCGCCCTCGCGGATGTCCTTGCGGTTGATGTCCTCCTCGTTGTGAAGGGTCGCGCGCGAGATGGTGACGCCGCCGACCTCGACCGGCGAGAGCACCGCCCACGGATTGAGCGCGCCGGTTCGCCCGACGCGGATCATGATCTTCTCGAGCCGCATGGTCGCCGTCATCGGCGCCCACTTGAACGCACGCGCCCAGCGCGGCCGCGAGTGCAGCGCGCCGAGCACGCGCTGCTGCGCGAGATCGTCGACCTTGATCACGATGCCGTCGATCTCGTAGTCGAGGTCCGCGCGGCGGCGCTCCCAGGCGCGACACGCCTCCGCGACGGCGTCGGCGTCCTCCAGCCGCTCCGCGAACGGGTTCGTGGGGAAGCCGTGCGCGCGCAGCCACGCGAGCGTGCCCCAGTGCGCCTGGAGCTCAACGCCTTTGTGGGCACCCACGCCGTACGCCCAGACGGAAAGCGGGCGCTGGGCAGTGATCGACGGGTCCTTCTGCCGCAGCGACCCGGCTGCCGCGTTGCGGGGGTTCGGGGTCGGCTTCTTCTCGTCCGCTACGAGCCGCTCGTTGAGCGCCCTGAAGCCGGAGAGCGGCATGTACACCTCGCCGCGCACCTCGACGAGCGGCGGCACGTCGTCGCCGAGCAGCCGCAGCGGGATCGACGGGATCGTGCGCAGGTTCGCGGTCACGTCTTCGCCGACCTCGCCGTCGCCGCGCGTCGCGCCACGCACGAACACACCGTTCTCGTACGTCAGGTTGATCGCGAGCCCGTCGATCTTCGGCTCGAGCACGTAGGCGACGGGCTCGTCCGAGTCGAGCCGCTTGCGGACGTCGTCGACCCACTTCGCGACCGCCTCGTCGGTCGTCACCTTCTCGAGCGAGCCCATCGGTGTCAGATGGCGGACTTTCTCGAACCTCGACGACGCCGGCATGCCGACGCGCTGCGTCGGCGAGTCGGGCGTGACGAGCTCCGGGTGCTGCTCTTCGAGCGAGACCAGCTCGTCGTAGGCGCGGTCGTAGGTCGCGTCGTCGACAGACGGCTCGTCGAGCACGTGGTACTCGTAGAGCCACCGCGAGAGGACGTCGCGCAACTCGGCGGCGCGTGCCGCGGGCGCAGCAGGCGCGCGGCTAGAGGACATCGAGGAGCTCCTCGGCCCGGTCGACGACGACGTCCGCGTCCCCGAGCGCCGAGCGGTCGTGGATCCCGCCCCACGCAACGCCGACGGCGAACAGACCCGCGGCTCGGGCGGCCTGCATGTCGTACGGCGAGTCGCCGACGTACGCCGCCTGCGCGGCGGGCGCATCGAGCCTCGTCAACGCGAGCAGCAGCGGCTCGGGATCGGGCTTGTGACGCTCGGTCTCGTCGCCGCCGACCACGACCTCGAAGAGGTGGGCGAGCGGAAGCCGCGCGAACGCGAGATCGACGGTCGCGCGACGCTTCGCGGTAACGATGCCGAGCCGGTGACCGCGCTCCAGCAGCGTCTCGAGGGTTGCGTCGATGCCGTCGAAGCCGGTGAGGGTGTCGTGCAACGGCTCGTTGTGCTCGCGGTACACGCGGACGAGCTCGTCGGTCCGTCCGGGCTCGATCGCCGCCATCTGCGCCTCCAACCCAGGCCCGCCGACGTGCGCGAGCAACTCGGCGTCGGTGTACTCACGTCCGAGGACGGTCTGCGTCGCGTGCCGCATCGAGGCGAGGATGATCGGGCCGGAGTCGACGACGGTGCCGTCGAGATCGAAGAGGACGAACGGGTGGCGCACGGCCCTACTTGTATCGAACGCCGACCAGGTGGAGGCCGTGGGGCGGTGCGGTTGCGCCGGCCTCGTCGCGCGGCCGCCCGTCGAGCAGCGGCGCGAGCTCGACGCCGGCCAGCATCGTGCCGACGAGCGTCCGCACCATGTGGCGGAGGAACGAGTCGGCCGTGATGTCGAATGCGATCAGGTCGTCGCCGAGCACGACCCACCCGGCGCGCTCGACCACGCGGACGAAGCTGTCGTGCTGCGAGTCGGTGGGCGTGAACGCCCGGAAGTCGTGCTCACCGACGAGCGCCTGCGCCGCGGCGTCGAGCGCGCTCGTGTCGAGCGGGCGCGGATGCCAGAGCGCGCGGCGCTCGAGAGCGGGCCGCTCCCGCCGCCGGTCGACCCGGTAGCGGTACGAGCGCGCGCGGGCGTCGAAGCGCGCGTGGAAGTCGTCCGCCGCGCGCTCGGCAAGCACGACCGCCACGTCCGCAGGCAGTGCCGCGTTGAGCGCCTGGGCGGCGCGCTCGGGCGGCGGGCCGCCCTCGACGTCGACCGAGGCGACGTTCGCGAGCGCGTGCACACCTGCGTCGGTGCGGCCGGCGACCGCAAGCGCCGAGAAGCCGCCGTAGGTTCCGCCGAGCGCCTCCTCGACCGCTCCCTGCACGGTGCGCCGCCCCGGCTGCGCCGCCCAGCCCGAGAAGCCGGCGCCGTCGTACTCGAGCGTCAACTTGAGACGCACCGTCAGGCGCTCCTGACCATTCTTGTAAGGAGTCCCATATGCTCTACTTACTTGTACTCAGTCGGATACACTCTACCTCGTGACCGACGACAAATCGTTTCTCCTGCAGCGCGTCCAGCCGGCGATGATCGGGCTGATCGACGGCTCGCTGTCGACGCTCGCGCCGATCTTCGGCATCGTCTTCTACACGCACGAGCCGCACACGGCGTTCGTCGCCGGCCTCGCGACCGCGATCGGCGCCGGCATCTCGATGGCCTTCTCGGAGGGCCTCTCGGACACCGGCGAGCTGACCGGGCGCGGGAGCCCCGCGATGCGCGGTGCGATCACCGGCGTCGGGACGTTCATCGGCGGGATCCTGCACACCCTGCCGTTCCTGATCCCGGACTACCGCGCGGCCGTGATCGCCGCGGCGATCGTCGTCGCGCTCGAGCTGGTCGGCCTCGCGGTGCTCCGCTGGCGGTTCTTCGAGACGAGCTTCGGCCGCTCGCTGCTCGCGGTGTCGATCGGCGGCGCCGTGATCGCCGTCGTCGGCGCCCTGATCGGGACGGGCGCGTAAGAAGTGAAGAACGGTGCCAGGCACGAAGGTGCCTGGCACCGGGACTACTTGTCCTTGCCTTCCGCGGGGGGCTCGGCCTCGGCGGCGGGCTCGGCGTCGGCCTCCTCGCCTTCTTCGGCCTCGGCCTCTTCCGCTTCGGCCTCCTCGGCCTCGGCTTCCTCGGCTTCGGCGGTCGGCACCTCGGCCTCCTCCGCCTCGTCGGCCTCCGGCTCCGCGACGGCGGTCGCGCGCTCCTCGCGCTGCGCCGCGACGTACTCCTCGTCGACGAGCTCGAGGTAGGCCATCTCGGCGGAGTCGCCGGGGCGCGGCCCGATCTTGACGATCCGCGCGTAGCCGCCCGGGCGGTCCTGGAAGCGAGGCGCCACGTCTGCGAACAGGCGGTGCACGACGTCACGCGAGCGCAGGAACGAGGTCGCCTGCCGGCGCGCGTGCAGGTCGCCGCGGCGACCGAGCGTGATCATCCGCTCGGCGATCGGCTTCACCGCCTTGGCCTTCGTCACGGTCGTCTTGATGCGGCCGTGCTCGATCAGCGCCCCCGTCAGGTTCGCGTACATCGCCTTGCGATGCGAGGCGTCGCGGCCGAGCTTCTTGCCTGTCCGCTGGTGGCGCACGTCTCTCGCCTACTCGCTCCCGTTGCTGGTGCTGCCGCCGCGCAGAGTGAGCCCCTGTGCGGCGAGCGTCTCCTTGACCTCTTCGATCGACTTCTTGCCGAAGTTCGGAATCGCAGCGAGCTCGGACTCGGACTTCACGACGAGATCGCCGATCGTCTCGATGCCGACCCGCTTGAGGCAGTTGTACGAGCGGACGCCCAGCTCGAGCTCCTCGATCGGGAAGTTCTCCATCCCACCGGCGAGCGAAGGAGTAGCCTCGCCGACCCCGTCGCCGTCGCTGCCCGCGTCGCGGTACTGCTCGATGCGGTCGAGGTCGGTG
Organism: Gaiellaceae bacterium; assembly: GCA_035473635.1. Classification (GTDB taxonomy): domain Bacteria; phylum Actinomycetota; class Thermoleophilia; order Gaiellales; family Gaiellaceae; genus PALSA-600. The sequence goes on along the minus strand of DATIOD010000005.1, from coordinate 915 downwards.
AAGATCGCGAGCTGCCGGATCAGGATCTCGGCCGCCTCTGCGATCGCGTCCTTCGCCTCGATCGACCCGTCGGTCGTGACGTCGAGGATCAGCTTGTCGTAGTCGGTGCGCTGACCGACGCGCGCAGCCTCGACGTCGTACGAGACGCGGTTGATCGGCGAGAACATCGAGTCGACGGGGATCACGCCGATCGTGTGCGCCTGGCCGCGGTTGCCCTCGGCCGGCACGTAGCCGCGACCGCGGCCGATCGTGAGCGTGACCTCGAGGCGGCCCTTCGACGACAGGTTCGCGATCTCGAGATCCGGGTTCAGGATCTCGAGGTCGGCGGGAGCCTCGATGTCGGCGGCGGTGACGACACCGTCGCCGCGCTTCGTCAGCCGCACCTCCACCTCCGGCGACTCGCCGTGGAGGATGCAGACCAGCTGCTTGAGGTTGAGGATGATGTCGGTGACGTCCTCGCGGACGCCCGGCAGCGTCGTGAACTCGTGAGCGACGCCTTCGATCTTGACTGAGGTCACCGCCGCGCCCTCGAGCGACGAGAGCAGCACCCGGCGCAGCGAGTTGCCGAACGTGTAGCCGAAGCCGCGGTCGAGCGGCTCGATCACGAAAACGCCGCGGTGCTCGGTGATCTCCTCGTGGGTGATCTTCGGGACCTGGAAATCGGTCGCGCGTACTGCCATCTTTTCCTTTCCTCGCTACTTTCTCGAAACTCGGCCGGGCTCTACTTCGAGTAGAGCTCGACGATCAGCTGCTCCGAGACCGGTGTGTCGATCTCGGCGCGCTCGGGCCACTTGAGCACGGTGCCCTGCAGCCCTTCGTGGTCGGCCTGCAACCACGGTGCGACGGCGGCCGTGAGGTCGGTTGCGTCGCGGACGATCTGCTCCGCCGTCGATCCGGTCCGGAGCGTCACGACGT
>DATIOD010000004.1:0-2995 GCA_035473635.1 Gaiellaceae bacterium | reverse complement strand
ACGACGAGGTCGGTGATCCCGTTCAGCAGGTCGTCCTTGTTCGCGACGTGGTTGTAGAGCGACATCGCCTCGACCCCGAGCTCCTGCCCGAGCCGACGCATGCTGAGCGACTCGATCCCGTTGTCGTCGGCGAGCGCGACGGCGGCACGGAGCACGCGCTCTCTCGTCAGGGGGGTTCGTCTCGGCTTCGGCATCTTGACAACCTTACGGTGTATGTGTAGCTTACAGCGTACACTTACAATGTACGTACGAAGGCGAAGGAGATCCACCGATGAAGGCGATCGTGTGCAGCAGCTACGGCCGGCCCGAGGTGCTCGAGCTGGCGGAGGTCGAAAAACCCGCCCTCGCCGACGATCTCGTCCTTGTCAGGGTGCGTGCGGCCTCGGTCAACCCGGCGGACTGGTACGGCGTCGCCGGGCCGCTGATCGTCCGCCCCTCGACAGGCCTGTTCAAGCCGAGGAGCAACCGGACGGGCATCGACTTCGCGGGCACGGTCGAGGCGGTCGGCAAGAACGTCAGGCACGTGAGTAACGGCGACGACGTCTTCGGAGCGCGAAGCGGCGCGCTCGCCGAGTACGTGACCGTGCGCGACGCCGTCGTGGCCAAGCCGGCGAACCTCACCTTCGAGGAGGCGGCGGCCGTGCCGGTGGCGGCGATCACCGCCCTGCAAGGGCTTCGAGACAAGGGTCAGCTGCGGGCCGGCCAGCAGGTGCTGATCAACGGCGCGTCGGGAGGCGTCGGCACGTTCGCGATCCAGATCGCGAAGGCGCTCGGAGCGGAAGTGACGGCGGTGTGCAGCACCGGCAACGTCGAGCAGGCCCGCTCGCTCGGCGCCGACCACGTCGTCGACTACACGCGCGAGGACTTCACCCACGGCGACCGACGTTACGACCTGCTCCTCGACGTCGCCGGCGGCAAATCGTGGTCGCAGCTCAGGCGTGTGCTGACCCAGGACGCCACCGTCGTCATCGTCGGAGCGCAGAAGCGGCGGCTCGTCGGGCCCATCGGCCACATCGTTCGGCTGCGGGTGGCGTCGCTACTGCGCGGCAGCCAGAAAGCCGTGTTCTTCATCGCCAAGACGAACAGGGCCGACATGGAGATCCTGCGAGAGCTGCTCGAGACCGGCAAGGTGAAGCCCGTGGTCGACCGGAAGTACGAGCTGGCCGAGACCGCCGACGCGTTCCGCTACCTCGGCGAAGGCCACGCCCGCGGCAAGGTCATCGTCACGGTGTAGGCGGATCTGGCGAGACGTAGCGAGCGCCGAGTGTCGCCGCCAGCGTCTTGTGAGCCGTCCCCGAGCCGATCACGACCGACCGCGCCGGGTCGACGCCGTGCTCGCGGGCGAACGCGAGCGGAAGACCAGGCAGGGGAGGCCGGCACCAGCAGGTCGGCGGGCCGGCGGGATGCGGGCAGAGCGCCGTATGGGCGGCCCCGGAGACCTTCGCGGCGACTTGGGCCGCGGCGTCGGCGAGAGTTGCCCAGTCGCCGTCCGGGTTCCAGTCGTAGACGAGGTGAGGCGCATCCGGAGCGCCCTGGGCGAGCGCGTTTTCCCACCCGGGTTCCGTCATCGCCCGGGCTGCGACGAAGACGCCGGCCATGCCGGATGACGACGCCCGGACGAACGGCACGAGCTCGACGGCGGCAAAGCCCTCGTCGTCGGACGGCGGCTCCAGCTCGCGGAACGCACGCATCTGGGACGTGGGCGCGAGCATCCCCGGCTCCTTCCTCAGCTCCCAGAGCTGTGCGGGCGTCGGCAGCGACCCGAAGCGCTCGAGCAGGCGCTCGACCAGATTGACCTGCGCCTGGGCGAGCGGCGCGTCGAGCCAGACGCAGCGGGCCGGGATTCCATGCCGGGCTGCGACCTCGACCACCTCGTTCCGCGACGCGCGCGTGAGGTAGGTGTTGTCGAGCACAACTCGCCGCGCACCTGCTGCCAGCTTCTCGTCGAGGACGGCGGCGAGCTTGCGGAGGGACCCGCCTTGCTCGTCGCGGTTCAACCGCGTGTAGCCGCGAGTCGTGTACTCGGCGGCGACACGGCTCTTCCCTGCTCCGGGGACGCCCATCACGAGCACGATCTCCGCGTCGGTCCTGGCCGGCGCTGCCGAGCGGCGCGTGCGGGCAGGCGCTGGTGCCGGTGCCGCGGCGGCCACCCGTGCCGCCGAGCGGGCGGTCTCCGGTCGTCGCGCGCCGGGGATCGGGACGACCACCGGCGAGAGGCCCAGGAGCCACGCGAGCGTCTCCTCGGCATCGACGCGTCCGGCGCGCTTCGGGCCGCCCAGCGGCGAGTGCGCGAGCAACGCGATCTCGAGCTCCTCGCAGCGCTCGACGAGCCCGCCGCGGAGAGCTCGGTCGTCGAACGGCGAGAGCGCGACCTGCACCGCCGCGACAGGCGCATCCGCGAGCGCCTCGTCGAGCTGGGTCCGGTTGACGTTGGCAAGCCCGATTCGCCGCACGACGCCGTCGTCCAGGAGTCGTGCAAGTGCACGCACGGACGTGCGCCACGGCGTCCGCGGGTCGGGCGCGTGCAGGAGGTAGATGTCGATCGGGAGGCCGTCGAGCGCCGCTAGGCTCGCCTCACAGTCGGCGCGAATCGCCTTCGCGCGGCCGTCCGCCACCCAGGCGCCGCCGGGACGCGACATGCCGCCCTTGGTCACGATCCGCGCGGAGGCGTCCGCGCCGCAGCTGCGGAGTGCGCGAGCCACCATCTCTTCGTTGTCCTCGTACGCGCGCGCCGTGTCGAAGACGGTGATCCCCGCCTCGGCTGCGGCTGCGATCGTCTCGGACGCCGACTCCGCCGGCAGCCGCATGCAGCCAAGGCCGATCCGCAGCTCAGCCGGCTCGAGCCAGGCGGTGGTCACGCCGACGGATGCAGGAGCGGCACGGATCCCTGCCAGCCGGAGCGCAGAACCTCGACGAGAGACGGCGGTGTGATCAGCACCGCGTCTCCCCCGGCTCGCGGGCGGCGCTCGGCGTAGCCGGACGGCGTCCAGCGGCG
>DATIOD010000003.1:0-50770 GCA_035473635.1 Gaiellaceae bacterium | reverse complement strand
AACGCTACGCCTGCAACAGCCTGGCGACCACCGCCCGAGCGGTCATTCGGGCCGGGTCGGAGCAGGCGGTGACCGTGCCTGGTCCGAGGCTTCTCGAGGAGTTGTTCCGGGGCGACGCCTTGCGGGATGCGGCCGGTCCCGCCGGAACTGACATCGCCCCGGAAGGAGGATCCGGGCACTTCCGGTGAGGGGAAACCATGGGCGAACCGAACCCCCTTCGCGACTAAATCGGGCGGCAATTTCGTCTGCAACCAGCTCCACCCGAAAGAGGGGGTTAACCACTTACAACGGGGGAACAACGGATCCAGCGGACCTCGGATGACAGTGGAGAGGGGTCTACTGGGAGTCTTCGAGTTCCGCAGGGACGACGGCACGTCGGCTCGAGCCCACGCCTTGTAGGCGGCTCGAGCCGATGCCTCCGCCAACAGGTCAACGCTGGCCTTGCACCTCGGCCCGTCCGATTCACGATTCGCGGAGCGGGTGCGCCCAGGTCGCGTGCCTCGGCTGGTCCTGTCGGTCTTGGATCCGCACCTTGTCGGTGGTTCGGGGCGGAAGTAGTCTGGAAGGTGCTGCGGCGGCTCTTGGTTCCGTCGGAGGGGAGAGAGCCGCGGATGGGATGTGTGCTGGTCGCAGGAGCTTGCAACCGGGCGACGCTGCGCATCCGCTCTTCTTCTAGGCGGGCCGTCCTCGAAGCAGGCTAAGGAGGTATCGCCGTGGCACGTATCGCGCTTGCAATCTCGCTCGTCGCAGTTGTCCTCACTGTTCTCGCGAGTGCATCGCTCGGCCGGTCGGGGCCAGGGCCCGCCCGCGCCGCAACTCCGTCGGGTCAGCAGCAGTTCCCGTTTTCAACCGACCGCTGGGCCGTCGTCAAGTACGACGGGACGGTGGTGTACCGAAGCGCCGGCGTCGTCTCAGCCACTCGGACGCGGAAGGGCGACTACGTGGTGACGTTCTTCCGGCCGGTGCTGAACTGCGCCTGGCTCGCGACGATCCGCACCTTCACGGTGGGCGGCGACGAACCGTCCGCGGTCGCGATCAAGGCGGAGACCCACTACGTCGGGACTGCGCCGAACTTCACGGTCGATCCGAGATCAATCGAAGTCGCCACGTTCAACGACACTGGCGCCAGCGCTGGTTTCGCGGACGCGAGCTTCAGCGTCGGGGCGGTGTGTTAATTCACGACTGACCAAGGCGGGTCGGTCGAGCGCCCGCGGCCGCCTCAAAGCGTTTCCGACCCGCCACCCACATCGTCCACCGCGAAACAGGGCCTGACTATCGCCCGAAGGGCGTAACCGTTCCGGTCGACCACCCATTGCGCCGCGCCTTCTATTTCAAGAAACGACTTCCGTGTCGTCTATCCAACGCGATCAAGGCGTGACACGCTCGACGGCGGTAAGGGCTCGATGGTGTTGGCGACGCCTCGAGTTCCTTCCTGGGTAGGGCGACGCGGCTCCCTACGGGAGTCGTCTGGTCCTGGGCTAATCCTCTGGCCGATCGGCGCGGCGGGTAACGGTGGGAAGGCGGCGTGGCGGATCACCGCCGTGCTCGAGCTCGATTCGAGCGTTTACGACGGCATGTGGGAGGTCGAGCCTATTCCGTAGCTGACGACGTAGCCGCTCGCTTGTGTTGCAGAGTTCGGGCTTAATCGGCTTCCGGAGGATCTCTTGTCTCTCCCTCGCGAACGGCGGCGGTAAGCCGTTCGAGTTCCGTATCCACCGCAGCCTTGAGCGCCCGCTCCTCTTCCTCGGTCGGGTTGGTCCGGCGCCGTTCGATCTCAGCCATGCTCGTCTCGTGCCGCTCCTGGATTTCTTCGGCGGTGCGTTCTATCGACAGATTGAGGAGTTCCAGCTCCGCACCGAACATCTGCTGTTCCCGAAGTAGCGCCACGAAAGGCGCCTCCTTCGCTTGACGCCGTCGCCAGACGAGTGCTTGTAGACCCACCACGGCAAGCAGGAATGCGACGGCAGCAGTGACGACAGGCGCAACCCAGCCGGATACGGTGATCAGCCCCCACCACCACGCCACGAGGGCAACCGGTACCGCCGCCACGTACGTCTTGACCGCAAGGAGGGCACCCTCGCCTGCGGCTCGCACGATCGGCTGCCACATGGCTCGCGGAATGAGCTTCTGCTTGTCTCTCAGGTCCCGGAGAAGCTCCCGACCGCTGTCCGTAAGCAGCCACGTCGTAGCGGCGTCTGTATCTCCGCGCTGATCAACAGAAACCAGTCCGCGTCCCTTGGCTGATGCGAGCCATCGCTCGCTGAGCGCTTCACCAGCGATTGCGCCTCTGTGCTCGAACTCGGACAGATATGCCTGGTCCAACTCGAGTGGAGCGCGGCGCAAGCGGGCGTCCCTTAACACCTCCATCTGACGGCGGTAATAGTCGGATGAAGGACGCTCGTCCATGCTGTCGACCAATTAAGCGGAAGCTGAAGACGTATGTCCAGGTCAGACGCGCCTAGAGGGACGCGCCGACCTCGCTCCGATAGGTTCCGCGCGAGGGCAGCCGTCCGCTTACCCGAAGGGGTCTGACCCAAGGGAGGATTCAGATGGCAGGTCTTTCAGTTCGCGTTGGAGCGCTCTGGAACCAGGGTGTTCAGCTCAACACTGGGTTTGCCGTGGTGGTGTCTGTCAGCAGGAACGACGGGACACCGGTCACCGGGCTCACCGCAGACGACTTCGGCATCTACGTCGTCGGCGATCCGCAGAGAATCGTCACCGGCACGAATGAGGACTTCATCGAGTTGCCGGCTCCGCCCGGTGGCGTCTACACGATGGGAACGGGGAACCACCCGCAAGACCAGTGGGACCCGATGGTGGTCCTCATTGCCCACGTGAAGACCGGAGGCGACGAGGGTCGGGGAATGTTCGAGGTTGGGCCCTAGCTAGGACGCGTCAGGCACGAACCATTCCGGGACGTCGGCGTCCCCGATGATCTCGACGACGACGGGCTTCCTAGACAGCCGATGCTTTTCGCATGGCGGCGAGCCGCTCATCGCTGCGCGCCCGAATCAGGTCTATCGGCGACGGCTCCCGGAACCGATCCGTCAAACCATCAAGCAGCTCCGCCAACGTGTTCGCCAACGGCGCCACGACGCCGCCGACGCCGCCGAGTCCGACGCGATCACCTGATCCAGCTTCGCCGCAAGCTGCATCGCCATCGTCGCCCTCATCTGGTCGCGCTCCCCGAGCTCCAACCTGTCCAACAGCGACCCCACCGCGTCCGCCACAGGCCGCTCCTCGAGATCGCCCAGTCTGCTGCGTCGCTCGCCCGCCAGGATCCGGTCCACGTGCCGGCGCGACACATCGAACGTCGCCGCGATCTCCGAAGGACGGCAACCCTCCACATGCAACGCCCGGATCCGCTTCACGTCGTCCTCAGTGAGCCGTCTGGGCATGTCCTAGGGCCAACCTTTTTCGTCGGAGACGAAATTCAAGACTGGCGGGGTCACCCGAGCTGGTTCGGTGCGAGATAGACCCCCCGCTCGTTACGGCCCTAGGCTCCGCGCCGATGTCGTTTTCGCTCAACTGGGTCGATGATCCGGACTCGGAGCACCCGATCCTCCAGGAGTTCAACAAGGGCTTCATCGCCAACCGTTTGTGGCGGGCGATCCTTGACGAGATCGAGAAGCAGGGGGTGGGCGACTTCACCGAACCGCCGCCTCCTCCACCGCGATCGTTTCTCGAGCGCCTGATGCGACGTTCGCCGCCGGTTGAGGTGCCAGGCGAGTGGCTTATCGATGTTGACCCGGACAACTGCAGTTATCCGATCCCTTGGCTCTACCTGCTGGCGTACCACGGGATACACCAGGTATCGGCCCGTGCTTGTCAGGCACTCCATCAGCGACTGAGCCGTGAGCCGCTGAGCCAGATCGATCATCCGGGAATGCATTGGCCGAGGGTTTGGTACTGGTTCTACGACTTCCTCGGCGGTGCTATTGAGCACGGCGGCTTCGAAGTCGGCTGACGGCGACGGGTCCAACGCCGCCCTTCCTCGAGGCCCGTCAGCTCGGCGAGGATGTGGTTCCTCGTCCCCTCGAGACTCACCCGCTGGCGCCGCACGTCATCGTCTGTGCGCGTCAACCCGCTCAGCTCGGGCTCGTCGATGAAGTGGAGGTTGCGCTCCACACCTTCGAGCTCGCGCTTCAACGCGGCCACGTAGGCGTCGCGGTGCCAGGCGGACGTGAACACCTGGCCGCCCGCGTGAGCGATGTCCGGCCGTATCAACGGCGGGCGGCCGGCCTCCTCTCCGTACGGGGTCAAAGAGAACGAGAGAAGGAGACTGCGGTGAGAATTCACACATCGATCGCTGTCGCGATCGTGACGCTGGCGCTTGCCGGTTCGGCGGCGGCTGCGATCTCACAGGATCATTCCGCCGCGCCGGACGTCGTGTCGTCGGTGTACCTCGGCACGAGCGCCGTTCCCGGCAGCTGCACGATGACGCTGATCGCAGGTCACGTCTCGAGCTTCCGCTGTCCCGGCGCGGCGCGGCATGCGGAGGCGGGGAGCTGCACGCTGACCGTGGCGGCCGGCGCCCTGTGGACCTACAGCTGTCCCGGCGGGAAGACGGGCGCCTCGAAGGGCCTCATCCCGAAGAGCTGCAAGATGTTCGACGAGTCCGGCTTCCGCTGGACCTTCAGCTGCCCTCGCAGCGCGTTCGGCGGCTCGAGCTCGACGAAAGCGATCGGCGGCAGCAGCGGCCCGTACATCGGAACGCTGACGCCGCAGCCGACGGGACACGGCGGTACCAGCGTCGTCACTTCGCTTCCCTGCGCGGCGGCGGTGATCGACGGGTACATCTCAGCGGACCGTTGCGCGGCGAGCTGACGTAACGGTGCCAGGCACTCCGGTGCCTGGCACCGACTATGGTCCCTCGAGATTCATGTCGTCGTGAGCGGCCCTGGCCCGCGACACCTCCTGCGGCACAGAGAGGACCCGAGTGGCAGATCCGCTGCTGGACACGATCGACGCGCTCCAGACCGTCGACCTTGCGCCACCGCCGGAGGGCGCCGTGGACGATGAGACGTTCGGGCTGGTGACGGCGCTGCTGCTCGCGATCGCCGCCGTCCGCGAGCTGCACGACCGCGACGAGGACCTGACCGCACCGGCCATCCAGTCCGAGATGGACATGCTCGGGTCACGGGACGGCCTGGCCGGGGGCGGCTTCGGCGTGCGGGGCCACGACGTGCACGCACTCGTCGCCGAGTTGCGGGACGCCGGTGATGAGGAGCGCGCGGCGACGGTCGAGCGCGCGTGGCACTGGTCGCGGCGGGTCGTAGCCGATCAGGGCTAGTCCCGGTGCCCCGGCACCCTCGGTATCAGCGGAGGGCCGGACCGCCTCTTCTCGGTAGTCAGGCAATCCGAGAAGGGAGACTGCGGTGAAAGCTCAGTCAGCGATCGTCACGGCGGCCGTGACCCTCGGGCTCGCCGTCCCGGTCGCGAGCGCCGCCGCCGCGACGAACCACAGGGTCGCACCGCCCGTCATGCCGTCGGTGCTTCTGCAGACGACCGGCGCGATCCCGGGCAACTGCACGCTCACCCTGCAGCAGGGGTATTTGTCGATCTACGTCTGCACGGGCGGCGCGTCCGGCGCGCCGACGGTGCGGGTGATCGGCAAGCGCCCGGTCGTCGTGAAGAAGAAGGTGGCGGCGCCGGCCCCGCGGGGCTGCGCGCTCGCTCCGTCCGACCGTCAGCTGTCGGGCATCCTCTGCATCCTCTAGATGAGGCTGCCAACGGTGCCAGGCACCACGGTGCCTGGCACCGCACTCGTCTCGTAGCGCCAGAAATTCGCCGCGCTCTGCTACCTTTCGGACACCACATTTCGAGCGATTTTCGAGGTGGGCGCGCGGCGCCCACTTTTTGTATCCGACCGCATTCGTGAACTCGGTCCGGTGATCGGGGGTGACAATGGCAAGCGCTCAGCACGACAAGGAACGGCTGCTCCGGCGCGACGTGGCGCGCCTGGTGGAGCCCGCTCTGCCGGGCGTCGAAGTGCTTGCCGTCGAGCTCACCGGCCGTGACCGCTTCTGCGTGTACATCGACCACCCGTCCGGGGTCGACCACGCCCTCTGCGAGCGCACGACGAACGTGCTCCGTTCGTACCTCGACGAGTACTCGGTCGAGGTGTCGTCGCCCGGGCTCGACCGGCCGCTGCGCACGCAGCCGCACTTCGAGCGCGCAGTCGGCCGCAAGGTGCGCGTGAAGACCGAGGCTCTTGGCCTGCGCGGAGAGGTGGTCGAGGCGTCGCCGCGCGCGGTGCAGATCCGAAACGGCTCGGAAGCAGTGGACATACCGTACGACGAGATCGTGCGGGCCAATCTGATCGACGAAGGGACGAAGCGATGAGCCAGGAGATCGTTGAAGCGGTTCGCGAGATCGAGCGCGAGAAGGGAATCGAGAGCGGGACACTCGTCGCCGCGCTCGAGGACGCGCTGCTCGCCGCGTACAAGAAGACACCCGGTGCATCGCGCCACGCGACCGTCGAGCTCGACGACCGCGGCGACTTCCGCGTCTACTCGATCGACCTGCCGGAGGACATCGAGTCACGTCTGCTCGACGAGGCGCGCGAGCGGACGCTCGACGAGCTCGAGCGCATCGAGGAGGAGACGGGGGAGAAGAACCACACGCTGCTCTCCGACGAGGATCTCGAGATCGACTGGTCCGACGTGCCCGAGGATCTCGTCTCACGCGCGGACGTCACCCCCGACAACTTCGGCCGCATCGCGGCACAGACCGCGAAGCAGGTGATCCTGCAGCGGATCCGTGAGGCCGAGCGCGAGATGATGTACGACGAGTACGTCGACCGCGTGGGCGAGGTCGTCACCGGGATCGTCCAGCAGACCGGCGACCGCAGGAACATCCTCGTCGACCTCGGGAAGGTCGAGGCGCTCCTGCCCGGCCCCGAGCAGGTCGACGGCGAGCGCTACGAGCAGGGCTCGCGCATCAAGGCCGTGATCCGAGAGGTGCGCACGGGCACGAAAGGCCCGCAGGTCATCCTCTCGCGCCGCGACCCCGAGCTGATCAAGACGCTCTTCGAGCTCGAGGTGCCGGAGATCGCGGACGGGCTCGTCGAGATCCGCGGCGTCGCCCGCGAGCCGGGGTACCGCTCGAAGATCGCCGTCGAGTCGCACGCGCAGGGCGTCGACCCGGTCGGCGCCTGCGTCGGTCCGCGCGGCTCGCGCGTCCGGATGGTCGTGTCGGAGCTCCGCGGCGAGAAGATCGACATCATCCCGTGGAATCCCGAGCCGGCCCGCTTCGTCGCGAAGGCCCTCTCGCCTGCTCGCGTCCGCGAGGTCTACCTCGACGACGCCGGCAAGGAGGCGACGGTGGTCGTCCCGGACGACCAGCTCGCGCTGGCGATCGGCAAGGAGGGGATGAACGCGCGCCTCGCCGCGCGCCTCACCGGCTGGAAGATCGACATCACCTCCGACACCGAATTCGCGCAGCAGGAGGCCGAGGCGGCCTTCGGCGGCGACGGCGCCGAAGGCGAGGACTTCTCCGGCCGTTGCGCCGCCGTCCTCTCGAACGGCAAGCGCTGCCCGAACGCCTCACTGCCCGGCTCGCGCTACTGCGGCGTCCCCGCGCATCAGGAGCTCGCGCTGCACGAGCCGAACGCGGAGGACAACCCGATCGTTGCCGAGCAGGAGCCCGAGCTCGAGGAGCTCGCCGACACCGCCCCGCCCGAGGCCGTCACCGAGGACGCCGCGGAGTTCGGCGATCCCGCGCCGGAGGAGTTCCCGGCCGGGCCGGGTGACGCTCCGGTCGCGGGCGAGGACGAGACGCTGGAGAGCGGCGCCCACCAGGCGGAGCACCGCTACGTCGACGACGACCCGAACGAGGGCATCCCCGTCGAGACGGCGGCGCGCGAGGAGAGCGACTGAGCGCGGCACCCGTCCGGACGTGCGCCGGCTGCGGCCGCAAGGCGCCCCAGGCCGAGCTCCGCCGCTTCCACGCCCGCGGCGGGCAGCTCGTGCCCGGCGCCGGGCCCGGCCGGGGCGCGTACACCTGCCCGCGCCTGCTCTGCTTCGAGCGGGCGGCCTCCCGGCGGGCCTTCAACCGGGTGCTCCGGGCCTCCGTCCACGTCGACCCGTCGCTTTCGCATCTCTACACTTGACGACCGATGGCCAACGGCAAACCGAATAGACCGATCAGACCGCGCGGCGGAGGCCCCAGGGGGCGGCGGCGCGTCGTCATCGACCAGGGCGGCAACCGCCCCGGCCAGGGGCAGCGCCAGCGGCCGGGCGACCGGCCCGCCGACCGGCAGCCGCGCCAGCCGCGCGAGGTCGTCCAGCCGACCGGCCCGGCGACCGTCGAGTCGGGCGTCACGCTGCGCGATTTCTCGCAGGCACTCGGCGTCGCGATGCCGCAGATCATCAAGCTGCTGATGAACCTCGGGACGATGAAGACGGCGACGCAGTCGCTGACCGACGACGAGGTCGAGCTGATCGCGGCCGAGCTGAAGCGCGAGATCACGATCAAGCACGCCGAGGACGACGACAGCGAGCCGGAGACGTTCGACGACCCGGACGAGTCGCTGCGCGAGCGGCCGCCGGTCGTGACGATCATGGGCCACGTCGACCACGGCAAGACCACGCTGCTCGACGCGATCCGCAAGACGACCGTCGTCGAGACCGAGGCCGGCGGGATCACCCAGCACATCGGCGCGTACCAGACCGAGATCGACGGCCGCCGGATCACCTTCCTCGACACGCCGGGCCACGAGGCGTTCACCGCCATGCGCGCCCGCGGCGCCAAGGTCACCGACATCGCAGTGCTCGTCGTCGCCGCCGACGACGGCGTGATGCCGCAGACGCGCGAGTCGATCTCGCACGCGCGCGCCGCGGAGGTGCCGATCGTCGTGGCCGTCAACAAGATCGACCTCCCCGACGCGAACCCCGAGCGGGTGCTCGGCGAGCTCGCGCAGGAGGAAGTGCAGCCGGAGGAGTGGGGCGGGACCGTGCAGGTCGCCCGCGTCTCGGCGAAGCAGGGCGAGAACCTCGACGAGCTGCTCGAGAAGATCCTGCTCGTCGCCGATGCCGAGCTCGACCTGCGCGCGAACCCGGCCGCCGAGGCTTCCGGCCCGATCATCGAGTCGCGCCTGGACATCGGGCGCGGGCCCGTGGCGACGATGCTCGTGCAGCGCGGCACGCTCAAGGTGGGCGACGCGATCGTCGCCGGCGACGCGTGGGGCAAGGTGCGCGCCCTCTACGACTATCGCGGCGAGCGGATCCAGGAGGCGATGCCCGGCGACCCCGTCGAGATCCTTGGCTTCGACCGTCCGCCGCCCGCCGGCGAGCTCGGGCGCGTCGTCGAGAAGGAGTCACGCGCGCGCGACCTCGCTCAGCAGCGCAGCGAGCGCCTTCGGCGCGAGGCGCGCTCCAAGCAGGCCAGCCGCGGGATCTCGCTGGACAAGCTGTTCGAGCAGATGCAGGCCGGCGGTATCCAGGACCTGAACATCGTGCTGAAGGGCGACGTCCAGGGCTCGGTCGAGGCGATCGTCGGCGAGCTGCAGAAGATCCGTCACTCCGAGGTGCAGGTGAACGTGATCCACACCGGCGTCGGCGCGATCACTGAGAACGACGTCAACCTCGCTGCCGCGTCGAACGCGATGGTGATCGGGTTCAACGTGCGTCCGTCCGCCGAAGTCCGCGCGGCCGCCGACCGGCAGGGCATCGAGATCCGCCTCTACCGGGTCATCTACCAGCTCACCGAGGAGATCGAGCAGGCGCTCGTCGGGCTGCTGTCGCCGGTCGAGACCGAGGCGATCATCGGCGAGGTCGAGGTGCGGGCGCTGTTCCGGGTCTCGCGGCTCGGGACGATCGCCGGCTGCATGGTCACGAGCGGAATCGCGCGGCGCGGCGCGAACGTGCGCATCTTCCGCGAGGGCACGCGCATCCACGAGACCACGGTTGCCCAGCTCAAGCGGTTCAAGGACGACGCACGCGAGGTGAGCGAGGGATTCGAGTGCGGCATCCTGCTCGAGGGCTTCAACGACCTGCGCGAAGGGGATGTCTTCGAGGTCTTCGAGACCCGCGAGGTCGAACGCACGTCGCTCGAGGAACAGCCCGCGGCCGCCGAGGCGCCGCAGGGCGTCGCCGGCAGCTGACGACGCGGCCTTGGGCGCGGGCTTCGTCGCGATCCTGACGGTCGAGCTGCACTTCCCCGAGGCGGGCTCGCTGAAGGGGAAGCGCCACTACGTGCGTTCCGCCAGGGACACGCTCAGGAGCCGGTTCGGGGCGTCCGTCGCCGAGGTCGACCACCACGACCTCTGGCAGCGTGCCGCGCTCACCGTCGCCTGCGCCGCGCGAACGGCCCACGAGGCCGACGAGCTCGCGGCGGCCGCGGAGCGGTGGCTCGCCTCGGGCGAGCCGGTGCTCGTCCGCTGCGAGCGGCTCCTCGTCTCGCCTGAGGACGAGCGTTGACGGAGCGCATGCGCCGGGTGAACGAGTCCGTGCGGGCGGTCGTGGCGGACGGGATCGGCGACCTGAAGGACCCTCGCATCGGGATCGTCACCGTCACGAGCGTGCGCGTGACGCCGGACCTGCGCGAGGCGACCGTCTACGTGTCGGTGCTCGGCGGCGCCCGCCGGCAGCGCGACACGCTCGCCGGCCTGGCGTCGGCGCACGGCATCCTCCAGGCGCGGATCAACCGCGAGCTCAACCTTCGGCGAACGCCCCAGCTGACGTTCACCTACGATGACGCGGTCGAGCGCGGCGTGCGCATGTCGAGGCTCATCGACGACCTCGCTGCCGACCTCCCCGAGGACGATGGACCAGTCGACGACGACACGAATTGACGTTCAGGCGGTCGCAGACGCGATCCGCGGGAACGACGCGTTCGTCACGGTCACCCACGAGAACCCGGACGGCGACGCGCTCGGCTCCCTGCTCGCGACGACGATCGCCCTGCGCGAGCTCGGCAAGGACGTCGTCATGTACCTATCGGGGAGCGCGCCGACACCGGCGGAGTACGGCTTCCTCGACCTGAGCACGCTCGCGCGTGAGCTGCCCTCCGACTTCGAGGAGCGTGTGCTGCTGGCGCTCGACTGTGCCAACGAGCAGCGCATCGGCCCCGACCCGGCGATCGTCGAGCGCGCGCGTGTGGTCCTCAACGTCGACCACCACCACGACAACTCACGCTTCGGCGACGTCAACCTCGTGGTCGACGACGCATCCTCGACTGCGGAGATCGTGCGGGACATCCTCTCGCTGCTCGACGTGCCGCTGACGCCAGACATGGCGGAGGCGCTCTACGTCGCGCTCGTCACCGACACCGGCCGCTTCCAGTACTCGAACACGACTCCGAAGGCGCTGCGGCTGGCGGCCGACCTCGTCGAGGCCGGTGCCGACGTTCACGGGATCTTCCGGCTGGTCTACGAGACGGTGCAGTTCGCGAAGCTGAAGCTGCTCGCGCGGGCGCTCGAGCGCGCGTCGGTCTACGAGGGCGGGCGCATCGTCGTCAGCTACCTGCTGAAGAACGACTTCGCGGAGGTGGGCGCCGAGGAGCCGTACTCGGAGGGGATCATCGACTACCTCCGGAGCGTCGAGGGCTCCGAGATGGTGGCGCTGATCCGCGAGCCGCCGCGTTCCGACGGGCCGGCGCGCCGGATCTCGCTGCGGTCGAGCCGCGACGAGGTGGACGTCTCGGCGATCGCACGCGCGGCGGGCGGCGGCGGCCACCGTCAGGCGGCCGGCTTCAGCTCGGACCTCGAGATCGACGAGATCGTCGAGTTCCTCCGCCGGCAGTTCGCGCTCGTCGCGGGCTGACAGGGGCGTTCCTTGTGTGAGAACGTCTACCGGCGTGCCCCCACGAGCACTCCGTCCGGTCGGGATCGCCCTGGTCGACAAGCATCCGGGGCCGTCCTCGTTCGCGATCGTCGCGACGCTCCGCCGGCGGACGCGCGCTCGGACCGGGCACGCCGGCACGCTCGACCCGTTCGCCTCCGGCCTGCTGGTCCTGCTCTCGGGCGCCGCGACGCGCCTCGCGCCGTGCTTCGTCGGGCTCGACAAGCGTTACGTCACGGACGTCGACCTCACGTCGACCACGTCGACCGGCGATCCCGAAGGCGAGACGCTCGAACGCCATGCGGCTCCGGGACGCAGCGAGCTGGACGCCGCGCTCGAACGCCTTCGCGGCACGGTCGAGCTGGTGATCCCCGCCGCCTCGGCGGTGAAGATCGGCGGCGAGCGGGCGTACAGACTCGCGCGGCGCGGGGTCGAGGTGGAGATGCCGTCACGCCGGTCGGTCGTGCACGCGCTCGACGTCATCGGGTACGACGGGACGTCGGTGCGGCTCTCGCTCCACGTCAGCTCTGGCACGTACGTGCGCTCGGTCGCGCAGGCACTCGGCGGTCACTGCACGACGCTCCGCCGCACGGCGGTCGGGCCGTTCTCGGTCGAGGAGGCCGACGCCGACCCGGCGACGGCCCGGCTGCTCGACGTGGAGAGCGTGCTGGTGCGGCTTCCGGCCGACGCGCTCGAGCGCGTCAGCGGCCCGGTCCGCGCCGGGGTGCTGGCCGCCGCCGCGGGCGGGGGCGTGGGCGCAGCGTGAACGTCGCGCGCGCACCCGGAGAGCTCGAACGGGCCCCACGGGCCGTCGCGATCGGGACGTTCGACGGCGTGCACCGCGGCCACCAGGCGGTCGTCGGCGCTGCGGTCGAGAGCGGGCTCAGGCCGACCGTGGTCACGTTCCACCCGCACCCGCGCACCGTCCTCGGAAACCGGGTCGAGCTGCTCTGCACGCTCGACCGTCGGCTGTCGCTCCTCGAGGGCTGCGGCGTCGAGGAGACGCTCGTCGTCCCGTTCACACCCGAGCTCGCGGCGCTCGAGCCGGAGACGTTCGCGCGCGACTACCTGTCGGCGATCGGCGCGGAGGCCGTCGTGGCCGGCGCCGATTTCCGCTTCGGGCGCAAGCGGAGCGGCGACCTCGACCTCCTGCGCGCGCTCGGCTTCGACGTCCGCGCGGTGCCGGTCGTCGAGGGCGTCTCCTCGAGCCGGATCCGACAGCTCGCGACCGCCGGAGAGGTCGCCGAGGCGGCGGGGCTGCTCGGTCGGCCCGTCGAGGTCGAGGGCATCGTCGTCGGCGGTGACCAGCGCGGCGGCACACTCGGCTTCCCGACCGCGAACCTCCAGGTCGAGCCCGACCTGCTCGTCCCGGGGTACGGCATCTACGCGGGGGCGACCGGCGATCTCCGCGCCGCCGTCTCGATCGGCGTCAACCCGCACTACGGCGGAACCGAGCGCCGGGTCGAGGCGTTCCTGCTCGACTGGGAGGGCGACCTCTACGGAAGCCGGCTCGTCGTCGAGCTCTGGCAGCGGCTGCGCGCCGAGCAGACGTTCGCGAGCGAGGCGGAGCTCGTCGCGCAGATCGCGCGCGACGTCGAGCAGACCCGCGCCGCCGTGCGGCCCGTCTAGACGAGGCTCACCGCACCGCTCCGACGCGGATCCGCGCCCGCGCCGTGCCGGCCGATCGCGCTGACGCCGCCGAAGAAGTGGTGGAGTCCGGGCCAGCGGCGCACGTTCCGTCCACGGTGCTCGACCGAGGCCAGCCACGCCTCGTCCACGCCCGGCTCCGCGTTGACGACGCCCGCGACGGGATGGAAGCGCGGGTGGTCGACGGCGCGCTGGACGCCGTCGCCGGCACCGAGGACGGCCGCGACCACGCCGACGAGCGCCGTTCGCAGGCGCGTGCCGCCCGCCGACCCGAGCGCCAGCTCGAGCCCCGCATCGTCGAACGCAAGCGTCGGCGCCATCATGCTCGCCATCCGCGCGCGCGGACGCAGCGGCTCGCGGATCAGGTCGACCTCGCCGAGCATGCTGTTCAGGTGCAGGTCGAGGCCCGGCACCCAGTCGCCGGAGCCGAGCCCCAGGCTCGTCGTCAGCACGCACGCGCTCCCGTCTGCGTCGACCACGGTGACGTTCGTCGTGTGCCCGGCGTCGGGAAGCGGATCCTCGAGCACCGCGAGCAGGTCGTCGTTCGAGGCCTGCGACGGGAGGCGGTCGAGCGCCTCGGGCACGCCGCTCAGGTCGCCGCGCGAGCAGACGGTGCGCCCGGCGTACTGCACGCGGACGGGCTCGCTCCAACGGGCCTCGAAGGCGGCGAGGTCGGCCTCGGTGATCCGGCCCGCGCGCTCGGCGACGAGACGCACGAGCTCGCGCGCGATCGAGCCGACGTACACGCTGCGCGCGCCTTCGTCGCGGACGAGCTCGAGCGCGGCGACCAGGCCCGGCTGCTCGAGCGAGTCGCCCTCCTGCAGCAGCCGGCCGCCGGGTGCGTAGATGCGCGAGCCCTCGCGCATCGTCATCACCGGCTCGAGCATCGCCAGGCACGACGCCTGAGCCGCCGGCATTCGGACACCGACGCGCGCGAGCGCGAGCGCGGGCTCGACGAGGTCGCGCCAGGGCAGCCGCCCGTGCGTGCGCCAGAGCGCGTCGAGCCCTGCCGGGACGCCCGGGACCGCGCAGGACGACGCACCGATCGCGTAGCCGACAAGCTCCTCGCCGAAGCGAACCTGCAGCTCGTCCATCGCCGCGCCGCCCTCGATCGGCACCGCGACGAAGCAGTCGAGGTTCCGGGTGACGCCCGTCGCGGCGTCGAAGTAGATCGCGTGGCCGCCGCCGAGCAGGCCGGTCATCACGGTCTCGGCGACGCACGAGGCGAGACATGCGCCCACCGCTGCGTCGGCCGCGCTCCCACCGGCCTCGAGCAGCGCCGCCCCGGCCGCGGCCGTCGCCGGATGGCCGGCCGCGACGCCGACGATCACTCGACTCTTGCGGCGAGGCGGTAGCCGACCCGCGCGAACCCCTCGACCGGGAAGTCGAGCCGCGAGCCCTCGAACGGGCCGCCCGCCACCTCGAAGGTGCGCTCGCCGATCGGCGGCGCCCAGAGCTCGAGCGTCTCGGCCTCCTCGGTGACGACCACGGAGAGGCCGCCGCCGCTCCGCGCGACGACCGCCGTCGTCTCGTCGTTCGCGTAGGTTCCGGCGAACGCGTCGAGCGCCGCCTCCGGGAGCACGATCTGCTCGGCGACCCGCCGGCGCTCTCCGAGCAGCCGCTCGAACCACAGATCCTCGAGCTCGCGGAGCGCGCGCGAGCCTTCGCCGCTCGAGGTGAGCCCCACGAAGACCGCCCCCTTGCTCGGGACGATCAGCAGCGTCGACTGGAAGCCGCCGTAGGAGCCGCCGTGCCCCCAGACGTCGGCCCCGGCGACGCGCTCGCCGAAGAGTCCCAAGCCGTAGACGCCGCCGAGGGGACGGGCGAGCGGCTGACGCTGCGTCTCCGTCCAGGGCTCCGAGAGCTGCCATCGACCGAAGCGGATCACGTCGGATGCCTCGGCGACGAGGCCGCCGGAAGGCCGCCGGGCCCTGGGGTAGCGGTCGGTGGTCGCGCCGCGGCCGCTGCCCGAGAGCTCGGGCTCGTCGAAGTCGGCGCTCGCCATCCCGGCAGGGCCGAGGACGTGATGGCGGAGCGCGTCTTCGAACGTCTCGCCCGTCGCCTCGCCGGCGAGCCACCCGGCGAGCCAGTAGCCGGTGTTCGCGTACGACCACGCCTCGTCGACGCCGAGGAACCGTTTCACCTGCGGCAGCTCCGCCACGGCGAGCCCGAGCGCGTCATCGCCGTCGCCGAAGCGCGCGAGGTCGCCGTTCTCGCAGCCGAAGCCGCTCGTGTGCGAGAGCAGATGGCGCACGCGCACGTCCTCGGGCCAGATCCCTGTGGGGGCGTCGACGTCGAGCACGCGCACGGCGAGGGCGGCCGTCATCGGCTTCGTGATCGAGGCGATCCGGAACCGCTCGTCGGGGTCGCAGCCGACCGCGTGGAGCTCTGTCGTGCCGTCGGGGCCGGCGGTGCCCGCCACGAGGGCAGGGACGCCGAACCGGGCCGCGGCATCGTCACAGGCCCGGCAAAACGTCGAATCCAACACGGATCCGCTACCCTACTGCGCGACCCGGCCTCGGCCGCGCGCGTCTTCCTTCGCGGCGTGCGGGGGCCCCGGGCGAACTCATCTACGAGGAGGTTGGATGACCCTCACCAAGGAAGAGAAGCAGGTACACATCGGGAAGTTCGGCAAGCACGACACGGACACCGGCTCACCGGAGGTCCAGGTGGCGATGCTGACGCAGCGGATCAACGAGCTGACCGAGCACCTCCGGACGCACAAGCACGACCACTACTCGCGTCGCGGGCTGCTCAAGCTGGTCGGCCGCCGGCGCCGTTTCCTGAACTACCTGCAGCGGAAGGACGTCGAGGGGTACCGCACCCTGATCAAGGAGCTCGGCCTGCGCCGCTAGCTCTGCGAGCCCACGGAGGGTGGAAGTTTGAGCGAGCTCCCGCAGAGCGGGGCTGACTCAAACCTCCACCCTTCACCTAGCACAGTGGAGGAGACAGACAAGTTATGAGCATCGTTGAGGCCGAGCATCCCGCCGGGGTGCCGGTTTCCGTGGCCGTCGAGATCGGCGGCAAAGAGATCTCGTTCGAGACGGGGAAGCTCGCGAAGCAGGCCGACGGCGCAGTCGTCGTCCGCAGCGGCGAGACCGTCGTGCTCGGCACGGCGCAAGGACGGACGGAGGCGCGCGAGGGCCAGGACTTCTTCCCGCTCACCGTCGACGTCGAGGAGCGCATGTATGCCGCCGGCAAGATCCCCGGCGGGTTCTTCAAGCGCGAAGGGCGCCCCACGGAGCGGGCGATCCTGACCGCGCGCATGACCGACCGCCCGGTCCGGCCGCTCTGGCCGAAGGGCTACCGCAACGAGGTGCAGTGCGTCGCGACCGTCTTCTCGGCGGATCTCGTCGTCGCACACGACATCCTGGCGATCAACGCCGTCTCGGCGGCGCTGACCGTGTCGCCGCTGCCCTTCATGGGGCCGATCGGCGCCGTGCGGATGGGGTTGCTCGACGGCGAGCTCGTCGTCAACCCGACGCTCGAGGAGACAGAGCACTCCTCCGAGCTCGACCTGATCGTCGTCGGCACGAAGGACGGACTGACGATGGTCGAGGCCGGGGCGAACCAGGTACCGGAGGCGAAGCTGCTCGAGGCGCTCGAGATCGCGCACCGCGAGATCGTGAAGCTCTGCGAGGCGCAGGAGGAGCTCCGCGCCAGGGCCGGCAAGCCGAAGTGGCTCGATCCGGCGACGACCCAGCGGCTCGACGAGACGTACGGGCACGACATCTGGACCCGGATCCACGAGCACGGCATCCGCGAGGCGGCTTTGGTCGTCGAAGACATCGTCGCCAAGGAGGCGGGGACGCTCTCGATGAGCTCGACCGCCGACGACGTCCTGCGCGAGCTCCAGACGCGCATGTCGCTTGCGCTGATCCTGGAGAAGCAACGCTCGACCGCCGTCGAGGCCCTCGTGCGCGAGCAGTTCGAGAGCGACCTGCGTGGGCTGACCGAGGCCGAGCAGGACTCGAAGGAGCTCAAGTCCGCGAAGCGGCACCTGCTCTTCGACCGGGTCACCGAGACGCTGCACCTGACGTTCCCGGGCGGCGGCGACGAGGGTGAGGCCGATGGGCTGACGCGGGGCTACATCCGCAAGGCGTGCGAGTCGATCTACAAGAGCCTCGTCCGCCAGAAGATCGCCGTCGAGAAGCGGCGCCCGGACGGCCGCAGCGAGACCGAGATCCGTCCGATCGAGGTCGAGGTCGGGGTCAGCCCGCGGACACATGGCTCCGGCCTGTTCACGCGCGGGCAGACGCAGATCATGACGCTGCTGACGCTCGGCACCGCGAAGGAGGGCCAGCGGATCGACGACCTCTCGCTCGAGACGGATCGCCGCTACATGCACCACTACAACTTCCCGCCCTACTCGGTCGGGGAGACGGGTCGCATGGGCTCGCCCAAGCGCCGCGACATCGGCCACGGTGCGCTCGCACAGCGCGCGCTCGAGGCCGTGATCCCGGCGGCCGAGGAGTTCCCGTACACGATCCGCCTCGTCTCGGAGACGCTCGAGTCGAACGGCTCGTCGTCGATGGGGTCGGTGTGCGGCTCCACGCTGGCGCTGATGGATGCCGGCGTGCCGATCACGGCGCCGGTCTCCGGCATCGCGATGGGGCTCGTCAAGGAAGGCGACGACTACGTCATCCTCACGGACATCCAGGGTGCCGAGGACCATCTCGGCGACATGGACTTCAAGGTCGCCGGCACAGCTGACGGGATCACCGCCCTGCAGATGGACATCAAGATCACCGGCGTCAGCCGCGAGATCATGGAGCAGGCGCTGTCGCAGGCGAAGGAGGCCCGCGTCGCGATCCTCGGCCGGATGCTGCAGGCGATCCCGGAGCCGCGCGAGGCACTCGCATCGCACGCCCCGCGGATCTCCACGATCCAGATCAACCCCGAGTACATCGGCATGGTGATCGGGAAGGGCGGCGAGACGATCCGCTCGCTCGAGTCCGAGTACGAGGTGCAGATCGACATCGAGGAGGACGGCACGATCCTCGTCTACGCGACCGAGGGCACGAAGGGCGACGCCGCGATCGAGGCGATCCGGACGCTCACCAAGGAGCCCGAGGTCGGCGACCAGTACACCGGCAGGGTCGTCAAGACGACCGACTTCGGTGCGTTCGTCGAGCTGAAGAAGGGCACCGACGGCCTGCTCCACGTCTCGAACGTCGGGCCCGGCCGGGTGAACCACATCGAGGACGTGATCGCGCGTGGCGACGTGCTCGACGTGCTCGTGCAGGAGGTCGACAAGGCGCGCGGCCGGATCGGGCTGAAGCTCGTGCAGAAGCACGAGAACGGCTCGGTCGTCTCGCCGGAGGAGCTCGTCGAGCGGGCGAAGAACGCCCCGCCGCGCGAGCCCCGCGAGGAGCGCCCGCGCGGTGACCGCGATCGCCGCGGCGGACGCGGCGGCCGGGGCGGTCCCCGCCGCGAGCGCGAGGAGTCGCGGAGCGAGTAGCGGGGCAGTACCGTCGGCGGCGTGAAGCTGCCGACGACCCTCACCGACGGCGCGGTCGTCCTCCGGCAACTCGCGGAGGACGACCGCGCCGACGTGCTTCGGACGATGCGCGACCCGCTCGTCCGGCGCTGGCTGAACATGCCGGCCGTGCCCGGCGACCGGGACTTCGACAGCCTCAGGCGGCAGGTCGAGGCCGGCTGGCGCACGGGCGAGCGCCTCGACTACGTCGTCGCGGCGGCGGACGGCGGTGAAGCTGTCGGCGCCGTGGTCGCCTCGCGCCGGCACCGCGACAACTACGAGCTCGCTTATCTCGCCGGCGCGGCCGGCCGTGGCCGTGGGCTCGTCTCGCGAGCGATCCGCCTGCTCTGCGACGCGCTCTTCGCGGCCGGCGCGGGTCGGCTCGAGATCCGGACGCACCCGGCCAACGCGGAGTCGCAGCGGCTCGCAGAGCGGTGCGGCTTCGTGCGCGAAGGCGTCGAGCGCCGATCGATCTGGCTGCACGGACAGCGCGAGGACGCGATCGTGTGGTCGCTGCTGCCGGACGACGCGCGATGACCCTGCACTCGCTGCGCGAGCGCGCGCTGTTGATCGCGCCGATCCGGCTCGTGCTCGGCGTCGTCTGGCTCGTCGTCGCGCGCGCCGCCGGCGCGGCGGCGGGACCGGCGCTGATCGCCTTCGTCGTCGGGAACTTCGGGATCGTGTTCCTCGCCTTCGCCGACCCGCGGGCGCGGTTCGCGCACGGCGAGGTCGACCCGCTGCCGGCG
The DNA here is from genome assembly GCA_035473635.1 of Gaiellaceae bacterium. Taxonomy (GTDB): domain Bacteria; phylum Actinomycetota; class Thermoleophilia; order Gaiellales; family Gaiellaceae; genus PALSA-600. Next base: position 31,115 of record DATIOD010000003.1, on the reverse strand, counting down.
CCGGCGGGGGTGCGGCTCGCGCCGTGGTGGCAGCAGGCACTCGCGGCGATGATCCCGAGCACGATCGGTGTCTCCGTGCTCGCGGCGATCGCCGCCTTCGTCTCCCCGACGCTCACGGCGCTGCTCGGCGGCGTCTGCGCGGGGCTCGGCGTGGCCGCGCTCCTGACGCTCCCGTCGATCGACCGGGCGCTGCTCTACGACCCGCGCCGCCAGATCGTGTACCGGCGCTGACGCGCCACTACGATCCGGGCGTGCAGAACTGGATCTTGACCGAGCTCGACTCGGGGGAGCGGATCATCTCGGAGCGGCTCGAGCACGTCCGCTCCGCTGCGGTCGGCTACTGGATCGGGGCCGGCTCGCGGGACGAGGACGGCGGGGAGGCCGGCGTCACGCACTTCATCGAGCACCTGCTCTTCAAGGGGACGGAACGCCACAGCGCGCTCGAGATCGCGGAGATCTTCGACGGGCTCGGCGGCGAGCTCAACGCGGCGACGGCGCGCGAGCACACGCTCGTCTACGCACGCATCCCGGATCACCACCTCGAGACGGCGGTCGAGGTGATGAGCGACATGGTCTTCTCGCCGGCGTTCGCCGACCTCGACGCCGAGCGCGAGGTGGTGCTCGAGGAGATCGCGATGTACGAAGACGCGCCGCAGGACCTCGTGCACGACCTCATCTCGGAGGCGGTGTTCGGCGAGCATCCGCTGGGGCGGCCGGTGATCGGGACGGCGCAGGTCATCTCGTCGATCAGCCAGGAGGCGATTGCGAGCTACCACGCGGCCAAGTACGTGCCCGGGAACATCGTTGTCTCGGCCGCCGGCAACGTCGACCACGATCACCTGCTCGAGCTGCTGCAGCGCGCGCTTGTGCGGCGGGAGGGCGGGGAGGACGCGACCGGCCCGACGGTGCGTTCGCCGCTCGTCCAGGCGCCGGCACCGCGGCTGCGCTTCCAGCGCAAGGACACGGAGCAGTACCACGTGTGCCTTGCGGCGCCAGGCATCTCGCGCTCGGACCGCCGCCGGTTCGCGGCGTCGCTGCTCGACGCGATTCTCGGCGGGTCGGCCTCGTCGCGGCTGTTTCAGGAGATTCGGGAGAAGCGCGGGCTCGCGTACGCGGTCTACTCGTTCGTCTCGCAGTACACCGACACGGGCCAGGTCGGCGTGTACGTCGGCACGCGGGAGGACAACCTCGCCGAGGCCCTCGCGATCACGGCGGAGCAGATCGCCGACATCGCGTCGGGCAACCTGCCCGAGCGCGAGCTCACGCGCGCGAAGGAGAACCTCAAGGGGCGGATCCTGATCTCGATGGAGTCCACGTCGACGCGGATGAACCGGCTCGGCAAGTCGCTGATCTCCGACTCGGAGCTGCTGTCGCTCGATCGGATCGTCGCCGAGATCGACGCCGTCGAGGCGGAATCGGTGTGCGCGCTCGCGGCGACGCTGCTCGCGCCGGAGAAGCTGTCGGCGGCGTGCATCGGGCCGAACGAGGACCGGCTCGTCGCCGCGCTCGAGCGGATCGCGCCCGCGCTCGCGCGCGCCGCGTGAGGGTCCTCCTCAACGGGCGCGGCGGCAAGGTGGGCGCAGTGCTCGCGCCCGCGCTCGACGCGGCCGGGCACGAGCTCGTCGGCTCGCTCGGCGAGGCAGAGACGGTCGTCGACTTCACCGCGCCGGGCGTCGTCGTCGCGAACGTCCTCGCGGCGGTAAAGGCGCGCGTCCCCGCGGTGGTCGGCACCTCGGGCTGGGAGGTCGCGGACGTCGACGGGGTAGCCCGCGCGGCGGGTGTGCCGGTGTTCTTCGCGCCGAACTTCGCGATCGGGGCAGTGTTGATGATGCGCTTCGCAGCCGAGGCGGCGCGCCATCTCGAATGCGCGGAGATCGTCGAGCTCCACCACGCGACGAAGCTCGACGCGCCGTCGGGAACGGCGAAGGCCACCGCGGCGGTGCTCGGCGGCGACGTGCCGATCCACTCGGTGCGCCTCCCGGGCCTGGTCGCCCACCAGGAGGTGCTGCTCGGCGGCCGCGGCGAGTTGCTCACGATCCGCCACGACGCGCTCTCCCGTGAGGCCTACGTTCCCGGCGTCCTGCTCGCGCTCGAGCGGGTCGTGGCGCTTCCGCCCGGCGTGACCGTCGGGCTGGACGCGCTCTTGTAGCGGTGCTGCGCGAGCAGGTGGTACAGGCGGGCGGCGTCGAGCTGACGCTGCTGCGGCCCGCCGTTCCGGAGGAGCTGATCGACGAGGAGGCGTTCGACGAGGACGAGTTCCTGCCGTACTGGGCCGAGCTCTGGCCGGCGGCGACCGCGCTGGCGGCGGCGCTGCCGGAGACGCTCGCGGGCGTGCGTGTGGTGGAGCTCGGCTGCGGCCTCGGCGTGCCGTCGCTCGTCGCCGCGGGGCGCGGGGCGGAGGTGACTGCGCTCGACTGGGCGGAGGACGCCGTCTCGCTCCTGCGGCAGAACGCCGCCCGCAACGGCCTCGGGCTGACGGTCACGGTGCACGACTGGCGCGAGCCGCTCGCCGCCCGCTTCGACCTCGCCCTCGCCGCCGACGTCCTCTACGAGCGCCGGAACGTCGAGCCGGTGCTGGAGCGCCTGCGCGAGGCCGCCCCCGTCGCCCTGGTCGGCCTCGCCGGCCGCCCCTACGAAGCCGAGTTCCTCCGCCAGGCCGACCCGGTCGACCACCTCGCCGACAGAGTCGTGCGCCTTTCGTTGCGCTCCTGACACCCTCACCTGGTGAGGGTCACGGAACACGCACGGGCTCCGAGACGGCAAACGGACGAGGGAGAGGCGGCTGCCCGCGACGCTGTTGCACTTCTGTCGCCCTCACCTGGCGACTGGACACGGCCGCAGCCGCCACCTGGAGGTCAGGCGAGCGAGTCGAGGAGGGCGGCCAGCTCGGCCGCGTGCGTGAGGAACGGCGAGTGGCCGGCGTCGAGCTCGAACGCGCGCAGACCGTGCTCGGCGGCGGCGCGGCACTGCCAGGCGGGGTCGACGGCGCGATCTCGGACGGTGACGACGAACACGTCGCCGGCGGAGACGGGGCACGGGACCGGGTCGATCCGTGCCTGCGGCCGCAGGCGCCGGAAGGCGGCGTCCGAGACCTCCCGCGCGCAGTCGGGGTACAGCTTCGCGAACGCCGTCTCGCGGTCCGGCCAGTACGACCGGCCCTGCTCGTCGCGGAGGAAGCCGTCGAAGTCCTCGAGCAGCGCGTCGGCGTAGACGTTCTCGAGCGGCAGGAGCGCAGCGAGGTACACGCGCATCCGCGCCTCGACGAACGGGATCGTCAGGCCGCCCATCGAGTGCCCGATGACGACGGCGTCCGGCCGCGGCCCGATCAGCGCGGCGTAGTCGTGCACCGTCCGGCCGACGCGGTCGCAGGGGAGATCCGGCGCCTCGACGGCGTGGCCGCGCCGCTCAAGCTCGCCCGCGACCTGCTCGAAGCACCACCCGCCGTGCCAGGCACCGTGGACGAGGACGAACCGCGCCACCGCGCGGAGTATCCTCCCCAGCGTGCTGGGTCGCGTGCTGACCGCGATCGTGACGCCGTTCACCGACGACGGCTCGGTCGACTTCGACGCGTTCCAGGAGCTCGCCCGTCATCTCGTCGAGAACGGCTCCGACGGCCTGGTGGTCGCCGGCACGACCGGCGAGAGCCCGACGCTGTCCGACTCCGAGCGGCTCGATTTGATCCGCGCCGCGATCGAGGCGGTCGGCGAGACGGCGACGGTCGTCGCCGGCACCGGCACCTACTCGACCGCGCACTCGATCCACCTGACCGAGGAGGCGCACGCACTCGGCGCCGACGCGTTCCTGATCGTGACGCCGTACTACAACAGGCCACCGCAGCGCGGCATCGTCGCGCACTTCGAGGCGATCGCGCACGCGAGCGACCGGCCGATCGTCGTCTACAACATCCCCTCGCGCGTGGTCGTGAACATCGAGCCGGACACGATCTCCCGCCTCGCCGAGATCGAGACCGTCCTCGCCGTCAAGCAGGCGAACGACGACCTCGCCCAGGCGCGCCACATCGTCGAGACCGGCCTCGAGCTCTACGCGGGCGACGACAACCTGGTGCAGTGCTTCCTGGAGATCGGCGGCACCGGCGGCGTCTGCGTCCACACGCACGTGGTCGGGCCGCGCGTCGCGGAGCAGGTGCAGGCCGCCCTGGCCGGCGACCTCGCGCGGGCGCGGGAGCTCGACGCGGAGCTCGCCCCGGTGTACGACCTGCTCAAGGTGCAGACGAACCCGATCGCGATCAAGGCCGCGCTCACGCTGCTCGGCCACCGCGTCGGAGGGCACCGGCTGCCGCTCGTCCCGGCGGACGCACGCGAGATCGAGCAGGTGCGTGGCTGCCTCGAGCGGCTCGGCCTGCTCGTGCACGCCTGAGCACGCGCCGAGAGGCGCTCTCTAGACTCAGGCGCGATGGCATCGGACATCCTGCGGGTGATCCCGCTCGGCGGCCTCGGAGAGGTCGGCAAGAACATGACCGTCTACGAGCTCGACGGGGAGCGCCTCGTCGTCGACGCGGGCATGGCGTTCCCACGCGACGAGCACCTCGGCGTCGACCTGATCCTCCCGGACTTCGGCTACCTGCGCGACTCCGAGGTGCGCGCGGTCGTCCTCACGCACGCGCATGAGGACCACGTCGGCGCGCTCCCGTACCTGATGCGCGAGGTGCGTGTGCGCGAGGTGTGGGCGACGCCGCTGACGCTCGGCCTCGTGAAGTCGAAGCTCGACGAGCACGGCCTGCTGCGCGCTGCCGAGCTGCGCGAGATCGACCCGGACGCGGGGCCGCTCGAGATCGGTCTTTTCCGGCTCGAGTTCGTGCGCATGGCGCATTCGGTGCCCGACACCGTCGGCATCGCGATCGAGACGCCCGCGGGTCGCGTGTTCCACACGGGCGACTGGAAGCTCGACCACACGCCCGTCGACGGTCTCCGCACCGACGTCGGGAAGCTTGCGGAGCTCGGGAACCGCGGCGTCGACCTCCTCTGCGGCGACTCGACGAACGCCGAGCGTCCCGGCTTCACGCGCTCCGAGCGCGTCGTCGGCGAAGCGTTCCGTCAGATCATCCCCGCGCGTCAGGGGCGCGTGCTCGTCTCGAGCTTCGCCTCGAACATCCACCGCATGCAGCAGGCGATCGACGTCGCCGTCGATTGCGGGCGCCGCGTCGCGGTGGTGGGGCGCTCGATGCGCCGTAACCTGAACGTCGCGCGCAACCTCGGATACGTCGAGATCGACGAGGAGCGGCTCGTCCGGCCCGCCGACCTCGACGAGATCCCGCCGCACGAGCAGCTCGTGCTGTGCACCGGGTCGCAGGGCGAGCCACTGTCGGCGCTCACACGCATCGCCTACAACGACCACCCGTCGGTGCACGTCGAGCGCGGCGACACCGTGATCATCTCGGCCCGACCCGTTCCCGGCAACGAGCTCCGCGTTCACGACGCGATCAACCGGCTGACGCGGAACGGGGCCGAGGTGCTCCACGAGGAGAACGCTCCGGTCCACGTGTCCGGCCACGCTCGCGCCGAGGAGCTGCGCACGCTGCTCGGGCTGATCCGCCCGAAGGCCGTGCTGCCGATTCACGGCGAGTTCCGGATGCTCGCCGCCCACGGCCGCCTCGCGCAGGAGTCGGGCGTCCCGGCGTCGTCGGTCGTGATCGCCGAGAACGGCGACGTCGTCGAGCTGTCACGGGACGGCGTGCGGATCGCCGGGAAGATCGAGGCGGGCGTGACCTTCGTCGACGGCCTCGGCGTGGGCGACATCTCCGACGTCGCCCTGCGCGACCGGCGGCACATGTCGGAGGACGGCGTGCTGATCGTCGTCGCGACGGTGTCGAACGGCCTCGCCGCGCAGCCCGAGCTGATCGCCCGCGGGTTCGCCGAGTCGGACGAGCTCTTCTCCGAGATGCGCCAGGAGGCGCACGACATCGTCCGTGAGCTGCTCGAGCAGGACATCAGCGAGGTGAAGCTGCTCCAGGAGCACCTGCACGACGGGATCGGCCAGCTGGTCTACGACCGCATCCGCCGCCGGCCGATGATCCTTCCGGTGGTAGTAGAGGTATGAGCACCGTCGCGCATCCCGAGTGGGCGGGGGTGATCGCCGAGCATGCGGTCGAGGATCGGACGGCGCAGCGGCTGATCCACCAGCTCGTCGCGGTCGAGGTCTCGGCGCTCGCGTTCTGCCGGCTGCTCGAGCGGTGGGCCCGTGGCGACGCGGTGCCGGCGACGCCCGGCGGCCGGCAGGCGGCGCTGCGCCGCGCGGCCGACCGGGTCGAGACGGCGCTCGCCGGGCTCGAGCGGCCGCTCGGCCGCTACCTGCTCGAGCTCGACGCCGGCGAGGCGGAGGGCCGCTCGTGGTTCGGCGAGCCCGGCCCGGGCGAGCTCGTCGACTGGGAGCCGGTGCTCCAGCGCGCCGGCGTCCGCGTCGCCGGGCACCGCGTCGCCACCGTCTACCTCGAGCTCGCCGTGCTCGTGCGCGCGCTCGAGGGGCTCGCCTCGACCGTGCGCTGGCAGTCGGTCGTCGGCGCCGAGTCGCTCTGGGCGGGCCTGTTCGACCTGCGCGAGAACCTGCTCGGCGACACCCTCGACGATCTGCGCGCCCTCGCCGCCTGACCCGGGCGGTGACCGCGAGCACGCAGAGCGCGGTCGCGGCGGCGGTCGCCTGCGCGCACCGGCTCGGCGTCACCTGCGCGGAGCCCGTCGTCCTCGGCGACGCATGGCACGTGCTCGTGCACCTGAAGCCGCATCCGCTCGTTGCCCGCGTCTCGAGCGCGCTCCCGTTTCCGGAAGGGCCGAACCCCGACGACGTTCCGCTCGAGCTCGAGGTCGCCGGGCACGCGGCCCGTGCCGGTGCACCGGTCGTCCCGCCGTCGGCCGACGTCGATCCCGGCCCGCATCGACACGACGGTCACGTGGTCACGTTCTGGCGATACGTCGAGCGTCGCGGCGACCTCGACTCCCGCGCCGCGGGCCGCGGGCTGCGGCTGATCCACGACGCGCTCGAGGACTGCGCCGTCGGCCTGCCTCCCCGCGGGCACGGCGACGACGTGCGAGCGATGCTCGGGACGCTGGAGCCGTCGGCCGACGTCGAGCTCCTCCTCGTACTGTCGGCCGGCAGCCCGGAGCCGGACGGGCAGGCGCTGCACGGCGATGCGCACCTGGACAACTGCCTGCAGTCCGCGGACGGCCCGCTCTGGCACGACCTCGAGTCGACCTGCCGCGGGCCTCGCGAATACGACCTCGCCGCGCTCGTGCTCGGCGACCGGCGAACAGGCGTCACGCGCGCGCGAGAGACGCTTTGCGCGTACGGGAGCCACGACGCCGCGCTGCTCGACGCGCTCGTGCCGGTCTACGCGGCGTGGGTCTATGCATCGATGCTGCTCGCGCTGCCGCGACGGCCGGACCTCCGCCCGCTGCTCGACGACCGCATCCGGTGGCTGCGGGGGCACGCACGTACGCTGGGGCTCGCCTGATGCCCGTCGAGCTCACGGTCGTCGGCTCGATCAACCTCGACCTGGTCGCCCGTGTCGAGCGGCTGCCGCGACCGGGCGAGACGATCTCGGCGAGCGCCTTCGCGCGCTTCCCCGGCGGGAAGGGCGCCAACCAGGCCGTCGCCGCAGCGCGCCTCGGCGCGAGGGTGCGGATGGTGGGCGCGGTCGGGGACGACGCGCTGGCCGACGAGGCGCTCGTGGGGCTGCGCGCGGCCGACGTCGACCTCGACGTCGTGCACGCGGGCGACACGGGGCTCGCGCTGATCGTCGTGGCGGACGACGGCGAGAACGAGATCGTCGTCGTCCCCGGCGCGAACGCGACCGTCGCGCCGCAACCGGTCGACGGCGCGGTGCTCTGCCAGCTCGAGGTGCCCGATGCGGTCGTTCTGGCCGCCGCGCGCGAGGCGTCGTTCTTCGCGCTGAACGCCGCGCCGGCGCGGCCGATCGACGTCGTCCCGGACCTCCTGATCGTCAACCGGCTCGAGCACGAGGTCGTGTCGGAGGGCAAGCTCGTCGCGGTCACGCTCGGCCGGGAGGGCGCGGCGCTCTACGAGGGCGGCCGCCAGGTCGCACGGGCGGTGCCGCCCGAGGTGGAGGCGGTGGACGGGACGGCAGCCGGCGACGCCTTTGCCGCCTGCCTCGTCGTGTCGCTGCTCGAGGGACGCGGCCGCGAGGAGGCGCTCGAGCGGGCCTGCGCCGCCGGTGCGCTCGCGACACTGCGCCTGGGCGCCCAACCGTCACTGCCGACCGGGGCGGAGGTTGACGCGATACTCGCGGCATGACCGCCACCCCGATCATCCTCGACTGCGATCCGGGTCACGACGACGCGATCGCCATTTTGCTCGCCCTGGCGTCCCCGGAGCTGGAGCTGCTCGGCATCACGACCGTCTCCGGCAACCAGACGCTCGACAAGACCACGGTCAACGCGCTGCGCGTCCTCGAGTTCGCCGGCCGCGCCGAGATCCCGGTGCACGCGGGCGCCGACGCGCCGCTCGTGCGGATCCGTGACGTCGCCGCACACGTCCACGGCGAGTCGGGCCTCGACGGGCCCGACCTGCCCGCGCCAACGACCGCCGCTCGCCCGCAGCACGCCGTCGACTTCCTCGCCGAGCAGATCCGGCAGCGCGAGGGCAGGGTCACGCTCGTCCCGATCGGCCCGCTGACCAATATCGCTCTCCTCTTCTCGCTGCACCCCGACGCGGTGCCCGAGCGGATCGTGCTGATGGGCGGAGCGGTGGGCGAGGGCAACCGAACGCCGGCCGCCGAGTTCAACATCTGGGCCGATCCGGAGGCCGCCCAACGCGTCTTCGCGGGCGGGCTCGACACGACGATGATCGGGCTCGACGTCACGCACCGCGCACTCGTCACCGACGCGCACACCGAGCGCCTGCGCGCGGCAGGGCGCGTCGGCGCGATGGTCGCCGAGCTGATGGACTTCTATTCGCGCTTCCACCGCGTCCGCTACCCGGACCTCGGCGGCTCGCCGATGCACGACCCGGTCTGTATCGCGCACCTGCTCGAGCCGGGCCTCGTCGACGTCCGCGACGCCTTCATCGAGGTCGACTGCAGCACGGGCCCGAGCTGGGGGAGGACGAACGTCGACTGGCGCGGGCGCGAGCACTTCGGCCTGCCGAACGCGAAGGTCGCGCTCGACATCGACGGCGCGCGCTTCGGCGAGCTGCTGGTCGAGCGGATCGGCTCGCTCGGATGACGCTCGTCTTCGCGGCGATCGCGCCGCACGGCGGGCTCGTCTTCGAGCAGCCGGACGGCGAGACCCGCCGCGGGATGGACGAGCTCGCGCGCCGGTTCGGCGCGGCCGAGCCGGAGGCGGTGATCGTCGTCACGCCCCACGGCACGCTGCTCGACGACCGCTTCGGCGTGGTTCGTGCCGGCCGGCTGTCCGAGCACGGCTCGCGCTTCGTCGACACGGAGCACCTGTACGAGGGCCTCGGCGAGCCCGAGCTGGCCGACGCCTGCGTCAAGTCGCTCCGCGACGCGGACGTGCCGGCCGCCGGCTTGAGCTTCGGCGCGACCGTCGCCGGCGACTCGGAGATGCCGATCGACTGGGGCGCCGGGATCCCCCTCTCGTTCCTGAGCGCGCCGGCCGTGGTCGTCACGCCGTGCCGAGCGCTTCCGAACGAGGTGCACGTGCGCGCCGGCGCCGCCCTCGCCTCGGCGACCGGGAGCAGGCGCGTTGCGTTCGTCGCGAGCGCCGACCACGGCCACGGTCACGCGGACGACGGGCCGTACGGCTTCTCGGAGCATTCGGCGCCCTACGACGCCGAGATCGTGCGCATCGTTCGCGAGAACCGGCTCGACGAGCTCGTCGCCTGGTCGCCGCAGGTCGCGTACGACGCGTTCGCGGACAGCTTCTGGCAGCTCCTGATGCTGCACGGCGCGCTCGGCGACGGCTGGAGCTCGGAGCTCCTCACGTACGAGGCGCCGACGTACTTCGGGATGCTGACCGCCTCGTTCTCGCGGCAGGACTGACGCCCGCGACCGAGAAGTGCGCGAGATGGCGCGCAGACGGCGGGTCCACAAGACGTCCCCGAAGACGCCGAGCCGGGTGAAGAAGCGGACGACGAAGCGGCGTGCCCGCACCCGCTCGCACCACTACCCGGAGCTGATCGGGCTCTCGCTCGTCGCTCTCGGCGTCTTCCTCGCCGCGGCGCTCTGGTTCGGCTTCTCCGGCGGCCCGGTCTCCGGGCTCGCCACGGACGCGGTCGGCGCGGCCGCTTACCTCGCGCCGCTCGTGCTCGTCCCGCTCGGGGCGCTCGTGGTGACGAAGAGCAAGCTCGTCGACTTCCGGCCGTTCCAGCTCGGGCTCGCCGTCGCGCTGATGGGGCTCGCACTGACACTCGGAAGCGCGCACGGCGGGGCCGTCGGCGACGCGCTCGAGTCACTCGCCGCGATCGGCCTCGGCACGACGGGGGCGACGATCCTCGGTGTGCTGCTCACCGTCGCGGGCGTGCTGTTCCTGACCGGGGCCAGCCTCGGCGCGATCGTCCGCCGCACCGGGCACGCCGTCCGCGTCGCGCACGGCCGGGTCCGGGCCGCACGCCCCGAGCCACCCGAGCCGGAATCCGTCCCCCTGCGCGAGGTCGCCCTGCGCGCGCCGCCGGTCGACGTCAAGCAGGACTACCCCGATCTCGTCTCGGACCCGATCTCCGTCTCTGGGCCGCCGCCGTCGCTGCTGCGGCCCGAGCCCGTGCACGACTTCGCGACGGAGGAGAGCACGCAGGAGACCCTGTTCGACCCGCCCGAGCCGGTGCGGGCCGACTACAAGCTGCCCGACCGCGCGCTGCTCCGCGTCTCGCAGCCCGGCGCCGGCCCGAACGGCGAGGCCGGCCAGCGCATCGCCGAGGCGCTCGTCACATGCCTCGCGCATTTCGGCGTCGAGGCGACGGTGATCGGGCAGATCGCCGGCCCGCGCGTCACGCGCTACGAGTTGCAGCTCGCGCCGGGCACGAAGGTCGGGAAGGTCGCGCAGCTGAAGGACGACCTCTCCTACGCGCTCGCGACCACGGAGATCCGGATCCTTGCGCCGATCCCCGGCAAGCAGGCGGTCGGCGTCGAGGTTCCGAACCTGAGCCCGAACCTCGTCACGCTCGGCGACATCTTCGACGACCTCCCGCAGGCGGCGAGCCCGCTCTCCGTGTGGCTCGGCAAGGACATCTCCGGCGCGTCCGTCTGGGCCGATCTGGCGCGGATGCCGCACATCCTGATCGCCGGCACCACGGGCTCCGGCAAGTCGGGCTGCATCAACACGATCCTCACCTCGATCCTGCTGCGCTCGACGCCCGACGAGGCTCGGCTGATCCTGATCGACCCGAAGCGGATCGAGCTCAACTACTACGAGTCGATCCCGCACCTGTTGACGCCCGTCGTCTCGAGCCCGAAGGAAGCATCGGCCGTGCTGCTCAACGTCGTCACCGAGATGGAGCGCCGCTACGAGCGGCTCGCCCAGGTGCGGGCCCGAAACCTGAACGAGGCGAACCGCGCGTTCAGGAAGCGCGGCGAGGACGAGCTGCCGTACCTGCTCATCGTGATCGACGAGCTCGCCGACCTGATGATGGTCAGCCCGCAGGAGGTCGAGGACTCGATCATCCGGCTCGCCCAGAAGTCGCGCGCGGTGGGCATTCACCTCGTGCTCGCCACGCAGCGCCCGTCGGTCGACGTGATCACCGGGATGATCAAGGCAAATGTCCCTTCGCGCATTGCGTTCGCGGTGTCGTCGCAGACCGACTCGCGCGTGATCCTCGACTCGAACGGCGCCGAGAGCCTGCTCGGGCAGGGCGACATGCTCTTCAAGCCGCTCGGCACCTCGCGCGTTCAGCGTGTGCAGGGGGCGTTCGTGACGGAGGAGGAGATCGCGCTGATCGTCGAGCAGGCGCGCGAGCAGCGGGAGCAGAAGGTCGACGCGAGCTTCCTCGAGGTGCCGCAGGTGTTCGCCGACGACGTCGACGACGCGGACGGCGAGTTCGACCCGGACGAGGACCCGCTCCTCGACAGGGCCATCGAGGTGGTGGTCACCGCCCAGACGGCGAGCGTCAGCCTGATTCAGCGCCGCTTGCGGGTCGGCTACACGAGGGCGGGAAGGCTGATCGACATGCTCGAGCGGCGCGGCATCATTTCGCCCTACGAGGGCTCGAAACCGCGGCGGGTGCTGGTCTCCGAGCATGAGCTGGAGCGCCTCGCGGTCGCCCCGAGCGACCCCTCGCCCGTCTAACTACCTGGGCTTTCAAGCGTCTGAGCTTGGGGTTAGGGTTACCCCGGCAGTCCCCAAGATGTTCGAACAGGAGGGTTCATCCACGTGAGAAAGCGTTGGCTCTCGCTCGCGGTCATTGCGATCGTGACGGTGCTTCTGGCGCTCGGAGTTTCCGTGATTCGCGGTTCCTCTGCGTCTGCGGCGCACAAGGCGAGCTTTTCCGCCTGTCTGGTCACCGATGTCGGAGGCCTGAACGACAAGTCGTTCAACCACCTCGCCTATGTCGGTCTCCAGCGGGCCCAGAAGACGGGCGTCAAGGGCCGCGTCATCCAGTCGCAGACATCGAGCCAGTACATCCCCAACCTGCAGGCGTGCGCGCAGAGCGGCGCGGGGATCACGATCGGCGTCGGCTTCCTGATGACGGATGCGATGGACGCCGTCGCGACCTCGTTCCCGAAGAGCAAGTTCGCGATCGTGGACGTCGACGTGACGACGCTGAAGCACAAGCCGAAGAACGTCGAAGGGCTGCTCTTCCGCGAGCAGCAGGCCGGCTACCTCGTCGGGTATGCGGCCGGCCTCTGGGCCAAGTCGAAGGGTGCGGCGGCCGTCGGCTCGGTCGGCGGCATCAAGATCCCGCCGGTCGACCGCTACATCGCGGGCTACCAGTACGGCGCGAAGAAGGCCGACCCGGGCATCAAGACCCTGAACGACTACTCGAACAGCTTCACCGCTCAGGCGAAGTGCAAGGAAGCGGCGCTCAACCAGATCGCCGCCGGCTCCGACGTCGAGTTCCAGGTCGCCGGTTCGTGCGGCCTCGGCGTGCTCGACGCGGCGCACAGCAAGAACATTTTCGGCGTCGGCGTCGACGCGGACCAGGGCTACCTGGGACCGTGGGTGATGACGAGCGCGCTGAAGAAGGTCGACGTGGCCGTCTACAACGCGATCAAGTCCGCTCAGGCGGGCACGATCAAGGTGGGGACGAACAAGCAGTTCGGCGCCGACATCGGCGGCGTCGGTTACGGCAAGTGGAGCTCGAAGGTCCCGGCTTCCATCCGCGCGAAGGTGCTGGCGCAGTACGCGCTGCTCAAGGCGGGGAAGATCAAGGGCATCCCCTCCACCGTCAAGTAACGATCGGATCGACCGAGGGTGGGGCGGCGTTCGCGCCGTCCCACCCTCGGAACATCGCGGTGGCCGAGACCGTTTAGGATCGCCGCACGTGAGTGCACAGGGCCCGATCCTCGAGTTGCGGGGCATCACGAAGCGGTTCCCCGGGGTGCTCGCGAACGACGCGATCGACTTCGACCTCGAGGCGGGTGAGGTGCACGCGCTGCTCGGTGAGAACGGCGCCGGCAAGTCGACGCTGATGAACATCCTCTACGGGCTCTACACGCCCGACGAGGGAGAGATCCTCCTGCGTGGTCAGCGGATCGAGCTCGGCTCGACGAAGGCGGCGATCGAGCACGGCATCGGGATGGTGCACCAGCACTTCATGTTGATCCCGGTGATGACGGTCGCCGAGAACATCGTGCTCGCCTCCGAGCCGCGGCACGCGGGCGTGCTGCTCGACTACGGCGCCGCGGCGGGCCGTGTGAACGAGCTGTCCGAGCGCTACGGCCTCGCCGTCGACCCGTCCGCGCGGATCGACCGCATCACGGTCGGCCAGCAGCAGCGCGTCGAGATCCTGAAGGCGCTCTACCGCGGCGCCGAGATCCTCGTGCTGGACGAGCCGACCGCGGTCCTCACGCCGCAGGAAGCGCAGGAGCTGTTCGAGATCATCCGCTCGCTCGAGTCCCAGGGGAAGTCGATCATCTTCATCTCGCACAAGCTCAACGAGGTGCTCGAGATCGCAAACCGCGTCAGCACGCTCAGGCGCGGGAAGCTGGTTGACACGGTGAGCGCCGCGGGCGCGACCGAGGAGAGCCTCGCGCGGATGATGGTCGGCCGCGAGGTGCTGCTCCGAGTCGACAAGGAGCCGTCGCATCCGGGCGAGCCGCTGCTCAGCGTCGAGAACCTGGTCGTGATCGACGACCGCGGGCTCGAGGTCGTGCACGACGTCAGCCTCGAGGTGCGCGCGGGCGAGATCCTCGGCCTCGCCGGGGTCGACGGGAACGGCCAGTCCGAGCTGATCGACGTGATCGCCGGCCTCCGCCACGCCGAATCAGGGCGCGTGATCCTCGACGGCGAGGACATCTCGCACGAGACGGCGCGCAACGCCCTCGACCGCGGGATCGGCCACATCCCGGAGGACCGGCACCGGCGCGGTCTCGTGCTGCCGTTCACACTCACCGAGAACCTCGCGCTGCACGCGTACCGGTCGGCGCCGGACTCGCGGCGGGGCTTTCTGCAGCTCCGCCGCATGCTCGAGCGCGCCAGGCGCCTGCTCAAGGAGTTCGACGTGCGCGGCGGGACGCCCTCGACGCCGGCGGCGGCGCTCTCGGGCGGGAACCAGCAGAAGGTCGTGCTCGCCCGCGAGATCGACGCCGACCCGAAGGTGCTGATCGCCGCGCAGCCGACGCGCGGCCTCGACGTCGGCGCGATCGAGTTCGTGCACCGCCGCCTCGTCGAGCAGCGCGACGCCGGACGCGCGGTCTTCCTCGTCTCGCTCGAGCTCGAGGAGATCCTCTCGCTCTCCGACCGCATCCTCGTGATCTACGAGGGCCGGATCGTTGACGAGTTCCCGCCGACCGCTACTGAGGAAGAGCTCGGCTTCGCGATGACGGGCGGACGCCGGGACCGGGCTGCCTGATGGCGGACGAGCTGCTGGAGGAGGAATTCGAGGAAGCGCCCGCCGGCGGGGAGCCGCCGTCGCCGCAACAGCACTTCGCCTCGACCTGGGGCTTCCTCGGCAAGTTCGGCGGCGTTGTCGGCCCGATCATCACGACCGTCTTCGCGTTCCTGATGGCGGGAGTCGCGGTCGCCGTGATCGGCAAGAACCCGATCAAGGTCTACCGGGCGATCTACGACGGCACCGGCCTCAACTTCTTCTTCCACTTCGGCTCGTACTCGATCCGTCTTCCCTTCTCGACGGAGCACGTCTGGTTCTGGTGGGACACCTCGTCGCCGGCCGCGGCGAACCTCCAGCAGACGCTGCTGATCACGACGCCGATCATCTGCTGCGCGCTCGCGCTCTCGTTCGCGTTCCGCTGCGGGCTCTTCAACATCGGAGGTCAGGGCCAGTACCTCGTCGGCTCGTACTTCGCGGTCTGGGTCGGGACGTCGTTCGTGCATCTCTCCCCGTTCATGCACGTCGTCTTCTGCCTCGTCGCCGGAGCGCTCGCCGGCGCGCTCTACGCCGGCATCGCCGGGATCCTCAAGGCGACCGTCGGCGCCCACGAGGTGATCACGACGATCATGCTCAACTGGATAGCGATCTGGGTCGGCGAATGGCTGTTCGGCCAGCAGGGCCCGCTGCAGAACACGTCCCAGCCGTCGATCCCGATCTCGAACGACATCGCGACCGGCGCCAAGCTGCCGATCTTCTGGGGGCCGAAGCTCTTGCAGGGCCTCTCGATCGGGATCTTCATCGCGCTCGGCGCGCTGGTCGTGTACTGGCTGATCATCAACCGGACGACGCTCGGCTTCGAGGTGCGAGCCGTCGGGTTCAACCCTGACGCCGCCCGCTACAGCGGCATCTCGGTCGCGCGCAGCTACTTCCTGGCGATGGCGATCGCCGGCATGTTCGCCGGGCTCGGCGGCGCGCTCGACATCACGGGCTGGGAGTACCGGCTCGGCCAGCTCGACATCCCGGCGAGCACGATCGGGTTCATCGGGTTAGCCGCGGCCCTCCTCGGCCGGAACACCGCCATCGGCATCCTCGCCGCGTCGCTGCTCTTCGGCGCGCTGATCAACGGCACGTCGGGCCGGCAGCTCGACCCGACGGTCTTCCGGCCGGATCTCGCCGGCAACCTGACGATCATCATCCAGGGGCTCGTGATCCTCTTCGTCGGGCTCGACATGACGAGGCTGCTCGCGGGCGCGCGCAGGAAGTTACGAACGTGACGGCGATCACCGCTCGCGTCGGAGGCTTCCGGTGGACGTCGCCGCGTGCCGTCGGCATCTACGGCATCGGGCTCGGCGCGCTCGCGTTCTGGCTCGCGCTGCCGCCGGTCGCAGCCCGGACGGTGCTCCTGCCGGTGTTCATCGGTCTGCTCGCGATGCTGGCCGGCGTCTGGGCGATCGCGCGCGACGAGAAGCGCGTCGGGTGGGGGGCGGTCGCGGCCGGCGCGGCCGGGATCGGGCTCGGCTTCCTCGCCACCCGATCCTCGACCGCGAACCTCGACAGCGTCGTCGTGTGGAGCGCGCTCTTCGCCGCGACCCTGCGCTACGCGACGCCGCTCATCTACGCCGCGATCGGCGGGCTCTACTGCGAGCGGAGCGGCGTCGTCAACGTCGCCCTCGAGGGGATGCTGCTCACGGGTGCGTTCTTCGGCATCTGGACGATCATCTGGGCCCACACGTGGGCCGGGGACTTCGCCTGGGTGATCGCGCTCGTCGGCGCGGCCCTCGCCGGCATGCTGCTCGCGACGATCCACGCGGTCTGGTCGGTCAGCCTGAAGGTCGACCAGATCATCTCGGGGACCGCGCTCAACTTCCTCGCAGTCGGGATCACCGGCTACATCTTCATCGACAAGTACGGCGACTCGGGCACGCCCGGGAACATCACCGACTACGGCATCCCCGACATCCATCTCAACTTCCTCTCGGGGGTGCCGCTCATCGGCCCGATCTTCGGCCAGCTGAACCTGATGATCTGGCTCTCGTTCCTGTTGCTGATCGGGACCCAGATCTTCGTGTTCCACACGCCGTACGGCCTCCGCCTCCGCTCGGTCGGTGAACACCCGCGCGCCGCCGACACGGTCGGGATCTCGGTCTATAAGACCCGCTACGTCGCCGTGATCGCGTCCGGCGGGATCGCGGCGCTCGGCGGGGCATATCTCTCGTGCGGGTTCGTGCACTCGTTCAACGAGAACATGACGCAGGGCATCGGGTTCATCGGGCTCGCTGCGCTCGTGTTCGGCAAGTGGCGGCCGTTCCCGACGTGGGGCGCGACGCTGCTCTTCGGGTTCTCGAGCGCGCTCGCCGACCGGCTGCCGAACGCATACGGAAACCAGTGGGGCACGCTGTTCCAGGCGCTGCCCTACGTGCTCACGATCATCGCCGTCGCCGGCGTGATCGGACGCTCCGTCGGCCCGGCAGCCGCCGGCCGGCCGTATGAGAAGCAGTAAGCGCGCGGCGATCGCCGCGGGCCTGCTGGGCGCGCTCGCGATCGCCGCGATCCCGGTCGCGATTCTCGCGTCGCAGCAGCTCGCGAGCCTCGCGCTGCTCCACGCGCTCTACGTGAGCGTTCCCGTTGCGCTCGTGCTCGGTGTCGTCGCCGTGCTGCTCGCGCGCCGGGCGCGCCTGCGCGCGGCCCGGAGCGTGTACGGGAGCCGCTCGATCCGCGTCGGCCGCCTGCTCGCCTGGGCGGGACTCCTCTGCGGGATCACCGGGAGCATCGCGCTGATCGTGTACGGCGTGCTTCGCTGGGCGCAGTAGCGCCTCTCGTTTCCCGGGCGGCGGGGAGCGACTACCCTGTGTCGGCTCGTGTTCGAGATCGGCAACAGCCTGCGTGAGGCGCGCCTGCGGCGAGGCACCGACTTCGCCCAGGCGGAGCTCACGACGAAGATCCGCGGGAAGTACCTGCGGGCGCTGGAGGACGAGCAGTTCGAGCTGCTTCCGGCGCAGACGTACGTCAAGGGTTTTCTCCGCACCTACGCGGAGTACCTCGGGCTCGACGGGCAGCTATACGTCGACGAGTTCAACTCGCGGTTCGTCTCGGGCGAGGAGCACGAGCCGCGCGTGCGCCGCTCGGCGGCCCGCCCGGTCCGCCGCAACCGGCGGGCGGAGACCGTGATCGTGCTCGTTGCGCTCGGCCTGATCGGGGCGCTCACGATCGTCGTGATCAGCGCGTTCAAGGGAGGCGGCGACAAGGCCGTGCCGCCGGCGAAGTCGACCGCGGCGCACGCCAGGCCGCCGGCGCCGCTGCTCGAGGTGACGGCGCTCCGCGGCTCGACGCACCTGACCGTGCACAGCGCGAGCGCGACCGGGTCGATCAAGTTCGACGGCACGGTGCAGCAGGGCGATGCACCGCGCGCGATTCGCGGCTCGAGGCTCTGGGTGTCGCTCTCGACACCGGAGAACGTGCAGATCCGCGTGCGCGGGAAGCTCGTGCACGTCCCCGGCCGGCAGCCCCGCGTGATCATCGTCACGCCGACGGGTTGGCGCCCGGCGTAGATCGTCCGCGCGCCGCGATCGTCGCGTCGGGCTCCGAGCTCGTCCGCGGCGATCGCAACGACCGGAACGGTCCCTTCCTCGCAGCCTCGCTCGTCTCGCTCGGCGTGCCGCCCGCCTCGATCACGATCGTCGGCGACGAACCCGACGACCTCGAGGCCGCGTTCACCGAGGGGCTCGGCTTCGACCTCCTCTGCGTGTCCGGCGGCCTCGGGCCGACGCACGACGACCGCACCGTCGAGCTGATCGCGAAGGCCGCAGGCGTCGGCCTCCACGTCGACGAGCAGCTCGTCGAGCGCATCTCGTCGCTCTCGCGCCGCGTCGCGACCAGGCTCGGCCGCCCGTATGCCGACTTCGAGGCGGGCGTGGTCAAGCAAGCGACCGTCCCGGACGGCGCTGTCGTCGTCGGGCTCGCCGGCACGGCGCCGGCGCTCGTCCTCGAGACGCGGAGCGGGGCGGTCGCGGCCGTCCTGCCCGGCCCGCCGCGCGAGCTGCAGGCGCTGTGGCCGGATGTGCTCGCCACCGAGCCGGTCCGGCGGGTCCTGGCGCGCGCGCAGCCGCCGGAGCGGCGCGTTCTTCGCTTCTACGGCGCGTCCGAGTCGCACGTGGCGCGGGCGCTCGCGGAGGCGGGCGGCGACGGCGGCGGGGTCGAGGTGACGATCTGCGCGCGCGACTTCGAGATCCACGTCGACCTGCTGGCGGCACCCGGCGGGGAGGCCCGCGCGTCGGAGCTCGAGGAGGCCCTCGCCGGCGGGCTCGAGCGGTACCTCTTCAGCCGCAGCGAGGACTCGACACCCGCGCTCGTCCTCGACCTGCTGCGGGAGCGCGGGCTGACGCTCGCCGCCGCGGAGTCGTGCACCGGCGGCCTGGTCGGCGCCAGGCTGACGAGCGTCGCCGGCTCGAGCGACGTCTTCCTCGGCGCCGTCGTCGCCTATGCGAACGAGGCGAAGTCGGCATTGCTCGACGTCCCCGAGGCGCTGATCGGCGAGCACGGATCGGTGTCGCCCGAGGTCGCCGCGGCGATGGCGGACGGCGCCCGGGCGCGTCTCGGCGCGGACGTCGCCGTCGCCGTCACCGGCGTGGCCGGGCCGGGGGGAGGCACGCCGGAGAAGCCGGTCGGGCTCGTCTACGTGCACGCCGCCGGGCCGTCCGGCGGGCTTGGTGCGCACTTCGACCTGCCTGGCGACCGCGAGACGATCCGCGGACGGGCGGCCGCCGCGGCGTTACACCTCGTGCGCCGAATCGTCACGGAGCCGGCACAGAGATCCGGGGGATAGCGGCTAGCGTGGAAGCCGGTGACCGCCTCCGCCTCTTCTGCGCCCTCCGCCTCCCCGACGACGTGCTCGACCGGCTCACGGCGTGGCAGGCGGAGCACGGCCTCGTCCGCGCGGTGCCGCGGCAGAACCTCCACGTCACGCTCGCCTTCCTCGGCTCCCGGCCGGCGCGCGAGCTGCGGGAGATCGCGGACGAGCTCGCCGGGGCCGCCCGCGCAGCAGCGCCGATCGTGCTCGAGCCCGTCCGCTACCGCGAGACGCGAAGCGTCGGCATGGTCGTCCTGGCGGACGGGAGCGGCGCGGCGACGGCGCTCGCCGACGACCTCGGCACGCGCCTGGAGCGGGCCGGCGTGTACCGCCGCGAGCAGCGGGCCTGGCTCCCGCACGTCACCGTCTCCCGCTTCCGCGAACGCCCCAGGCTGGCGCCTCCGCCGCCGTCGGTCGGCCCGTTCAGTCCGTCCGATGCCGCTGTCTACTCTTCGGTGCTGCGCCCCGACGGGGCGGAGTACGAAGCTCTGGAATCGGTTGCGCTAGGAGGTCGGTAGACGGTGGATCGCGAACAGGCACTCGACGTCGCGCTGGGGCAGATCGAGCGGCAGTTCGGCAAGGGCGCGGTGATGAAGATGAACGACGCGGCCCAGGTTTCGATCGCGGCCGTCTCCACGGGGTCGCTCTCACTCGACCTCGCACTCGGCATCGGCGGCCTGCCGCGCGGCCGCGTTATCGAGGTGTTCGGCCCGGAGTCCTCGGGCAAGACGACGCTCGTCTATCACGTGATCGCGGAGGCGCAGCGGCGCGGAGGCATCTGCGCGTTCGTCGACGCCGAGCACGCGATGGACCCGGCGTATGCGAAGCGCATCGGCGTGAACATCGACGAGCTCCTCGTCTCGCAGCCCGACACGGGCGAGCAGGCGCTCGAGATCACCGAGCTGCTCGTGCGCTCGGGAGCGCTCGCGGTGGTGGCGATCGACTCGGTCGCGGCGCTCACGCCGAAGGCCGAGATCGAGGGTGAGATGGGCGACTCGCACGTCGGCCTCCAGGCCCGGCTGATGAGCCAGGCGCTGCGGAAGCTCACCGGCACGCTCAGCCGCACCGACACGATCTGCCTCTTCACGAACCAGCTGCGGGAGAAGATCGGCGTCATGTTCGGCAACCCGGAAACGACACCGGGCGGCCGCGCGCTGAAGTTCTACGCGTCCGTGCGGCTCGATATCCGCCGCATCGAGACGCTCAAGGACGGCGTCGAGGCGTTCGGCAACCGCGTGCGCGTGAAGGTCGTCAAGAACAAGGTGGCCCCGCCGTTCAAGCAGGCGGAGTTCGACATCATCTACGGCGACGGCATCTCCTGGGAGGGCACGGTGCTCGACACCGGCCTCGAGCGGAAGATCGTGCAGAAGTCCGGCTCGTACTTCGCGTTCGCCGACGAGCGGCTCGGCCAGGGGCGCCAGAACGCCACCGCCTTCCTGCGCGAGCACCCGGACGTCGTGCAGGGGATCCTCCAGGCGATCCAGGCGGACGCTCCGCCCGAGCAAGTCGTCTCGGCGCGCCTGCTCCCGACGGCCGAGCAGGCGGAGGCGCCTGCGATCGACGAGGTGGAGGCCCCGGCGGCCGCGCGCGGGTAAGACCGTGCCCGCAGACTGCGACCCGCTCGAGCTCGCGGCGCGCGCGCTCAAGCACCGCGACCGCTCGCGGAACGAGCTCGACCGCAGGCTCGAGGAGGCTGGGATCGACGCCTCGGCGCGCGAGCAGGCGCTCGAGACCCTGGAGCGGATCGGCTACCTGGACGACCGGCGGTTCGCGGCGACGCGGGCGCACACGCTCGCCGAGCGCGGGTACGGGGACGAGGCGATCCGGGTCGACCTCGACCGCGAGGGCGTGACCGCCGAGACGGCCGAGGCCGCGGTGCGCGGCCTGGAGCCCGAGCCTGAGCGTGCGCGGTCGTTCGTCCGCCGCCTCGGCGGCCGCGGGAACGCGGCCGCCCAGCTTCTTCGCCGCGGATTCGATCCGGACTCGGTCGAGGCCGCGCTCGGGGCCGACATTGCGCCGGGGTCGGCCTGAGCTGTAGGCTTTCGGCCTGAGAAATCACGTCGTTTAGCCTGCACGTTGTGCTCTTTCACCGATCGAAAAACGCTTTCTTGAATCCCGTAGCCTTCACCACGATCTCACGACGACCACCCGCCGAACGAGAGCGAAGAATCTGACCTGAGATCGAGCGGCGCGTGCCTGGCGCGCCGGAACAAGCGCCGATCGGCGATGAGCGTCGTGCGGGCACGAGGCCCGTAGGAGCGCCCATGCAAGTCGCGTTGGCAGTCTTGATCGGACTCGTCGCCGGTGCGGTCGCGACGATCGTCGCGCTGCGCCTGCTCGCGGGATCGCGGCTCGACCAGGCCAGGCGCACACGCGCGCTGCTGCTCGAGGAGGCCCGGCGCGACGCGGACGCAACGCGGCGCGAGGCCCAGATCGAAGCGCGCGAGCAGGGGGTCAAGGTGCGCGCCGACCTCGAGGCGGAGCTCCGCGGCCGGCGCGACGACGTCGTGAAGATCGAGGAGCGCGTCCTGCAGAAGGAGGACGAGATCGACCGCAAGCTGTCGGAGCTCTCGCGGCGCGAGCAGGGCGTCGCGGACCGGGAGATCCACCTCAAGGAGCTGCAGGAGGGGCTGAAGCAGACGAGCGACCGGCAGCGCCGCGAGCTCGAGCGGATCTCGAAGATGACGACGGGCGAGGCGAGGCAGCGGATCCTCGAGGACTCCGAGGAGCAGGTGCGCCATGAGCTCGCCGGGCGGGTCCGGCAGCTCGAGGAGGAGGCCGCGGGCGAGGCCAAGCGGCGCGCCCGGAACCTGGTCGCGGACGCGTTGCAGCGGGTCGCTGCGAGCGCCGCCGCCGAGACGACCGTGACGCTGGTCGAGCTGCCGTCCGACGATATGAAGGGGCGGATCATCGGCCGGGAGGGTCGGAACATCCGCGCGCTCGAGCATCTGACCGGCGTCGACTTCATCGTCGACGACACACCGAGCGCGGTCGTCCTCTCGTCGTTCGATGGGATCCGCCGCGAGGTCGCGCGGCTGACCTTGATGAAGCTGATCGAGGACGGACGCATCCATCCGACCCGGATCGAGGAGATGTACTACCTCTCGAAGGCCGAGCTCGACGATCACGTTCGCCAGGCCGGCGAGCAGGCGGTGTTCGAGGCGAACTGCGGCGAGATCCACGAGGAGCTGGTGAAGATCCTCGGGCGGCTTCGGTACCGGACGAGCTACGGCCAGAACGTCCTCAAGCACACGCTCGAGGTCGTCCAGCTCGCCGGCATCATGGCGGCCGAGCTCCAGGCGTCACCGAAGACCGCGAAGCGGGCGGCCCTGCTGCACGACCTCGGCAAGGCGATGACGCACGAGGTCGAGGGGTCGCATGCGCAGATCTCCACGCAGCTCGCGCGCCGGTACGGCGAGAGCCCCGCCGTGTGCCACGCGATCGAGGCGCACCACTACGAAGTGCAGCCCCAGACGGTCGAGGCCGTGCTGCTGATCGCCGCCGATGCGATCTCGGCGTCGCGGCCGGGCGCACGCGGCGAGAGCCTCGAGCACTACGTGAAGCGGCTCGAGTCGCTCGAACAGCTCGCCGCGAACCACATCGGCGTCGAGAAGGTCTACGCGCTCCAGGCGGGGCGGGAGATCCGCGTCCTCGTGAAGCCGCAGGAGATCGACGACGACGGTGCGGTGCTCCTCTCGCACGAGATCGCCCGCGAGATCGAGGATCACCTCGAGTACCCGGGCCAGATCCGCGTGACGGTGATCCGCGAGAGCCGGGCGATCGACGTGGCGGCGAACAAGCTCGAGCACCGCCGCGACAAGGTCGACGCCGCCTAGTTCGGTGCCAGGCACCACGGTGCCAGGCACTACGGTGCCTGGCACCGCTTCACGGCCTGGGTACCCTGTGACGGCCATGCGCCGCTACCACGTGCACACGTTCGGATGCCAGATGAACGCGCACGACTCCGAGCGCATCAAGGGCATGCTCGAGGAGCTCGGACTGGGGGAGGCGCCGACCGCGGAGGACGCCGACGTCGTCGTCTTCAACACCTGCACGATCCGCGAGAAGCCCGACACGAAGCTCGCGGCGTACCTCGGCGCCGAGGCGGCGCGGAAGCGCGTCGACCCGACGCGCGTCATCGCCGTCGGCGGCTGCTACGCCGAGGCGCAGCGCGGTCGACTGTTCGAGCTCTACCCGTTCGTCGACGTCGCGTTCGGACCGGGATCGATCGCGCATCTCGGCGAGTGGCTCGGCGCGGGTGGGGAGGGAGTCGCGCGCGGCCGGTTCGGGCTCGACGACCGCGGCTTCGCGGCGACACTGCCGATGCACCGCGAGCGCTCGTTCCAGGCGTGGGTGCAGGTGTCGATGGGCTGCAACTCGGTGTGCTCGTACTGCATCGTCCCGGCGGTGCGCGGCCGCGAGGTCTCGCGCCGGCCCGGCGAGATCGTCGCCGAGGTGACGCGCCTCGCCGGCGAGGGCGTCCGGGAGGTGACGCTGCTCGGGCAGAACGTCAACTCGTGGGGCCGCGATCTGCAACCGGAGCTGACCACCGAGTTCGGTGAACTGCTGCGCGCGTGCGACGCCGTCGACGGCATCGAGCGCATCCGCTTCACGAGCCCGCACCCGAAGGACTTCCGCGAGCCGGTGATCGCTGCGATGGCGGAGTGCGCCGCCGTGTGCGAGCACGTCCACCTGCCGCTGCAGTCGGGCTCGTCGCGCATCCTCAAGGCGATGCGGCGGACGTACACACGCGAGCGCTACCTGGCGCTGGCCGAGCGAATGCGACAGGCGATCCCAGACCTGGCGTTCGGCACCGACATCATCGTCGGCTTCCCCGGCGAGACGGAGGACGACTTCTGCCAGACGCTCGAGGTAGTCGAGGAGATGCGCTACGACAGCGCGTTCACGTTCGTCTACTCGCCGCGCGCAGGGACGGAGGCTGCGGCGATGCCCGACCAGGTGCCGCACGAGGTGAAGATCGAGCGGATGGAGCGTCTCGTGGAGGTCACCCAGCGAACCGCGCGCGAGCGGAACGAGGCCCGCATCGGAACGGCCGAAGAGGTGCTCGTCGAAGGGGCCTCGCGGACCGACACGACGCTGCTCCGCGGAAGAACGCGCCGCAACATCACGGTGAACTTCACCGGCGACGCGACCCCCGGCGAGCTGGTGGATGTCCAGGTGGACGAAGCGACGTCGACGACGCTCCGGGGCCGGCAGCGCGTCCTCGCCGCGGCGTGAGCTCGGCCCGTGAGGTCGCACCGGGTCTCGTCCGCTGGACGACCTGGCACGAGGAGTGGCAGGAGCAGGTCGGCTCGGTGGCGGTCGAGACCGCAGACGGCCTCGTGTTCGTCGACCCGCTCGACCCGCCCGCGGAGCTCGGCACGCCCGACCACGTCGTCGACGTCCTGCTCGGCGCCGGAGCGAAGCCGCGCGCGACCGTCGATCCGATCCGCCTCTGCCCGGAGCGGTGGCTCGGAAAGGCGACGCACGACGAGTTGCGCGCCTCGCTGCGAATGCTGCTCGAGCGGCCGGTGCAGCGCGTGCTCACGTCCCACGGCGAGCCGGTCCTGCGCTCGGGGGAGCGCCATCTCCATGCCGTCCTCTCCTGACTCCTCCATCACATCCGTCCGTCAGGATTAGCCGCGATGCGGATCCTCGTCACCGGCTCGTCCGGCCAGATCGGCACCAACCTCGGCCTCCGCCTGCAGCGCGACGGCCACGACGTCTTCGGCGTCGACAAGCGGTTGAACCCGTGGACCGACGCCTTCCCGACGCTGCTGCAGGATCTCGCCGGCCACTATCCGGCCTTCGCGGGGGGAATCGGCGGGGTGGAGTACCCCGAGGTCGACGCCGTCGTGCACCTCGCTGCGCACGCCAAGGTGCACCAGCTCGTGCGCGAGCCGCACCGGGCGCTCGAGAACGCGATCATGACCTTCAACGTGCTCGAGTACGCGCGCGCGCTCGGGCTGCCGCTCGTGTTCTCGTCGACGCGCGAGGTGTACGGCGACGTCCACCGCTTCGAGGAGTACGCGGAGGAGGCCGCCGACTTCGCCTACACCGAGAGCCCGTACTCCGCGTCGAAGATCACGAGCGAGGCGTTCATCTACTCCTACGCCCGCTGCTACGGGCTCGACTACCTCGTCTTCCGCTTCTCGAACGTCTACGGGCGCTTCGACAACGACCTCTGGCGGATGGAGCGCGTGCTGCCGCTCTTCATGCACCAGCTGTCGCGGAGCGAGCCGATCACGATCTACGGCGGCGAGGACAAGGTGCTCGACTTCACGTTCGTCGACGACTGCGTCGACGGGATCGCGCGCGGCGTCTACGCGCTCGCCGAGCGGCACGTCACGAACAAGACGATCAACCTCGCGTACGGCCAGGGCAACACGCTGGTGCGCGCGGCCGAGCTGATCGCCGCCGAGCTCCAGGTGGAACCGAACGTGACGATGGCACCGTCGCTTGTCGGTGAGGTCACGCACTACGTCGCCGACGTCTCCAAGGCCCGCGAGCTGCTCGGATGGGAGCCGGTGACGCCACTCGACGACGGCATCCCGCGCTCGGTCGCGTGGTTCCGCGAGTGGCGCGCGGCCCATCCCGAAGAGGATCGCCCCTTCGTGCGGCCGCGCTCGAACGCAGAGCTCGACCATGACTACAAGCAGCCGGCCGGCGCCGGCGCGTAACCTCCTCGCGCTCTTCGGGCCGACCGCGTCTGGCAAGACCGCCGTCGCCGGCCTGCTCCGCGAGCGGCTGGGCGCCGAGATCGTGTCCGCCGACTCGGCCGCGCTCTACGAGGGGCTGCCGGTACTGACGGCCGCCCCGCCCTACCCGGCCCGCCTCGTCGGCACCGTGCCGCTCGCGAACGAGGTGTCGGTCGGCGCCTATCAGGCGCTCGCGCACGCTGCGATCGACGAGATCGCAGCCGCAGGCCGGCTGCCCCTGGTCGTCGGCGGGACGGGCCTGTACCTGCGGGCGGCGGTCGGCGAGCTCGAGCTCCCGCCGCCGGTGACCGCCGACCGGCGCGCATTCTGGGAGGCCGAGTACGACCGGCTCGGTCCCGAGCGCGCCCACGGGCTGCTCGGCGAGCGGGACGCCGCCGCCGCGGCGCGCGTCCACGCGAACGACCGCAAGCGCGTCGTGCGGGCGCTCGAGCTCGCCGAGGCCGGCGCCTCGCTCGCGCCGAGTGAAGACGCCCTCTGGTCGGACCGAATGCGTCTTCCGACGACGGTCGTGGCGCTCGACGTGCCCCTCGTCGAGCTCGACCGGCGAATCGAGTCGCGCACGCGCGAGATGGTCGAGCGTGGCGTTGTCGCCGAGGCGCGCGCAGCGTGGGGCGCGGAGCGATCGCGGACGGCGAGCCAGGTGCTCGGGCTCGAGGAGTTCGCGACCCTCCCGCCGGACGAGGCCGTCGACCGCGTCGTCCAGGCGACGAGGCGCCTCGCCCGCTACCAGCGCAAGTGGCTCCGGCGGCTGCCGGCCGCGGCTACGCTCGACGGCGCCCGCCCTGTCGAGGAGATCACCGATGAGATCGTCGCGCTGGAACGCGCAGGGGAACGTCTATCTCGTCACTGACGAGTCGCCGCTCGCGGCGGCGGACGTGGTGGCCGTCGTCGGCGACGCGGACGGGATCCTCGAGGTGCTCGACGCCGGCGACGACTGGCTCGAGATCGCGATCTGGAACCCGGACGGGAGCCGCGCCGAGATGTCGGGAAACGGGACCCGCATCGCTGCTCGCTGGCACGCCGAGCGCACGGGGGCGGGCGAGGTGGCCGTGCGCGTCGGGCCGCTCACGGTCCGCGCGCGCATGCTCGACGGGGGCCTGGTCGAGCAGGACCTCGGCGCGGTCTCGGTCGGCGAGCCCGAGGAGCTCGACGGCGTCCGCTTCACGCCCGTCGAGATCGGAAACCCACACGCGGTCGTCGAGGGCGATCCTGCCGAGCTGCCGCGGATCGGGCCACTGCTCGAGACGCACGAGCGCTTCCCGCAGCGCACCAACGTCCAGGTGGCTCGCTGGGACGGCGACGAGATCGAGGCCCGGGTCTGGGAGCGGGGGGTGGGCGAGACGGCGTCGTCCGGTTCGAGCGCCGTCGCCGTCGCCGCGGCGCTCGGCGCAGGCCACACGACCGTGAAGTTCCCCGGCGGGCCGCTGCACGTCCGCTTCGACGGCGGCCGCGCGCTCCTGACCGGCCCCGCCGTCAGAGCTTCTTGAAGAAGTAGGTCGTGTCGCAGAAGCGCCCGTCGGGGAACAGGGCGTAGTCCGGGATCACGCCGACCGTCGTCCAACCGAGCCGTGCATAGAGCCGCGCCGCATCGCCGTCGGTGACGGCGTCGAGGACGAGCAGTGTCCTGCCCTCCGCGCGCGCCTCCGCCTCGGCCTGCGCCATCAACAGCTCGGCGATGCCGCGCCGGCGCGCCGAGCGGTGCACGAGGAGCTTCGCGATCTCCGCCCGGTGCGGCTGGTTCGGCGGCACCGCGAGCACGAGCTGCACCGTCCCCACGAGGAGCCCGTCGAGGAACGCGGCCACGATCACGCGTCCCCCGCGGGCGGCGTCCTCGGCGAAGCCCTGGAAGGCTGCACGCGCGTCTTCCGGCGAGAACGGCGCCATGTAGCTGACCGACGCGCCGCCCTCGACGCAGTCGGCGAGCACGGCGGCGAGGCCGTCCATGTGTGCCGCCAGCTCGGCCGGGTCGAGCCGACGGACCTCGACGCCGTCGTCGCTCACGTAGCGTCCGGCGCTTCGGCGCGCCGCATGATCTCGACGACGACATCCGTCTTTGCATCGGCGTAGTGCTGCGTGTACCGCCACGTCCGCCGTGCGAGCTCGCGCTTCGTCCGCTCGTAGAGCAGCCGGTCGGTCTCGTTCTCGCGGAGGTAGTCCCGGAAGCGGATCATCCGCGCGATCTCGGCGCACCCGGCGGAGAAGACGTGCAGGTTGACGTCCGTGTCCGGCCCCTTGAAGACGCGATGCTCGTACCAGTCGGGCTCGCGGACCCGCAGCACGTACCCCGCCGCTTCGAGCAGCGGCACGTACTGCTGCTCGTCGGCCGAATCGGCCACCGCGAGGACGATGTCGATGCGCGGCTTCGCGGCCAGCTCCGGCACCGCCGTCGAGCCGACGTGCTCGAGCAGGAGAACGCGGTCACCGAGCGCCGCCCGGATCCGCGCTTCCTCGCGCTCGTAAAGCGCGGACCACGCCGGGTCGTGCTCGGCCAGCTCGATCGGCGCATCGAGCACCTCCGTCGCGACGACGATCGCGGCGGCGATCTCCTCGTCGCTTCTCGGCTGCTGCTGCGACATGACGACACCCTAAGTGGTGCGTGCGAAGATCAGGCCATGCGAACCGGGATCCGCTATGCGAACAGCGGAGGTGTCGCGATCGCCTACGAGGTCGTCGGCACGGGCGACAACGACCTCGTGTACGTCCCGGACTACGTCTCGAACCTCGTCTACGCGTGGGAGGCGCCGTACTGGCGCCGCTTCTACGAGCGGCTCGCGGAATCGTTCCGCCTGATCCTCTTCGACAAGCGCGGCACCGGCCTGTCGGACCACGGGCCGCACTTCGCGGCGCTCGAGACGCGTATGGAGGACCTCCGTGCGGTGCTCGACGCCGCCGGCTCGGAGCGCGCCGTCGTGCTCGCCGGCCATGAGGGCTGTGGGATGGCAGCGCTCTACGCGGCCACCTACCCGGAGCGGACGCAGGCGCTTGCGCTCTTCCACCCCATCCCGGACCTCGACGGAGAAGACGACGAGACGCAGCGCGGGCTCGCCGAGCTGCGCGACCACTGGGGCGAACAGGAGTGGTGCGACGACCTTCTTCGTGAGGGCTGCCCAACCCTGTATGCCGACGAGGCCGCGCGAGCCTGGTTCGCCAACTGGTTGCGGGTTGGTGCCAGCCCGGCCGTCGCCTACGCGATCAACCGTGCGTTCACCGACACCGACCTGCGTGGGGTACTCGCAGCGGTGAGGGTCCCGACGCTGGTCCTCTACCGGCGAGGCACGCCCTTCGAGACGGAGCGGGACAGCCTCGCCACGGCCAAGCTGATTCGCGACGCGCGGTCGATGCGCGTCTCCGGCGACGACTACTTCGGCATCTTCCTGTCGCTCGACCTCGTCGACGAGGTCGAGCGGTTCGTCGCCGGTGAGGACGCGCCGCCGGTGCCCGAGAGCGTGCTCACGACCGTCCTGTTCACGGATCTCGTCGGCTCGACCGAGCGCGCGAGCGCAATCGGCGACAACGAGTGGCGCCAGATCCTCGCCGAGCATCACACACTCGTCCGCCGCGAGCTCGCGCGCTTCCGCGGCGAGGAGCGCGACACGGCGGGGGACGGGTTCTTCGCGACCTTCGACGGGCCCGCGCGCGCGATCCGCGCAGGCGAGGCGATCGCGAACGAGGTCGGCGGGCTCGGCCTCGGCGTCCGCGTCGGAGTGCACGTCGGCGAGTGCGAGCTGCACGACGGGAAGCCGACGGGCATCGCGGTGAACATCGGCTCGCGCGTGACTGCCCTCGCACAGCCGGGCGAGGTGCTCGTCACCGGCACGGTGCGAGACCTCGTCGCCGGGTCGGGCCTCCAGTTCGACGACCGCGGCGAGCATGCGCTCAAGGGCATCCCCGGCGCCTGGCGCCTCTACGCGGCGAGCTCCGCGTAGACGTGGTCAGCCCGGATCGGCCAGGACCTCGGCGAGCGCGCGCCGCGCGTACGCGATGAACGGCGGGTTGGTCTCCCAGTAGTACGGCAGCGCGCCCAGCGCGCACGAGAGCGCCCAGCCGCGGCCGCGCATCCAGGTCGCATCGTCCACATCGAGGGCCGAGCGGAGCTGCGGCCGGCTGTCGGCGCCGAGGAACATCCAGGCGACCATCAGGTCGCAGGCCGGGTCGCCCGCGCAGACAAGCGACCAGTCGACGACTCCGGCCAGCCGCCCGTCGCGAACGATCAGATTCCCGGGCATGAGGTCGCCGTGGATCCAGATCGGCGGCCCGTCCCAGTCAGGGGCGCGCAACGCCGCCTCCCAGATCGCGACCGCGTCGGACGTGTCGACCCGGCCGTCGAGCTCCGCGATCGAATCACGCACGAACTCGTCTCTGGTCGCGAGCGGTACGCCGCGCGATCGGCGCGGCGGCGCGCCCGCCGTGTCGAGCGCGCGGAGGGCGGCCAGGAAGCGCGCGAGGTCGGCCGCGGCGGCCGCAGCCTCCCCGAGCCGCTCGGCGGGGAGGCTCTCGCCCTCGAGCCAGCGGTAGACGCCCCACGCCCACGGGTACTCGCCCGAGGGAGCGCCGGTCGCCAGCACCTCGGGGATCGCGACCGGGAGCCGCGGCGCGAGCAGTGGCAAGATCCGGACGTCCCTCTCGACCTGCCC
>DATIOD010000002.1:0-7677 GCA_035473635.1 Gaiellaceae bacterium | reverse complement strand
GTGCGGTGGGCCGGTTCAGTGGGCGTATCACCTTGTCCTTCCGTGGCTGACGTTCGCGATTCTGTTCGCTGCGTTGTATGTGCGGATGATTCGTGCGAACACGATGGAGGTGATGAACGAGGACTTCGTTCGCACTGCGCGTGCGAAGGGGGCGCCGGAGTGGGTTGTGATGCGCTCGCACGTGCTGCGCAACGCTTTGCTGCCGGTGGTGACGATGCTGGGGATGGACATCGGCCTGGCGCTCGGCGGCGCGATCTTCACGGAGACGGTGTACGGGCTGCCGGGGCTCGGGAAGCTTGCGATCACGTCGATCAACAACTTCGACCTGCCGACCACCCAAGGGGTGATCGTGTTCGCCACGATCTGCATCATCGTCTTCAATCTGGTCGTGGACCTTCTCTACGCGATCATCGACCCACGAATCCGACTGTCCTAAGTGGCCCTCCTCGAGGTCACCGACCTAAAGACGTACTTCAAGACGGACGACGGCGTCGTCCGCGCCGTCGACGGCGTCTCGTTCACGGTCGACAAGGGCCAGACCCTCGGCATCGTCGGTGAGTCGGGCTCCGGCAAGAGCGTCACGTGCCTCACCATCATGGGGCTGAACAACCGCAGGAACGCGAGGTCGTCCGGCGAGGCGCTCTGGAAGGGCGAGGACCTGCTGACCGCGTCACCGCGCCGGCTGCGCGAGCTGCGCGGCAACGACATCGCGATGATCTTCCAGGATCCGATGACGAGCCTGAACCCGGTCCACAAGATCGGCGACCAGCTCGCCGAGGCGATGCGCCTGCACGAGGACGTCAGCAAAGGGCAGGCGCGCAAGCGGGCGCTCGAGCTTCTGAAGGCGGTGGGCATCCCGCGCCCGGAACGGCGAATCGACGACTACCCGCACCAGTTCTCGGGCGGCATGCGCCAGCGCGTGATGATCGCGATGTCCCTCATCAACAACCCCGACCTGCTGATCGCCGACGAGCCGACCACGGCGCTCGACGTCACGACGCAGGCGCAGATCATCACGCTGATCGAGCGCCTTCAGCAGGAGTTCGGGAGCGCAGTGATCATGATCACCCACGACCTCGGTGTGGTCGCCGAGATCGCCGACGACGTGGTCGTCATGTATGCCGCCGAGGTCGTCGAGCACGCAGCGGTCGAGGAGATCTTCAAGCGGCCGCATCATCCGTACACCTGGGGGCTGATGGGCTCGCTCCCGCGTCTCGACGCCGACGTCGAGCGCCTGGTGCAGATCCAGGGGCAACCGCCGTCGCTGCTTCGGCCGCCTTCCGGGTGCAGGTTCCACCCTCGGTGCCCGTATGTGATGCCGGTCTGCCGCGAAAAGGATCCGGAGCTGCTCGAGGTACCGAACATGCCCGCCCATCTCCAGGCATGCCACCTCGACGAGGAGACGAAGACCCGCGAGGCGGCTAAGCTGCTCGCCGGCATGATGGCGGAAGCGAGCTGACGTGACCGCCCCCGTCGAGGTGAACCCGAACGGCGAAGCGCAACTCGACCTGAAGGGCGACGAGCTCCTCGTCGTCGACAGCCTGCAGAAGTACTTCCCGATCACGCGCGGGATCATGTTCCAGAAGGAAGTCGCCGCCGTGAAGGCGGTCGACGGCGTCTCGTTCGCCGTTCGGGAGGGCGAGACGCTGGGCGTCGTCGGCGAGTCCGGTTGCGGCAAGTCGACGATGGCGCGCTGCGTGATGAAGCTGCTCGAGCCCACCGGCGGCTCGATTCGCTTCCGCGGTCACGACATCACGCGGCTCTCGCGCACCGAGATGCGCCCGTTCAGGCGCGAGATGATGATGATCTTCCAGGACCCGTACGCGTCGCTGAACCCGCGCAAGCGCGTCGGGTTCATCGTCGCCGAGGCGCTCCAGGTGCACAAGCTCGGCACCGAAGCCGAGATCAAGCGCCGCGTTCAGGAGCTGCTCCAGGTCGTCGGGCTGAACCCGGAGCACTACAACCGCTTCCCGCACGAGTTCTCGGGCGGCCAGCGGCAGCGCATCGGCGTCGCGCGCGCGCTCGCGGTCAATCCGAAGCTGATCGTCTGCGACGAGCCCGTGTCGGCGCTCGACGTCTCGGTGCAGGCGCAGATCCTGAACCTCCTCAAGGACCTGCAGCGGGACTTCGGCCTCACCTACATCTTCATCGCGCACGACTTGAACGTCGTGCGCCACATCTCCGACCGCGTGATGGTGATGTACCTCGGCCAGGTCGTCGAGCAGGCCGAGCGGGTCGACCTCTACGCGGAGCCGAAGCATCCGTACACCGGCGCGCTCCTCTCCGCCGTGCCGGTGCCCGACCCCGAAGTGGGCCGGAACCGCAAGCGGATCGTGCTCGAGGGCGACGTCCCGAGCCCGATCAACCCGCCCTCCGCCTGTCGCTTCCACCCGCGCTGCCCCCGGTTCGTCGAGGGGCACTGCGACGTGGAGGAGCCGGCGCTCGTCACGAGAGGCGGGGCCGCCACTCACCTCGCGAAGTGCCACTACCCGCTCGAGGGCTGGCCGCTGTCCGAGGAGGAGATGCGGCGCGGCCGCCCCGCGAGCCAGCCAGCCAGCGAGGCCGCGGCACAGACCGCGTCGTAGCGGTGCGGCCGCCCTGCCGGAGCGGGCGGATAGCACGATGATCCACGCGCTCCAGCGGATCGGCGTCATCTTCTTCGTGGTCGCCGCCGGGACGGCGGTCTGCTCGCTGGTGCTGGGGCTGCTCTTCGGCGCGAGCGCCTCGCGCGCGCTGTCGGTCGGGTGGTACGTCTCGGGCTCGGCGCTCCTGATCGGCGGCTTCTTCGTCGGCAACCGCGGGCCCGCCCGCCCGCAGGGCGAAGGGTGGAGCGCCTTCTCGCTGCGCCGCTGGGTGCGGTGGGCGACCCCCGACGAGCAGCACGACTCGATCTCGCTGTCGGCAGTCCTCGTCGCGCTCGGCTTCGTCCTGATCGTGCTCGGCGTCGTCGCCGACACCCGCCACCCGCTCACCTAGACCCGGTGCCAGGCACCACGGTGCCTGGCACCGTCCTTCAGGCCCGGCACAGGCATCATTCGTAACGGACCCCCGTCCCCGGGAGTCAGTCGACCATGCAGCCGTCGTTCATCAGCTCCTACGTCTGAAGCCTCGATCACGCCGACCGTGTGTCGGCTGCGCTCGCGGCCTCGGAGCTTCGGAGGAAGCGCGGATTCGAGGAGCGTTCCGCTAGGCTGCGCCTGCCCCGCCTGGCGGCGCGCCTCGGGCGCGGCCTGCGCCGGGCGCCACCGCCTGTCACGCGCCTCGAGGAGCTCTAGAACGTGTCGACGAACGCGAACAAGAACGGCCAGAACGTCGGGAAGCTGCTCGAGATCAAGGGCGTCGTGGTCGACGCCGTCTTCCCGGGCACCCTGCCCGCGATCTACTCCGCGCTGCGGATCCCGCGCGCCGACGGAACCGAGCTGATCGCCGAGGTGCAGCAGCACCTGGGCGACGACCGCGTGCGCGCCGTCGCGATGGACGCGACCGACGGCATCGCGCGCGGCACCGACGTCTTCGACACGGGCGGCCCGATCACAGTCCCCGTCGGTGACATCACGCTCGGGCGTCTGTGGAACGTGCTCGGCGAGCCGGTGGACGAGAAGGAAGCGCCGCCGGCCGGCACCGAGCGCTGGTCGATCCACCGCGACCCGCCGGCGTTCCAGGACCTGACTCCGAAGATCGAGATCTTCGAGACCGGGATCAAGGTGATCGACCTGATCGCCCCGTACGTCCGCGGCGGCAAGATCGGCCTCTTCGGCGGCGCCGGCGTCGGCAAGACGGTGCTGATCCAGGAGCTGATCCACAACATCGCGCGCGAGCACGGCGGCGTCTCGGTGTTCAGCGGCGTCGGCGAGCGGACGCGCGAGGGCAACGACCTCCTGCTCGAGATGACCGAGTCCGAGGTGATCGACAAGGTCGCGCTCTGCTACGGCCAAATGAACGAGCCGCCGGGCGCGCGCCTCCGCGTCGGCCTCTCCGGCCTGACGATGGCGGAGTACTTCCGCGATCAGGGCCAGGACGTGCTGCTCTTCATCGACAACATCTTCCGCTTCGTACAGGCAGGCTCCGAGGTGTCGGCGCTGCTCGGCCGCATGCCGAGCGCGGTCGGCTACCAGCCGACGCTCGCGACCGAGATGGGGCAGCTGCAGGAGCGCATCACCTCGACCACGAAGGGCGCCGTCACGTCCGTGCAGGCGATCTACGTGCCCGCCGACGACCTCACCGACCCGGCGCCCGCGAACACGTTCGCGCACCTCGACGCCACGACCGTGCTCTCGCGCGCGATCGTCGAGCAGGGCATCTATCCCGCGGTCGACCCGCTCGACTCGACGTCGCGCGCCCTCCAGCCGGGGATCGTCTCGCCCGACCACTACCGCGTCGCGACCCGTGTACAGGAGGTGCTGCAGCGCTACAAGGACCTGCAGGACATCATCGCCATCCTCGGGATCGAGGAGCTCTCGGACGAGGACCGGCTGACGGTTTCGCGCGCACGCAAGATCCAGCGCTTCCTCTCGCAGCCGAACTTCGTCGCCGAGCAGTTCACGGGGACGCCGGGCCAGTACGTCAAGCTCGAGGACACGATCCGCGGCTTCGACGAGATCCTCGAGGGCCGCCACGACGAGCTGCCGGAGCAGGCGTTCTACATGGTCGGGCCGATCGAGGGCGCCGTCGAGCGCGCCGAGCAGCTCTCGGCCGCGGCCGCGTAAAACGGGGCGTGGCCGACCGCAAGCCGTTCTCGGTCTCGCTCGTGACTCCGGACGGGGCCGCGTTCGAGGGCGACGCCGAGATGATCATCGTTCCGGGCGCGGCGGGCGAGATCGGCGTGCTCGCGCGCCACGCGCCGCTGATCGCGACGCTGCGCGCGGGCTCGACGCGCATCCACCTCGAGGGCGGCACCGTGCAGGAGTACGCGACCGGGCCCGGCTTCTTCCAGGTGCTCCGCGACCGCGCGATCGCGCTCGTCGACGACGCGGTCGAGGCGTCGCAGATCGACGACGCCCGGGCGCGCGAGCAGCTCGAGGCCGCCCAGCGCGAGCTCGAGGCGATCGAGAGCGGCGACTCGACGGCCGACCGCTGGCAGGTCGAGCAGCGGATCCGCCACGCCGAGAACCAGCTCGCGGTCGCCGGACGCTCGTAGATCCTGTGCGCGTCGCCGCGCTCGCCGACGTCCACGGGAATGCGCCGGCTCTCGAGGCGGTGCTCGCCGAGGTCGCAGGGGAGGGCGTCGACCTGATCGTCTTCTGCGGTGACCTCACGTGGGGGCCGCTGCCGAACGAGACCCTCGCCGTCGTGCGCGCGCTCGAGCTGCCCGCGCGCTTCGTGCGCGGCAACGCCGATCGCATGGTCGGCACCGCCGACTCGCTCCGCAGCACGTGGATGGCGGAGCAGCACGACGCGGAGGCGACGCGGCTCGTCAACAGCTTTGAGGCGGCGGTCGTCGTGGAGGTCCACGGGCTCGGCCCGACGCGCTTCGTCCACGGCTCGCCGCGGAGCGACGAGGAGTGCGTGACCGAGCGCACGCCGCAGGAGCGCGTCGCCGAGTTCATGGTGGGGGTGCCCGAGCGCGTCGTCGTGACGGCGCACATCCACGTCTCGTACGACCGGCTGGTGGGCGACGTCCGGCTGCTCAGCCCGGGCAGCGTCGGCCGGCCGTACGAAGGCGAGCGCGGCGCCCGCTGGGCGCTCCTCGGCCCGGAGGTCGAGCTCAGGCGCACCGACTACGACCACGAGCGGACGGCCGAGCTCTATGGCGCGAGCGGGATCCCGGACGTCGAGGACGACCTGCAGGCCCTGCTCGAGCCGCCGGGGCGTGGCGAGGCGGTCGAGCACGCCGAATGGGTGGTGTTCTCCGGATGAGCCTCGGCTAGAATCCGACTACCCGGACAGCTTTGACGAGCAGCTTGGCGACCGGGTCACCAAACGCCTAAAGAGCTATGACCGGGACCGTCGCAGCCGACATCCGCAGACTCGCCGAGGAGCGCATCCTCGTGCTCGACGGTGCCTGGGGCGTGCTCCTCCAGAACAGCGGTCTCACCGAGGTGGATTTCCGTGGCGAGCGGTTCGCCTCACACCCGCGCGATCTGCTGAACGACCCAGATGTCCTCAATCTCGCGCGCCCAGATGTGGTGCGCGCCGTGCACGAGTCGTACTTCGCCGCCGGCTGCGACATCACGACGACGAACACCTTCACCGCCACGTCGATCGGGCAGGCCGACTACGGTCTCGAGGAGGCGGTCTACGACATGAACGTCGCCGGCGCACGCATCGCCCGCGAGGTGGCCGACGCGCAGGGCGGATACGTCGCAGGGTCGGTGGGGCCGCTCAACATCACGCTGTCGCTGAGCCCGCGCGTGGACGAGCCGGGCTTCCGCACGCACACGTTCGACCAGGTGGTCGAGTCGTACGCCGAGCAGATCCGCGGGCTCGCGGACGGCGGCGTCGACCTGCTCCTGATCGAGACGATCTTCGACACCCTCAACGCCAAGGCCGCGATCGTCGCCGCGCGCTCGGCCGCGCCGCAACTGCCGCTCTGGATCAGCGCCACGATCGTCGACTTGTCGGGCCGGACGCTGAGCGGCCAGACGATCGAGGCCTTCTGGACGGCGGTCGAGCACGCCGACCCGCTGATCGTCGGGGTGAACTGCTCGCTCGGTGCGCACGAGATGCGCCCCTACATGGCCGATCTCGCCCGCGTCGCGTCGTGCCTGACGTCGTGCCATCCGAACGCGGGCCTCCCGAACGCGTTCGGCGGCTACGACGAGACGCCGGACGTCACGTCGTCGCTGCTGCGCGAGTTTGCCCAGGAGGGATTCGTCAACGTTGCCGGCTCGTGCTGCGGCTCGACGCCCGAGCACACGCGCGCGATCGCCGCGGCGGTGCACGGTCTCGCTCCGCGCGTCCCTCCGCCGAGGAGCGGCCGTCCGATCTTCAGCGGCCTCGAGACCTTCGAGATCGGGCCCGACACCGGCTTCGTGATGATCGGCGAGCGCACGAACGTCACCGGCTCCGCGCGGTTCCGGCGCCTGGTCGAGGGCGGCGACTTCGGCGCGGCGGTCGACGTCGCGCTCGAGCAGGTGCGGGGCGGGGCGAACCTGCTCGACGTGAACATGGACGCCGACCTGCTCGAGGGCGAGGCGGCGATGCGGACGTTCCTGAACGTGATCGCGACCGAGCCCGAGGTCGCCCGCCTGCCGATCATGGTCGACAGCTCGAAGTGGTCGGTGCTCGAGGCCGGCCTCCAGTGCCTGCAGGGCAAGGGGATCGTCAACTCGCTCTCACTGAAGGAGGGCGAGGAGGAGTTCCTGCGCGAGGCGGCCCGCGTCCGCGACTACGGCGCCGGCGTGATCGTGATGGCGTTCGACGAGCAAGGCCAGGCCGCCGACGCCGACCGGCGCGTCGCGATCTGCGGCCGCGCCTACGACCTGCTGGTCGACCGTCTCGGGTTCCCGCCCGAGGACATCGTCTTCGACCCGAACGTGCTCGCCGTCGCGACCGGGATCCCCGAGCACGACGACTACGCCCGCGCCTTCATCGACAGCCTGCCGCGCATCAAGGAGCGCTGCCCGGGGTCGCGCACGTCGGGCGGCATCTCGAACTTGAGCTTCTCGTTTCGCGGGAACGATCGCGTTCGCGAGGCGATGCACTCGGTGTTCCTCTACTACGCGGTCCACGCAGGCC
>DATIOD010000001.1:0-2005 GCA_035473635.1 Gaiellaceae bacterium | reverse complement strand
ACGCCCGCACACACGAGCTCGACCTCGGGGAAGCGGTCCGCGACCGCGGCGGCCGAGCCGTCGTCCGAGCCGTTGTCAACCACGACGGTGTCGATCCCGCGCAGCGACTCGAGCGCCGCCAGTGTGTCGTCACGCCCGTTGTACGAGAGGACGACCGCGACGAGCCGCATCACGAGCGGCGCGTGAAGTGTGCGATCGAGCCGGCGTTCGGCCGCCTCTCGAGGCCGGCGTCGTCACGCTCGATCTCCTCCACGAGCCGCGCGATCCCCGGGCAGTGGTTCCCGTAGCCGCCGACGTCGACGGCATCGTGAAAGAGCATGTCGCCGCCCGGCGCAACCAGCTCGCGCCAGCGCTCGTAGTCGGCGCGCGCGCCCTCGTAGGTGTGGTCGCCGTCGACGAAGACGAGCGCGCACGGACGCGGTGGCGGCTCGGCTGTCCGGGAGTCGCCGACGACGAGGTGGACACGGTCCGAGAGGCCGTAGCGGTCGAGCGCCGTGCGCAGCTCGGCGTCCAGCCGCGGCCCGCTCATGTCGGCGCGGAGCGCGACGTGGAGGTCGTACGACCAGAGCTCCGCACCGTCGGGGAGCGCGCTCGCGAGCATCAGTGTCGTGCCGCCCTTGAAGCGGCCGATCTCGGCGATCGCTGCGCCCGGAGCCGCGCGCTTCGCGAGCCGGTAGAGCAGCGCCGCCTCGTCGAGCTGGAGCGACGCGATCCCGTGGCTGAGCTGGTTCGAGGAGAAGAGGAACGCGAGATCCTCAAAGCCGTCGAGCGACTCCGGCCACCGTTCCACGCTCGGGTATCGCTTCAGGCCGGGATCCGCCTGGACGGCGGCGTTGACGAGGTTCTTGCCGACCCCCGTCCGCCCTGCGGCGCCGAGCGCCCGCTTCACGAGGTCGCGCAGCACGCGGGGAGTCTAGTCCAGCGTTCTCAGGTAGCTCCACGCCTGCTGCAGGCCGCGGTCGCGGACGGCGACGAGCAGCGCCGCGAAGGCCGCGACGCCGACGACGGCGGCGGCTGTGTCCGGCAGCACCCGGGCGGGCACGGCGAAGGAGACGAGCGCGAGTGCGCCGATCGCCGCCGCTCCCAGTGCGAGCCGCCGGCCGCTCTCGGCCAGCACGCGCGGCGAGAGCAGCACGAGCAGGACGGCGAGCACGACGAGCGTCGAGACCGTCAGCGCCAGGGCCGCGCCGTCCAGCTCGAACGCGTCGACTGCGGTCCACGTCAGCACGACATCGAGAAGCAGCGCGCCGATCGCGAGCAGCGGGAGGCGCCGGGCCTTGTTGGCGACGAAGAGCATCGGGAACGTGATCGTGACGCCGATCGACACCGCCATCCACGGGCCGAGCAGCACGATCAGGCGGCCGATCTCATCACCGGCAGCGCCTTCGTAATGCGATCCGAGCGCCGCGTGGACGATGCGCTCGCCGACGAGGGCGAAGACGCCTGCCGCAGCCGCGACGGCCGCGAACGAGACCAGCGACGTGCTGACGACGTGGCGCGACGCGCGCTCGTCCGAGAGCGAGGCGCGCGTGAGCGGCACGCTCGAGACCAGGCCGAGCGACGACGCTGTCACAGCGACGAGCGCCGCCGCGACGAAGTACGCGTAGGTGAAGCTCGTCACCGAGCCCGTCCCGAGGCCGCTGACGAAGCGAAGGCAGACGACGAAGAACGCCTGAAGCACGATCGGCAGCGCCGTAGCGCGCGCCAACTCGGCAAAGCGGGCACCGATGTCGACCGCGACGCGGCGTCCCCAATCGGCGCGCAGCGCCAGCCCGATCAGCGGCACCGAGAGCGTCACGACCCCGTTCACGAGCGGCCCCCAGGCGCACGCGACAATCCCGTCCTCGTCGACCCGCCAGAGGATCACGGCCAGCCCGAGGATGCTCCCGAGCGCGTAGCCGGCGGCCGCAGTGCCGTAGCTGTCGAACGCAGCGAGCCCGCTCGCCGCGAGCGCCGCGTAGAGGTGCGCGATCGCCGCGGGGACGAGGAACACGAGTGCGTCCGC